>CAJMQS010000001.1 GCA_905215645.1 uncultured bacterium
GTGGACCCCGCGCATGCGGGGATGATCCTATCTTCAGGGGACAGGTCACGGGCGGCGTCAAGTGGACCCCGCGCATGCGGGGATGATCCTTTCTCTTTCATCCTGCGGGCTGAGTTGTTGATGTGGACCCCGCGCATGCGGGGATGATCCTCCGGATAGGCGATAGATCCGAAAGGCATTGCGGTGGACCCCGCGCATGCGGGGATGATCCCATCAAGCAGTCAAAGACGGCCGCCGGTGTCCGGTGGACCCCGCGCATGCGGGGATGATCCTAAAACAAGCGATTTTTCCATCTGGGACAATAAGTGGACCCCGCGCATGCGGGGATGATCCCCAGGCTACAATAGGGAATGCGAACGCCAGGATGTGGACCCCGCGCATGCGGGGATGATCCTACTGCCGTTTTGCCACTCTCCGGCGTCGCCTAGTGGACCCCGCGCATGCGGGGATGATCCCTGTAAACACCGTCAGCGTGGAGGACCTGCTGCGTGGACCCCGCGTATGCGGGGATGATCCTACGAAATTAACCGGGCAAAAGACCGGAAACGGGTGGACCCCGCGTATGCGGGGATGATCCTGTGTAGCAGTTTGCATGCCCGGTCGATTTCCGGTGGACCCCGCGTATGCGGGGATGATCCTCCATGCCAAACAGGGTGTGCCCCGCCCACCGGGTGGACCCCGCGTATGCGGGGATGATCCTTGGCTAATTCCGAAGCAACAGCGTAGTATTAAGTGGACCCCGCGCATGCGGGGATAATCTGGACTAAGAATACTCGGGTGGAAGAGCATAGTAGTTTTTGTCCTCTGGCCGGCCAGGGACGGGCGGGCCTTTGGCTCGCCTCTACGCCGTTGCAATCGAACGCTTAATCTAATGGTCACAGAAATGGAGTTGTCGGACCATCCCGTTTCTGTAATTTTTCGTTTTATCTTCGACTCCAACGCGGTAGGGGCTTCCCGCAGGGGAGCCCTTTCCGGCCACCCGGGGGGCCTGATAAGAAGTCCGAAACGGCCCTGAGGAGCCTTGAGAAGTCAGATGTCAGCTTTGTACGGCTTCAAAGCAGGTACGTCCTGCTTTATTGCCAACAAGCCTATGTCTGACTTCTGAAAGGCCCGAAGGGCCGTTCTGAAATCTTTTTATTATTTAACTCGTCACCTTAAAATTCCATACCCATCTACCCTTACAAAGGGGTTGTTGCGCTTGCAGCAGCCCCTTTGGTATAATGAAAAAAAGTCACAGTTTTCACATATCTTGACAGGGGAGGTGGGACCATGGAAGGGCTGGTTCAGGGAATGGCAGATGGCCTTCAGGCTCTGGTCCAGATCCGGTCCGCTATCCCCCTGCCGGCTTTGTACTTGGCCGCCATGGCAGGGGTGATCCTGTGGGGCGGGTCCCTCCGGGAACGGATCTTCCAGCTGGGAGCTCGGGAGGCTATGGGGTGGGGCATCTGGGTATGGCTGGCCTGGCTGGCCGTCCGGCTCCTGCGGCTGATCCTGGTCACAGGCTGGGATACTCTCCACCGGCTGCTCTGGTATGGCTTTTATCCCTGCATGGGGCTGCTGATCTTTCTGGTGGTCTGGGTGAGTTATGCCAGCAACCGGGACCCGGAGGACCGGGCCCTTCCCCGGTGGCTCCAGGGCCTCCTGGTCCTGGACCTGCTGCTGGCCGGGCTGGCCCTTACCAACGACTGGCACCAGCAGGTATTCCGGATTTACCCCAGTCCGGGCCATCACCGGGATGTGTACACCTATGGTGCCGGATATTTCCTGATCCTGGGCAGCTATCTGGTCCAGCTGCTGCTGGCCAATGGCTGGCTGGCCTGGAGAGCCTGGAAGGAGAAGTTCAGCCTGTTGAATCTGTGGGCTCCTTTGACCCTCCTCCTGCTTTACGGAGGGTATATTGCCGGGTACATCCTGCGGATTCCCTGGTGCTTCCGCAGTGAATTCGTTCTGTGCACAACGGTTTTCGGGTTTCTTTGGATGGAGGCTCTGCTCCGGTCCCGGCTGCTGCCGGGGAACAGCCAGTACCGGGAATGCTTCCTCCACTCCCGGCTGGGACTGACCATCCTGGACAGCCAGGGCCGGACGGTGTATCAGTGCCGGCAGCTGGCCGTCCATCTGGAAGGAGACTGGCAGCGGCGGACCATGCCCATCTCCGGGGGCCAGGTGGTGTGGTACCAGGATATGGGAGAACTGCGCCGGAAAAAGGAAAAACTGGAGCTTACCGCCCAGACGCTCCGGCGGGTCTACCGGCTGCGGCGGAACTGGGAAAAAATCCGGCGGGAACGGATCCACCAGCATACCCGTCAACGGATCTATGAGGAGGTGGAAGGCATCCTCCAGAGCAAGGGGCCTCTTTTTCTCCGGTATGCCCGGGCCCTGGAGGGGGCAGAATCCGGTGAGGGGGCACGGCAGGTGGTGGCCCGGCTCAATGTGCTGGCCTGCTATCTGAAGAAACAGTGCGTCCTGCTGCTCCGGGGGCGGGAAGACAACAGTCTGCCGGCCCGGGAACTGCAGCTGGCCATTGGGGAACTGTGCCATTACCTGGAACGGACCGGACTGAAGACCCTGGTGGATGACCGGCTGGAGGGGCCTCTGCCGGTGGAAACGGCTCTGGCTTTTTTCCAGCTTCTGGAAGAGGCCTCGGAAGAGGCGGTGCGCCAGGGGGAACAGTCACAGATCTGCTGCCTGAAAGAGACCGGACGGGGGTGGGAACTGTCCCTGCTCTGGGATCCTCATCCCTGGGTCCGGGCCTTCGTGGCCGGCCATCAGGCCCGGTACGGCCGGGACCTGTCCTGTCGGGAACTGGAATACGGCAGCAGCCTGGTGATCCAGCAGCAAAGGAGGGGTGGACGATGACCGGCTTTGTGAGCGTAAGCCCCCTGGTCCACCGGGTACTGGTACTGCTGGGGTTTGTGGGGCTTTTGAGCCAGAGCATCCTGGTCTATTTTTTGGAACCTTTGCCCCGGTTCCAGCCGCTCTGCCGGAAAATCCTGGAAGGGAACATCCTGACCCTTTTGATCCTGCTGGAAAGCGATCTGATCATGGATATCAGGCTGGACCGGGTGGAGCCCTACGGGGCCTTTTTCCGGCTGGTCCTGGGGGTCAGCCTCCTGGTCCTGGCCCTGCAGCAGCGAAAAGAAAAAATCGGCTGTCCGGCCTTGTGCCTGGCCGCTTCGGTGAGCCTGCCTTTCTGTGACAGAGGGTATCCCTGGGAAATAGGGCTGGCGCTGGCAGCTCTTTTGGTGCGGGACCTGGAGCTCCTGCCGGACACCATCCTGGAAAAACGGATGCAGATCACAGAGTATTCCATCCAGGAAGCCATCGATTCTCTGGAAGAAGGCGTCCTGATCTCCCTGGCCGGCGGGGAACCGGTGCTGATGAACCGGGCCCTGTTCCGGTATACAGAAAGCGTGCTGGGGGTGGGGATCCGGAACGGCAATGTGCTGTGGCATCTGCTCCAGGATGTCCGCCGGCCAGGGCTCCTCCGGGAAAACCAGGGCAGAGGGCTGCTGTTCCGGGTGGAGGACGGCCGCTGGCTGCTGTTCCAGCGGGATACGGTCTCGTTCCAGGGACAGGCCCACTGGCAGCTGACCGCCAGTGATGTGACGGAACTCCAGCGGGTGAACCAGTCTCTGGACCGGCAGAACCGGCAGCTCCAACAGAAAAATGCTGAACTGAAGGCACTGCTCCAGCATGTCCAGGAAATCCAGAGCCGGGAGACGCTCCGGGAAATCAGGACCCGGATCCACGACCTGATGGGGATGCGGATCAGCCTGCTCCAGCAGGTACTGAACAACCGGGATTTTGCCGATTACCAGCGGATCATGCCTCTGTTGGCCAATATGCTCAGGGATGTGCGGCAGGAAATCCGGGTGGATCCTCAGGTGCGCCTGGCGGAACTGGTGTCCCTTTACCGGAAGCTGGGGGTGCTGGTCACCGTCCGGGGCAGTCTGCCGGAAGGGGAGTGGAAGGGCGAACTGTACGTACAGATCATCCGGGAAGCCCTGACCAACGCCATCTGTCACGGCCGGGCCAGCCAGGTGACCCTGGTGTTGGGGGAAAACAGCCTGCTGGTCCAGGACAACGGGGTGGGCTGTACCGGGCCCATCTGTCCGGGAGGCGGGCTTACGGGGATCCGGGAAAAAGTGGAAAACCGGGGCGGGAAACTGGAGGTTTCCGGAACCCCTCATTTTATCGTGAAGATCCGTTTTGAGACGGAAGAGAAGGAAGGGAACGACGATGATCCGTATTCTGCTGGTGGATGACCAGAAAATCCTTCTGGATGGGCTGGCCAGGCTGCTGGAACCTTATGAAGAGCTGGAGGTGGTGGGGGAAGTGCCCTTTTCGGAAATGGTGGAGACGGCCTGTGCCCGGCTAAAACCCCATGTGGTGCTCATGGATATCTGCATGGAAGGGAAAACCAGCGGAATCGAAAGCACCCGGAAGATCCGGAAACATTTTCCCCAGATCAAGGTCATCATCATGACCGGGTTCCAGGATATGCATTTTGTGGAACTGGCCCGGGAGGCCGGAGCGGACAGCTTCATCTATAAGGAAAGTGCCGCGGAGCAGTTCGTGGACTGCATCCGCCGGACCATGGCGGGGGAGCACCTGTTCCCGGATATCCAGGAGCGGTCCACCTTTGGATTCTATAATGTCACCCTGACCCAGCGGGAAATCCAGATCCTCCACCTGGTCTGCCAGAACCTCAGCTATCAGGAAATCGCTGACCGGCTGCACCTGACCCGCCGGACCGTCAGCTTCCACATCAGCAACATGCTCAGCAAAACTGGGCACAAAAGCATCGTAGGCCTGGCGGTGGAAGCGGCGGAAAAAGGATATGCGGGGAGGGAGTAAAAGGGGCTGTGAAAAAATGAGAAATCATTTTTTCACAGCCCCTACCTGTACTTTAGTACAGTGCGCAATCCCGCTCTTTCCGGTATACTGGAGACAGAAGGTGAAGAAGATGGAAATACGGAATGATTTCAGGAAATTCTTTACGATCCTCGGGATCCTGGCTCTAGCAGTCTTTGCCCCTTTGGGGCGGGGGCTGGCGGCTGAGAAGGAAAAGGTGATCCTGGATACGGATATGGTGGAGCTGCTGGATGACGGGGTGGCCATGATGATGCTGGCCCAGGCCCCCAACATCCAGCTGGAAGGGGTGACCATCGTTTTTGGG
Source organism: uncultured bacterium (assembly GCA_905215645.1). Classification (GTDB taxonomy): domain Bacteria; phylum Bacillota; class Negativicutes; order Acidaminococcales; family Acidaminococcaceae; genus Acidaminococcus. Next base: position 5,180 of record CAJMQS010000001.1, read on the forward strand.
AACACCTGGGTGGAAACCGGGACCGCAGCGGCCATCCGCCAGCTGGAAGGCATGGGCCGGAAAGACATCCCGGTGTTCATGGGGGTGAATGAACCCACCCGGAAGGACCGGTTCGCCCATATGGCGGAAGAGAAACGGCTGTACGGACAGAACTTTGACAGCCACAAAGGGGCTGCCGGCTATCCCCGTCCGGACTCCTGGCAGCAGGTTTACCGGGAACGGTATCACCGGGAACCGGAACTGCAGCCCCGGAAGGAAGCGGCAGCCGACTTCATTGTCCGGACCATCCGTAAGAATCCCGGTCAGGTGACCCTGGTGGCCATTGGCAGCGGCGCCAACCTGGCAGCGGCCCTGGACCGGGATCCGGCCATTGCCGGGCTGGTGAAACGGGTGGTGTACATGGCGGGCGCCTTCATGGTGGAAGGCAATGTGATGCCCCATGGAGAATTCAATGTGTGGATCGATCCGGAATCCGCCCGGAAAGTCTATCGGGCACCCTGGACGGAACAGGTATTCCTGCCCCTAGATGTGTGCAATACGGCCAAACTGAGCCATCAGGAATATCAGGTGCTTACCGGGAAAATCACCCAGCCCTGGGCCCGTGCCATGTGGAAGGAGTATTGGGCAGGGCCGCTGTTCCAGCAGGATCCGGGATTTTCCAGCTATGTCTGGGATGTACTGGCCGCTGCCGTGGTCATCGATCCCCAGGTGATCACCCGGGAGGAAACCCTGCCGGTGGATGTGAATGACCAGGTTGGACCGGGTTATGGAGATACCCTGGCCTACCGGGGCTTCGGACCGGAAGGCACCCAGAAGGCCCGGATCGTCTTTGCCGTGGATCAGGACCGGTTGTGGCCCCTGGTGGAAAAAGTCTTCGACCGGCTGTAGGGAAAGAGAAAGGAGAACACCATGACCAACCGCAAGAATTTCCTGCGCCTGGGGGCTGCCGCCCTGGTGCTGAGTCTGGGGCTGCCGCTCCAGGCCTGGGCTCGGGTGGTGCTGCTCCATACCAATGATATCCACTGCGGGGTGGACCGGAACCTGACCCTGGCCCGGGTAGCGGCTTTCAAGAAGCACCAGAAGGCCCAGGAACCCCAGACCCTGCTCCTGGACGCCGGGGATGCTATCCAGGGGGAACCGTTGGGGAAACTCACCGATGGACGGGCCATGGTCCGGATCCTGGATGCGGCGGGCTATAATTTCGCCATCCCCGGCAATCATGAATTCGATTACGGCATGGACAATTTCCTGTCCCTAGCCAAAAAGCTGAAGTGCGGGTACACCAGCTGCAACTTCATCCGGCTGGATACCGGGAAGCCCGTGCTAGCGCCCTACCGGATCTTTCCCTTTAAAGAACGGAAGGTGGCGCTCATCGGGGTCACCACCCCCGGTACCCTGGTGTCGTCCACGCCCCGGTTCTTCCAGGACGGAAAAGGCCATTTCATCTATGGGTTCTGCGAAGACAAGGAAGGGGTAAAGCTTTACAGACAGGTCCAGGATACCGTGGAGGAAGCCCGAGAACAGGGAGCGGACACGGTGATTTTGGTGGCCCATCTGGGCAGCGACGGCTCCATCCCCGTGTGGAGCAGCCGGGCACTCCTGGCCCATGTAACCGGAGTGGATGGGCTCATCGACGGCCATTCCCACGAACAGTACGAAGTGTTTTACCCGGACCGGAAGGGAAAAATGATACCGGTGGCCCAGACCGGGACCAAGCTCCAAAGTCTGGGGCGCATGGTCATCGAAGATGACGGGACCATCCGGGGCGAACTGATCCGGAATCTGCCGGCACCGGATCCCCAGGTGGAGAAGCTGGTCCGGAAGGAAATGGCCAAAGTGGACAAAGCTCTTGCCCAGAAGATGGGAGATTCTCCCGTGGAGCTAGTGGATTCCTTGGAAGGCCAGCGGGCGGTGCGCCAGAAAGAAACCAATCTGGGAGATTTTGCGGCGGATGCTTTCCGGACCTATTTCAAGGCGGATGCGGCCCTGATCAACGGGGGCTCTTTCCGGTCCGCGCTGCCCCAGGGTGCCTGGACCCGGAAGACCCTTTTGACCATGTTCCCCTTCGGAAACCAGGCAGTGCTCCGGAGCGTTTCCGGCCAGCAGCTTCTGGATGCCTTGGAACTGAGTGTATCTCATGCGCCAGAAGAAAATGGCGGGTTCCTCCAGGTATCCGGACTGACCTTTGTCTATGATCCTGCCATCCCCTCTCCGGTGAAACTGGATGATCAGGGGAATTTCGTCCGGGTGGAAGGCAAACGGCGGGTGAGCCAGGTGATGATCGGCGGCAGACCTTTGGACCCAGCAGAAGACTACCTGGTGGCTGGGACCAGTTATATCCTCAGTGACGGCGGCAATGGCTACGCCATGTTCAGAGATACTACCCTGGTGGCCGAACCGGGCCTCTCCGACGTGGACATCCTGGCCGACTACGTCCAGAAACAGGGCGTGGGCCGGGAATATGAGAAGCCGGAAGGACAGGGGAGAATCCAGGTGAATAGGAAATAAGAAGTCAGATGTCAGCTTGTTCGCGATAAAGCAAAGTGGACCTACATCCAATCCGTACAAAGCTGATGTCTGACGTCTCAAGGCCCTTAAGGGCCGGGTCTGACTTCTTTTTTTTCCAAAACCTGTACTTTAGTACAGCGTATTTGTTCCGAAAATTCTGTACAATAGAGCCAGAAGAAAGTGATAGGAACTGGAGAAAGGGAGGTACATTATGGGACTGATCAAAGCAGGGATGGGCGCAGTAGGCGGCGTGCTGGCCGATCAATGGAAAGAGTTCTTTTACTGCCAGATGGCACCGGACATCCTGATGATGAAGGGACAGAAACGGACCGGGAGCCGGAGCTCCAACCAGGGGGACGACAACATCATCAGTAACGGATCCCGGATTGCTGTGAACAACGGCCAGTGCATGATGATCGTGGAAAGCGGCAAAGTGGTGGATCTGTGTGCGGAACCGGGGGAATACACCTACGACAAAAGCACGGAACCTTCCATCTTTACCGGGGACCTGAAAGACAATGTGAAGAACATCTTCAAGCAGATGGGGAAACGGTTCACCTACGGCGGGGATACCGGGAAGGATCAGCGGGTGTACTATTTCAATACCAAGGAACTGATCGGGAACAAGTACGGGACCCCCAGCGAAATCCCCTTCAAGGTGAAAGATGACACCACCGGCCAGGTGCTGACCATCCGGCTCCGGTGCTTTGGGGAATACAGTTACCGGATCACCGACCCCATCCTGTTCTACACCCACGTGGCCGGGAATGATTTTGATGAGTACCGTCGGGAAACCCTGGACAGCCAGATGAAAAGCGAACTGCTCATGGCGCTGGCACCGGCTTTTGCCCAGCTCAGCGCCCAGCGGATCGATTATACGGAAATCATGGCCCACACCTTCGAACTGGCCGATGCCCTCAACGATGTGCTGAGCAAAAAATGGCGGGATCTCCGGGGCATTGAAATCGTATCCTTCGGGATCAGCAACATCAAAGCCAACGAAGCGGACGAAGCAAAGATCCAGAAGGCACAGATGGGGATGACCTTTGGCAACGATCCCCGGATGGCCATGGGGGCCATGGTGGATTCCACCACCGATTCCATGAGGATGGCCGCCGGGAACGAGAACGCCGGAGCCGCCTTCGGGTTCATGGGCATGAACATGGCAGGGAACGCCGGGGCGGGACTGTTCCAGACTCTGGCAGGACAGGCGGCTCAGCAGCCCGTCCAGCAGCCGGTGCAGCCGGGTCCTCCTTCCGTTGGAGTTGCCCCCAAGGCGGCGGATCCCAACAGCTGGAACTGCAGCTGCGGACAGCAGGGCAACACCGGGAAGTTCTGCATGGCCTGTGGAGCCAAAAAGCCGGAACCGGCAGGGAGCTGGGACTGTGCCTGCGGCCATAAGGGCAATACCGGGAAATTCTGTGCGGAATGCGGTGCTCCCAAACCGGAAGCCCAGCCTCAGGGATGGACCTGCCCTGGCTGCGGCACGGTGAACCAGGGAAAATTCTGCATGAACTGCGGCGCCAGGAAACCGGAGGACGCCCCGCTGTACCGCTGTGACAAATGCGGCTGGCAGCCCCCCGATCCCCATCATCCCCCTAAATTCTGCCCCCAGTGCGGAGATCCCTTTGACGACAACGACAAGACCTGAAACAGGAGGTGAACCATCATGACCGATACCTCTGTTGCCTACAAGTGTCCCAACTGCGGCGGGCCCCTGGAATTCCAGCCAGGGGCAAGCCAGGTAGTCTGTCCTTACTGCGATACCCAGCTGGACGTGGCACAGGTGGAAGCCCTCTTTGCCCGGCAGCAGGAACGGGCGGCAGCTGCCCAGGAAGCCAAAGAAGAACGCTGGAATACGGAAATGGCGGGCAAGGAATGGAGCACGGAAGAAGCTGCCATCCTGAAAGCCTTCACCTGCTCCGCCTGCGGCGCGGAAATCGTCTGTGACGAAAATACCCTGGCCACGGAATGCTGCTACTGCGGGAATCCCACCATGCTGCCCAACCGGTTCAGCGGGATGCTGAAGCCGGATTATGTGATCCCTTTCAAAAAGACCAAAGAAGACGCGGTGGCGGCCCTGAAGGAATTCTACAAGGGCAAACGGCTCCTGCCTGGGGCCTTTACGGCCAACAACCGGGTGGAGGACATCCAGCCCATGTACGTTCCCTTCTGGCTCTTCGATTCCACAGTCCATGCCAGTGCCGATTTCAAGGGAGAAGACGACAATGTGATGGAAACCAGCGATGAGATCATCACGGAAACCCGGGTGTTCCAGTGTATCCGCAGCGGCCGGATGAGCTTCCACAAGATCCCGGTGGACGGGTCCAGCAAAATGGACGATACCTACATGGAAAGCATCGAACCCTTCGATTATTCCGCAATGGTGCCCTTCAGCCCGGCCTATCTCACCGGCTTCCTGGCGGACAAATATGATGTGGACGCGGAAAAATCCGTGCCCCGGGCAGATGAACGGGTGGAACGGTCCGCCGTGGGGGTGCTGGAAGAAACCGTCAGGGGATACGACCGGACGACCCTCCAGGACAGCGTGGTCCGCAAGGACGAGGACCAGGTGGCCTATGCCCTGGCTCCGGTGTGGATCCTGACCACCCGGTATCAGGACAAGCCCTATACCTTTATGATGAACGGACAGACCGGGAAGATGGTGGGCACCCTGCCCTATGACAACCAGAAATCCCTGATGGTCATGGGGGCTGTGGCAGCCATCCTCACACCGGCGCTGTATTTTGTGGTAAAGATGTTCTTGACGTAAGGAGGTTCATCATGAAGAAATTACTGCGCGTCCTGGCCCTCCTGGTGTTCCTGGTGGGCATGGCGGTTCCTGGATCGGCAGCCTCTGCCCTGGTGCTGGATCAGGCAGATCTCTTGCGGCCTCAGGAAGAAAAAGCGCTCCAGCAGTCCCTGGACAAGCTGGATCAGAAATACCAGGTCCGTTTGGCGGTGGTCACGGTGAAAAGCACCGGAAACGTGAAACCCGGAGCGTTCGCCAATGTGATGCTGGACAAGATCAAAGACAGCCGGCTCAAGGGAAATATGGTCCTGCTCCTTTCCATGAAGGACCGGGACTGGTATATTTCCACCGACAACAATATGCGGAAAATGATTACGGACAAAGCCGGGATCAAGGCCCTCAGCGGAAAATTCCTGCCGGCTCTCAAGAAGAACAACTATCCGGAAGCCTTCGGCCAGTTCGCCAAAGGGACGGATGAACTGCTGGCCTACTACCAGAAGGAAGGGAAGCCCTACGATCCAGCCAATGCCTTCAACCCCCTGGCCCTGGCCATTGCAGCGGCGGTGTCCCTGGGCATCGGGTTCCTGGTGCGCCGGATCCTCATCGGTCAGATGAACAATGTGCTGCCAGCTCTGGAAGCCGGGGCCTATCTGGACCGGGACAGCTTCCAGCTGGAGGAGGATGCGGACAACTATCTGTATATGACGGTCCATCGCCAGCCCAAATCCAAAGAGTCCGACCATTCGGCAGACAGTACCGATGAAAACCATGGAGGCGGCGGAGGAAAGTTCTGAAGATAGAGGAAAGGAGCCCATCATGAAAAAGAACTGGAAAGCAGCGTTTCTGGCAGGGCTGTCCCTGTCTCTGTGCTTGTCTCTGGCCGGCTGTTTGGGCGGCGGAGGCGGCGGGACACCGGGGAAACCCAAGTCCGAACTGCCGGAACGGAAGAAAATCAGTACCCCGGTGGCATCCAGCTTCAAAGTGGATGACCGGACGGTGAACATCTATGAATATACCGGGCTCACCTTCCGGGACCAGACCCTGTGGACGGAAACCCTGGCTGTGGACGGGGACCGGATCTACTTCTTCGGCTTTGACAACAAAGAAAAAACATACCGGACCAAACTCCGGTCCGTCAGGTACCAGGACGAGACACTCAGCGACCTGAAGGTGCTGGATGGACGGGCCCTCTGGAGGCACAGACTGGTGGTGTCCAACGGAACCGTCTATGACTGGCACAAAAAAGGGGATTATAAAACCACCAGGGACAAATCCCCTGAATTCTGGCATTATTACGACGGAAAGGCCATGGTGGCAACCAATCTCACCGGGATGAGCCTGATTCCCATTGATCAGGAGAAGGATGTGGTCTACACCCAGGGCGCCAACTACTGGATCGGGACCCTGGACAAAGGGAACCTGACACAGGGAAAACAGTTCCTGTCCGGGGAAGAAATCAGGAAGGCTCCGATCAACTTAAAAAAACGCTGGGCGGACAAGGACGGATTATACCTGATGGGGTATACGAAAAACGACAAGGGGGAAGAATACAATGTAGTCCGGCAGTTCAGCCTGGAAAACGGCCAGCTCCTCCAGTCCTTTGAGGGACCGCCCACCAAAGAAGGCCGTGGGTATGCGGTCACCGAGCACCGGGTGGTGATGGGGCAGAAAGGCGGCATCTACTGGATCTACAACAAGAAGGACGGGAAGCTGCTGGGGAAATTCAAAACAGAACCCAAGCTGACCATGGAAATCCTGACCCCCATGAAAAACGACTCCATTCTGATCTACCGCCGGATCAACCGGGACGAAGCCAAACTGTACCGGATGGACCTGTAGGACGAGTGCAGAGTGAAGAGGGAAGAGTGGGGACGGCGGGAGTCGAACGCCCCATTGAGGTGCCGTAGAGGCCTCACACCAGGAGGTCCGCTCCAAATCCGTACATGACAGATCGTTACAAGCAGGAATCGGTCAATGAAAAAAGTACTGGTGATACTCTTTGCGCTGATCCAGCTGCTGACAGCCGGGGCCCTGGCTGCCTCCCGGCAAACGGTGCTGGTCAACAATGTGGAAGAGATGATGGAAGCCCTGGGGGACCACCGGGAAATCATCCTGGCACCGGGCCGGTACAACCTGTCCCACTGGCTGAAAGGGCCCTTTGCAGACCAGGTGATCCACAGATTCCCCTGGAATCCCCTGAGCCCGTCGGGCCTGTACCTGACCTATGACGAACTGGCACTGGCCGGATTCCGGGATCTGACTATACGGGGCCAGGATACGGGGGAAATCACGGCGGAAATCGTCACCGAAGATTCTTATACCCCGGTGCTGCATTTCCGGAACTGTGAAAATCTGCGGCTGGCCCATCTCCGGATCGGCCATTTCCTGAAAAAAGGCTACTGCAGCGGGGCCGTACTGAACCTAGATAACGCGAAAAATGTCAGCATGGAACATCTGGACCTGTACGGCTGCGGGACCTATGGGTACGAAGCCCGTAACAGCGAGAACATCATCCTCAGTGACAGTGTGATCCGGAACTGTACCTACGGCCTGGTGGATGCTGTGGTCTGCCGGGACCTGAAGATTGTGCGGACCGTTTTCAAAGATACCAGCACCAATCTGCCTCTCTTCGCCCTGGCTCATTCCCGGCTGGAACTGAGGGACTGCACCTTCCACAATGTTTACGGGAAAATGGAGAATCTGTCCGTGACAGGAGGAAGCGCAGAATAGGGAAAGAAGGTACAACCATGGATGGATCGGCTAAAAAAGCAACTGTTTTCGTCTTGTCCCTTCTCCTGTTAGGGGCTGCCATTCCCGGTCAGGCCTGCAGGGAACCCCATATGCTGGACGGACCCAGGAGCGTCTATGCACCTCCGGTCCTTTCCAACCGCGAAGTCAGGAGCCAGCTCCGAACCGCTCTGGCCTGCCGGTCCCAGTGGGACCTGGTCCAAAACCGGAAGGGACCAGTACAGTTTGCCGTGACGGAGATGGATGGAGACGGACAGGTGGAAATCCTGGCTGTGTCTCTGGAGGAGGGGAGCCTCCAGGGTCATGAGGTCCGGGCAGGAAAGGGAAAAATGGAGAAAATCCCCCAGGACCGGCTGGAAGGGCTGCTGCGGAGCTGTCCGAAACCTCCGGTCTGGTTCACCATTTACCCGGAACACCGGGAAAGCTGGCTGGAGGGACCTCCCTCCCACAATATCCATATGTTCCTGGACAGCTATGAAATCCATGTGGGCAGAAAAGAGGGGTTTGGGTAAAAAATGCCGAAAGGAGAGGCTATGGAAGGAAAACATGTCTGGAGACGGCTGGCCTGTCTGTGTCTCATGGCCTTTCTCGCTGGCCTTCCCGGGAGGGCCGGGGCTTCCGGAGGAGAAGGGGTCTATGACCGGGAACTGGACACCCTGTATGCCATGATCCAGGGGGGCAGAGGCTGTGCCCCCTTTGGGGATGACCGGGAAGATCTGCTGGCCGTCTGGGAAGGGATACGGGAGCTGTCCCCGGATCAGGGACTGGAACAGGTGAAGTTCCAGGTACTGGACTGCAACGGGGACGGGGAACCGGAACTGATGACCAGCCAGGACAACCGGCTCACCAACCTGTTCACTCTCCGGGAGGGCCGGCCCCACCGGGTGTTCAGCGGCTGGTACCGGGACGCCTGGTATTATCTGGGAAACGGGCGGTTCCTGAACCAGGGGTCCGGAGGCGCGGGGCTTTCCATCCTGGGCGAGTACCATCTGGACGGGGACGGGAACCTGGTGTGCGAAAGCTGTACCTTCACCAACTGGGACCCGGTTGAGGAGAAGGAGGAAGTGTACTGGAACAACCATGGAGTCCCGGACAGAGCTTTGTCGAAGAAACAGGCCATGACACCGGGACAGTTCTTCGAACTTCAGAAAGAACGGATGGGCAAGGTGGAAACGCTGTCCTGGCAGTCCCTGGCCCGGTGGGGCAAAGGGAGTGTGGAATTTTCCCTGATTCAGCCCGGCGAGTTCGGAGAACCCCTGCTGGCGGTGATTCCCAGAGAGCCCCTGGAAGATGTGCACCTCATCACCCTCCAGGTGGCGGAGGTCAGCGACAGCGGCCAGGTAACCTGGCAGGTGGAAAATGACGAAACCCTGGGGAATCTGGAACCGGGTACCCGGTACAACTACCTGATGGCACTGGAAGGGACGGCCCGGGCCACCGGCCTGTCCTATTGCGACCGGAAGGGATATCACCGGAAGATCTTCCAGATCAGCGGAGAAGACGGGAGCCTGGTGGTACGGGAAGCGTGAAGAACAGGGTGAGGAGGGATCGGCCCATGAAAAAAATACTGATACTGCTGGTTGCGCTGTTCCAGCTGCTGATGGTCCCGGGGGCTCTGGCTGCCTCCCGGCAAACGGTGCTGGTCAACAATGTGGAAGAACTGATGGAAGCCCTGGGGGACCATCGGGAAATCATCCTGGCACCGGGCCGGTATAATCTGTCTGCCTGGATCGGGAGTCCTTCTGCCAAACGGACGCTCCATCTATTTGGATACAATCCCCTGAGTCCCCCGGGCCTGTATCTGGCCTATGATGGCCTGGAACTGGCCGGGTTCCAGGATCTCACCATCCGGGGCCAGGACACCGGGGAAATCACGGCGGAAATCGTTACGGAAGACCCTTATACGGCAGTGCTGCATTTCCGGAACTGCGAAAACCTCCGGCTGGCCCATCTCCGGGCCGGGCATATCCTGCAGACAGGCCGCTGCAGCGGAGCCGTGCTGAAACTGGATCTGGTGCAAGATGCAAGGCTGGAAAGCCTGGACCTGTACGGGTGCGGGACCTATGGGTACGAAGCCCTGGGCTGTACAAACGTTACCCTCCGGGACAGCGTGATCCGCAGCTGCACCTATGGACTGATCAGTGCGGCAGAGTGCAGGGATATGAAGATTATCCGGACCAGGTTCCAAGACACCAGCACCAACCTTCCTTTGTTTTATGTGGCCCAATCCCGGCTGGAACTGACCGATTGTACCTTCCAGAATGTACAGGGCAGGATCAGCAGCCTGGACCTGGCAGGGGGAACTGCAGAATAGGGAAAGAAGGTACAACCATGGATGGATCGGCTAAAAAAGCAACTGTTTTCGTCTTGTCCCTTCTCCTGTTAGGGGCTGCCATTCCCGGTCAGGCCTGCAGGGAACCCCATATGCTGGACGGACCCGGGAGCGTCTATGCCCCTCCGCTCCTTTCCAACCAAGAAGTCAGGAGCCAGCTCCGGATCGCTCTGGCCTGCCGGTCCCAGTGGGACCTGGTCCAAAACCGGAAGGGACCGGTACAGTTTGCCGTGACGGAGACGGCTGGACAGCAAGATTAACAAAATTGCTGTTCATTCCGTAAGGAGATAGCTTGTTTTTATAAGCTCCAGGATATCTTCATCCGCCAGGGAATCATCCAGCACCACAGAGACCCACAGTTTGTGATTCATATGATAGGCAGGATAGATACCGGGAATGTGGCAGAGCCGTTCGGCCTCCTGGGGCCGGATCTTTAGATTCATGATGTCGATTTGGTCAGCATTGCCGTCCTTCTCCAGGACCCTGCGTTGCACATGCATGATTAGGGCGAACCATTTCCGGTTGGAAGCATGGCGGAAAGCCCCGTAAGATTGATAACGGAGAGAATGTTCCCAGGGAAAATCCGGCCTGACCTGGAACCGTTCCAGTATGGTTCGGCTAAGGCGGTTGGCCTGGGGAGAAGCAAAAAGGACATCCTGGCAGCAGCCAGCGGCAATGTCCTGCAGCAGGGAGGCGTAGGCATTCCGAACGGTATGGACATAAGCCCCGTCCGATGCCTCCTGACGAAGCTGATAGTACTCATCCAGCGTCATCTGGTCAATGACCTTGCCCACGATTTTCCCTTTTGTGCTGACAGAAAGGACCGCTTTAAAGTCGCCGCCCATAAATGGCTTTTCCAGAATATAGCTGTCTTTGACTTTCTGGAAGCCATAGGCGGTCATTTTACTTTCGATCCATCTTTTTCGGGCAAAGATGGTTTCTTCGATTTGTTCCATGGATGCAGTCAGCTCCTTACGCAATGGGATATCTCTCTGGCCCTGATTTATTGGCCAGCCCTCAGGCGGACATGGATGGAAATCATTCCTTCCCGGTATTGGGCAAAGATCTCTCCCCGGTGCAGTTCCACGATGCGGCGGGCAATGGCAAGGCCCAGTCCCGCGCCGCCTGTTCGCAGGGACCGGGACTTTTCCACCCGGTAAAAACGGTCAAAGAGATGCTGCAGTTCCTGCTCCGCAAGTTCCGGACAGGTATTGCTCAGGATCAGTTCCATTTTTCCCTGGCATTTGTGCAAGGCTATCCGTATCCTTCCCTGGGGAGAAGTGTACTTGCTGGCATTGGAAAAAAGGTTATCCAGCAGGCGGGCGATTTTTTCCGCATCCCCATGGATCATCATGGGAGTTTTCGGGATATCCAGATCCACCTGTATGCCTGCCCGGTCGAACAGGGGCCTGTAGTCCAGGGCCACCTGCTCAAGCATCCGGGCATAATCGAAAGAGATTTTGTTCAGCGGTCTTTTCTGATCCGCCAGTTGGGTATATTCGAAAAGTTCTTCCACAAGGGAAGACAGCTGTTCCGTTTTGGCCAAAGCCGCCGCAATGAAACGGTCCCTTTCCTCCGGGCTTTGGTACTGCTTGTCCTTCAGCAGCTGCAGGTACCCCCGCTGGGCCGTTATGGGTGTGCGCAAGTCGTGGGACATGCCCTGGATGATCTGGATTTTCTCCTGCTCCAGCCTGTATTCCCGGGCAAGCTGGTCACGAAGGTTTGCCGACATGGTATTGATGGTGCGGCAAAGCTCGGTGATTTCATCATGGCCCCGCACGCTGACCCTTATATCAGCTCCCTTGCCGATCTGCCGGGTCTGATCGGTGATTTCCTTCAGATACCGCCTTTTGCCGCGGAACAGGCAGAGAAAAGTGACCGAAAAGATCAGCAGGTTGAGCCCCAGGGTCACAATAGCCAGTTGGATATTGGAAAGCTCCAGCCTTTGGAGGGCCACAATGCGTTCAGCACTGCCGGGCAGGGCTCCGAACAGAAGCCAGCTTACAAGGGATACGCCCACAAAGCCTGCCACCAGACTGAGCATATTCATCATCAACAATTGCCCGCCAAGGGAAAGGGCGATTTTGTCTCGTAGTTCCTTAATCAATTTTATAACCCACACCCCATACATTTTTTAGATATTCCGGCTTCCGCGGACTTTTTTCGATCTTTTCCCGGATATTGCTGATATGCACCATAATGGTGCTTTCCGACTCCATGAACGGCTCCTGCCATACGGCGGTGTAAATATGCTCCGCACTGAAGACCCTCCCCTGATTGGCCAGCAAAAGTTCCAGTATGGCAAATTCCTTGGGTGTCAGGCGCACTTCCTGCCCTTGCAGAAAAACCTGGTGGGTGGTGCGGTTCAAGGTCAGGTCCCGCAGTTCCAGGATATCCTGTGATCTTTCCAGGGAATGGTGAAATACCAGATTGCGGCGCAGCTGGGCTTTGACCCGAGCCACCAGTTCCAGGGGGTTGAAGGGCTTGGTCATATAATCATCGGCCCCGATGGAAAGACCGTGGATCTTATCCATATCTTCTGTTTTGGCAGACAGCATAATGATCGGCGTCTGGCTGGTTTCCCGCAGCTTCAGGCAAAAACTGATACCATCCATATGGGGCATCATCAGGTCCAGGATGATGAGCTGCACCTTTGTCCGGGCCAGCAGGGCCAGGGCCTCCTGCCCGTCTTCCGCCTGCAGCACCTCATAGCCGGCATTGCGCAGATAGATTTGGATTACATCACGAATGGCATCATCATCGTCCACAACCAGGATCCGAAACTTTTCCATATAATCTCCTCATTCAGGTGCTTTTCACACCGACTGTCTGTCTGGCTTTTTCCAGGACAGCCAGACTTCTCCTGTTCCTTGCATGCAGCTGTATTGTACCGCGTTTCCTCTTCCCTGCATAGTAGGGTACAGCAGGCAAGGGGCTGCTGCTATTGCGCCTTGCCCGGGGCCACTTTATCCATACAGGGCAGGATAGCAAAGAACCCTAAAGAATCGGAGGGGAAAAATCTAAAGAAAAACAAAAGAATCGAGGACTGTCAATCTTTAGAAAATCTTTGTTTTTTTTCAGTCTGTTTCTTTGGATTTGCTTCGTATAATAGCCTTGTCAGATGCGGAAAACCGCAAATCAAGTCTTTTAAAGGAGCAGATACAAATGGATTTCAAGAAAAAAATTGCCGCCGCCGGAATTGCCCTGACCATGATCATGGGCGTACAAAGCTATGTTCACAGCAGCATTACTTTTGCTGCCGCTGCACCTGCCGTCAAGGAGTCTGCAAAGCTCACTGAGGATATCCGGTCCATCCGGCAGCAACAGCGTCATGATTACCTGTACGTTTTCCAGGTGAAAAATGCCATGATGCAGATGACGGGGGAAGGCACCGTATCCTGCAAAGCAGATCCTGATTTTTTGCTGATGGGCAACATGAAGACCCAGTCCGTTGGCATTGACAAGAAGGAAAAAGTAGCCATGGCGCCTTTTTACCTGAAGGAGACCCCCGAGGGCCTGGTGTTCTATACCCGCCAGGCAGATGGCCAATGGACCAAAGAGACCAGCAAGAATCCCACGGATATCTCTCCATTGAAGGGGAATTTTGAACAAAACCTCTGCAATGCATTGCTGGAAAACCAGAAAAAGGTGACCCTGCTGAAAAAAGAAAAGGACAGCCGTGTGTATAAAGTAACGGTGGACGGCAGCAGGTTGCTGAAGAACATGCCCATGTTCCAGGCGGGCCAAAAACTTGGCGGTGCCGACAGCAGCATGGTCAATGCTGTTTTGGACAATATCGGGGATGTGGATGTGTTCCTGGGCATCGACAGCAAGCATCGCAACATTTCCGTGTTCAAAACAGACCTGAGCAAGCCTGTCCAGAATGCGTTCCGTACCGCTGCTGCCCAAAATGGCCTGGCCGGTATGCAGTCAGCCGCAGTAAATGCCCTGACCAGCAATCTGAACGTAGTGGTCGAACTCACCGCCGTCAGCCCTAAGGTGATCGGTGACATTGCCATCCCTGCAGAGGTGGAGGAAAAGGCGGTAGAGCTGAACAACAAATAACAGCTGCCCTGCCCCCGACCGCACACCCAACATTTGATCTCAACACAGTAGGGACTGCCCGCAGGGAAGCCCGGCCCTGGCCGCCCGGCAGGGCCCTGCAAGACGTCAGACCTAGCCCGTAAGGGCCGGTCTGACGTCTTTTTTTTGTCCAAAAAACTGAACTTTAGTACAGTGCATTTATTTCGAATATACAGGGCTGCTGCTTGTGGTCATGTTCGCACCCAGGACGGAGTATTTGAACGGCATGGTGGGGTTGGGATTTTTCCTTCTATCCATGGCCGCCATCCATTATGCGGACCCCGTGAAAAAAATTGCCCATTCCCTCTTAAAAATACGCCGTCACGCTGGTCCCCAGGACCCACTCCCGGAAATCCCGGGTGAAGGGTCCTGTTTTTTTGTTCTGCAGCCGGAACCCTTCTATGGCCCAGACCAGCCCGGGGGTCACCACATAGTCCATCCGGGCGCCCCAACCCCGGAACCCCTGGCGCTGGAAGAACCCTGTATCCCCGTCCATGGTGTGATACAGGATGCTGGACTGGGGCTGGTCGTAATACCGGAGCCAGGTTTCCCAGGTGCCGCCCTTCCGCTCATCCAGTTCCCCATAGGTCACCGCAGCCACAAAACCGGTTTTCCGTTCCCGGTATCCATCCTGTCCGTGGGAGCCTTTGGATCCCAGCAGCTCCAGGTTGAAGAGCCAACGGTCCCGGGGCTGGTACTCCACCCGGGTGGTCCAGATCTGCTGCCGGTCGAAGCCTTTGCCGCTGGACCTCGGTTCCAGACCAAAAGCCTGGAGAGCGGGCAGGCTGGCCGGCTGGTGCTGGCGGGTGCGGAAATCCAGGAAGGCGGACCGGAGGTTCAGTTTCCCCAGCTGTTTTTCTCCTTGGACGAACCAGCCGGTTTTCCGATGGAGATTATCATTTCCGGTGGTCTGGCCTGCAAACAGGGTGGTCCGTCCGGCAGGGTCCGTCTTCTTCCCAAAGCTGGTGCGGATCCCGTCCACCCGTTTGTCGATTACGTTTCCGTCCATGAGATACAGGTTGAACCGGCCCAGCTCCCATTTGGTATGGTCATTTTCGCGCTGGAGATAAGCACGGGAGAGGGAGGGGTGGTGGTCCTGGGTGTGGTCCTTGTCGTTCCGCTTGTCTTCGATCATGAATTTCAGCTGGGTCTCCTGGCTGGTGTGGACCACCGGGAACAGCCGCAGCCGCCGCTGGAGCAGGAATACATCCTGGTCCGTTCGGGGCCAGCGGCTTTTTTTCAGGTTGGCGGGAGTCCGGGCGGCAAACCGGCCTTTGCCGTACAGATACCGGTAGTCCCCGTGGAGCTCCAGCCAGGGAGTTTTCCGTTTTTCTTCCTGCTCGGGAGGGTCCGCCTGGGAAGGGTCCACAGGGGCGCATTCGCCTAGAGCTCCGGGCAGGGACAGGCAGAACAGCAAAAAGAACCAGAAGGGGGCGGTCATGGCAAACACCTGCTTTCTGTCGTTTCTTATATCATACTATATGTAAAGTGAAGAGTGAAGAGCGCAGAGCCCTGCCCTACCCACTTTTTCCTGTATATGGTATAATATACTGATTAAATTGTATAAACTTGCGTTTGAGGAGACAGCCTATGAACGACGAACAAGAAAAGCAGCAGGCGCAGTTGGAAAACAGTCCGGATGCGGATGATATGGGTGCCATCAAGGTGGCTGACGAGGTCCTGAGCATCGTGGCCGGGCTGGCAGCCTCTGAGGTGAATGGAGTCTACGGTATGAGCGGGGGGATCCGGGAAGGCCTTACGGACATGCTGGGGAAACAGAACTTCTCCAAGGGCATCAAGGTCTATACGGAAGGCCATACGGTGCGGGTGGAAGTCCATGTGATCATCACCTACGGCTTCAATATCCCGGATGTGGCCATAAAACTCCAGGAAAAAGTCAAAGAAGCTGTGGAGAATATGACCGGCTACGAAGTCACCGGAGTGGATGTCCATGTGGAAGGGGTCAAGAAGAAAAAAGAGAAGGCCTTCAGCGAGAAGGATGATACAGAAGAACTGATGAAAAAATGGGAAGAAGGACCGGCAGGGGAACCGGGGGAGACGGCAGGACAGGCAGAATCGCCTGAAGAAACTGCCGGATCCCAGGAAAGACATTCAAACCAAGCTTCTTCAGGACATGGGGAAGCAGAACCAAAGAACGGGAGCGGGGAAGCGTCTGGTGACGGGACGGAGGAACCAGTGCCTGGAGCAGCCCTCCAGGAAACAGGGGGAGAAAAATGAGCATATTCGATCGGATCATCTTGACCATGTACACCTGCATCATGGCAGCTGTGGCTGTGCTGATCGTCATTGTCAGCGTCAACGGCATCCCTGTCCATGAGCTGACAGAATTCGCCGCCCGGGTGCCCGGACGGTGGGAGTACACCATCGGCGGCGTGGTCCTGTTCCTGGTGAGCCTGCGGCTGGTATTCGCCAGTTGGAGCCGGGGCGGCAGCAACGACCTGACCTTCGAGAATGAGCGGGAAGGGAAGATCCATGTGAGCCAGCGGGCGATGGAAGATTACATTTCCGGGTTCACCAATGATGTGTACGGGGTCTTCGGTTCCAAGTGCCGGGTGAAGCTGCTGAAGGACAATCAGCTCAGCGTCCGGATCAATGCTTCCATCGAACCAGGAATCAACATCCCGGATACCACCGATGAAGTGAAACGGACGGTGAAGAAAAACATCATGAATGTGATCGGCGTGGATGTGGCCGATGTTGCAGTCTATTTTAAGCATATCAAGGCGAAGGAATAGATGGAGGATGGACCATGTGGCAGGAAATTTTGCGTAAATTGTTTGAAACCAGCCGTTGGCGGATCATCGGCGCTTCGGTGGGCCTGGTGGTGGGCATCCTGTTCCTCCTCCTGGGCTTTTTCCAGGCCATGTTCCTGCTGTTCTGCATCGGTCTGGGATTTTATATCGGCTATAAAATGGATGCAGGGGAAGATCTGGTGGATCTGCTGGACAATCTGCTGCCTCCGTACCATAAATAAAGGAGTTTAAGAACCTTATGAGTAGAAGAGAAGCACGTACCATTGCACTGAGAAGTCTGTTTGCCCTGGAATTCTCCCCGGAACAGTCTCCGGAAGAAACGGTCCGGACCATGGCGGAAGAAGAGGATATCCAGGATACCCGGAAGAAGGACCTGGCCTATGCGCTGTCCCTGGTGAATGGGGTCCGGGAAAATCAGGAAGCCCTGGATGGGGAACTGGACGGCCTGGATGCCAAGTGGACCTTGAAGCGGATGAACGGCATCGACCGGAACCTGCTGCGGATCGCTGCCTGGGAAATGTTCTACAGCCCGGAACCGGTGCCCCCTGCCGTAGCTATCAATGAAGGGGTGGAACTGGCCAAGATCTATGGGGGAGACGAATCTTCCGCTTTCATCAACGGCCTGCTGGGGAGCCTGGTGAAGCAGCATGACCGCTGAGGAAGTGGTGCTGGGGCTGGATACCAGCTGCTATACTACTTCTGCAGCCCTGCTGGACCGGGAGGGGAACTTGCTGGCCGATCAGCGGCGCCTTTTGAAAGTGAAGCCGGGACACCGGGGCCTGGCCCAGTCGGAAATGGTTTACCAGCATACCCGGAATCTGCCGGATCTTTTGGAGGCCTTGGATCTTTCCGGACGGAAGGTGATGGCCATCGGCGTCAGCGCCCAGCCCCGTCCTCGGGAGGATTCCTATATGCCAGCGTTCCTGGTGGGACTGGGCATGGCACGGAGCCTGGGAAAGCTGCTGGGGGTCCCGGTGTATCGGTTCACCCATCAACACAACCATATGTATGCCGGGCTCTGGTCCGTGGGAAAAACAGCCCCGGACCGGTTCCTTTTGGTCCATATTTCCGGAGGTACCACGGACCTGCTGCTGTGTGAAAGGAAGGAAGACGGGGCGTTCGCCCTGGAACCTCGTGGCAGCAGCATCGATCTCCATGCAGGACAGTTCATCGACCGGGTGGGGGTGGCCCTGGGGCTGCCTTTCCCGGCGGGACCCCATCTGGAAAGATTGGCTGGAGAAGCGGAAGTTCCTTATCCTTTGAAAGTCTGGACTGAAGGCGGGAACCTCTCTCTTTCCGGCCCTTGCACCAAAGCCCTGCGGGCCGCGGAAGCCGGAGCAGATCCGGCCAGCCTGGCTCTGGGCGTGGAACAGGCCATCGGCCAGGGATTGGGGCGGGTACTCCAGGCCATCTGCCGGGAGGAAGACCTCCAGCAGGTCCTTCTGGTGGGCGGCGTCAGTGCCAATCAGGAAATCCGCCGGTGCGTGGAAACGGCCCTGGCCCGAGAGGGAATCTCCTTGTGGGTCCCGGATCCCCGGTACAGTGTGGATGGAGCCGTGGGCAATGCCTGGGCAGCGGTGCTCCGGGAAAAGCAGGAGGGACGATGATCACAGGAAAAATCTACACGGTGTCGGAAGTGACAAAGATCGTGAAGGGGCTGTTCCGGCAGGAACCGGAATTTGCCAATCTCCAGATCCAGGGGGAAGTCTCCAATTTCCGCCAGTATCCTTCCGGCCACTGTTATTTCAATCTGAAAGATGGCAAGACCCTGCTGAAAGCCGTGATGTTCGCTGGGGCGGCCCGCCGGCTGAAGCAGCTCCCCAAAAACGGGGACCAGGTGCTGGGAGTGGGCCGGATCGACCTGTATGAACGGGACGGGGTCTACCAGTTCTATGTGGATATGATGATGCCCCTGGGTGCTGGGAACCTGATGATCGCCTATGAGCAGCTGAAGGAAAAACTGGCGGCGGAGGGGCTGTTCGACGAAAACCGGAAGAAACCCCTTCCCGCCTATCCCCGGACGGTGGGCATCGTCACTTCTTCAGCGGGTGCGGCGGTCCGGGATATCATCAATGTAGCCGGGCGCCGGGACCCGGGGGTGAAACTCCTGCTGTTTCCAGTGAAAGTCCAAGGGACCGAGGCCCCGCCGGAAATCGTCCATGGCATCCAGTTCTTCAACCGGCACAAATTGGTGGACGTACTGATCGTTGGCCGGGGCGGGGGCTCCATGGAAGACCTGTGGGCCTTCAATGATGAACGGGTGGTCCGGGCCATTGCAGCTTCGGAAATCCCGGTGATTTCTGCTGTGGGCCATGAAATCGATTTCACCCTCAGTGATTTTGCCGCAGATCTCCGGGCCCCCACCCCTTCTGCAGCGGCGGAACTGGCTGTGCCGGAACGGAGCGGAGACCGGGAACTGTTGGGAAAACTGGTGCGGCGGCTGGGACGGGCAGCCGACAGCCGGATCCAGGAACGGGTCCGGGCCTTGCAGCAGCTCCAGGCAGAATGGGTGTTCACCCATCCGGAGCGGCTGTGGGATAATGCCGGCCAGACTCTGGACAGCCTGAGCCAAAAGCTGGAACAGGCAGGCAACCGGGCCCTGGAAGGGCGGCAGCAGAAGGTGGACCTATTGACGGCCAAACTGCAGGCCCTGGATCCCTATGCGGTACTCCGGCGGGGTTATACCATTACAGAAAACAGCCAGGGGAAAGCGGTCCGGCAAGTAGCGGATCTGGCTCCTGGTGATGCCCTGGTGACCCGTTTTGCCCGGGGGACAGTGGCTTCCCGGGTGGAAACGGTCAAGGAAGGAATAGAATGATGCCTAGAAAAAAAGCAGAAACAGTTTCATTTGAAGAGGGCCTGAAACGGCTGGAAACCATCGTGGAGCAGCTGGAAAGCGGCGAACTCTCCCTGGATGAGACGGTGGCTCTCTATAAAGAAGGTATGGAGCTGAGCAAAAACTGTGCGGCCCAGCTGAAGAAGGTCCAGCAGGACGTGAAAAAAATCGTGGAAACCAGCCAGGATACATTCAGCCTGGCTCTATTTCCGGAGGAGAAGGAATAATGGAGCTTAGAAGTTATTTGCGGAGCCGGGGGGCTCTGGTCAATGGATATCTGCAGGTCCGTCTGGGGGTGGGGAGCATCTCCACCGTGGACCAGGCGATGATGTATTCTGTGGCAGCTGGAGGCAAGCGGCTCCGGCCCATCCTGCTCATGGCGGCGGCCGATGCAGTGGGGGCCAACGGGACGGACTTTGTAACGGTGGCAGCAGGGCTGGAGATGATCCACACCTATTCCCTGATCCATGACGATCTGCCTTCCATGGATAACGACGATTACCGCAGGGGTCGGCTGACCAACCATAAAGTGTTCGGGGATGCCATGGCCCTTTTGGCGGGGGATGGCCTCTTGACCCAGGCTTTTGAAGTGATGTTGGAACAGCGGGGGGTGGATCCCCAGGTCCTTCTGGACGTGGTCCGGCTGGTGGCCAAATGTGCCGGCCCCACTGGCATGGTAGGCGGCCAGGCCCTGGATATCACTTCAGAAAACCAGCAGCTGACACTGGAACAGATGAAGAAGCTCCATGAAGCCAAGACGGGAGCCATGTTCGTGGCAGCCGTCCGGGGCGGAGCCATGCTGGGCGGAGTCGATCCGGATACCCTCCGGACCATGACCCATTTCGCCTCCCTGTTCGGTCTGGCCTTCCAGATCACCGATGACATCCTGGATGTGGAAGGGGATGCCAAAGTCATGGGCAAACCGGCCCACAGCGATGAAAAACTCCATAAATCCACCTATGTGTCTCTCTTTGGTCTGGAAAAAGCCAAGGAAATGGCGGCCCAGACCCTGAAAGAGGCGGAAGAGACCCTGGCTCCTCTGGGAGAAAAGGCGGAACCGTTGGTGGAAATCACCCGCTACCTGTATAATCGGAAAAAATAACCCAGCCAGGGAGGACGGACCTTTATGAAAATCTTACCGACCATACATGCCCCGTCAGACCTGAAAAAAATACCCAATGAACAGCTGCCGGAACTCTGCCAGGAAATCCGGGAGGAAATCCTGACCGTGACCAGCAAAAACGGCGGCCATCTAGCCCCCAATCTGGGGGTGGTGGAATTGACCGTGGCCCTGCACAAGGTGTTTTCCATGCCCCGGGACAAGATCGTCTGGGATGTAGGACACCAGTCCTATGTCCACAAACTCCTTACCGGACGGCAGGCGGCGTTTCCCACTTTGCGGCAGTACGGAGGCCTGTGCGGGTTTCCCAAACGGTCGGAAAGCGAATATGACTGCTTCGGTACCGGCCATTCCAGCACGTCCATCTCGGCGGCCTTGGGCATCGCCTGTGCTCGGGATCTGGCCGGGGATGACTACAATGTGATCGCCGTCATCGGAGATGGAGCCCTCACCGGCGGGGAAGCCATGGAAGGGCTGAACAACGCAGGGGACCTGCACAAGAAGCTGATCGTGGTCCTCAATGACAATGAAATGTCCATTTCCAAGAATGTGGGGGCCATTTCTTCCTATTTGACAGAGCTCCGGACGGATCCCACCTATTCCCGGGTGAAGACAGAGGTGGAAGGCTTCTTGAAAAGCCTGCCTTCCATCGGCAGCAGTGTAGCTCGGGCCGTGGGACGGCTGAAGGACAGCTTCAAATATTTTTTTGTGCCAGGGATGCTCTTCGAGGATTTCGGCTTCAAGTATCTGGGCCCGGTGGACGGCCACGACCTGGACGCCCTGATGGAGACCTTTGAAAAGGCCAAACAGCTCAATGAACCGGTTTTCATCCACGTGCTCACCACCAAGGGGAAGGGATACAAACCAGCGGAAGAACGGCCCAATGCCTTCCATGGGACGGGGCCTTTCGATATCCCCACGGGAAAGAAATTCAGCAATCCCAAGGCACCGGCCACGTATACCAAAGTGTTCAGTGATGCCCTGGTGGAATTGGGAGAGACCCACCGGAAAGTGGTGGCCATCACCGCTGCTATGCCGGAAGGGACCGGGCTGGATGTGTTCGGCAAATATTACCCGGACCGGTTCTTCGATGTGGGAATCGCGGAGCAGCATGCGGTGACCATGGGGGCTGGGCTGGCGGCCAATGGCTACCATCCCCTGGTGGCACTCTATTCTACTTTCGCCCAGCGGGCCTTCGACCAGCTGCTCCACGACGTTTCCATGCAGAACCTGCCTTTTACTCTCTGTCTGGACCGTGCTGGCCTGGTAGGAGACGACGGCAGTACCCATCATGGGGCTTACGACCTTTCCTTCCTGCGGCTGATGCCCAATATGGTGGTCATGGCGCCGGGAGACGAGAATGAACTGCGGCATATGCTGAAGACCTCCCTGGAATATGAGGGTCCTTCCATGCTCCGGTATCCTCGGGGTTCCGGTCTGGGCGTCCCTCTGGACCCTGTGCTCCATACCCTGCCCATAGGGAAGAGCCTTCGGCTCCGAGAAGGGAAACAGATCGATCTTTGGGCTGTGGGTACCATGGTGGATACCGCCTGCAAAGTGGCGGACCTGCTGGCCAAAGAGGGAATTTCCACAGGAGTGGTCAATGCCCGGTTCATCAAGCCTTTGGACCAGGAAGCCCTGGAAGCGGCCAGCCATCAGGTGAAACTGCTGGTGACCTTGGAAGAAAATTCCCTGGCCGGAGGGTTCGGGGAAGGGGTACTGGATCTTTTGAACCGGCTCCACCGGCTCAGGGACTGCCGGGTGCTGAACCTGGGCATCCCTGACCTGTACGTGCCCCATGGGAAACGGGAACGGCTGCTCCAGGATTTGAAACTGGATCCGGAAGGAGCAGCAGGGACCATCCTGGAAGCCTGGAAAGAGGAACTATGAAGAAAGAACGTTTGGATGTATTTTTGACGGAACAGGGATTCTTTGAATCCCGCAGCAAAGCCCAGGCGGTGATCATGGCCGGGGAAGTGTTGGTGAACGACCAGAAGATCGACAAGCCCGGCACCATGGTGAAGCCCGATGCCAGAATCACCCTTTTGGGAAAAAAGATGCCCTTTGTCAGCCGGGGAGGCTATAAACTGGACAAATCCCTGAAAGTGTTCCCCATCTCCCTGGAAGGGAAGGTGGTGGCAGACCTGGGGGCTTCCACCGGCGGCTTTACGGACTGTGCCCTCCAGCACGGAGCCAGCAAGGTCTATGCCATCGATGTGGGCTACGGCCAGCTGGCCTGGAAACTCCGGCAGGATCCCCGGGTGGTGAATCTGGAGCGGACCAATGTCCGGTTCTTGGAAGCCGATTCCCTGGGAGAACTGGTGGATGTGTTCACCATCGATGTAGCTTTCATTTCTTTGGATAAAGTGCTGCCCAGTGCCTACAAGATCTTGAAGCCCGACGGCTTCGGCATCGCCCTGATCAAGCCCCAGTTCGAGGCAGGACGGGAGAAAGTGGGCAAAAAAGGTGTGGTACGGGATCCGGCAGTGCATCTGGAAGTCATCGAAAAAGTCATCGGCCAGGCCCGGGAATTGGGGTTCGTCCCTTTGGGGCTTGATTTTTCACCCATCCGGGGTCCGGAAGGGAATATCGAATATCTCTTTTATATGGGAAAACAGGGAGAAGATGCAGTGAGCCCGGAACGGATCCGGGAAGTGGTCGCTGCATCCCATGAGACCCTGGAAAAATAAGGCCATGGGGGGAATCAGCATGGAAAAGGAACTGCAGATCGGGGTGTTTCCCAATCTGCCCAAAGAAAAAGTACGGGCCTGGCTGCCCAGACTGGTGGAATTTTGTCGGGAACAGAAAATCAATCTGGTCTTTCCCCGGGAAATCGCCGGCTCTTTCGGTGTACCTGGCTATGACCAGGAGGACCCTTCCAGCCTCCGCCAGCTGTCCCTGGCCCTGACCTTGGGCGGGGACGGGACCATCCTGCGGGCGGCTCGGTACGTGACGCCTCTGGACATCCCTCTTTTGGGTGTCAATATGGGAAAGTTGGGCTTCTTGACGGAAGTGGAAGCCAAAGACTTGTTCCCCACCCTGCTGAAAGTGAAAAGGGGAGAATATACCCTAGAGAAACGGAATATGCTCCAGCTGACGGTCTGGCAGGGGGAAAAGAGGACCTGCAAGGCCCATGCCCTGAACGATATGGTGCTGGAGAGCAGCGACCGGTCCCGGCTCACCCGTCTGAGCCTGAAAGTGGCGGGGGAACCGACAGCCAACGCACCTTCCGATGGGCTGATCATCGCCACAGCCACCGGGTCCACGGCCTATTCCCTTTCTGCAGGAGGGCCGGTGGTGCACCCCAGCCTGCAGGTGAGCATCATCACCCCCATCTGCCCCCATGCCCTCCATGCCAGGCCTTTGGTGATCCCCATGGAACATCCCATTGAGATCACCCCCCGCCCTCCTTATGAAACGATCCTGATTTCAGCAGATGGGATGACGGTGAGCAATCTGGCCTGGAACCAGCGGGCACTGATTGAAAAATCTCCCAACGATGCCCAGTTCGTGCGCATCAATCCCTTGTCCTACTATACGACCTGGCAGGACAGGATGCTGAAGAACGAAGGTCAGACCATTCTATAGGAGGCTGAGAAAAGCATGAAACTATCCAGGCAGGAAGCCATCAAGAATATCATCAAAGAACAGCAGATCGAAACCCAGAGTGACTTAGCCGAAGCCTTGAAAAAGGCCGGCTTTAACGTGACCCAGGCCACGGTTTCCCGGGATATCAAGGAAATGATGCTGATCAAGATCCCCGATGAGGACGGCCGGTACAAGTATTCCTTCCCTTCGGAGAACAGCAAGATCCTCACGGTGGAACGGCTGGAAGACACCCTCCGGGGCTATACCCTGACCATCAGTTCCGCCGAGAACCTGATCGTCCTCCATACCCTGCCCGGGACGGCCCAGGCGGTGGCCTATGCCCTGGACCACCTGAACTGGAAGGAACTGCTGGGGACCGTAGGAGGGGATGATACGGTGCTGCTGATCGTAGACAGCAAGGAACATGTGGAAACCGTGAAAGGCCGCTTGATGGCCAAGAAAGGACGCTGACATGCTGAATTCCTTGGAAGTGGACAATTTTGCCCTGATCGATCACCTGCGGGTGGATTTTGCACCGGGCTTCAATGTGTTCACCGGGGAGACCGGCGCCGGCAAATCCATCCTCATCGATGCCTTCAGCATTGTGCTGGGGAGCCGGGCCAGCGTGGATTACCTGAGGAAAGGGGCGGACTCCTACTGGATCCAGGCGGTGTTCGACATCGAAGGCATGGAGAATGTCCATGACATCCTCCGGGAACTGGACCTGGATCTGGGGGAAGATACCCTGTTCCTCCGGCGCAAGGTGACCGCGGCCGGAAAGAGCCAGGCTTTCGTGAACGAACGGCAGGTGCCGGTGTACGTGCTCAGCCGGCTGGCCAGCCATCTGGTGGATATCCACGGCCAGCATGAGAACCAGACCCTGCTGGCTCCTGGGGCGGCTCTCACCATCCTGGACCATCTGGACCCGGGGCTGCCCCCCCTTTTGGAAAAATACCAGGAGAAATTCGTGGCCTACGACAAAGCCCGAGAGACTGTGAAGAAGTGGCTGCTGAAAGATGCCCACCAGACTGAAGATTTGGAACGGCTGGAGGGAGAAATCCAAGAAATCGATGAAGCTCGGATCCAGCCGGGAGAAGATGAAAAGCTCCGGGAGACGGTGCGGAAGCTGAGCAACCAGGAGAAAATCCTCCAGGCTGTGGGAGAAGCCCACCATTACTTGGAAGGCGGCGAAGACAGCCTGCCCAGTGCCCTGGATGCCATCAATACGGCCCGGTCCGCTTTAGATGGGGTGTTGGACTATGCTCCTGAGTTAAAAGCCTATGCAGATAGTATGGATTCAGCCTGGGAGACTCTGGAAGATGTGCGCCAGTCCCTGGGGGATATCCTAGCGACGGACCATGAGGACCGGGAAACCCTGGAAGCAGCCCAGGAACGACTGGACCAGCTGTACCGGCTGAAACAGAAATATGGAGGTAGCCTGGAAGAAGTGCTGGCCTACCGGGACCGGGCCCAGACGGAATACGAAGGGCTCCTGTCCCTGGAATCCACTCTCAGCCGGCTGCGGAAACAGGAAGCCATCCTGAAAGCAGAGATGCAGACGGAAGCAGACAAGCTGACGGCAGCCCGGAAAAAAGCGGCGGCCCGCCTGGTAGATGCTCTGCTGCCCCATATCCGGGATCTGGCCATGCCAGAAGGACGGGTGGACCTCCAGTTTACCCGTCTGCCGGAATGCCACGGCCGGGGACAGGATAATGTCCAGTTCCTGTTTTCCGCCAATGCTGGGATGGATTTGAAGCCCCTGGGGCGGATCGCTTCCGGCGGGGAACTGTCCCGGTTCGCCCTGGCCCTGAAGACTGTCATGATGAAGAAGTTCGGGGTGCCCACCATGATTTTCGATGAGATCGATACAGGGGTGGGCGGAGTCACCGCTGAAAAAATGGCCGAGAAGATGGCCCTGATCGCCCGGGAGCGGCAGGTGCTCTGCATCACCCATCTGGCCCAGATTGCCTGTTTCGCAGATCAGCATCTGTATATCCGGAAAAAGACGGAAGGGGGCAGCACCCTCAGCCAGGTGGCGGCCCTGGATGAGGAGGGACGGATCCGGGAAATCATGCGTATGACCGGCGGCACCAATACCTCCCGTTCCGCCCGGGAAAACGCCAGGGAACTCCTGGCCATGGCCGCCAAATTCAAGAAAACGAAGGAGTCTTGTGTCCATGAAAACCCTGCATGACAAACAGCTGGATGAACAGCAGCTTTCCAGCAGGACGGCTTTTGAAGGCCGTCTGCTCCACTTGTTTGTAGATAAAGTCGCACTGCCCAACGGGAATGAATCCACCCGGGAGTACATCCTCCACCAGGGAGCGGTGGGGATCCTGCCGGTGAAAGAGGATGGCAGCATGGTCTTTGTGAAACAGTACCGGTATCCGGTCCATTCCGTGATCTATGAGATCCCAGCGGGCAAACTGGAAAAAGGAGAAGAGATCCTGCCCAGTGCCAAACGGGAACTTTCCGAAGAAACCGGCCTGACCGCAGAACGCTGGACTAAACTCACTTCTACGGTGACTACCCCTGGCTTCACCAATGAAACCATCCATCTGTTCCTGGCGGAAGGACTCACCCAGGGGAAAATGCATCCAGACCCTGATGAGTTCCTGGAAGTGGTTTCCCTTCCTGAGGACAAAGTGAAACAAATGGTCTTGTCAGAAGATATCTTTGATGCAAAAACCCTTGCAGCACTTCTTCTATACTTCCTCAAAAAGGAAGCCTGTTAAAGAACTCTGTAAAAACTTTGTAAAAATAAAAAAATATGTAACAAAACTTTAAAAGTATGTTATAATATCCATAAATTGATTTTTGGGAAACGTTCTGGTGTTAACAGGTGTAATCGAAAGACAATGAAATGAACATTTTCCAAATTTCATAAAATAAGATGAGGGGGAACGAACATGGATGTACTAAAGGTTTCGACAAAATCCAATCCGAATTCTGTAGCAGGTGCGTTAGCAGGGGTATTGAGAGAAAATGGCAAAGCAGAGATCCAAGCCATTGGAGCCGGTGCGCTGAACCAGGCTGTAAAGGCAATCGCCATTGCACGCGGCTTTGTGGCACCCCATGGGATGGATCTGGTTTGTGTCCCCGCATTCATCGACATTAACATCGATGACGAAGAACGGACTGCCATCAAGTTGTTGGTAGAACCTCGCTGAGGAAAGACACAGAGAGGGGCTGCTGCACGTGTGGAATCACATACGTGCAGCAGCCCCTTTTTTATTCCTCTTCTTTTTCCTTCGCTGCTTTGATCTTCTCCATGATTCCCGCCCATTGGTCCGTGATGGCCCGGGCCATCAGCCGTTTGCCCCGGAAATTCAGGTGGAGTCCATCCAGGGCGTACCGAGTGGGGAGATCTTGGGTCTCATCGAATTGGGTCCCCAGATCGATGTACCAGGGCAGGCTGCGGATCCAGCTGTTGACCTTGGCCATTTCTTCCCGCCAGCCTTCTGCGGTGGGTTCATCGAAAGCCCGCTTGATGTTGGCCGGGTTCACCGGAGGCAGGGTCATGAAAATGGGAGTGATCTCATTGTCTTCACACTTTTTTTTGATCCCCTTCAAATCGCTGATGACGCTTTCTCCGCTGATCCAGCCCCGGAGGCTGTTGCTGCCCGTCATGATGATCAGATACCGGGGATGGAAGGGGAGCACATCCCGGTCGAACCGTTCCAGGGTGGCTTCGCTGGTATCCCCGCTCTGGGAGAGATTGATGCTGTCAAAAGGCAGGTAGTACTGGTAGCTGTAGGCAAAATCACTGGGTGAATAGGAAAGGTCGCCGCCTCCGTGGGAGATGCTGTCGCCCAGGGTCCCTACTTCATAGGCTGCATCCGGATCGACGGTCATGGGCTGGGGCGGACAGAACTGGCTGAGCGGCGTGCCCTTTTCATCCACGGCCCGGACCCGCCAGTACATGGTATAGGGGGCATAGTGGGCTTCGTCATCATACCAGTCAAACCCGGTGGAACGGCCCCGTTCCAGCAGCTGTCCGTCGGAGGCTTCCTGGGCAGGGGAAACAGCATTGGTGTTCAGGACTTCCACTTCATAATTCCGGATCCCCTGGAGTGGGATCCAGTTGTAGACCGGATACAGGAGGGTGGTGCCGTTGCCGCTGTTGAACCGGCTGAGGGGCATCGGGAACAGGGCTTCTTTCTTCTGAGGGTCCACATAGACGTTTTCCAGGGCGGAGGGCTCCGAAAGGGGCGTATCATCCAAGTCGAAAGACTGGATCCGGACCTTCACATTGCCCCGGGTCCCTTGGGGGAGGGATAGGCTGCAGCCGGCTACATAGCTCCGCTCTTCCGGGAGGGGAGATCCATTGGGCAGCCATACCTGCACCCGGTAATAGACGGTACCCAAGATGGGCTTCCAGCGCAGGGTGGGGTGGAGAGAAGCCGGATGGGTCTGGGTGAAATGGGTGGTGAACTGGGGGATGGGTCTCCGCCGGCGCTGCACCGGGGCCCCTTGGACGGCCTGGACTGCTGTCTTGGGGACCGGGCTGTGGGCCGGAGGCAGGACAGCGGCGCTGGCGATGCCGGTAAACAACCCGGAAAGCAACAGCAGGACAGCCAGGGGACGATGGATGGGATGGATCATAGGATACATGGAGGGTTACCTTCTCTTTCATATTGTAGGGATTCTTACCGTATTGTACCATAAAATCTCTTTGCTTTTCCGGGAAAACCTGTTATGCTGATGGCGGGGAGGTGTGTACATGTATATAACCAGTATGCGTATCCAGAACTATCGGAACTTCAAGGACATCACCATGGCCTTCCATCCCCTGGCCAATTACCTGGTAGGGGAAAATGACATCGGCAAAAGCGGCTTCCTGCGGCTCCTTTCTTTTATGGCCAGTGCCTGGACCCTGCCGGAAATCGACTATTATGATCCCAAGCAGCCCATCCGGATCACCCTGGCCCTCCATTTGTTAGAAGGGGAAAAGGAATATTTCGCCGATGCGCCGGACGACCATCTCCAGGAAATCCGGGTGCGTCTGGAAATGAAAGTGACGGATATCTGTCCCCATCTCTACAACGCGGATACCAACGAGGAGCTCCCTCTGGAATACATCCGGCGGCTGCGGTATGTCAGTTATTCCGCCATCAGCCGGGACGACCAGGCTGTGCGCCCCCAGGTGTACCGGGCCCTGGAAAAATCTCTGTCCCAGTGGGAAGCCAGCCACTGTACCACGGTTCCTCCAGAGGATCAGCGGTATATCCAGCATGAAGTCAATGTGGGTTATTACGATTCTTCCTATTATGAGTGCATCTTCTACCTGTCCCGGATCCTGTGCCGGAGCAACCGGCACAGGGCGGACAACCTGAAATTCGTTTCCCTGGCAGCACTCCGGGTGATCACCCAGGTGTACCTGATGGCCAACAGCCTGGTGGTGCCTTTGGAACACAACATCATCGTGGACGGCCAGGGCCGGCGTTTCCTGCCCCTGATCATCTCCATCGATGAACCGGAGATCCATCTCCATCCGTACATGCAGCGTTCCATCCTCCAGTACTACCAGCAGCTGCTGCACAATGAGGATCCCCAGTTCTGTGCCCTGCTGAAGGATCTGTTCGGGCTGGACGGCCTCCGGGGCCAGCTGTTCGTGGTCACCCATTCTACCGATTCCCTGATCGATGATTACCGGAACATCCTGCGGCTGTATCGGGACCCCAAAGGGCTGGTCAAAGCGGCCTGCGGTTCCAGCTTCCATGTGGGCCGGGAAATCGAGAAGCACCTGATCATGCACTTCCCGGAAGTGAAGGAGGCCCTCTATGCCCGAAGCGTGATCCTGGTGGAGGGGGAGACGGAATACGGCTGCTTCCAGCTCTTCGGGAAAACCGTTGGGATTCCTTTTGATTATTATGGCATCTGCCTCATCAATGCCCGGGGCGAGAGTTCCATCGCCAAGATCAAGAAACTGCTGGAATATTTCAAGATCCCAGTGGTGGCCCTGTACGATGCGGATGTGAAAGAAGCCCATCAAAAGGAGCACGGGGTCTATTTCACCGACGGGGTCTGCTTCGAAATGGACCTTTCCAAGACCATGCTCCAACAGGGGAAGCGGGCAGCCCTGGACCGGATCATCCATGTGGCCTGCGGATCGGCCGGACGGACCAGCTACGATATGCTGAAAAAGGCCTGCCACAAGCTCCAGCTGGATCCCCAAGATTTCCCGCCGGGACCTCTATATAAAGCAAAGCCCCATAAAGGGCCGGTATGGGTCTATTATTTTGCCTGGCTCTACAGCAATAAAGGGGTGATCCTGGGCCGGCTGATCGGGCAGTCCCTGCGTCAGGGAGAAGTGCCCCCAGCCTTCGTCCGGGTGATCCAAGCGGCCGGGAAGCTGGCGACCATCAGGAAGGAATGAAAAAAGGGGTTGTTGCACGTGTGTGGTTTTCACACGTGCAACAACCCCTTCGTCATAGGTCAGACGTCATATGTCATACGCTTTTGGAAATCAATTCTGTCAAATTGATTTTGAAATTTTAAAACCTGTTATAAGATTCAACTGGTTTTCTTACATTCGGAGCCAGCAGAACTGGCTTCCATCGGCCTATGACGTATGACGTATGACGGGGCTGCTGCTCATGCAACAGCCCCCTTGTTTTTTATTCTCTTTCCTTCTTGGCCAGTTCCGGCAAGATGAGGCCGATGCCGATCAGGACCAGGGGGGTCAGGATGTTCATGGCGAACTGGAAGTACCAGGTGTCGGTACCGCTCTGTACCCCACGGGGGAACATGCCCATGATGCAGGCGAAAGCGGTGAAGGCGAAGCACCAGAACCCGGCCAGCATGCCCAGGCCCTTGCTCTTCACGAAATGGTATTCCGATACATACTTGTCTGCATGTTTCTTCAGCATCATGTAGGCAAAGAATACCCACAGATAGCGCAGCGGCATGCACACCGCGTTCAGGCGGATCAGCCAGTTGTACAGGCTGGTCATGTCACCGATTCCCAAGGCCGGGACGATCAGCAGGATGGAAACCAGGATGGCGGTCAGTTTGTAGCCAGTGACAGGCACTCCTTTGGCGTTCATCTTGGTGAATGCTTTGGGGACGAATTGGGGATCTACGTCGGACAGCAGGATCTTGATGGGGGCGTCGATGGAGATGGCCAGAGTGGCTGCCTGCCCCAGGGCGGTGCAGATGGCGTAGATGATCACGAAGGTCTGGCCGATGCCGTAATATTCACCCAGCTTGGCAAAGCTGTAATAGGCTCCGTTCATCATCAGGTCCTTGGGGATGTTGTTGGGGTCGAACATCAGGCCCATGGCAAAGGTCCCCAAAAGAGCCGTCACAGCCACCATGGTGGCCATGAAGATCATGGATCTGGGATATTCGGAAGAGGGCTTCTGCAGGTTGTTGACGTAGGGGCTCAGCCGTTCGCAGCCGCCTACGGCAAAGACCAGGATGCCCAGGGTGGTCATGTAGTCGAAATCGAAAGTGGGCATCAGGGTTTCCCAATTCAGGCTGTAACTGAAAGTCTTGGCGGTGGTCAGGTGAGGAGCCGCCAGGGCCAGCAGGATGTACAGGATGGACATGACGAACATGAAGCTCCCAGCCAGGGCGCCGATCCGTTTCAGGGCGTTGACCCCTTTGGAGGCGTACCACAGGAAGAAGAAGAAAATCACAAGAGCAATACACTGGAGGACCAGGGGCGAAAT
Organism: uncultured bacterium; assembly: GCA_905215645.1. Taxonomy (GTDB): domain Bacteria; phylum Bacillota; class Negativicutes; order Acidaminococcales; family Acidaminococcaceae; genus Acidaminococcus. Next base: position 37,597 of record CAJMQS010000001.1, read on the forward strand.
CATTTTCGTCAAAGATCCATTTTGGAATATGGCCCAGCCAAAAGCGATGAGCATGTTCTGGGGCTTCTGGGCCAGGTAGGGCATATGGACGATCCAGTAGGTCCACCCGGCGAAGTAAGCCAGCTTGGCACCGGAAGTGGAGCGGATCCAAGAGGAGACCCCGCCTTTGCTGTCTTTGAAGGTGGAGCCCATTTCACCGACCATGAGTACGTAGGGGATGAAATAGAGTGCGAACATCAGGATCCAGGAGACTACGGCCTTGAGACCCTGATTGGCATAGCCGTTGACGATGTTCCCGAAGCCCCAGACGGAGGTGAAGGTCATCAGGCCCAACGCTTGCCAGGAAAGAACTTTGTTGCTTCCATTGAGTGTTTTTTCTTTGTTGTCCAATTGGAAAGCCTCCTTTTGTAATGATAGTGACATTATATCATGTATATGCGTTAGTTGGCTAGTTAAATAAAAAGTTTTTGAACAATTTTGTACCTTATGATACAATGTCAAAAGGAGGTGTAGACATGAATCAAACCACGAAAGAATTACTGAACCTGATCCAAAAAAGCACGTCCCCGTACCATACGGTGGCGGCCAGCAAAGAGCTGCTGCTGGCAAATGGCTTTACCCAACTGTCCCTGGGCGAGGACTGGAACCTGGCCCCGGAAAGCAAGTACTTTGTCACTGTATTCGATTCCTCCCTGTTCGCCTTCCGTACTGGCACTGCAGGCTCCCGGGGGCTGAAGATCGCGGCGGCCCACACGGATTTCCCCTGTTTCCGGCTGAAACCGGCAGCGGAAGTCAGCACCCAGGGATACGGTACCCTGAACGTAGAAGGGTACGGCGGCATGATTGTCTCCACCTGGATGGACCGGCCTCTTTCCCTGGCAGGGAAGATCGTGACCCGGACCGAGGATCCCTTCAAACCCCAGACCCACCTGGTGGATTTCAAGCGGCCTCTTCTGAGCATGTCCAGCCTGGCCATCCACATGAACCGGGAAGTGAACGATGGATATAAATGGAACAAGCAGAAAGATGTGCTGCCCCTGGCCACCATGCTGGGAGAAGATCCGGAAGACAAGCATTTCTTCCAGAATTTCCTGGCCAAAGAGCTCCAAGCAGCGCCGGAAGACATCCTTTCTTTTGAATTGTCCACCTATCCGGTGGAAGAAGGCTGCACTTTCGGCCTGAAGGAAGAGTTCATCTCCTCCGGCCGGCTGGACAACCTGACTTCCTGTATGGGCTGTCTCAAGGGCATCATCAACGGCAAAGGCACGGAAGGCCTGAAGGTGGCCTGCCTGTTCGACAATGAAGAAGTGGGGAGCAACACCAAACAAGGGGCGGATTCCCTGGTGCTGAACAACCTGCTCCGCCGGATCTATACCAAACTGGGGCTGACGGAAGAAGCCCTGTACGAAGACATGGCGGGCGGCTTCATGCTCAGCGTGGACGTGGCCCATGCTCTCCATCCCAACTATACGGACAAATGCGATATCACCAACAAGCCCCTCCTGGGCAAAGGGGTGGTGCTGAAACAGGCCTGCAGCCAGGCCTATGCCGGAGATGCAGAAGCAGTAGCCATCGTCAAAGGCCTGTGTGCTGCCCACGGGATCCCCTGCCAGCTGTTCGTGAACCGCAGCGACATCAAGGGCGGATCCACCCTGGGGTCCATGGCATCGGCCCTGACTCCCATCCGGACCATGGATATCGGGGTGGCCCTGCTGGCCATGCACAGCGCCCGGGAAACCATGGGTGCCGCCGACCAGAAGGCATTGGAAGATCTGATCACCGTGTTCTTTGGATAATAGATAAAAAGTGGGGGCTGTTGCATGAGCAACAGCCCCATTTTATTGCTCTTTTTCTTTCAAAATCACGTCATACGCCTTGGCCACGTTTTCCCGGATGGCTTTGGCACATTTCTCGAATTCTTCTTTTTCCTGGTCCGTCAGGGGGAAGTCCAGCACGCGTTCCACCCCGCTGCGTCCGATGATGGCAGGGACCCCGATGAACAGGTCCTGCTGTCCGTATTCCCCATCCAGTTCCACGGAACAGGGGAGGATCCGCTTTTCATCCCGGAGGATGGTCCGTACCAGGGTGGCCGCTGCCGCTGCGATCCCGTATTCCGTGCACCATTTGCCGGAAACGGTGACCCAGCCGCCTTTGATGGCCTGTTCCTGGAGCTTGGACCGGTCGAAATGGAGCCCGGTGGCTTTTTCATACTGTTCCACGGTCATCCCGGAAAAATGGAGCAGGGACCAGGGGATGAACTGGGCATTGCCGTGCTGGCCGATCATATAGGCGTTGAAGCTGCGGCTGTCCAGGCCGGTGAAATCAGACAGGGCGTGGCGGAGCCGGGCGGAATCCAGAAGGGTCCCGGTGCCCATGACTTGGGAACGGGGGAGCCCGGACAGGTTGGCAATCTCACAGGTGATCAGGTCGCAGGGATTGGTGATGTTGACAAAGATCCCGTTGAACCCGGCATCCATGATCTTGGGGATGAAGCGGGCCACTTGGAGCACACTGTTCTTCAGTTCGTCATCTCGGTTGAAATTCCGGCAGAGAGAAATGTCCCCCACCGCATTGACGATGATATCGCAGTCTTTCAGACCGGCGTAATCCGTGGTGCGGTAGACCACCCGGTTGGGCATAAAAGGGACGGCATCATTCAAATCGTTGCATTCACTGGTCAGTTTCTTTTCATCGATATCGCAGAGCAGGATTTCGTCCGTGACGCCCATCATGCCCAGGGAATACGCCACATGGGCTCCTACATGGCCGACACCGACGATGCCTACGGTCCGTCTTTCAATCATTCCAGAACCTCCTTAGTCAAGCTGAAACAAGATTTCCCTTTTTCTTCTTATTGTAACATGCTTCTGTTTACCCTGGTAGTTCAATTGAAAATGTATACTGGATACAGGAAATGCGATACAACTTCTATTTCCGCAATATCTCCTCCAACGCCAGGCTGGCTTTTTTGTAGATCAGATAGGTGAGGAAGGAAACCACGGCATATTTCAGCAGATTGAAAGGGAGTACGGTGAGCAGCAGGAAATCCGTCAGGGAATGGACCAGGGGATTGGCGGCACTGGCCATTTTCAGGATCGCTTCCAAAGGGATGTGGTACAGTTTCACGTACAGGGGGATGGCTAGATACCGGTTGGCCGCTGTGGCGAAGGAACTGGCAATCAGACTGCCCAAGACCAGTGAAGTCAGGGCACCTTTCCGGGTCCTATGGAGATGGTAGAACACCGTGCAGGGAAGCACGTAAGAAAGGGCACACAGGAGATTCATCCCTTCTCCCACGAAAGCGGAAGAACTGCCCACCAGGACCAGTTTGATCAGGATCTTCAGCAGTTCCGTCAGGGCTCCGGCCAAAGGTCCGATGAAAAACCCGCCGAACAGAGCCGGCAGGTCGGAAATCTCGAATTTCATATAAGCTGGGGCAAAGGGCAGGGGAAATTCAAAGGCCATGAGCAGAGAAGAAAGGGCCCCCAGGACGGCGATGAACACCATGGTTCGGGGCGATAGGGCACGGTTCATTGGAAAAACTCCTTTCCTAATAAAACACTGTCAGTGTAGCAAAAGCAGGAAAGGATGTCAATTGGAAGGAAAGCTGGGAAAATGTTAAATTTACTACAATTGACGCTTGTTATCTGATATAATTAATGTTCATCCAAGACATTTGTTCCCAGCGTGCTGCTGGGGTACCGCATAGAAAGGATGGTTGCCATGCCTAAACAGCTGATTGTCAATGCCGATGATTTCGGACGGCATCCTTTGATCGATCGGGCGGTGGCCCAGGGGGTGGAACGGGGCCTGATCCGGTCTGCCACTGTCATGGTCACCGGTGCCGCTTTCGCTGACGCCGTTGCTTTGGCACGCCGGACCTCGGAACTGGGGATGGGGATCCACTTCACCCTGGTCAACGCCAAACCCGTATTGCCTCCGGCCCAGATCCCCTCTCTGGTGGATCCCCGGACCGGGGAACTGTATCCGAATCACGGGGTCTTCGTCAAACGCTTCCTCCAGGGGAAGATCCGGCTCCAGGATGTCCAGCGGGAATGTACCGCCCAGCTGGACCGGTTCTTGGATACGGGACTGGTCCCTACCCACGGAGACAGCCACCAGCATATGCACGTGCTGCCGGGAATCATCGATGTGATCATCGGCCTGTGCTTGGACCATGGCATCCCGGCCCTGCGGATCCCCGCCATCCCGGTGAGCCTGGCAGCCACCCGCCCTTCCAATCTAGGGGAGCAGGTAGGACGGCTGGGGCTCCATGTACTGGCGGAACGGGCCCGGAAGAAAGCCCGGGCGGCAGGACTCCTGGTTCCGGACCATTTTGGCGGGATCGTGGCCGGGGAAGCCGTGGACAAACGGGCCCTGCGGACCATCCTGCTCCAATTGGGCGAAGGCACTACGGAAATCATGATCCATCCAGGGACCGACAACAAGATCCTGATCCCGGCCACCCAGTGGGACCATGATTTCGAAGGGGAACTGGCGGCAGCCACGGACCCGGAAATCCTGGATCTTGTCCGGGAGCAGGGCATCCAGGTGGGCAATTTCAGGGATCTGTGATCCCCTGCAAGAGAGAAAGGAACCTTCTATGATCTATACCATAACCTTCAATCCATCTTTGGATTATGTGGTGACCCTGTCCCAGCTGCAGGTGGGCGCCATCAACCGGAACCTGGCGGAAGAGATCTTCCCAGGAGGCAAGGGGATCAATGTCTCCTGGGTCCTCCAGAACCTGGGGGTCCCGACCCGGATCCTGGGCTTTAAAGCCGGTTTCACCGGGGACGAGATCCAGCGCCTGGTGGAAGAGCGGGGCATCCCCTGCAGCCTCTTGGCGGTGGAAAAAGGTTTTTCCCGGATCAATGTGAAGATCCGGGCTGGAGAAGAAACCGCCCTCAACGGCAAAGGGCCGGAAGTGACCGCGGCCGACCTGGACCGGCTGAAAGAACAGCTCCGGATCCTGACGGCTGACGATATCTTGGTCCTCTCCGGCAGCGGTCCCAGCGGCTGCGCTCCTTCTCTCTACGGAGACATTGCAGGAGAGATGGCCCGGCGGAAGATCCCCTGTGTGGTGGATGCCACCGGGAAACTGCTGGCAGGCGCCCTGGGGGCCCGGCCTTTCCTGGTAAAGCCCAATGGGGAAGAATTGGAAGAACTCCTGGGGAGGAAACTCTCTACGGAAGAAGCTCTGACTGAGGGAGCCCGGGAACTCCAGCAGCAGGGGGCCCGGAATGTATTGATCAGCTTGGGCGGAGAGGGAGCCCTGCTGGTGGATGAAACCGGAAAGGTATACCGGCAGGGGGCTCCTAAGGGCACCATGGTGAATACCGTGGGCGCCGGGGACAGTATGGTGGCCGGCTTCCTGGCCGGCTATCTCCGGAACAAAGACTATGGGGAAGCCCTCCACTGGGGGATCTGTGCGGGCAGCGCCACCGCCTTCTCCATGCATCTGGCGGACAGGGCGTCCATTGAAGAATTGATAAAGGGGAAATGAAATGCAGATTACGGATCTTTTGAAACGGGAAAGTGTGGAACTTTTCGGTTCTGCGGCCAGCAAACAGGAAGCACTGGACAAACTGATCCAGCTGATGGTGAAACAGGGGAACATCGCGGACCCGGAGGAATACCGGAAAAAGGTCTTCGCCCGGGAAGCAGAGGGCAGCACCGGTGTGGGAGAAGGTGTGGCCATCCCCCATGCCAAGACTTCTGCGGTGACCCGGCCGGGACTGGCCTTCATGCGGTGTGCTGACGGAGTGGAATTCGATTCCTTGGACGGCCAGCCGGCCAAACTGTTTTTCCTGATCGCCGCTCCGGATACCAAGGACAATGTGCACCTGGACGTGCTCAGCCGGCTGTCCACCCTGCTCATGGATCCGGACTTCATCGACGGGATCATGGCCGTGGACAGTGTGGACGGCCTGTATGACCTGGTCGGGAAAGCGGAAAAGGAGAAGTTCCCGGAAGAGACCGGGGAAGGACAGCCTGCAGAAGAGACGGCTGGGGCCTCAGAAGAAGCTCCTAAAGGGTACCAAGTGCTGGCCGTCACCGCCTGCCCCACAGGGATCGCCCATACCTACATGGCCGCCGAGAGCCTGGAACAGCATGCGGCCAAGCGGGGAATCTCTATTAAAGTGGAAACCAACGGCCAGAGCGGGGTCAAGAATGCCCTGACCGCCGAAGACATCGCCGGGGCCACGGGCATCATCGTGGCAGCGGACAAATACGTGCCCATGGACCGGTTCAAAGGCAAACCGGTGGTGATCGTGAAAGTGGCGGACGGCATCAACAAGGCAGACGCCTTGCTGGACGAAGCCTTGAGCGGCAAGGCTCCCCTCTATCCGGGAGAAGCGGATGCGGCACCGGCTGGAGGTGAAGTGGCGGAAGAGAGCCAGGCCCGGAAAGCCTATAAGCATTTGATGAACGGGGTTTCCCATATGCTGCCTTTCGTCATCGGCGGGGGACTCCTGATCGCTCTGGCCTTCCTGTTCGATATGGGGGCTGCCGGCACGGCCCAGTTCGGTTCCAGTACGCCCCTGGCTGCTTTCTTCAAGAATGTGGGCGGACTGGCCTTCAGCTTCATGATGCCCATGCTGGCTGGCTTCATCGCTGCCAGCATCGCGGACCGGCCGGGCCTTTTGGTGGGCTTTGTAGCCGGGGCCATGGCTGCCAACGGAGGCAGCGGATTCTTTGGAGCCTTGGCAGGGGGCTTTGTGGGCGGGTATCTGATCCTGGCCCTGAAACGGTGTCTGTTCTTCCTGCCGGATTCCCTGGAAAACCTGAAGCCCATCCTCCTCTACCCGGTCCTGGGCCTGATGGCCATGGGGGCTTTGATGGTCCTCCTCATCAACCCGGTGATGGGGGCCGTGAACCATTGGGTCAACGGCAGCCTGACCGCCATGAGCGGCGGGAGCAAGGTCCTGCTGGGCCTGGTGCTGGGGGGCATGATGAGCATCGATTTCGGCGGACCGCTGAACAAGGCAGCTTATGTGTTCGGGACGGCTTCTTTGGCCAGTGCTGACGGCCAAGCTGTTTCTTCCCCCTTTATGGCTTCCGTGATGATCGGAGGCATGGTGCCGCCCCTGGCCATTGCCGTAGCCTGCCGGCTGTTCCCCAAAAAGTTCACGGCCCAGGAACGGAGCTCTTCTCTGACCAATTTCGTCATGGGGCTCAGCTTCATTACGGAAGGGGCCATCCCCTTTGCCGCGGAAGATCCCTCCCGGGTGATCCCTGCCTGTGCCATCGGAGCCGCTGTGGCCGGCGCCCTTTCCATGGTGTTCGGCTGTACCATCCCTGCACCCCATGGGGGCATCTTCGTCCTGGGTGTGGTGCACAACTGGCCCATGTACCTCCTGTCCCTGGCTGTAGGGACGGCCGTGGGAGCCGTGCTGCTGGGATTCTTGAAGAAAGACCGGTAGGGATTGGCGTTTTCCGGCCCTGTCTTTTTATGATATAATGAAAACTGAGTTATAAATATAAGGAGGAATTTCCATGATTCAATTTACGTATACCATCCAGGATCCCCAGGGGATCCATGCCCGTCCCGCCGGTATGCTGGTGAAGGAAGCGGCCAAATTCCAGTCCAAATGCAGTGTGGCAGGCAACGGCAAGACCGGTGACCTGAAACGGATCTTCTCCCTCATGGGCATGGGCATCAAAGCCGGTATGGAACTGACGGTCTCTGTGGAAGGACCGGATGAAAAAGAAGCGGCTGCGGCCCTGGAAGCGTTCCTGAAAGCCAATCTGTAAAAGGGGGATGCCCATGAAGTTCGTGCAAGGAAAAGGGGCTTCTGCCGGTGTGGCAGCAGGTCCCATCCTGGTGAAACCGGCAGGACGGAAACCGGAACTCCGGCTGGACACCTGTCTGGATCCCCAGCAGGAACTGAAACGGTTCCAGGCTGCCCAGCAGCAGGTCCTCCAGACCTTGGAAACCCTGAAGGAAAAAGCCAGGGAACAGGTGGGGGAAGAAGAAGCAGGGATCTTTGAGGTCCATCAGCTGATGGTCCAGGATCCGGATCTGTGCGAAGCCATCGAAGGCCTGATCCAGGGGGAGCATTTCACCGCAGAAACCGCTGTCCGGGAAGCCGGGAAGCAGTTCGCTGCCATGCTGGAAGCCATGGATGATGAATACATGCAGGCCCGGGGAGCCGACGTACGGGCCGTCTGCGGCCAGCTGGAAGAAGCCTTGGACGCTGGTGGCCGGAACTGGATGGAACTGCTCACCCGTCCTTCCATCATCTGTGCCGATGACCTGACTCCCAGCGAGACCCTTCAGCTGGACAAATCCCTGATCCTGGGCTTTGTGACCAGCGGGGGCAGTGCCAATTCCCATACGGCCATCCTGGCCCGGACCATGAAGATCCCGGCGGTGGTCCATACGGAAATCGACCTGGCCGAGGACTGGAACGGGACCTTGGGAGCCATTGACGGGGGCACCGGTGTCTTCTATCTGGACCCGGAACCCCAGGTGCTGGAAGCTTTGAAAGAAAAACAGGAACAGCATCGGGCTGCGGAAGACGCCTTAGAACAGTACCGGGGAAAACCCACCTGTACGGCCGACGGACGGACCATTGCCCTTTATGGGAACATCGGCCAGCCGGAAGATGTGGATCTGGTCCTGGAAAATGACGGGGAAGGGATCGGTCTTTTTCGCAGTGAATTCCTGTATCTGGGCCGGGAAGACTATCCCACGGAAGAAGAATTGTTCGAGGCCTACTGTACTGCAGCCCAGGAATTAGAAGGCCGGAAACTGATCATCCGGACCCTGGATATCGGGGCGGATAAAAAAGTGGAGTATTTCCATCTGCCGGAAGAAGAGAATCCGGCGCTGGGCTTCCGGGCCATCCGGATCTGCTTGAAGCGGCCGGAAATCTTCTATACCCAGCTGCGGGCCATCCTGCGGGCTTCTGCCTATGGGGACGTAGCGGTGATGTTCCCCATGATCATCTCCGTGGAAGAAGTCCGGGCGGCCAAAAAGCTGCTGGAAGCAGCCAAGGCCAAACTCCGGGAAGAAGGGATCCCCTTCGATGAGGAACTGGAAGTGGGAATCATGGTGGAAACGCCGGCGGCTGCCCTGATCAGCGATGAACTGGCCCGGGAAGTGGATTTCTTCAGCATCGGGACCAATGATCTGGTCCAATATACCCTGGCCGTGGACCGGCAGAATGCCAGCCTGGAAGAACTGGGGAAAGCCAGCCATCAGGCGGTGCTGCGCCTGATCCAGATGACCATCGCCAACGGCCATGCGGCCGGCTGCTGGGTGGGGATCTGCGGAGAAGCGGCAGCGGACCCGGATTTGATCCCCAGCTTCATTGCCATGGGTGTGGATGAACTGAGCATGGCGCCGGGAAAGATCCTGGCTGCCCGGAAGCTGATCAGCACCCTGGGGTCCCATTGAGAAAGGAGGTGCAGGGCATTTGATCGATCTGGATTTGCAGCAGGCAGTGGATAAGGCCATTGCCCTCCAGCCGGAGAAACGGGTCCTGCCCTTCCTGTATCAGGATCAGGCCCTGTTCATCAAACGGAAAATGTCCAACCACCGGAACGCTTTTGCCAAACAGAGTGTGGAAGCAGCTTTCTGGTGTGAAGTCTATAAAATCATGACGGTGAACCAGTATTTCCCCCTGGCACCGGAAATCGTCCTGCTTCAGGACAGCTATTTCGTCATGAAAGCGGTGGGGAAGACCCTCCAAGGGGTGGCCAAGGAAGCTCCTTGGGCGGACTGCCGGATCCGGGCTTTCCAGAAGGCCGGAGAAGGATTGGCCCGGCTCCATCAGGCAGGGCTCCATCACGGCCGCCCAGCCCTGCGGGATATCGCTTATGACAAAGAAACAGATAAAATCACCTTCCTGGACTGGGAAAATGAGAAGCGGTTCATTGCCGCCGATCCCCGGGTCCTGGATCTGTTTTTGTTCATCCACAGCTGTTTCCGGGAAAAGAGCTGGAAAGACCGTTCCCTCCTGGAGGCAGCCATGAAGAGCTACTGCAACAGTCCGGTGGGCCGGGAAATCTTCCGGCAGGCCCGGGCCCTGATCCGGAAATACCGGACGGCGTTCAGCCTCTGTTCCAAACTCCGCTGTTTCGGCTGGCGGGATGTGACCAGCCTGGATGATGCCCGGAAGTTCATCCTGGAGCGGGAAGGGGAAGGAGCGGCAGGATGAATTTCGGAGCGCGTCTGGAAGCGGTGGCGGCCCTGGTCCCGCCCTGCCATACCTTGGTGGATGTGGGGACGGACCATGCCTATCTGCCGGTGCTGCTGCTCCAGCAGGGAAAGATCGAACAGGCCATTGCCGGGGATGTGGTGCCGGGACCCTGTGAAGCGGCCCGGCATACGGTCCGGACTTTCCATCTGGAAGACCGGATCACGGTCCGCCAAGGCAGCGGCCTGACGGTAGCGGCACCGGGAGAAGCAGAAGCCGCGGTGATGGCCGGCATGGGAGCGGAAACCATGCTCCAGATTTTGGGAGAATCTCCGGAAGTATGGCAGCATCCCACTTTCCGGCATCTGATCCTGCAGCCCATGAGCGATGCTGCACGGCTGCGCCATTGGGCGGAAAAAAACGGCTGGGCCATCGTCCGGGAAGAACTGGCCCGGGAGGGAAAGCGGCTGTACGAACTGCTGCACCTGGAGCCTTCTCCCGGCTGGCGCTATCCCAGTGCCTGCTATGAAATCGGTTTCGATTTGGTGGAGCGGCACCATCCTCTTTTGCAGGATCTCCTTGCCGAACGGAAAAAGAAAGTCCAACTGCTGCTGGAACAGATGGGCCGCAGTGAACGGGCCCGGGCCAGCCGGCAGTATGGGGAATACCAAACCCTTTGGAAACAACTGGAGGCGATTGAACGTGGAAACGGAAGCAATGGAAAGCAAAGAAACGACGGTAACGGACATCTGTCTGTTCATGAATGAATTGGCTCCGGTGGCTTATGCGGAGAGCTGGGACAACCCCGGCCTGCTGTTGGGCCACCTGGCCCAGCATGTCCATAAGATCCTGGTGGCCCTGGATCTGAGCCCGGAAGTGGCGGAACAGGCCATCGAACAGGAATGCGACATCATCATCACCCATCATCCCTATTATTTCAGCCTGCCCAAGACCCTGGCGGTGACGGATACCAAGATGGAAGTGCTGTATGAACTGATCAAACATGACATTGCTCTTTATGCAGCCCATACCAACCTGGATGCGGCCAAAGGCGGGGTCAATGATGTACTGGCTGCCCGGCTGGGCTTGGAAGACGTGACGGAGATCCCCCGGAAGGACTGTCCGGAACAGGGCCTGGCCCGGATCGGGGTGCTGGAAGAACCCATGGCCCTGAAGGATTTTGCCGCCAAGGTGCGGGATGACCTGGGAGCGGAGCACCTGACTTATGCCGGAGGAGAAGAACCGGTGTACAAAGTGGCCGTAGTAGGGGGCAGCGGTGCGGACTTCATGGAAGACGCCCTGGCCGCGGGAGCCGATACCTTGGTGACCGGCGACCTGAAATACCATGTGGCCCAGAAAGCCCTGAACCTGGGGCTCAATGTGGTGGACGGGACCCATCAGCTGACGGAATCCCCGGTCATCGACAAACTGGAACAGGTCCTCAAGGCCTGGTGTGAAGAATCCGGCCGTCATTTCGAAGTGATCCGGGCTGAGGAAGAACGGATCCTCCAGACGGTGTAAGGGAGCGATACAAGATGATCAAGGATTTGCAGTTGGGGAATGCCATGGAACAGCCCTGTCTGGTCCGACTCCAAAAAGTGGGCACTTCTTCCAATGGCAAGGCCTATGCCAAGGGGCTGCTGGAAGACAACAGCGGCTGTATCCCCTTCATTTGTTTTGAAGCAGGTCCCATCGGGCGGCTCCGTTCCATGGAGGCCCCGGCTCCCTATATCATCGGGGGAAAGGTGGACCTGAACAAATATTCCACTACGATGGCCTATCAGGTCATCGTCCAGAAGGTCCAGTCCGTGACAGAGGCGGATGATCTGTCCTGCCTTTTGCCCAGCGGCCACATCGACCTGGAAAAATATGAGGAAGAATTCCATACCTTCATCGGCCGGATCGGGGATGAAGGGCTGCGGAAACTGGTGGAGACGGTGTTTTCCGGGGAAACCTATCGGCAGTTCCTGAAGAATCCCGCCGGGATGCGGCTCCACCATGCCTATGCAGGGGGTCTGCTGCACCATACGGTGTGCGTCACCCGTCTGGCAGTGGCCATGAGCGGCGCCATCGGACAGGTGGACCAGGATCTGGTGATCGCCGGGGCCCTGCTCCACGATCTGGGGAAGATCCGGGAAATCTCTTCGGATCTGGGCTTCCCTTATACCACGGAAGGCCGGCTCATGGGGCACATTTCCATCGGGGCCATGGCCGTGGACCGGGCCGGTAGGAAGATCCCGGAACTGACAGCAGCCAAACGGGAGCAGCTGCTCCACATCATTCTGTCCCATCATGGGGACCAGGACAAGGGATCCCCGGTGGTCTGCGTCACCAAAGAGGCCTTCATCGTCCATTATGCCGATGAAGTGGATTCCATCATGAATCAGTTCCACCAGAAAGAACGCAGCGGCAGCTGGGAATTTGATAAGATGCTGCAGCGTTATCTGTGGAAGGTTTGACGGATTGACGTTCCTGTGATATTATGGCAGAGCGTGAGTGCGAAAGATAATCGCGGCAGCCAATGGCTGATGAGGAAAGTCCGAGCTCCGCAGGGCAGGATGCTGGATAACGTCCAGTGGGGGCGACCCTAAGGAAAGTGCCACAGAAAACAAACCGCCGGCTTTGCCGGTAAGGATGAAACGGTGCGGTAAGAGCGCACCAGCGGTCAAGTGATTGGCCGGCTTGGTAAACCCCATCCGGAGCAAGACCAAATAGGGAAGGGATGAAGCGGCCCGCTGATCCTTCCGGGTAGCGTCGCTTGAACCTGCAGGCAACTGCAGGGCTAGATAAATGATTATCCTAGACAGAACTCGGCTTACTGAGCACTCACAACCTGAGAAAGTACCTTGTGCCCAAGGCACAGAGGAGGAGATACCATGGAAATGATGCACATTGGCAGTGCTGCGGCTTTTGACAAATTGGTGCAGAGCAGCGAGAAACCGGTGCTGGTGGACTTCTGGGCCACCTGGTGCGGTCCCTGCCGGATGCTGGCTCCGGTGATCGAAGACCTGGCGGCGGAACATCCGGATGTCCAGTTCGCCAAACTGGATGTGGACCAGGTACCGGATGTGGCCATGCGGTTCGGCGTGTCGGCCATCCCTACGGTGGTCCTGTTCAAGGCCGGCAAGGAAGTCCAGCGCTTTGTAGGCGTAGAACCCAAGAGTGCCTATGAAGAGGCCCTGGCCGTTTTATAAAAAAGGAGAAGACGCTGCATGAAAAAGATTTCTTTTGTCGTGCCCGTCTTCAATGAAGAGGAAAATATCCACGAATTCCACAGGCGCCTTACGCAAGTAATGGCGCCTTTGCCATACGATTATGAGATCCTGTTCATTGACGATGGTTCCAAAGACCGGACATCCCAATTGATCCGGGAATTGGCGGAAAAGGACCCTCATGTCCAGGGGTATGTGTTTGCCCGGAATTTCGGCCATCAGCTGGCCCTGACCTGCGGCTTGGATCAGTCAACGGGGGATGCGGTGATTTCCATGGATGGGGATCTCCAGCATCCGCCGGAAATGGTCCCTGCGCTGCTGAAGAAATGGGAAGAGGGCTATGAGATCGTCCAGACGGTGCGGAAAGCCACAGAAGATGCCACCTGGTTCAAAAACATAACATCCCGCTTATATTACAAACTGATCAATTCCATGAGCGAGGTCCGGGTGACCCCCGGCGGCAGCGATTTCCGGCTCATGGACCGGAAGGCGGTGGATGCCCTGAACCGGTTCCGGGAACGGGCCCGTTTCATCCGGGGCATGGTGAACAACCTGGGCTTCCGGTACACCACCCTGGAATTCGTGGCGCCGCCCCGGTTCGCCGGCCATTCCAAGTTCAACCTCCGGAAGATGCTCCGGTTCGCTCTGGACGGGATCACCGCCTTTTCCCGGGTGCCCCTGCGGCTGGCCCTTTATGTGGGATGCATTGCCGGGCTGGGGAGCATCCTCCTGATCGGTCATGTCATTTATGTGAAATATGTGGTCCAGGATGCAGTGCCCGGGTGGACCACCCTGGCTGCTGCAGAGTTCTTCCTGGGAGGCGTAGAGCTGATCGGCATAGGCATCGTGGGAGAATATGTGGGCCGGATCTTCGACGAAGTGAAGCAAAGACCCTTGTATATTATTCGTGAACATATCGTGAAAAGTAGTAACAGGGAATAGACAGAGAATAAGAGAATTGTTATAATTAAAAACGGCAAAACTAAATAAAAAAAGCCGAATCACAGCAATGTGAACGGGGGAACCAAAGTGGGGTTAATTTCTTCGGAATAGGGCATCTCGACCCGCACCCGGCAGCTAACTTCGTAGGCGTAATCGAGAGGATGTGTTTATTATATTTAGGAGGATGATGCTTGGCGTAGTGCTGGCAGCGGCTACCACCGCAGCAGTTGCATTACCTGCGCAGAACGTTTTTGCCAGTTTCAAACAAGGTCAGTCAGGACCGGAAGTAGCGGCCATCCAGGAACAGCTCCTGATGGAAGGCTATGATATCGGGATCCCTGACGGGGTGTATGGCGCCCGGACCGTGGCTGCTGTGAAGAAGTATCAGGCTAGCATGGGCCTGGCGGCAGACGGCGTGATCGGGAACTTCACCTACAAAAAGCTCATGGGCAAGGAAATGCCCACCCACCGCACGCTCCATTCCAATCGGAGTTATGGCAGCAGCTATGGGTATGGCAGCAGCACCGCCAGAGCATTGATCAGCACTGCATATGACTATGTTGGGGTGCCTTATGTATTCGGGGGGACTACTCCCTGGGGCTTTGACTGTTCCGGTTATACCCAGTATGTATTCCGGCAGATGGGGATCGAGATCCCTCGGACAGCAGATGCCCAGTACTATGCGTACCCGAAAGTCTCTTCCAGTGAACTGGAACCAGGCGACTTGGTCTTTTTTGAAACCTATGAACCGGGACCTTCCCACTGCGGCATCTACATCGGCAACGGCCAGATGCTCCAGGCAGGGAGCAGCACCGGGGTCACCGTATCCAATGTGTTCAGCGGATACTGGGGCGCAAGATATATCGGAGCGGCAAGAGTCCTCTAATGCCGTTGACCCACCAGACGGAAAGCCTGGTGGGTATTTTTTTACATCCATGGTATAATGAGTGTATAAGGACAGAAAATTCACGCAGCAGAGGAGGGATCGGGATGAAAAAGACGACAGGGAAGATGCTGGTGTTCCTTGCCTGTATCTGCAGCCTGCTGTGGGCTTCTGTGGCCCTGGCTTCTTCCGCGGTCCAGGAAGACGGCACCTTTAACGGGATCCGGCTGGCCGGCAAAGTGCGGGTGGTGGAATACAACCCAGATATCAAGGTGCAGGTGGTGACCAGTTTCCCGGATCTGAAAGTAAAAGTGGTGGACCATTTCCCTTCGGAAATCGGGGAATGGCAGTTCGTGGAGTACGGGGAAGATTTCACCATCCAGTTCGTGACCAGCTTCCCGGATATCCGGATCAAGTACGTCACCAGTTTCCCCGGGCTTCCGTAAGGAGCGTACTGGGGGGAGAGAGCAGACTATAGAGTAAAGAGGGAAGAGATATGCCATTCCATCTGATCCATGCAGATATCACGAAATTGGATACGGACGCCATTGTCAATGCGGCCAACTCCCAGCTTCTGGCGGGAAGCGGGGTGTGCGGGGCCATCTTCCGGGCAGCGGGCACCCGGGCAGAGGAGCTCCAGAGAGAATGCCTGGCCAAGGCTCCCTGTCCCACAGGACAGTCGGTGCTCACCGGCAGTTACGGGCTCCCGGCCCGGTACATCATCCATACGGTAGGCCCCATCTGGCAGGGCGGGAACCAGGGAGAAGAGGCTCTTCTGGCCAGCTGCTACCGTTCTGCCTTGACCCTGGCCTGGGAAGCCCACTGCCGTTCCATCGCTTTTCCCCTGATTTCTTCCGGCATCTTCGGCTATCCCAAAAGGGCAGCCCTCCTGACCGCCCGGGAGGCCATCATCCAGTTCCTGGAAGACCATGAAAAAATGGAGGTCTATCTGGCTCTCCTGGACCGGAGTGCCGTGGAGCTGGGGGGAGAAGCTGGAAAAAGGACTGGAGCATTTTGTCGACACCTATTGCCGGCCGGATAGCAGGAAGAGAGGGCAGACGGAAATCGTTGTCGAGGCTTTCCAGGTGCTGTCCCTGGAGCATACCCTGCCTTCTGCGCCTTCCCGTTCTCTGGAAGACGATGTGAAGCATCTGACGGAAAGTTTCAGCCGGCAGCTTTTACGGCTCATCGATCAAAAGCATTATGATGATGTGGAAGTGTACAAACGAGCCAATATGGACCGGAAATTGTTCTCCAAGATCCGTAGCAACCCAGGGTATCAGCCCAAGAAGAAAACGGTCCTGGCCCTGGCTGTGGCCCTCCGTCTGACGGTGGAAGAGACCCAGGAATTCCTGGAAAGTGCCGGTTACGCCCTTTCTTCCAGCCGGGAAATGGACGTGATCGTCCGCTATTTCCTGGAGAAGGGCCAATACGATATCTATACCATCAATGCAGCCCTGTTCCGGTACGGCCAGCCTGAACTGTAAATGTCGCCTGCCAGGCGACCCAAAGGCCTCCTGTTCCTGCTACACTGGAACCAGCAGAAAACAAGGAGGTCTTCGTCATGAAGGATTTTGCAGAATTGGTTTGTATCCTGGATAAGAGCGGCTCCATGAGCGGGTTGGAAAAGGAGACCCTGGGCGGCTTCAACGGGTTCCTGGAAAAGCAGCAGGCCATGGAAGGGGAAGCTGTCCTGACCACGGTGCTGTTTTCCGATGGAATCCAGGTGATCCATGACCGCTGCCCGGTCAAAGGAGTGCGTCCTCTGTCGGGCCGGGAGTATGAGCCGGAGGGATGCACGGCGCTCTTGGATGCCCTGGGCAAAACGCTGACCCAGGTGCGGGAGAATCAGCGCCGGCTGGTCCCTACCTTCCGGCCGGAGCGGACCATTGTGGTGGTGATCACCGACGGGATGGAAAATGCCAGCAGGGAGTATACTCTGGGCCGGGTTCGGAAACTGATCGCCCAGTGCAAAGAAGCCGGGTGGGAGTTCCTGTTCCTGGGGGCCAATATGGATGCGGTGGCAGAAGCTGCCAAAGTGGGATTGGATGCCAATGATGCAGCCAACTATGTAAGTGACGCCAGGGGCAGCGGGCTGGCGTACAGCACGGTGGGGGAAACGGTCCAGTTCCTGCGCCAGGGAGGCCGGCGGACCGATGCTTCCTGGAAAAGAGATCTGGAAAGCTATCACGGGAAAGGACGCTGAAAGAGGCCGCCTTGGCTTTTTGCCGATCTGCCGGTTTTTGGAGAAAATTTCCTTGACAAAGTTTTTGCCGGTGGTATAATGTAAACAATTTCAAAGAACCCATGGTGATGATAAGGACAACCTGTCAGGGTCACGGTACAGAGAAGCCCGGTAGCTGAGAAGGGCCTGGAAACGAATGACAGTCAACCACCTTTGAGCCATCTGCTGAACCAAGTAGGCAAGATCGTATGTCCTGCGTTAAAGGATGCCGAGAGGGTCCGGGTTTCCGGGCCAATGAGGGTGGAACCGCGAGCTTATGGCCCGTCCCTTTGTGGGGCGGGTCTTTTTCTATGTCCGTCCTGATCTTGTGGGGAATACAAGGAGGAAATCAGTTATGTCTAGCATCAAAGTCAGCCTGCCCGACGGCAGCGTGAAAGAATTCGAAGCCGGCAGCTCCCTGCTGTCCATCGCCAAGAGCCTGAACCAGAAATTGGGGAAGACCGCACTCCTGGCCAAAGTGGATGGGGAAAACAAAGACCTGAGCGATGCCCTGGATCATGATGCCAAAGTGGAATTCATTACCCCGGACAGTGAAGAAGGGCTCCATGCCATCCGCCACACCGCTTCCCATGTAATGGCCCAAGCCATCCAGCATCTGTTCCCGGGCACCAAATTCGCCATCGGGCCGGCCATTGAAAAGGGCTTCTACTACGATTTGGACAGCGACCATGTGTTCACTCCCGAAGACCTGCGGGCCATCGAAAAGGAAATGAGCAAGATCATCAAAGCCAACTATCCCCTGGTGCGGAAAGAACTGCCCAGAGCGGAAGCCCTGGCCAAATTCAAGGCGGAAGATGAACCCTACAAAGTGGAACTGATCGAAGACCTGCCGGAAGATGCCGTGATCAGCACCTATACCCAAGGGGACTTCACGGACCTGTGCGCTGGGCCCCACTGCCCGTCCACCGGCCGAGTGAAAGCCTTCAAGCTCATGAGCATCGCCGGTGCCTACTGGCGGGGTGATGAACACAACAAGATGCTCCAGCGGATCTACGGTACGGCCTTTGCCAGCAAGGAAGACCTGGAAGCTTACCTGCACATGATGGAAGAAGCGGAAAAACGTGACCACCGGAAACTGGGCAAACAGCTGGGCCTTTTCATGCTCAGCGATTATGGCCCTGGATTCCCCTTCTTCCTGCCCAACGGCATGATCATCCGGAACACCCTGATCGACTACTGGAGAGAAGTCCATCGCAGATACGGCTACCAGGAAGTCATGACCCCCATGATCATGAACCGGCAGCTGTGGGAAACTTCCGGCCACTGGGATCATTACAAAGAAAACATGTACTTCACCAAGATCGATGGGGAAGACTATGCCATCAAACCCATGAACTGCCCGGGCGGCATGCTGGTCTATGCCAACGAACCCCATTCCTATAAGGAACTGCCCCTGCGGGTAGGCGAACTGGGCCTGGTACACCGGCATGAACTGTCCGGCGCCCTCCACGGCCTGTTCCGGGTCCGCTGCTTCACCCAGGACGATGCCCACATCTTCATGATGCCCAACCAGATCGAAGACGTGATCCAAGAGACCATCCGTCTGTTCGATGAAGTATACGCTACCTTCGGCCTGACCTACCATGCAGAACTGTCCACCCGTCCGGACAACTCCATGGGGGACGATGCCACCTGGGAAATGACCACCAATGCCCTGCGGAAAGCCATGGATGACTTCGGCCTGAAGTATTCCATCAACGAAGGGGACGGCGCCTTCTACGGTCCGAAGATCGACTTCCATCTGAAGGATTCCATCGGCCGGACCTGGCAGTGCGGCACCATCCAGCTGGATATGCTGCTGCCGGAAAAATTCAACCTGACCTACACCGGGGAAGACGGCCAGAAACACCGTCCTGTTATGATCCACCGGGTGGTATACGGATCCATCGAACGGTTCATCGGTATCCTGATCGAGAACTATGCCGGTGCTTTCCCGGCTTGGCTGGCTCCGGAACAGGTACGGGTGATGCCCATCACCGACAAGTACAACGAATATGCCAAGGCCATCGTGGACAAGATGGAAAGCCAGAAGATCCGGGCTCACCTGGATGACCGGAACGAAAAGATCGGCTACAAGATCCGGGAAGCCCAGATGAAGAAGGTTCCCTACATGCTGATCGTAGGCGAAAAAGAAGTGGAAAGCGGCACCGTTTCCGTCCGCAGCCGGGACAACGGCGAACAGGGTGCTATGCCCGTGGACGAATTCATCGCCAAACTCCAGGACGAAATCAAGAATCGGAAGTAATGATCTTCTAGATGAGGAGAAGGCTCGCAGTCGAAGTGATTGCGGGCCTTCTTTTCTGTCGTGTTTCTTAGATAGGCAAGATGATATAATAGACTGCAGAAGCATAAGGAATCATGTCAATACATTGAAAGAAAGGGGAAATGGCTTTGGCAGCAGTGACCACGTCCCGGAAATATCTGGGTAAAGACAGGGCCGCTCTTGTTACAACTGTAGAGGAATTTCGAAGAGAAAGCACCCGAGAAGGGTTTGTGAGCGCATGTCATAATTTCGTTGAAAAGACCTGCGGCTGTCCGGCTGAGCCTGCCAATGACCGCGCTTGGAGTGACTGCTATGATTTTCTCAAGAGATATCTTCCGGCAGATGCTGAACTGGCTCCCTTTTCCATGGCCTTTGAATATGTCATGCCTGATTCACGGAAACAAGCTGATGCAGTGCTCCTTACCCAAAACAAAGCCATCATCTTGGAATTCAAGCAGAAGACTGTCATTTTGAAGGATGACGCAGTCCAGGCCGCCGGCTATCGGCAAAGTCTTTCTCATTACCATTACGAAACAGAGAAGCGAGCCATGAAGGTGGAGGCCTATCTGGTCTATACCCAAGGGGATCCGGCAGGGGACCATCAGCTGGTGGAGGTGCTGACTCCCGAGAATTTTACAGCTACTCTGCGAAATGCGCTGAAAAACCAACGGCCCTTGACCGAAAAAGAATGCTGTGCTTGGATCGCTTCCCCCTTTTATCCCTTGAAGAATATCGCAGATGCCACGCTGCAGCTTTTTCGATCTGGAGAGCTGCCGCATATCAAGACCATCCGGGAAGGGGAGATCAAAGGAACGCTGGATGCCATCGATGGGGTCATTGCTGACCGTACCAGGCAAAAGAGCATCCTCTTTGTTTCGGGGGTCCCAGGTTCCGGGAAGACACTGGTAGGTCTCAAGACGGTCTATGACCATGCCCATGACCAGGATGCCTTGACTCCTATCTATCTTTCTGGGAATGATCCATTGGTCAACATCCTGCAGAACACCTTATCCACCCATGGCATCACCCAAGAGGGCCGGAGCTATATCCAGGCCATGAAGAATTTTAAGGAACTGGCCCATGGGAGCACCGTTCCCCTGCACCATATCATTGTGTTCGATGAAGCCCAACGGGCCTGGGATACGGATTACAAGGAACCGGGAGAAACGGAAGCGACCCTTCTTTTACGGCTGGGGGACCGGATCGCAGCCCGATACGGGAAAGTCACGATCCTCTGTTTGATCGGAGATGGCCAGGCTCTTTATTTCCATGAGGAAACAGGCATGCCTTTATGGGCCAAAGCTTTAACTGGTCGAAAAGATTGGAATGTATATATTCCGCCTTCGTATCAAAAGGTCTTTGGGGGAAGTCCCCATATCCATGCCAGTCCTCATTTGACGCTCAATACGTCTATCCGTCATGATTTCATCGATGTGAGTCCTTGGGTGGAAGCCATCTTGGAGCTGGATCAGGAAAAAGCTCGGAAAATCTATCGAGAAATGGTGGCCCAAGGGTTCGCCTGCTGGAGGTTTCGGGATGTCCATAAATTGCCCCAGGCGGTATCCTATGTAAAGCAGCATTTCCCAGGAGCCCATACGGGTATCATCGTTTCTTTCCATCTCCGGGCAAAGCCCGGGATGTTCGGTCCTCAGTACCGGGGATGCTATGTAAAAGCAGAAGATGCCTATCATTGGTATACGGAAGAAAGTTATAGGCTGACAAGGGGAGCTTCCGAGTTCCTGATCCAGGGCATCGAACTGGAATACCCCATCGTTTCCTTTGTGGGGGACTACTATATCCAAACTGGAAAATGGAAGGTGGATCCCCATGCCTCCAACCCAGGCTTCAAAGACCTGGAGAAAGTCATCCAAAATGTATACCGGGTGCTGCTGACACGGAGCCGGAAGGGGATGTTCCTGTATTTTCACGAGGACCCGAAGCTGGATGAAACCTATTCGTGGTTTGCGTCGATGATGACGCTGGAAAACGATTGACTATTCAACTTTTCCCATGCTATAATATGATGTAAACATCAAACCCGGGGATGTACCGGTTTCGACGGGGGTAGATGGTGTGCGATAAGCGAGCTGGGATCCCGCCAACCCCATTAAACGGTGGAAAAGCGTTATAAACGCAGACGATTCTTACGCTTTAGCAGCTTAAATTGCTAACGTCTTTCCTCTTCATTCCTGCTGAAGAAGAATAGACGACACTTGCAGGATACTTGTCTTCCAATTCTCGGAGGAAGGCAGGGAAATCCATCGAGATAGCATGTTTCCTGGCCCGTCTGCAGGCAAGGGAGCTGCGAAATAAAATATGCAGTCTGCGCTCGGAGAAGTTCGCATGGCAATGCTTTCGGACAGGGGTTCGACTCCCCTCATCTCCACCAGCCTTGAACATATGTTCGTGTGGAGACACGGTGAAAGCCCGCAGCTGTATTGGGAATCCAGTACGCTGCGGGCTTTTTATGATCAGCCATCCGACCAATTGAACAGCTTTAGAGAGAAGGCGTCACTCCATCAGGGGGGATGCTTTTCTTTTTGTGTCGTATTTTTCCAGGCTTTTCCTTCCATATTCATAAAAGCAGCGGCTCAAGGCACGGCAGGCCTTAGAAACATAATGATGGGGATAGACAAGGGTCAGGTCCACATATAGTTCCGCCGGTTTCAGGGCCAGATAGACCAGGTCCGGATAGTAGGGTTCTGTGGAAGTAAAGGAAAATCCGATCCCCAATCCGCTGCGGATCAGGGAAAAAGCCATTAGCGGGGTAGAACTGGTGTGGTAGGAATGGGGACGGATCCCGTATTTGGCAAAAAGACTCCCTGCCAGGTTCCCCAGGACCGTATTGGTCCGCTGCATGATGACAGGGTATTTCACGATTTCGTTGATATCGATGGAGAGACGGCCTGTAACAGAGTCGGGAAAAGCCTTTTCCAGAATAGGATGATCAGGCAGCGTCACCAGACTGATCTCGTCCCGGATGCAGGGTTCCGGAGCAGGACCCTTGATGACCTGATAAGGGATGGTGACAAGGGCCAGATCCAGTACCCCATCGATGATTTTCTGTTCTAGGTCGATGGTATTCGCTTCTGAAATAGTGATCGTGATCCCGGGATACTGCTGATGGAAATTTTTCATGACATGAGGAAGGATATAGGTTCCCCTGAAGGTACTGATGCCCAGGCGGATTTCTCCGGTCCGCAGGTTCTCCAAGTCGGATATTTCATTTTGGGCCAGCTGGAACTCCTGGATCATCCGCTTGGCGTGTTCGATCAGGACTTGGCCGGAAGGAGTGGGTGTAATGCCTCGGGAGTTCCTGGCAAACAGTCTAGTGTGCAGTTCAGCTTCCATTTGTTTGATAAAGGTACTTAGCGTAGATTGGGTGATGTATAATTTTTCTGCAGCGTGAGAGATATTTTTCTCTTCTGCCAGCATCAACAGATATTTCAATTCGCGAAGTTCCATAGATAGCTCCTTTATTATTGATTTTATCGATATCAGTTTAATAATATCATTTATGGTAACAATACTAAATCTAGTATATCATAAAATCTGCAAGAACGAATTATCGGAAAAATATAAATCATAGAAAAGGAGCAGAATCCATCATGAAAATCAAAGTTCCCTATGGCAGATCCTTTCAGGAAGCGGAAATCCCTGATTCTGTCAACACCGAAGTCATCGATCCGCCCGTACAGCCTGTGAAAGAATCTGTTGAGGCATTTATCAAAGATGCCTTGGATCATCCCATTGGGACCCCCAGACTGGAAGACATGGTCGTCCCGGAAGACAAAATCACCATTGTGGTCAATGACCAGACTCGTCCGGGTCCCACCGCCCAAATGGCTGCGGAAATCGTGAGACGACTGAAGGGAGCAGGGGTATCGGAAGAAAATATGACTTTCGTAATTGCTACGGGCAGTCATAAAGGCCCCAATGAAGAACAGCTGCACACCATCTTGGGCGGTCTGGAAAAGCGAATCAGAGTCCATATCCATGACTGTCTGGATGGCCATCATATTTACATGGGCAGGACCCAAACTTATGATGTACCGATTTATCTGGACGAATTCGTGGCCCATTCTGATTTTATCGTGACCACCGGTCTCATCGCTCCCCATCATTCTGCCGGATTCTCTGGAGGACGGAAAAGCATCGTACCTGGGGTCGTGGACCTGAAAACCCTGAAGGTGCATCATTCTCTTCCCATCCGTCCGTATGAACCGGCCATCAATTTCTTTGAAGGAAATCCTTTCCATAAAGTTGCTCTGGAAGCGGCCCGGCTGGTCAAGGTCCGTTTCATCCTGAACATGGTCCAAGACGTGCATAAGCAGATTGCCGGTGCTGTGGCAGGGGATCTGGAACAGGCTCACAATGCAGGGGTGGAAATCTGCCGGAAGATCAATACAGTTGAGATCGACGGACGGGCCGATTTGATCATCACCAGTCCCGGCGGCGCTCCCAGAGATATCGACCTGTGGCAGAGCCAAAAAGCACTCTCGGTGGCAGAAATGCTGGCTTATAAAAAAGGAACCACATTTATCCTGGTGGCGGAAGCCAAAAACGGCATCCCCCAGCTCTTCATCGATTGGATGACGGCAGCCAAGTGCCCGGAAGAAGTCATCGAACGCTACCGCAGAGACGGCTTTGATATCGGGACCAACAAGGCCTTCATGTATGCACGGGCCATGACCAAAGGGAAGATCATCTTGGTCACCCAGGGCATGACGGAAGAGATGGCCCATCGGTGCATGCTGGATTGGGCGCCGGATCTCCAGTCGGCCATCAACAAGGCACTGGTAGAAAAGACGCCAAAGAAGGTCATCGTACTGCCCAGAGCCGTCAACATCATCCCGAAGATCAAAGAAGCTGAATAAGAAGAAAGAAAGGGAGAGAATATGTCACCGGCAATTATCACATTGATCATATTGGTTTTTGCCATTGCGATTTTTGTTACAGAAATCGTACCCATGGGAACGGCTGCATTAATCGTAGCAATGGCTCTGTATTTTACGGGAGTCATTGACGTAAAAACTCTGTTCAGTCAACTGTCCAATCAAAATGTAATCCTGGTTGCTGCCCTGTGTGTCATCGGTCATGCTTTTTTGAAAACGGGAATGGCCTATAAGGCGGGAAGTTTGATTACACGATTTGCCAAAGGAAAGAAAGCTATCATGGTTGCGGTTATGATCGTAGGCGGTATTATGTCTGGATTTCTTTCAAATACTGGAACCGTAGCTGTTTTGATGCCTGTTATTTTGGGCATTGCAACTACAACCGGTATCAGTCCCAGCAGGCTCTTGATGCCGTTGGTGTTTTCCGCCACCATTGGTGCTGACCTCAGTATCATTGGGTCACCGGGGAACTTGATCGCCAAAACAACGGTAGAGGCATTAAGCAATAATACCTTGACGTTCACCTTCTTCGAATATGCGAAAATAGGGATTCCGCTTTTATTGGGTACCATTGTTTTTATATATTTCTTTGGTACCAAGTTGATTCCAGACCGTTCTGCCGGTGTCTATCACAACAAACTGGATTACAGCAATATCCCAAAATGGCAGCAGAATATATCTTTATGGGTATTGGTTGTAGTAATTTTAGGTATGGTTGCTTCCAGTTCTTTTAAATTTTTGCCTCCTTTCCATATCATCGCTTGTCTGGGAGCCATTGTGCTGGTCGTCACTGGTGTCCTGTCCGAAAAAGAAGCCATGCAGCATTTGGAGATGCTGGCGGTATTTTTAGTAGCTTTCATGCTTCCGTTGGGATCATCACTGAATAAAACTGGGGCGGGAAAAATGATGGCGGATGCGGTCCTCAGTGTTACAGGCTCTTATGGACCCTTTGTCATTATGATGAGCTTGTATTTGATTACCTGGGTTATGACCCAATTTATGTCAAATACGGCAGCATGTTCTTTGCTCTGTCCCGTGGCTTATACCTTGGCATCCGGTATCGGAGCTGATCCAAGAGCGGCTGTAATCGCTGTTTTCATTGGCAGCAGTGTAGCGGTTTGTACGCCCTTGGCCATCCCGGCAAATGCCATGATTATGGAACCAGCAAACATCAAATTCAAAGATTTCATCAAACCAGGTCTCGCCGTTTCATTTGTTTGTTTTGTGATCAGTATGATCATACTGCCGATCCTATATCCCTTTTACCCTTGATTCTAAACTGTACAGCAAGTTCTTTTTTCCTCCTACCATACAATCCCCGCATAACAACTCATAAAATCTAAGTATTTTTCATATCCAATCCTTCCTGCTATACTGCAGATGAAGAGAGCCGGGAGTTGTCCCGACCTGTCACAATTTGTTTGCTTGACCGTCAGTGCACTCCCGGGTGTACAACGGCTATAGGGTAAAATTACAGGAGGGATTGGTATGAAAGAAATATCCAGACGAGATTTTTTGAAAGTCATGGGCGGGGCGGCTGCCGGAGCTATTTTGGCCAAAAGCGGTCTGCCCCATGTAAGTGCCCAGGCCCCTGTGGTGGGATCTGTTGACGAAACCGGCAAAAAAACGGCGGACGGGGAAGGCTCTCGGGCCAAAGTGTATTACACCAAACACATCGATGCAGCCCATCTCATTGCCCTGTACGATCAGATCAGTGAAGGAATCTATGGGAAAGTGGCTGTGAAGCTCCACACGGGAGAAAAACACGGTCCCAATATCCTGCCCCGGGATATGGTGAAAGCCCTGATCCAGCACATCCCCAACAGCAATATCGTGGAAACCAACACCATGTACGGAGGAGACCGGTACACCACCGAATCCCACCGGGAAACCCTGAAAGTCAACGGCTGGGACTTCTGTCCGGTGGACATCATGGATGAAGAAGGGGATGTGGACCTGCCGGTCCGGGGCGGCAAGCACCTGAAGGAAGTGGCCATGGGCGGCCACATCATCAACTACGATTCCATGGTGGTACTGACCCACTTCAAAGGCCATGCCATGGGGGGCTATGGCGGTTCCCTGAAGAACATCGCCATCGGCTGTGCTTCCGGTCAGCATGGAAAGCGCCAGGTCCACGGCTATCCCAACGGAGCCATGCCTCCTTCCGGAGCTGATTGGGGGAGAATGCCCATGCAGGATACCTTCATGGAACTGATGGCAGATTCTGGGAAAGCCACAGTGGACTATTTCGGAAAGCACATCGTCTTCCTGAATGTGCTGCGCCGGATGTCCGTGGACTGCGACTGTGCCGGGACTTCGGCAGCTGAACCCAAGATCGCCGATCTGGGGATGCTGGCTTCTACGGATATCTTGGCAGTGGACCAGGCCAGTGTGGATCTGGTCTACGGCCGGAAAAATGACGACAAGAAGGATCTCATCGAACGGATCGAATCCCGTCATGGGCTCCACCAGCTCCAGGCCATGCGGGACCTGAAGATGGGCAACGACAAATACGAACTGATTTCCATCGATTAAGGAGGCGGGATTATGTTTGGATTGGGTGTACCGGAGCTGCTGCTGATCTTGGTGATCGCCCTGGTGGTCTTTGGTCCGGGGAAGCTGCCTTCCATCGGAGCCGCGTTGGGCAAGAGCATGCGGGAATTCAAGGATGCGGTGAACGCAGTGGAAACCATTGAACCAGCGGAAACCAAAAAAGGAACGCAGGAACCGGAGAAAACGGAAAAAAACGGACAGACGGGGAGTGCGGCCCCCAAAGCATGAGCTTCACGGAACATTTGGGAGAACTCCGCACCCGGCTGATCCGCTGCCTTATGGGACTGGCTGTGGGAGGGGCCCTCAGCTTCTGGCAGATCGACCGGATCGTAGCCTTCCTCACGGCTCCGGTGCCCCAGCTGTATGTGATGAAGCCGGCGGAGGCCTTCATGATTTACGTGAAGATCGCCCTTTGTAGCGGCGCCATCCTTGTTTCTCCCCTTTTGGCCTGGGAATTCTGGGCCTTCCTGGTGCCTGCTTTTACGGAACGGGAAAAACGGGCTCTCTTGCTGTTCGTCCCTTCTTCCGTCCTTCTGTTCCTGGCCGGGCTGGCCTTTTCCTATGGACTGATCCTGCCCCAGGGATTGCAGTTCCTTTGGGGGTTCAGCTCCGGGGCCGTCCATCTCCTGTGGTCCCTGGAATCCTATCTGGATTTTGTGGTGCTGATGGTGCTGCCGGTGGGGCTTTTCTTCAATCTACCCCTGGCGCTGCTGCTTTTGGCCAAAATGGGTCTGGTGACCTCGGACCGGCTGAGAAAGGCCCGGCGGTATGTGATCGTGCTGGCATTTGTGGTAGCGGCCATCATCACCCCCACCAGGGACATGGTATCTCAGACTCTTTTGGCCATTCCCCTGATTCTATTGTATGAAATCAGCCTGGTGCTGATCCGGATCCTGCTGAAACGATAGGACAGGGGCAGGGAACTTTTTCCAAGCTCCCCGACCTATGGTATAATAAGTATAGGCGTCAAAATCTTGGAACAATTGCATATAAATTTTGAAAGGGGCTGCTATATGCGAAGCAGCCCCCTTCTGTAAGGAACCAAAATTCCAGTAAGAAAGGAACGAAAGAATGGCTGATGCAGTGAATCAAGCAAAATTGGAAAGATTGAAAACCATCCTCCGCCAGCTGGGCAGTGTGGCCGTGGCATTTTCCGGCGGGGTGGATTCTACTTTTCTCCTGAAGGTGGCTCATGATGTATTGGGGGATAAAGTCCTGGCGGTGACGGCCCGGTCCTGTTCTTTCCCGGAACGGGAGCTGGAGGAAGCCAAAGCTTTTTGTGCCAAAGAGGGCATCCGTCACTTGGTGGTGGATTCGGAAGAACTGTCCATCCCCGGCTTTTCCCACAACCCCACCAACCGATGTTACCTGTGCAAACACGAACTGTTTGAAAAAATCCTGGAGGTGGCCAAGGAGAACCAGCTGGCGGCCGTGGCGGAAGGGTCCAACTTGGACGATGAAGGGGATTACCGTCCCGGTCTCCAAGCCATTGCAGAACTGAAGATTGCCAGCCCCCTGCGGCAGGCGGGGCTGTACAAAAAAGAGATCCGGGCCTATTCCAAAGAATTGGGGCTCCCCACCTGGAACAAGCAGTCTTTCGCCTGCCTGTCTTCCCGCTTCGTCTATGGGGAAGAAATCACCCCCAAACGGCTGGGCATGGTGGACCGGGCGGAACAACTGCTGCTGGACATGGGTTTCCATCAGCTTCGGGTACGGATCCATGGGGGAAACTTGGCCCGGATCGAAGTGATGCCGGAGGAACTCCAAAAGGTGCTGGAACACCGACTGGAAATCGCGGAAAAGCTGAAGGGATACGGCTTTGCCTATGTGACTTTGGATCTTTTGGGCTATCGGACTGGCAGCATGAATGAAACCCTGCCCCCGGAAAAGAAGGCTTGACCATGGAAACGAAAGAAATCCTGGAAAAAGTCCGGAGTGGAGAGATCTCTGTGGAAGCTGCGGAAAAATTCTTCCGGCAGAAGCCTTTTGAAGACCTGGGGTTCGCCAAGCTGGATACCCACCGGAAGATCCGCACCGGCTTCGGGGAAGTGGTGTTCTGCAGCGGCAAAAGTGATGCCCATCTGAAGCAGATCTTCCAGAAGCTGGCGGAAGACGAGGGCAATGTACTGGGGACCCGGGCCAGCCAGGAACAGTACCAGCTGATCCGTTCCCTTTGCCCGGATGCGGTGTACGACCACCTGGCCCGGCTGGTGAAAGTGATCCGGAAGCCGGTGGAGCTCCGAGGGTCCGTAGCCGTGTGCACGGCGGGGACGGCGGATATCCCGGTGGCGGAAGAAGCGGCCCAGACGGCGGAATTCTTCGGTAGCCAGGTGAACCGGGTCTACGATGTGGGGGTCAGCGGCCTCCACCGTCTTTTGGCCAATCTGGACCCCATCCAGGAAGCCAACTGCGTCATTGCGGTGGCCGGGATGGAAGGGGCCCTGCCCAGTGTCTTGGGAGGACTGGTGAGCCATCCGGTGATCGCGGTGCCCACTTCCATTGGATATGGGGCCAGTCTCCAAGGCATTTCGGCCCTCCTCACCATGCTCAACAGCTGTGCCAACGGCATTGCAGTAGTGAATATCGACAACGGGTACGGGGCTGGCTATCTGGCCACCCAGATCAATCGGCTGGCTGTGGGAAAGGAAGAAGAACATCATGGATAAACTGCTCTATCTGGAATGCAAAAGCGGCATCAGCGGGGAT
Source organism: uncultured bacterium (assembly GCA_905215645.1). Lineage (GTDB taxonomy): Bacteria > Bacillota > Negativicutes > Acidaminococcales > Acidaminococcaceae > Acidaminococcus. The sequence continues at coordinate 67,444 of CAJMQS010000001.1, forward strand.
ATGACTGTCGGAGCCCTGCTGGATCTGGGGGCGGACCAGCAGGTGCTCCGGAAGGCCCTGGCTTCCCTGCCTCTGACTGGGTATACGGTGGAAATCAGCCGGGTGAAGAAGGCCGGGCTGGACTGCTGTGATTTCCTGGTGAAACTGGATGCAGAACACGAGAACCATGACCATGATATGGACTATCTCTACGGGTTTGCCAAGAACCAGGCTGAGGCCCCGGAAGGAGCAAACCATCAGCATGATCCTCATGCCCATCATCATGGGCATCACCATGACCACGAGCCCCTAGAGGCCGGGCCGGAAGCCTCTCACCACCATCACCATCATGAACATCGAGGGCTCCGGGAAGTGTTGGATATCCTGGCCCAGGGGGACCTGACGGAAGGGGCCCATGATCTGGCGGTGAAGATCTTCACCATCCTGGGAGAAGCGGAAGCCAAAGCCCATGGCATCACCCTGGAAGACGTCCATTTCCATGAAGTGGGGGCGGTGGATTCCATAGTGGACATTGCGGCTGTGGCCGTGTGCCTGGATAATCTGGGGATCCGGGAGGTGGTGATCCCGGTGCTGAATGAAGGGACTGGAAGCGTCCGCTGCGCCCATGGCATCCTGCCCATCCCGGTGCCGGCGGTAGCCAACATCGCCGCTGCCCACCGGCTGCCTCTCCATATCATGCCCTTTGCCGGGGAATATGTGACCCCAACCGGGGCCGCCATTGCTGCCGCTATCCGGACCCGGAGCCAGCTGCCGGAAACTTTCACCGTGGCAAAAGTGGGCTTGGGGGCGGGGAAACGGGAACAGGCCATGCCTAGCCTGCTCCGGGCTATGGTCCTGGAAGTACCGGAAGAACCAGTTCCGGCCCCTTGGGAGGAAGACACCATCTGGAAATTGGAGACTGACCTGGACGACTGTACAGGGGAAGCCCTGGGCCATGTGCTGGAACGGCTCTTGGCTGCCGGCGCCCGGGATGTGCAGTATGCTCCCGTCTATATGAAGAAGAACCGGCCAGGGTGGCTGGTGACGGTGCTGTGCAAGGAGCCGGAACGGCAGTCTCTAGAAGCCCTGCTCTTTGCGGAGACCACCACCATCGGCATCCGCCGGAGCCGGATGGCACGGAGCATCCTGAAGCGGAAGGAACAGGCGGCAGAAACTTCTCTGGGACCGGTGGCGGTAAAAGCGGTCCAGGTGCCGGCTTTAGATGCCGATGGAAAAATGACGGGAGAAACAGAAACCCGGCTCTACCCCGAATATGCCGGCATCGCGGCCCTGTGCCGCAGTACCGGCCGCAGTTACCAGGCCATCTGGCAGCAGGTGCTGGGGGAACTGGCGGCGGCCGAGAAAAAGGAGGGATGATCCATGCATATGGCAGATGCACTGCTGTCTCCTGGAGTGGCGGGAACGATGTATGCCTTATCCGGCGCGGCAGCCTGGTATGCAGCACGAAAGGTAAAGCAAGAAAACCAGGACGGGATCGTTCCGGAAATGGGAATCCTGGGAGCCTTTGTGTTCGCTGCTCAAATGATCAATTTTGCCATCCCCGGCACCGGGTCCTCCGGCCATCTCTGCGGCGGCATGCTCCTTTCTGCCGTAGTGGGGCCCTATGCCGGCTTCCTGACCATGATCGGCATCCTGACCCTCCAGTGCCTGGTCTTTGGGGACGGAGGCCTGCTGGCCTTGGGGGCCAATGTATGGAACATGGCTTTTTATGGCTGTTTTGTAGGAGGAGGGATCCTGTGGCCCCTTTTGACCCGGCATGGACTGACCCAAAAGACCATTGCAGCTGCCAGTGTGATCGGCAGTGTGCTGACCCTCCAGCTGGGGACTTTTTCCGTTGCAGGAGAGACCTTTCTTTCGGGGATCACGGAACTGCCTTTTACCGCATTCCTGCTGCTGATGCAGCCCATCCATCTGGCCATCGGGCTGGGGGAAGGCCTGATTACGGCGGCGGTGCTGGGTTTTGTGTATGAAAACCGTCCAGAGCTCCTGCGTCAGCCCACTTTGACCGGAATGACTGGACAGAAGGGGAATTGGAGCCGGAAGAAACTGCTGGGCACTTTGGGTGGCCTGTCTCTTGCAGTCGGCGGAGGGCTGTCTCTGCTGGCTTCTGAAAATCCAGACGGACTAGAATGGTCCATTGCCCGGATTACCGGCCATACGGAACTGGAAGGCTCAGAACAGGGAATCTACGGAGCTGCCGCCCGGATCCAGGAATGGACAGCCTGGTTGTCCGATTATCAGGTGCCGGGGTTGGAGGGGCCTTTGGGGACGGCCCTGTCCGGAATCATCGGCACCCTCCTGGCTTGCGGGATCATCTGGTTCCTGGGCCGGAATTTACGGAAGATCGGGCATCATGAAGTCTCTCAAGAACGCCATTGAGACCATCCACCTGCTGGATGATTTAGCAGGGGAGGATACGGTGCTCACCCGGCTTTCTCCCCTGGCCAAGCTGGGATCCCTGTTCATCTTTTTGGCAGCCTTGGCCTCTTTAGGCCCGGAAAAGCTGACCAATGCTTTTTTACTACTTTGGGTGCTCCCGGTCTGGTACCGGCTGGGCCGTCTTTCTTGGAAGCAGCCGCTGCGTCAGCTGGGTCCGATACTGGGAATGGTGGGCGGCATCGGTCTGGTGAATCTGTTCTGGTTCCAAGGGCCCCCTATTTTCCTAGGGCTTGTGGAGGTTCCGGGAGGGATCGGGGTGCTGCTCCTCCTCTTGCTGAAGGCCATGGGCTGCGTCTTAGGCGCATACCTGCTCCTGGCCACTACCTCATTGGAAAAGCTGGCCTGTGCCCTCCAGAAGCTTCCCCTGCCGCAGATGCTGATCATTTCTCTGCTGCTGACCTGGCGGTATCTGGTACTGCTGCTCCAGGAAGGAGACCGGATGGCGTCTGCCTATCGGCTCCGGGCTCCGGAAAGCCGGGGAATCCCTTGGAAAATCAGCGGCAGTCTCCTGGGGCTGCTGTTCCTCCGGAGCCTGGAACGGGCCCAGCTGGTTTATGAAAGCATGAAGCTCCGGGGCTTCCAGGGCCGTTTCCTGGAACAGAAAACCGCAGGCTCCCAGCTGGGGAATCTGCTGTTGTTCGTCTGCACGCTGCTCTGGTGCCTGTTCTGCCGTTTCGGGCTGTAATTTCTACCTTTTGCTTGGACCCATAAGGGAGGTTTTCGTGTCTACGATCCTGACTCTTTCTCACATTCAATTCCAATATCCGGCTCCCCGCCCCGGTCAGACGCCGGTTCCTGTCCTCCATGACCTTTCTTTTTCTCTGGAATCCGGGGAAAAGGTGGGGCTCATCGGCAGCAATGGAGTGGGGAAATCTACCCTCCTGAAGCTACTGGTAGGGCTCCTGCCTCTCCAGGAAGGGACCCTCATTGTGGGCGGCCTGCCCCTTACCCCACAGAATCTCCCAGCCATCCGCCGGAAAACCGGGTATGTTTTCCAAGATTCTGAAAGCCAGCTGTTCATGCCTACCGTGGAAAGCGATGTTTCCTTTGCCCTGCGGAACGCCGGCCTGCCAGCGGAAGAAGTGGAACAAAAGACAGAAGCGGCCCTGGAACAGGTGGGGCTGGAAGGTTTGGCTCAACGGCAGATCTACCGGCTTTCTGGGGGCCAGAAAAAACTCACCGCCATTGCAGGGCTCCTGGTCCAGGATCCTGATCTTTTGCTGATGGGCGAACCCTCAGCTGCCCTTGACCCCCGGAACCGGCGGAAACTGACAAAAATCCTCCGGCAGCTGCCCTGTGCCCAGCTCATAGCCTCCCACGACCTGGATTTCATCTGGGATACCTGCGGCCGGGTGATCCTGCTGTCCGATGGCTGGATCCGGGAGGATGGCCCGGCCCATGAGGTATTGTCCAACCAGGCTCTGCTGGAATCCTGTGGATTGGAACTCCCTCTGCGGCTGCAAAAGGAAATTTGGAAATGATGGCGTAATTGACGGACATTTATTAGAAAATGGAGGAAACAACATGAAACTTGCAGTGACTTATGACCCAAAGAATGGGGAAATCTTCCAACATTTTGGCCGGACCGAATATTTCAAAGTCTATGACCTGGCAGATGGAAAAGTACAGAAAGCCGAAGTCTGCAGTACCCAGGGACAGGGCCATGGGGCTCTGGTGGGCGTGCTCCAGCAGCTGGGTGCGCAAGCCGTGATCTGCGGGGGTATCGGTGGAGGTGCCCAGGAGGGATTGAAAAAGGCCGGCATAGCCTTTTACGGAGGCTGCAGCGGTCAGGCTGACCAGGCTGTCACTGATTTCCTAGCGGACAACCTCCACTACCAGGAAGACATTCGGTGTGAACACCATGGAGAACATCACGAAGGCGGCTGCCATCATTGAAAATAAGGGGATGTTGCCAAGCAGCATCCCCTTATGATATTATAAAGAAAAATTCCTGATTAAAATTCATTCTACAGGAGGAAATTTATGAACTCCAAGCTGATTTTTTCTGCACTCCTTCTATCTTTTGTTCTCCTTTTCACCGGCTGCGGCAGTTCTTCCGGCAGCTCCCAGGGCAATGCTCCGGCAGCTGCTTCCCAGGCTTCTGCCCAAAAGGCCCAGGCACCGGGATTTTCTCTGAAAGATACCGCTGGAGCCTCCCATTCCATCCAGCCGGGAGACGGCAAGATCTACGTGATTAATTTCTGGGCTACCTGGTGTCCGCCCTGCCGGAACGAAATGCCGGAAATGAACGCCTTTGCCGGCAAATACAAGGACAAAGTGACTTTCTATGCCGTAGATCTCCAGGAAGAGAGCAGCAAAGTCCAGGCCTTCCTGACGGATAATGGCTATACCCTGCCGGTACTCCTGGACCAGGAGGGGAAGGCAGCTGCCCTGTACAAGGTGCGGGTGGTCCCTACTACGGTCATCCTGGATGAAAAAGGCAATATCCTCCAGCGTCACGAAGGCATGGCCACGGCCCAGCAGCTGGAAGGGTTCCTGAAAGGGAAATTGTAATGGTTTCCCTGACCTTGGGAGCCGCTTTTGGGGCAGGGCTCCTGTCTTTTGCTTCGCCCTGCGTCCTGCCCATGCTGCCCACTTTCCTGCTGCTCCTTACGGGCTCCAGCCAGGAGGAAAAGGGCAGGGGACGTCTCTTGGGCAATACCCTGGCTTTTCTCGCCGGTTTTACCCTGGTTTTCCTGGCCATGGGGGCTACGGCAACGATTTTGGGGCAGCTGGTGCTGGATTATTGGAAAGTACTGGAAAAAGCAGCCGGGGTGATCCTGATTCTTTTGGGGTTATTCCTGAGCGGATTGTGGACGCCTCTTTTCCTCCTCCGGGACAGGAGGCCCTATCTTCAGCAGAAAAAAGAGGGGGTAGTGGGTTCTTTCTTTTTGGGTGCGTCCTTTACCTTGGGCTGGACTCCCTGTACCGGTCCCATCCTGACTGCTATCCTCATGGCCGCCGGCAGCCAGCAGACTGCCCAGCAGGGAATCTTTTTGCTGCTGGCCTATGCCCTGGGCTTCTGCCTCCCTTTCCTCTTGGCAGCTCTTTTTTGGCAGAAAATCAGTCCTACCCTGCGCAGAGGATATGCTTGGCTGCCTCGGATCCAGAAAGCTGCCGGGCTCTTTCTGATTCTCTTCGGAGTCTTGATGCTCAGCGGCATGACCCTCCGGATCATGGCCTTCCTGGCAGGGTAGGGCGCCCAGCGGCTAAGAGCTGCTGCTCGATCAGCAGCTGGTCTATTTGAAATATTCTGGATTTTCAGACTAGTATATTTCTGTCTATATGCTATAATGGATACAAGGAGGACTGTAGTTAAATCCAATACAGTTCTTTATTCCAGATGGACCAAAGGAGGCTGATTGCAATGGACGGAGAACAAAAGAAAAAGAAGATCCCTCTGGCCGGGCAGATTTTCATCGCACTGATCTTAGGCATCATCGCAGGTCTGGCACTGCAGGGGAATGTGGAATTTGCTGTGACGTACATTAAACCTTTTGGCACGATTTTTCTGAATCTTGTGAAATTTATTGTAGGTCCCATCGTCCTGTTTTCTATCATGGCAGGGGTGGTTTCCCTCAGCGATATCCGGAAATTGGGATCCATCGGCGGCATCACACTGGTCTATTACTTCATTACCACAGCCATTGCCACCACCATCGGACTGTTCATCGCCAACAGCTTCAAACCTCTGTTCCCGGCTCTGTCCGTGGCGGAACTTTCCTTTAAAGTCAAAGGAGGATCCACAGGGCCCATGAAGATGCTGGTGGATCTGTTCCCCTCTAACTTCCTGGCACCTCTGACCAGTGCCAATATGCTCCAGGTCATCGTCATGGCCCTGCTGATCGGGATCGCCATCATTGCCCTGGGGAAAAAGGGGGAGAAGGCAGCAGATTTCATCAATACCTGGAACGATGTTTTCATGAAGGTCATGGAAATGATCCTGGCCCTGTCTCCCATCGGGGTATTTTGCCTGCTGTGCCCGGTGATTGCCCAGAATGGGACCGCTGTGATCGGTTCCCTGGCCAAAGTCATCCTCTGTGCCTACATCGCCTATGCCCTCCATGCCATCCTGGTCTATTCCCTGGCAGTCCGGGCCATCGGCGGCATGAGCCCGCTGAAATTCTTCAAGGGCATGATGCCGGCCATGCTGTTCGCCTTTTCCAGTGCTTCGTCCGTAGGGACCCTGCCCATCAACATGGAATGTGCCAACAAACTGGGGGCCTCTAAAGAAGTCACCAGCTTCGCCCTGCCTCTCGGAGCCACCATCAACATGGACGGGACCGCCATTTATCAAGGCGTCTGCGCCGTATTCATCGCTTCCTGCTACGGCATCGACCTGACAATGTCCCAGATGCTCACCATCGTGGTGACGGCTACCCTGGCTTCCGTAGGGACAGCAGGGGTGCCCGGTGCCGGGATGATCATGCTGGCCATGGTCCTGGCGTCCGTCAATCTGCCGGTGGATGGCATCGCTCTGGTAGCTGGTGTAGACCGGATCTTCGATATGGGCCGTACCACCCTGAACATCACGGGAGACGCATCCTGCGCCATCATCGTGACCCATTTGCTGGAGAAAAAGAAATAGATGTGATACGGGGGCTGTGAAAAAATGATTCTTCATTTTTTCACAGCCCCTTTTTTATGCAAATTTTCTCACTCTCAATTTGATGCCGCAGCTTTCTGCTACTTTTCGGCTGGCTTCGATTTGTTCTGGAGGCAGCACGTCCACCACGGTCATCCGGGTGTCGGGAATCTTCTTTTTGCATTCCCGGGCGAAATCCAGCATGGCCTGGTAGGCGCCTGGCAGGGTAGGGCGGGTCACTTTGTTATAATCAGCCTCATCTGGAGCATTGAGGCTGATGGATACTGCATCCAATACCTGGGCCAGGTCCGGTACGATATCCCGGCCGTTTTCCAAAGACCCCAGTCCATTGGTATTCACCCGCAGCTTCAGTTCTGGATGGATCTTCCGCACATACCGGGCCGTCTTCAGCATCAGGTCCAGGGCACAGGTGGGTTCCCCGTACCCGCAGAACACCAGTTCCTTGAATCCGGTGAAATCAAAGGCGTCCACCGCCGCTTTGACCTGTTCCCAATTGGGATTCACCTTATGCCAGAGGGTGGGAGCATCACCGATCCCTTCATGCTGGAACCGTACACAGAATGTGCACCGGCAGTTGCATAAATTAGTTAAATTGGCATATACGCCGTCTTTATAAGTATAAAGAATCTGAGCCATGGAATTTCGTCGTCCTTTCCGTCTTTACAAAGATTCGATTTTTCACATCTTGTTTATCCAACACGCCGGCAACCAGGTAATAGAATAACAGGCTCCCGCCGGACTGGATGGCACTGCCCATAATGGATGTGACCAGGGCTGCATAGGTCCCGAAAATCAGCCCCTCTGCCAGGTAGTAGCCAATGGTGGAAATGATCCAGGACAGGAACGGAGCAATCCGGTTCCGGGTGCAGAGCAGTTTTTGGGCTTTCCAAGTAAACGGCAGGGTGATCAAGGCCTTGATGATGATGGTAGCCGGAGCCCACATGGGAGAAGTCAGGAGATCAGCCAGTCCCCCGCCGATGGCTGCTGCCAGGAGGGCATAGGGCTGGGGCAGGAGGGAAGCTGCCACGTAGATCAGGGTATCGCCGAAATGCAGATAGCCGCCATTGGCGCCCATGGGGATATGGCAGATATAGGCCGTGAACAGACAGATGAGCCCGGCGAAAAGACCGGTCAGGACCAGCAGCCGGAGCCGTTCCTGTGGATTCCTTTGTTTCATGAGCAATCAATTCCTTTCAATATAATATCGTATCATACTATCGCATCGACCATAATAGCAGAAAAAATAGTAGGAAAGCTGCAGCGGTGTCCTCCTCATTTTTGTGCCTGACAGGTTCCTTTTCGCCCCAGGGCTTGGAAAGGAGAAGGGGAGAGGAGGCTCAGGTAGGGCTCATAATTGATCCCGTCATTGCAGGGAGTGTGTTCTTTTTGGGCATCGGCAATTCCCCTTACGATGAGCTCTCCCGCCAAGCGTACACCCTGTTCCAGGTTCCTTTTCTGGAGCTGGCTGCCCATCAAGACGGCCGCAAATAGATCGCCTGTGCCGGAATAGCTGCCCTCCAGATGGGGGGAAAGAATGGATACCGGTCTTTTATTATGGTCAATGATCAGATTGACCAAGAGCTGCTGGTCCCGTTCTTTTATCGGGATTCCCGTGATGACAAGGGCCTGATCTTTGAAAAGATAAGACCGATATTGCAGAAGACGGTACAGCTCTTCCGGATTTTCCTGCCCCAGCTTTTTGAGAGAATCCATCTCCGTATCTGTGAGGATGCAGAATTCCGTCAGATTGGGTGTCAAGAGATCCGCTTGGAAAGCCAGCTGGCGGACAGCTTGGATGGAAGCATCGGTAAATCCACGGTAAGCCTTGCCATTGTCGCCTAGGACAGGATCGCAAAGGTAGAGGACGCCGGGTTTATGGAACTTTTCCAAGAAGTCCTGTACTTGGGTGGCTGCATCAGGAGTGGCCAGATACCCGGACAGGATGCCTTGGAACGATACCTGCAGTTCTTGCCAGTGTTCCGTATAATTGCACATCTGTTTGGTAAAGGGAACACAGTGATAACCAGGATACCCGGTCTGCGAAGTCAGCACCGCTGTAGGTAGCGGACAGGCTTCAATGCCCATAGCAGCAAGCACAGCAATATCGGCAGTCAGTGAACAGCGTCCCAAGCCGGATAGATCATTGATGGCGGCAACGCGCTGGTGCATGATGAAAAACTCCTTTATGGATTGATTTCCTTATTGGTTGGACAATTCTTGTTATAACACAGAATACCTCTGAAAAAAAGGAACGGTCTTTAAAATTCCTGAAGCAAACTGTGTCGGTATGCGGGTCATTTTCCAGCAATCCTATGGATACGGACAGTTTTCCAGGTTGAGTTATCAACATAATTTTACATAATATATATTATCGGACGTAAAAATTTTGACTGAAAATGCTTGTCCATGTATGCTGGAATGCTTGCCTGTTTCCTTTCCGATGGTTTTCTTATACCAGTTGGCGGCCTTTTCCTGCAGGTGCCTGCGTTTCTTAGGCTGACAGGATCATGGAAGATTTTTCTGTTATCAAATTCTTTTGGGCTGCTTGTGTTTTCCTGTCGTTTATTAGGTTCTATGGCTGATCCTGCTCCTGGATTTTACTTGATCCGGATCTGGTATCTTTTTCCTTGATGATCTTCTCGTTCATCAAACGCCTGTTTGACACACAGCTGTTTTCTTGTTATACTAAATTTATCTATAGTGGATCCGTGTACCGCTTATCCATCCTGATAAAGGAGTTTTGTCCTATGACTGAAGCTGAACTGAAAAAAACGAATACCCGCTCCATCAATGTCCGCCAGAGCCAGATTCTGGAATACATCAAACAATATATCTTTTCCAATGGCTATCCCCCTTCTGTCCGTGAAATCGGCAAGGCGGTGGGCCTTTCTTCCAGTGCCTCCGTCCATAATAACCTGAAGAAATTGGCAGAAGCTGGTTTTGTCAGCTGGGACCCGGAAAAACCTCGTACCTATGGGCTGACCGATGAAATCAGCTGGCGGAAGAAAACCATGGTTTCCGTGCCCTTAGTAGGTGCTGTCCATGCAGGAGATCCCATCCTGGCAGTGGAAAACATCGAAGACACCTACCCTATCCCTCTGGATCTGATCGGCTGCAAGGAAGATGTGTTCATGATGGTGGTGGAAGGCGACAGCATGAAGAATGCTGGGATCTTGGATCATGATTATGTGTTCGTCCGGAAACAGAATTACGCCACCAACGGAGATATTGTGGTGGCGCTCATCAATGGTGAGGAAACCACCATCAAGAGATATTTCCGGGAACTGAAACAGATCCGTCTCCAGCCGGAAAATGATGCCTATCCCCCCATTGTGGGTACGGACAATATCGAAATCAAGGGAAAAGTGATTGCCGTATTCCGGACTTTATAAGTGGAAGAGGCCAAAACAGACGATTCTCTCTTAGACGCTCAAATTTTCGATTTGAGCGTCTTTTTCCATTTTTATTACTCCCTTACTTGCACAATCAACAAAAACGGCCTCTGAAACAAAATTCAGAAGCCGTTTTTTTACAGATCTTATTTTTTTGCCATGATCTGCCGGGCAGCTGCCATGATGGCAATCCGGCCGTGTTCGAAAGTCAGACCTCCTTGCATGAATACCTTGTAGGGGGCCCGCATGGGACCATCTGCACTCAGTTCGATGGAAGCGCCCTGGACGAAGGTCCCGGCAGCCATGATGATGTCATCCTGGTACCCAGGTAGCGGAGAGGGCACCGGGGTCACATGGGAATCGATGGGAGAATGGGCCTGGATGGCTTCGCAGAAGGCACAAAGATTTTCCGGAGTGTTCAGGGTGATGGTCTGGATGATGTCGCTCCGGACGTCATCCGGGAGAGGAGAGACTTCAAAGCCCAGGGATTGAAATACGGAAGCGGCGAACATAGAAGTCTTCACCGCCTGGAGGGCCACATGGGGCGCCATGAAGAGACCCTGGTAGAATTCCCGGGCCGTGTCTCCTAAGGTGCAGCCCATCTCACCGCCCAGACCGGGAGCTGTCAGCCTGTAGGAAGCCTGTTCCACCAGATCCTTTTTCCCCACGATGTAGCCGCCGGTGGGAGCGAAGCCGCCTCCCAGGTTCTTGATCAGAGAGCCGGCCATCAAGTCGGCGCCTACTTCCGTAGGTTCCTTGTTTTCGATGAATTCTCCGTAGCAGTTGTCTACAAAGCAGATGATATCCGGACGGACGGCCTTCACGGCCTGGAAGATCTCTCCGATCTCCGCTACGGTCAGGGTCTTCCGCTTGCTGCTGTAGCCGCAGGACCGCTGTACATGGACCAGACGGGTCTGAGGGGTCAAGGCTGCCAGGAGGGAGGGGATATCCGGGCAGTCCCCTTCCATGGGGATTTCCTTATAGGTGACCCCCAGATCCACCAGGGAACCGGGCGTCTTCACGGGATAGCCGATGATGGTCTGCATGGTATCATAGGGTTCTCCCGTAGCACCGATCATTTCGTCTCCCGGATGCAGGTTCCCCAGAAGGGCCACAGCCAGGGCATGGGTGCCGGAAACGAACTGAGAGCGGACCAGGGCGGCTTCCGTCTTGAAAATATCGGCATAGATCAGATCCAGCTGATCCCGGCCGGTATCGGAATAGCCGTAGCCCGTGGTAGGTTTCAGGTAATAATCCGCCACCTGGTATTTGGCGAAGGCATCCAATACCTTTTTGGTATTGGCCAGGGCGGCTGCTTCATGGCTTTTGGTATGCTGGGCAACGGTGTCCAGTGCTTTCTGTTCGATTTCGTCCCATTGGATGGTCATTGGGTTCAAGTTCCTCCTTGTTCATTCTTTTTGGATATACTTTTCCAGCTGGTCCGCCAGCGTTTTTTTCAGTTTGACTTTCATCTGGATCCCGGTTTCTCCATAATTTTCTTTCAGGACTTTGGCGTTCTCGTGGAGCCGGGCTGCCAAACGGCTTTCTCCGTAGGGAATGGAGAGTACCGCTTCTGTCATATCTTGGCCCAGGAGCCGGGCCAAGGTTTCCAGGAGTTCGGGGATCCCTTCTCCGGTCTTGGCCGAGACACAGAGGCTGTCATCCGTCTGTTCCAGCCGGCGGCGCAGCCCTTCATGCTGCCGGAGCCGGTCTACTTTGTTGTAGACGGTCAGGATGGGCTTGTCCGTGACTTCCAGCTCCCGGAGTACCTGATACACGGCATCCGCCTGTTCCTGATACAGTTCGTGGGAGCTGTCGATTACATGGACCAAAAGGTCCGCATCCTTCACCACTTCCAAGGTGGATTTGAAAGCCGCCACCAGCTGATGGGGTAGCCGCTGGATGAAGCCTACCGTATCGGTCAGGGTACAGACGCTGCCGTCAGGAAGCTCCAGCTGGCGGGTGGTGGGGTCCAGGGTGGCAAAAAGCTGATCCTGGGCATAGATGTCCGAATGGGTCAGGGTATTGAGCAGGGTGCTTTTCCCCGCATTGGTATAGCCCACCAGGCAGACCTGCTTCACTTCGTTCTTATTCCGGGCTCGCTGCTGCTGCTGCCGGCTGCCTTTCATCCGGCGGATCTGCTCTTCCAGGAAGGAAATCCGGTCCCGGATCCGCCGCCGGTCCACTTCCAGTTTGGTTTCCCCAGGGCCCCGAGTTCCGATGCCTCCGCCCAGACGGGAGAGGCTGGTCCCCTGCCCCATGATCCGAGGCAGCATGTATTGGAGCTGGGCCAGTTCCACCTGGAGTTTCCCTTCACTGGTCCGGGCCCGTTTGGCGAAAATGTCCAAGATCAGCCCGGTCCTGTCGATGATCCGGACCCCCAGGGCCCGTTCCAGGTTCCGCTGCTGGGCCGGAGACAATTCGTCATCGAAGATGCACAAATCGATGTCTTCCTGTTGGGCGAAAAGGGACAGTTCCTGGACCTTGCCCTTTCCGATGAAGAACACCGGGTCCGGTTTGGGCCGGGACTGGACGAATTTCCCCACCACTTCCGCACCGGCGGTTTCCGCCAGCTGGGCCAGTTCCTCTACAGAATCCTGGGCACTCCAGCGGGAGGCAGTATCCCCCCAGGCCAGGGAGATCAGCATGGCCCGTTCCGGACCTTCCGCCAGGTTGTGGCCACGGGACCGTTTGGCCAGGATCTTCTCCACTGTATGGACCACATTGCCAAAGGGCATAGCGGCCACGTCCTTTGCCTTGAAGGGGCCGAATTCCTGGAGTACGGGTTGCTGGCCGTCATCCATGTCCGTAATCATCCCGAAACTCAGGAGAGGCTCGCTCTGGGGCGTTTCCCAGGCCATGGCAGCCATGGCGTCGAAACGCAGGTCCCGCAGGGCGGACAGATCCACCCCGCTGAGCCGAGGTGCGCCGGAGGGATGGGTGTGGATGCAGGAAACCCCGCAGAGCCGGTTCTGGCTCCTCCGGGAATCCGTGCTGGGCAGTTCCACATGGCAGTCGCTGCCTACGGCGACCGCCGTTACCTGGCCCTTCCGGTCGATATACAGAGAAATCTCCCGGTTGATGGCCTCGGTCAGGTCCCGCAAAAGGAGGGCCAACTCCATACTGATTAGTTGGCCCTCATCCGCTCTCAGCTCATAGATCGCTTCCAATTGGGTGAGGACCTGCTTTTTCAGGCCCTCCGTCCTTCCGTAGATCGTTTGAGTCATAAGAGAACTCCTTTATGATTATACACGGGCTTTGGCAGGTTCCATGTTCACCCGGCAGCCCCGGATGGTATTCCGGTGCATGACGCCCAGGACTTTTTCCGCATATTCCATGGGAACTTCCACAAAGCTGAACTTGTCATAGATGCTGATCCGTCCGATGCTCCGGGCCGGAATCTCCGCTTCGATGGCAATGCTCTGGACAATATCCCGCACGGTGACCCGGCTGGACCGTCCGATGTTGATGAAGAGCCGCACCATGCCCGGTTTGGCACCGGTATTGGCCAAGGAATCCGGCAGGGATTCCCCTTCTTCCTCCGGTTCTTCCAAGGCTTTGGCCCCTTCCTGCATGAATTTCAGGGCAGCGGCTGCGATATCTTGGATATCATAATCTTTTTCCAGGGTCTCCACAATGGGCAGGTAATCCTGATACCGATCCTGTTCCAGGATGGTCTGCATCTTGGAAACGATCTGTTCCCGCTGCCGTTCCAAAACGCTTGCGTCGTTAGGCAGGGTCCCCCGGAGGATCTTGGTCTTGATGCTCCGTTCGATCAGCTTCAGCTGCCGGAATTCCCGAGGAGTGATGAAGGTCAGCGCCACCCCGGAATTCCCTGCACGGCCGGTCCGCCCGATCCGGTGCACATAGCTTTCACTGTCGCTGGGCACGTCGAAATTCACCACATGGGTGATGTTGTCGATATCCAGCCCTCTGGCTGCCACATCCGTGGCCACCAGGATGTCTACCTGGCCGCTGCGGAACTTCTTCATGACCCGGTCCCGCTGGTTCTGGCTCAGGTCCCCGTGGAGGCCTTCCGCCTCGTAGCCCCGGGTAGCCAGGGCGATGACCAGTTCATCCACCCCTTTTTTCGTACGGCAGAAGATGATCATCTTGCAGTCATCGGTGGTGTCCAGGATCCGGCACAGGCCGTCCACTTTGTCCCGGGTTTCATAATAGTACTGGTCGATGGTGGGGGCCGTCACCACTTCCTTGTGGATGGCCACCATCTTGGGAGCCCGCATGTACTTCTTGCTGATGCTCAGGATGGGCCGGGGCATGGTAGCAGAAAACAGCATGGTCTGCCGTTCCGGGGGGACGTTCTTGATGATGTTCTCCATATCATCCACAAAGCCCATATCCAGCATTTCATCGGCTTCGTCCAGCACCAGGAAATTCACGTATTCCAGATCGATGGTGCCTCGGCGGATATGGTCCAAAAGGCGGCCGGGAGTCCCGATGACTACCTGGATGCCCCGTTTCAGGCTGCGAATCTGCCGTTCGATGGGCTGTCCTCCGTAGACCGGGAGCACCCGGACCCGCTTGGTCCGTCCGATTTTGCTGATTTCATCCGCCACCTGGATGCACAGTTCCCGGGTGGGGCTCATGACCAGGGCCTGGATGTGCCGGTCCTTCTCATTGATCTTCTGGATGATGGGAATCCCGAAGGCAGCGGTTTTCCCGGTGCCAGTCTGGGCCTGGCCGATCAGATCCTCCCCTTCCAGCGCCAAGGGGATGGCCCCTTTCTGGATGGGAGACGGTTCTTCAAAACCCATGTCTTTCAGGGCTGCCAGGATCTTGCGATCCAGATGGAGGTCTTCAAAAGAAGTGATCTCCTGGGTATTTTCCGTTTGTATGGTTTCTGTCATAATTTCTCCTTCTTATAGTTCCTTTACCCGGTCCATGGCCAGGGAAAGGGCGTTCATGGCAGCCCGGAGCTTGATGGTGGTCCTGGCCGCTTTGAACCGGCATTCCAGGACTTTCGTCCCGTTCTTGTCCGCGGCGCCGATATAGACCAGTCCCACAGGCTGGGTGGGGGTTCCTCCCCCAGGGCCGGCGATGCCGGTGATGCTGATGCCCAGGTCCGTACCGATCTTTTCCCGGATCCCCTGGGCCATTTCCCGGGCCGTCTGTTCGCTGACCGCCGTATAGGTATCCAGGGTCTCCTGTTTCACCCCCAGGAGCCGGTGCTTCACATCATTGGTATAGGAAACCACCGAACCCATGAGATATTCCGAACTGCCGGGGATATCCGTCACCAGGCTGGAAGCCAGGCCGCCGGTGCAGGATTCTGCAAAGGCGATGGTCAGATGTTTTTCTTTCAGCCGCTTTCCCAGGGCTTCTGGCAGGGTCTCATAATCCACACCGTAGATGTACTGCCCCAGGATGGCCCGGATCTTTTCTTCGATGGCCAGGTTCATGGCCTCGGCTTTTTCCAAGGTATCGCTCTTGGCGGTGATCCGGATGATGATTTCTCCCTTCCGGGCATAGAGGGCGATGGTAGGATTGGTCTGGGCCATGATGATGGCATCCAGTTTTTCTGCCACCATGGATTCTGTCAGCCCCCGCAGATGGAGCACCCTGGAATGGATGATCCCCTGGGCCGCATAGCTTTTCCGCAGATAAGGCATCACCTGCTGGCTGAACACGTGGGTGGTTTCCGCCGGAGGGCCCGGCAGCATGATGATCAGTTTGTGATCCGGCGTCCAGACCCCGATTCCCGGTGCCGTACCCACTTCATTGTTGAACACCACGGCCCCTTCCGGGATCATGGCCTGTTTCTTGTTGTTCTCGGTCATGGTCACCTTCCGGGCTGCGAAATACCGGGTCAGCTTATCCAGCCAAAAGGCACTGGGGACCAGGGGCAGATGGAGGTACTGGGCCACCATTTCCTTGGTGATGTCCCCCCGGGTGGGCCCCAGACCTCCAGTGGTGATGATGATATCCGCCCGTTTCAGGGCGATGTCCAGCACTTCCAGCAGCCGGTCCCCGTTGTCCCCGATGGTAGTCTGGTACAGCACATTGAAACCAGCATCATTCAGCATCCGGGACAGGTACTGGAAATTGGTGTTGACAATATCTCCCAGCAGCAGTTCCGTCCCCGTATTGATGACTTCTACGTTCAAGAGAGATCACTCCTTTACGATCTGCCCCACAGCTTCATAGGTAAAGCCCTGGCTGATCCGGACTTTCACGAAGTCCCCGGCCTTTAGGCCCCCTGCTTCTTCCACATAGATCTTTCCGTCGATGTCCGGAGCTTCTGCATAGCTGCGGCCCACCGCCAGGTTGGGATCTTCTTCGTCCTTGCCTTCGATCAATACTTCCAAGGTCCGGCCTTCCCGCTCCTGCTGGATTTCTTCCGAGATTTCCGCCTGGAGGCTCATAAGGGCATGGTACCGGTCCTGCTTCACTTCCTCAGGGATCTGGTTGGGCATGGCTCCGGCTTCTGTGCCGTCTTCCTGGCTGTAGGTGAATACCCCGGCACACTGGAAGCGTTCTTTTTTTACGAAATCCAGCAGTTCCTGGAACTGCTCTTCCGTTTCCCCAGGGAAGCCTACGATGAAAGTGGTCCGCAGGCAGATATCCGGCATCCGTTTCCGGAGCTTGGCCAGGAGAGCTTCCACCTGTTCCCGGGTGTCCCGCCGGTGCATGGTATGGAGCAGGCTGTTGCTGGCGTGCTGGAGAGGCAGGTCCACATAGTTGCAGACCTTTTCGCACTGGGCCATGGTCTCGATCAGTTCGTCCGTAAAGGAATCAGGATAGCAGTACAGCACCCGGATCCATTTCAAGTCCGGCAGGGTGTTCAGATTCCGGAGCAGTTCCGACAGCCGCAGCTTGTGGTACAGGTCGATGCCGTACTGGGTGGTGTCCTGGGCTACCAGGATCAGTTCCCGGACTCCCTGCCCCACCAATTCCCGGGCTTCCTGGAGGATCTCTTCATAGGGACGGCTCCGGTACGGGCCCCGGATCTTGGGGATGGCACAGTAGGAACACCGGTTGTTGCATCCCTCGGCGATTTTCAGATAGGCCGTGTACTGCGGGGTGGTCAGCACCCGTTTGGCCTTCTGGGTGTATTTTTGGGGCGGCTGGAGCAGGGTGAACCGTTCTCCCGCCTCCACCCGGTCGATGACGCTGCCGATCTGGTCATAGCATTCCGTGCCGATGATGGCATCCACTTCCGGCAGATCTGCGAAAAGTTCATCCGCATACCGCTGTCCCAGGCAGCCGGTGACAATCAGTTTCCGGTTGGCATCTGTTTTCTTGTATTCGGCCATCTGCAGGATCGTATTGATGGATTCTGTTTTGGCACTTTCAATGAAGCCGCAGGTGTTGACGATGATCACATCCGCATGGGTGGGATCGTTGGTGATGGTCCACTGCCGGTCCCGGATCAGGCCCATCATGACTTCTGAATCCACCAGGTTCTTGGGACACCCCAGGCTGACTACTCCGATTTCCAAAATATTCTCCTTCCTATGCGCTTGCTCTTACTTGGCTTTGAAGGTCCGGGTCACCACGCCCCATTCTTTCGAACCATAGGGCACTTCTTTTCCGTTGACTGTAATGACCACGTCCCGGATACTGCCAAAATTAATGGAAACACTCTGGTTCCCCTTGTAGGTACGGGTGGAACCTTTGGCCACAGTGGCGGCTTCTACCTGTTTGCCGTCGATGGTGGTCTGGGTCCAGACCGGTTTCTTGTAAGTGACCACAACGGTAAGGCCGCTGCCCTTCCCCAGGGTCTTTTCATCCCCTTTGGGTTCTTCTTCCTTCTTCGGGGCCACCGCTTCCGTGGCTTTCTTATTCTCTTCGCTCTTTTCCGAAGAATGGTCGGATTTCACCCCATCAGTGATGGTATTGGTGGCTTTCAGTTCCGGCGTGGTCTTCCCGCCGAAGACAAAATAGGCCATGACAATGGTAAAGATGGCCAGGCAGACCACGAAGACCGTAGTGAATACCTTGAAGCTGAAAGCCGGTGCTTTGCTGTCGCCGGCCGAAGTGGCCCCGTATTCTTCACCGGCTTCGTCTTCCGGTACGGTTTCATAGAGATTTTCATCGATGAAATCTCTGATCCGGTCCAGCCAGCCGCCCATTTTGGCTTTCCCTGCATCCAGTGCCTCTTCCATATGTTCCCGGTCCAGGGCGTGTTCCACGGTTTCCAGGGCCTCTTTGGGCGTCTCATGGGCAGGAGCTTTGGGGGCTGCTTTTCCTGCTCCTGGCGCTGGCTGGGCAGGCTGGATCCTTTGCATTTCCCTATTTTGCGGAGCGGCTGTTCCGGTCAGGGGTTTCCCTGCCGGTGCCTTTCCTCCGGTTTTGGGGGTCTTGTCTTGAACGGGCTTTTTGGGCTGGGGCTGGCCGGCGTGTTTCCCTCTCTCGTCGGCAGTAGAAGGCTTCACGGGCGCCATGATCCGGGTAGCTTCCAGGTCCGGTTTCCCCGTCTGGGCCTGTTTCTCGGTTTCGGGAGCCTTCTCCCGTCCGTTCCGGTGGGAAGCCCCATATCCTACTGGTTCCATCTGTTTTAGGGCCGTCACTTTGTCGAAAGGCTCTGCCTGCTTTCCGGGTTCCGGTGCAGGGGCAGCCTTCGCTTTCGGGGCGGCCTTTTTTTCCGGCTGGGAAGCGGGCTTCCGCAGGATGAGGGTATCCCCTTTGGGGGAAACAGGAGCCGGGATCGGCTCTTCCACGGGTTTCAGGATCTTTTCCGGTTCGCTTCCGGTCCGGTAGGCTTCCACCAGCCCGTTCCCGTCCAGACCCAAGTAATTCCCGTAATTCCGGAGAAACCCCCGGATAAACACATCCCCTGGGATCTTGTGGAAATCTCCCTCTTCCAGGGCAGCCAGGTAGGGTTCTCGGATCCCGGTCTGTTCAGCAGCCTGCTGCAGGGTCAAATGTTTTTCCTCCCGGTGCTGCCGTAAATAGGTTCCAATTTTATTTTTCATGGTTCGTCCTCTTTCTTAGGCGGTATGATCAACATTTTCAGCAGGGGAAATCCCCGTATTAGGGCCTATTCCCCTTCCTGCTTCAGTCCTTTGGTAAAGAACTTTTCCTTGATGGTGGTGGGGCTCATCAGGAGCGGCCTGGGTTTGCTGCCGTCCGCCGGCCCCACGATGCCCTTTTCCTCCATGGCATCCACCAGCCGGGCGGCCCTTGTGTAACCGATCCGGAACTTCCGCTGGAGCATGGAAGAAGAAGCCTGCTGGGTGGCCATGACCAGTTCCACCGCATCTTGGAACAGTTCATCTTCCTCGCTGCCTTCGTCTTTCTTCTCCCCTTCTGCTCCATTGAGCTGCTGGGTGGTCACTTCCTGGGAATAGGAAGTGGGGATGGCTTCGGCCTTGATGAAATCCACCACCCGGTTCAGTTCGTCATCGGCGATATAGGCTCCCTGGACACGGATGGGTTTGTTGGCTCCCGTGGGGAAGAACAGCATATCCCCCCTGCCCAGGAGCTTTTCTGCCCCGCTGGCATCCAGGATGGTCCGGCTGTCGATCTGGCTGGAAACGGCAAAGGCGATCCGGGACGGGATATTGGCCTTGATGGTCCCGGTGAGCACGTCCACAGAAGGCCGCTGGGTGGCCAGGATCAGATGGATCCCTGCCGCACGGGCTTTCTGGGCCAGGCGCAGGATGGCATCTTCCACGTCTACCGCCGCCACCATCATCAGATCGGACAGCTCGTCGATGATCACCACGATGAAGGGCAGCTTCTCACCAGGCTGCACCAGGGCGTTGTAATCATCGATCTTCCGGACCTGGGTCTTGGCAAAGAGGCTGTAACGCCGTTCCATTTCCACCACGGCCCAGTGGAGGGCCGAAGCCGCCTGTTTGGGTCCGGTGACCACCGGGGTCAGGAGATGGGGAATACCGTTGTAATTGGTCAGTTCCACCACTTTGGGATCCACCAGGATCAATTTCACTTCATCAGGAGCCGCTTTGTACAGCAGGCTGCAGATGATGGTGTTGATGCACACGCTCTTCCCGGAACCGGTGGAACCAGCGATGAGCAGATGGGGCATCTTGGACAGATCTGCCACTACCACCCGGCCGGAGATGTCCTTCCCCAGGCCGATGCAGAGCTTGCCTTTGGCATTCTTCACTTCTGGACAGTCCACGATGGACCGGAAAGAGACCGGTTCGGAAGTCTTGGCAGGCACTTCGATCCCGATGGCAGCCTTGCCCGGGATGGGTTCGATCCGGACGCTGGAAACTGCCAGCTTCAGGGCAATGTCTTCCGACAGGTTCTGGATCTTGTTCACTTTCACCCCGGGGGCCGGCTCCAGTTCATACCGGGTCACCGAAGGCCCCTTGGTCACATTCACCAAGGTGGCATTGACCCCGAAATCATGGAGGGTCTGCTCGATGGTCCCTCCCTGGGCTTCGATTTCCGCTTGGAAATTCTTCTTGTTCACCGGCTTGTCCCGGTTCAATAGATCCAGGGGCGGGAATTCGTAAGGGATGACTTCCCCGGTTTCTGCATTCTCCAGACGGGCGGTCTGTGCTTCTGGAGCCGGAGCTTCCCACTGGGATTCCTCCTGGGTCCGGGCATCTTCCGCCGTGGTGATGGTGAATTTCCGGGGCGGTTCTCCCGTCCCCACCTGTTCCTTCTGGAATTTCAGGAGAGGCGCAGCACCGGCAGCCGTCACCTTTTCTTTCAGCCGTTCTGCCAGGGTGGGCTTCTTTTCCGGTTCCGGCTTCCGGTTGTAGTTGCCGTCGTCCTTTTCCTGGTCATAGAAAGAATCGTGATGCTTCTTCCGCCGTTCCTGGTAGTCTTCCCATTTCTGGGCTACAGCATCCGCTCCTTCCTTCACCCCATCCTGGGCTGTCAGGAGCGGGCTACGGAGGGAGAATTTCCCAGAAAGGACCATGGAAGCGAGGGCGGAAGCCACCAGGACGATCACAGAGCCGATCCGCCCCACAGCTTTTGTTAAAACAAACACGATGGCGCCTCCCAGGAGGCCGCCACCGGTCATAAGGTACTCAGGAAGCAGTTCATGGCCTTCCGGCACCTTGTACATGTGCCACAGGCTCAGGACAGAAACAAGGAACAGCAGGAGGGTGAAGAACTTTTTGGAAAACCGCAGATGTTCGTGATTCACCACATAACCGATGCCCAGGACCAGCACATACAGGGGAAAGAGGAAAGCCCCTACGCCCAGTGCATAGGTCAGGACCTTCTTGAGGAAATCCCCGGCGCTCCCCGTAGCGAGCCCCGCCAGGGCGCAGAGCATGAATACGGCGAAAGCCGCCAGCAGGATCCCCAGGACTTCCCGGTTGAAGGTAAATTCGATTTTTTTATTGTTTCTGCGAGTCCGTTCTTTTTTCTCCACGCTGTTCCCTTCCTGAAGATTTTTATTTGTTGGCTCAGATTTCCATGATCAGGGGAAGGATCATGGGACGCCGTCTGGTCTTTTCGAACAGGTACCGGCCCAGGCTGTCCCGGACGGCACTCTTCAAAGCGGACCATTCGGTGATGTTGTTTTCGTGGCATTTGTCCAGTGTGCTCAGCACCCGGTCCCGTGCCCCCTCCATCAGCTCTTCTGATTCCCGGACATAGACGAACCCTCTGGATACGATATCCGGGCCCGCAGCGATCCGGTAGGTGCTGTGATCGATGGTCACCACCACGATGAGGATCCCATCCTGGGACAGCTGGCGGCGGTCACGGAGCACCACATTGCCCACGTCGCCCACGCCCAGCCCGTCGATCAGCACACGGCCGGCGGTGACTTTACCGGAGATCCCGATGGAATCCCGGGTCAGATCAACGACAGAGCCGTTTTCTGCGATTACGATGTTCTCCTTGGGCATCCCCAGCTGCATGGCCAGTTTCTTGTGCTTCACCAGATGGCGGTATTCCCCATGGACCGGCATGAAGAACTTGGGATGGACCAGCCGGTGCATCAGTTTGATCTCTTCCTGGCTGGCGTGGCCGGAAACATGGATCCCCTGTTCCCGTCCGTAGATCACTTCGGCCCCCTGCTTGTACAGGTTGTCGATGGTCCGGGCCACACCCTTCTCGTTGCCGGGGATGGGGGTGGCAGAGATGATCACCGTATCACCGGGCATGATGGAGACCTTCCGGTGGTCGCTGTTGCTCATCCGGGTCAGGGCACTCATGGGTTCGCCCTGGCTGCCGGTGGTGATGATGGCAATCTGCCGGGGGGCATAGTTCCGGGCTTCGTCGATGTCGATCAATACACCCTGGGGCACCTTCAGATACCCCATCTCAATAGAAATGTTCACCACGTTCACCATGCTGCGGCCGATGACAGCCACTTTCCGGCGGGTCATCACCGCGGCATCGATCACCTGCTGGATCCGGTGCACGTTGGAAGAGAAGGTCGCTACGATGACCCGGTTCTTGGCCAGCCGGAACTGTTCGTCCAGGGTCTTGCCCACGCTCTTTTCACTGGGGGTGTACCCGGTCCGCTCGATATTGGTGGAATCGCTCATCAGCAAGAGGACCCCTTTGCGGCCCACTTCTGCCAGTTTGGCATAGTCCGTCACCTGCCCGTCCACCGGGGTCTGGTCGAATTTGTAGTCGCCGGTGTGGACGATCACGCCCACCGGGGTATGGATGGCCAGGGCAACCGCATCGGGAATGCTGTGGTTGACCCGGATGAATTCCACCCGGAAAGCGCCGGCCCGGACCGTAGCCCCCGGCTTCACCATCTTGCATTTGCTGTCGGATACGCCGTTTTCCTTCAGCCGCCCGGACAGGATCCCCAAAGTCAGCGGGGTCCCATAGACGGGCACATCAAAGTCCTTCATGACATACGGCAGGGCACCGATATGGTCTTCGTGGCCGTGGGTCAGGAAAATGGCTTTGAATTTTTCTTTGTTTTCCATGAGGAATGTGGTATCTGGGATCACCAGATCGATCCCCAGCATGTCATCATCGGGGAATGCCAGGCCGGCATCCACCAGGATCATGTCATTGCCGTAAACGAATGCGGTCATGTTCTTGCCGATTTCTCCCAGACCGCCCAGGGGGATGATGGATAATTTTTTTTGCTGCCCTTTACTGTTATTCAAAGGGACACCTCCTTCGTAATTTTGCATATCAAAAGATTGGAGTATCTTGGCGTTCCATACTCCCATTTCGAAACTATGTTTTCAATTCCCGTATCCCCTACGAATCCGAACGATGAGAACTCCTCCGGATCCTATAGGACTAGTCTCTTGTTCAACATTATACAGGTTTGATGCCTGTTTTGCAAATGGAGTTTTGTTCCTTGGCTCAGGAACTGACTTTCAGCCGATCTCTGAATTGTTCGGCACCGGGTGCTAACGGCAGCAGGGGCGCCTGGAAAAACGTTTTTTGCGCTTCCCGGGAAAGATAGGGATATTTCCCCTGGAGTTCCGGCCAGTGAGGCCAAAACCGCTGGAGAATCCCCTCCAGGATCTCTTTGGGGAGCCGGGAACGGGTCACCAAAAGGCATTGGACCGCCACGCTGCTGCAGGCTTGGGTCTGGTTGGGATACGTCCCCACCGGGATGGTCACCGGCTGGTACAGGGGATACGCCCCCAAAAGGTCTTCCAAGGCCTGGCCTGTCACCGGGATAAGGACCAGCCGCCGCTGCCGGGCCAGTTCCTTCAGGGCTGGATGAGGCAGGGAAGAAGTCAGGAACGCCGCATCTACAGTGCCTTCTTTCAAGGCCCGGACCGTATCGGTCACCGTAAGGTACTGGACCCGCACATCGTCTTCTGTCAGCCCGGCAGCTTCCAAGATCTGCCGGGCATTCAGAGAGGACCCGGAACCGGCTGCCCCCACAGAAACTGTCTTTCCTTTCAGATCCTGGAGTTTGCGGATCCCGGTCAGGTCGTAGGTGATGATCTGGACGGTTTCTGGATAGAGCACCCCCACCTGCTGGAGATCTTCCAGGGGACGGCCTTCATAAAGATCCGTCCCGGTCTGGGCATACCAGGCCACATTGCTCTGGACCAGGGCCAGATCAGCCTTTTCCTGGCGCAGGAGTTCGATATTGGCCAAAGAGCCGGTACTTTCCAGTCCTTTCAAGAGAGGGGCCTTGCCATCCTGGTTCACCAGTGCCGTCAGATCATTCCCCAGGTTCCCATAACTGTCCATACTCTGCCCGGCAGCCAAGGTCAGTTCTTTAGACGGGGCTTTGCTTCCCGGTACCTGGCCTGCTTTTCTTCCACATCCTGTGGTCAAGAAAAAAAGCAGGGCCAGAACCGAAAGGACGAATTTTTTCATACCGTTCCCTCCTTGTTCTCCCTGCTCCTGTTATCTCTGGAAATAAGCCAGGGTCTTGGCCAGGCCGGCTTCCAGGTCTGTATACTCCCTCATCCCCAAGGTTTCCACCAGGGCTTTGTGGCTCAGTACGGAAGCATAGATATCTCCCGGACGCACCGGGCCGTACTGGACATCCATCCGATGTCCCAAGATCTTTTCCAGCACCTGGATCAGCTGGTTCAGGGAAACTTCCTTGTTGGTAGAGACGTTCAGGGTGGCACAGCCTGCATACCCCACAGCCAGGCACATGGCCCGGGCGATATCTCCGGCATAGACGAAATCCCGGGTCTGGTTCCCGTCCCCGAAAATGGTCACCGGCTCCTGCTGGGCGATCTTCCGGGCAAAGACGGAAATCACCCCTCCTTCTCCAGTTTCCCCCTGCCGTTCCCCGTACACATTGGCGAAACGGAAAATCACATGGTGCAGACCGAAAGCTTGGCTGTAGAGCCGGATATAGCTTTCTCCCACGGCTTTGGAAAGGCCGTAGAAGGAAGTAGGAGCCGGCACTTCCGTTTCCCTGAGGGGCAAGTTCTGGTTGTCTCCGTAAATGGCGGCACTGGAAGAAAAGATGATCTGTTCCACCCCGCTTTTCCGGCAGCCTTCCAAAAGATGCACCAGTCCGGCCACATTCAGGTCCTCATCGGCTTCCGGATGTTCCATGGAATAGGGCACCAAGGTCTGGGCCGCCAGATGGATCACCGTCTGGAACTTTTCCTGTGCCAGGAAGTCCTCCAGTTCCCGGGAACGGATATCCAGCAGCCGAAAAGAGACTCCTGCCGGCACATAAGACCGTTTCCCAGTGGACAGATTGTCCAATACGGTCACTTCACAGTCTTCCCGGCGCAAAAGAGCCGGCACCACATGGGAACCGATGAAGCCAGCTCCCCCTGTCACTAAGATCTTTCTCATGAATCCATTTCCCTCCGATCACGGATTTTGGTCAATATATCCAAGCCAAAGCATTTGATGGTCACAACGGCGCCGATGGTGAACGGGATGTATTCACAGAAAAACCGCCACAGGACAGCCAGGACCCCGGAAACACCGGGAGGGAGCAAGGAATTGAAGAGCACCAGGAAGCCCCCTTCGGCTACGCCGCTGCCTCCGGGCGTAGGGGTGAAATACAGCACCAGGTTGATCAGGCACATCCGCCCCATGACGATGTGATAGGGCAGGCTGATGCCGAAAGCTTTGATGAACACCGGTACCACCGAATAGATGAACAGCAGGCTGATCCCGGATTCCACGAAAGCACGGAATACCTGCCGGGGATTGTCTTTCAGCATGAACATGGCCTGCTGGAAATCCCGGTACCCCAGGAAGATGGCTTCCTGGACCCGGGGAGAAAAGCGGCGGCTGAACCGGGCCAGCCATCTTTCCAGACGCCCGCCCATGATGAGATGCCACAGGAGCCAAGGCGCCCCGATGAAGAAAGCGCACACCAGGAGGATGACACTGTTGGGCATCCAACTGACCAGCACCGGGTCGAAAAAGAACACCACGGGCATCATCAGGAACAGGAACAGGATGGAAAAGACGGTCCGGACAATGATGATCAGGGTGGATTTGGCCACCGGCACACCAGCCCGTTTCATGAACATGAGCATGGCAATGCCGCCGCCCCCCTGCCCCGGTGTCAAAAGAGCCAGGAAATAGTTGCTGAATACCGCATAAAAAATATGGGCATAGTCCATTTTCTCCCCGGACAGCCGGGTAAGGGTGATCAGGCGGGTGGCATCGAAGAACAGTCCTATGGACAGCACTCCCAGTGCCAGGAGGGCATAATACCATTTAAAAGTAGTAAGATATTCCAGTGCCCGTACATCAAAGGTAAAATAAAGAACGCCTGCTGATACGATGATGATCACGAAAAACAACACGCACAGCATGCGCAATAAGTTTTTGTTCATAGAATATGACCTGCCAGTGATTTTATAGTTTAGCGATACGGGGAAAATTTCAGGCTCCCGATTGAGAAACATCTTCTCTTATTATAGCATAGTACCAGGGGAAAAAGGAAAAACAAATGGTAAATTGCAGGAGGACAGCCTGCCGGCACAGAAAATCATCCATCTGTACTGGACAGCTGTCCTCCGAAACTCTTGGAAGATCAGTCCCCTGCCCGCTCTTTGCCCTCTTCCTGCGCTGCTTCCGGAGCCGGGTCCGGCTCTTGGAGATTCTTAGGGATATCCGGCGGACGTACCGTCAGGCTGCGGATGGACACATCGATGTTCTTCACCGGCATGCTGGTCATGCCTTCCACCTTCAGTTTGATCTTGGTCTGGAGGCTCTTGACAACTTCATAGATAGGAGCCCCGAAGAACAGGATGATCTCCAGATAGATGGTCATCCCCTTGCTGGTATCCGACGGCCGCCGGACCTTGATGGAGGTGATCCGGTCCACTTCCCGGTTCTTCTTCACCACGATGCGGACGATATCGCTGACCACATAATCGGATACGGTGATCTTCCCGTAATAGCTGAAGGCCGGACGGACGATGGACTTTTCCGGCATGGCATGATGCTTCTTGTTCCGGGAAAACAGTCTGTGGGGAAGGTCCACCAGCACCCCGGAAAGATGGGGCTTCAGTTCGATGGTGGGCACCGGCACCACATGCTTCCCTTCTTTGATCCGGGTCTCCCGTGCTTTCTTCATCTCCCGGGTGGTTGAAATATCTTGGATATAGACTGTTTCCGAAGGAGGCGGCACCTGGAGCCGTTTGCAGATGGTCCGGACCATCTTGTCGGAGGTCCCGATCACCAGGAGGGTCTGGATGTCGCTCCGGGTCAGGGCTTCCCGCACCGCCTGGCAGTGGTCCTTTTCCATAAAGATGGCCCGTTTCACAGCCTGTACCTTGTTCTGTTCCGTCTTGGCACTGGTCCCGGCCAGGATCTTGGTTCCCTCGATCAGGAGCCCGTCATCGATGATGCCGTCACAATGATGGTCATGGGCCACTCCGATGGCCCGGAAACTCTTGCCCGTACCGCTGGGCCCTACAAAGGCTACTACTTTCATGTTCAACACCTGCTTTTCAGGGAAATACGGCAGCTAAGCCGTTACTTAGCAAGGAAAAAGAAGTCAGGAGCGCTTCCCTGCAATGATGTCCGCCACATCTTTGTACAGCACAGGGAATTCTCCCAGATGCCGGGGGAACCGTCCTGGATTCCCGTGGAGGTCGCTGCCCCCGCTGGTCATCAAATGATGGTCCCGGGCCACTTGGAGCCAGTCATGGGGAGGATTCTCCTGGAGGGTGGAAGGATGCCACACTTCCAGACCGTCAAAGGGCACCGTGGAAAGAAGCTCTTCCACCAGATCCGGATCTGCGATTTCCGCCGGATGGGCCAGCACTCCGATGCCTCCCGCCTGATGGAGCAGATCCACTGCCTCTTGAGGGGAGAGCTTCACCTGCCGGAAATAAGCCGGCTTCCCACTGCCGATCAAGGCATCGAACACCGCCTGGGTGCCGAGGAACAGCCCTTTCTTCACCAAGGCCCGGGCAATGTGGGGACGGCCCAGGCTTTTGGCTCCCTGGGCTTCTTCCAGGACTTCCTTGAAAGTGAGGGGATAGCCCAGGGCATCGATCTTTTCGACCATCTTCTGCACCCGCTGGATCCGGCCGATCCGGGTCCAAGTCATAGCCTGGAGCAGATTTCGGTTCTCCGGGTCGAAATGATAGCCCAGCACATGGACGTCTTTTCCTTTGTAATCCGTATCGATTTCCACCCCCCGGATCAGTTCCAGTTCCAGATGGCGGGAATGGACAGCCCGGGCGGCCCGGTCATAGGCCTGGATATTGTCATGGTCCGTGATGGCAAGGGCTGTGATGCCGGAAACCAGGGCTTGGGCGATGATCTTTTCCGGGGTATAGACCCCATCCGAAAAAGTAGTATGGATATGTAAATCAGCCAGCATGGCACTTCTCCTTCGTCAGTTCTTATCTTTTGATTATACCATAGAGGAAGGAAAAAAGAAAAAGGACTGTTGCCTGCGCAACAGCCCCGTTTTTTACGCCTCTTCCAGCGCTTCCGTTTCTTCGGACCTTGTCCCCCGTCTCCGGGCGTAGAGCAGCCAGTAGAGGACGGCACACCCGATGGCTCCCAGGCCACGGCGGAATAGATCTCCTGGAAGCCCAGGGATTCTTTGAAGGCTCCCAAGATGTAAGGCCCTACCCCTAACTCTAGGTCCAGCATCACGAAATAGGTGGAGACCGCCACCCCGATCCTGACTTCTTCCACCAGCTTCACGCAGATGGCCTGGCCATTGGACATGAAGGTCCCTTAGCCCAGGCCCACGAATATCCCGGCCAGCAGCATCTCCCAGCTAGGGGCAGTGAAGGAGAGCACCAAAAGGCCGATGGCCAGGCAGGCATAGGTGGGATACATGACGAAATCTTCCCCTTTCCGGTCGAACATCACTCCGGCAATGGGACGGGCCACCAAGGTTCCCAGCACGAAAATCCCAGCGGCCAGACCGGCCTCACTGACGGTAGCATGGAGGGAATGGATGGCTTCCGAAGCGATGATCACCATCAGCATGTAATAAATGATGTAAATCAGGAAGCCGTTGTGGTGTCCCAAGGTCTTCAGCATCCGCTCCGGCAACAGGGCCCCCGCCTCGTTTTTCTGGCAATAGTGGATCATGGCATAGGGGGTGGAGAGTCGGGCAGAAATCAGCGGTTCCATGGGGGTGCTGGCAAAATACTGCTGGTAGATCTGGTTCATGAAATAACTGGTGGGATACAGCACCAAAGGATGGCTGAGGATCTCTTTCCGGGTAAGCGGGCGTTCCCCTACCGGCAGCAGCGGCGCATAGTACACCAGGTGATCCTAGCAGAAATGGACCACTGCAAAAGCTTCGGCCTTCTCCCGCCGGTCAAAGCCTTTTTTGCGCCGCTACCAGTTCATCCCCTGCTCGGAGCACCGTATCCCCAGAAGGGATGAGGACTTTCTCTCCCCGGCGGATCAGGAGGATCAGCTCATTATGGAGGGAAAGATCCGCCAGCTTCCGGCCGGTCCACTCATCCCGAGGAGAAAGGCGCACCTGGTAAAAACCGCTGCTTTCTGCGCTGCCCCCTTCCAGCCCGCACAGGATGATCTCATCTCCCTCTTGGAGCACCGTATCTCCTTTGGGCAGGATCTCCTGCCCTTGACGGATGACGGCAGCGGCCAAGGAGCCTGGGGGCATGGAGATGGCGGCCAAGGGCTTCCCTTCCCAAGGATGATCTTTCCGGAGGATGCACCGGACGAACTGCACGGGCATTTCCCTGGTGTAATCGTTGAAAGTGGCCATTACGTCTTCCGTATCATCGATCATGTCCAGCTTCCTGGCTGCCGGTGGGATCAGCGTCCCTTGGACCAGGATGGAAAACAGGACGATGAAGAATACCATGTGGTACAGATCATAGGAAAGTTGAGCTCCGCCGCTGATGGCCAGGATGGCAAAAGCGATGGAAGCGGCTCCCCGCATGCCCGCAAAAGAAACGAAACCAATCTGGTTCAAAGGACAGCGGAGAGGCCCCAGCACCAGCGCCACCGCAGCCGGTCTTGCCACAAAAGTCAGGAAGAGCGCTGTCCCCAAAGCAGGCAGGGCCACTGCCGGGAGCCGGGAAGGAAAGGCCAGGAGCCCCAGCAGGAAAAACAGCAGCATCTGCATCAGGCCGGTCAGATTGTCGAAGAACCGGATGCAGGCCCCTTTCCCAGGAATCCGGCTGTTGCCGATGAGGATCCCGGCCATGTAGACGGAAAGATAGCCGTTCCCGGCAAGGCCATTGGAAAGGGCATAGGTAAGGAGCCCTGTGCCCAGGAGCAGGGCGTCTGTCAGGGTCTCTTCTTCCAGATGGAGTCCCAGCAGGAGCTTTTTCGCCGCCCAGGCCGCTCCCACCCCCATGGCCAGCCCTACCAGCACCTGAAGCGCCAGCATCCGGACCATGGCCCAAGGCCCCAGGTCCGCTCCCTGCATCAGGGTCAGCACCACCACGGTGGCCATATAGGAAAAGGGGTCGTTGGAGCCGCTTTCCAGTTCCAGCAGGGAAGCAGTCCCGTATTTCAGGTTCATCTTCTGGGAACGGAGGATGGAGAACACGGAAGCTGCGTCCGTAGAACAGATGACGCTGCCCAGGAGCATCCCCTCCAAAAGCGGCAGGCCCAGGATCTTCACCCCAAAAAGGCCCACCAGGGCTGCCGTCATGAGGGTCCCCGCGCAGGAAAGGAAAAGGGATTCCTTCAGTACCGGACGGGCCGCTTTCAGATTGGTCCCCAGGCCCCCATAGAACATGATCAGCACCAGGGCCGCACTGCAGAGATTCCCCGCATGGACGTAGTTGTCAAAAGGAATCTTCAAGAGCCCATCCGACCCAAAGAGCATCCCCAGCAGGATGAAAAGGAACAGGCCAGGCACACCGGTTCGGCCGAATATTTTGTCAAACAGGGCACAGGAGATCAGCACGATCCCTGTGAGCAGAATCAGATGTTCCATAGAAACCTCCTTGGGTAGCGGCAGTGCCCGCAGGGGCGCCAACAGGATATTTTTTCTATTATACCAGATTTTTCCCTTTCCTGCAGGGCTGGCGATTTCCCGGGTATGTGTCAACAAGTTCTCAGTGAAACCTTCATCGCCGTATAGTTATTCAGAAATGGAGTCAAAAATTTTTTATCGCTGCTTCGAGGTCGACGACGTATGGGTTTCGCCGCAGGCAAACCCGTCCCGGCCACCTAGAGGGCAGAAGGCTTCTATATCATTCCACCCGCAAAGACTCTCCCAGCTTCCGGGGAACCGACGTATACCCATATGGTGTTCTTAGGCAATGCTTTAAACTAAAAGCATTATATTGTAACTTATTTTATACTATATTATTTTATAATAGACATTTGTTTCATGACGTCTGTTAAATACGTACAATACGGCAGAATAACAAATATTTAATTTAAAATATTCTTTACATAAGTACAAAAGTAGTCTAAACTTGATAAATAAAATAGATATCTGAGATTTGCAATAGGGAGGCTGACGAAAATGGATAAACAGGAACTCAAAAAACTTGCATGCCAAATCATCGATGAACATCATGATCAAATCATGGATCTGGGTGACAGCATTTTTGCAGAACCTGAAACGGGCTGGAAAGAATTTAAGACAGCGGAAAAGATAAAAAACGTCTTTGCAAATCTGGGCTTCCCCACCAAAGATAAACAGTGCATCACAGGCGTCATCGCCCAAGTGAAGGGAAAGGAAAAAAAGCTGAAGGTTGCCGTCATGGGTGAATTGGATGCGTTAGGGTTGCCGGAAAGTCCCTATGCCGATCCACAGACGGGAGCCGCCCACATGTGTGGACATCACTGCATGATTGCTGCCCTGTCCGGAGTAGCTTATGCCCTACATGACAGCCGTATTTCCGGGGCTCTCAGCGGTGATGTAGCACTGATGGCCGTCCCTGCTGAAGAATTTATCGAAATCGGATACCGCAATCAGCTTCGCAAGGAAGGCAAAATCAAGATGTTCGGCGGGAAACAGGAATTTATTTATCGGGGACTCCTGGATGACATTGACATGATGGTCATGCAGCATACTACGCCGACAGAAGGAGAACAGGAGACTCCTATCAAGGCCAATGTGGGTGGAATCTCCAACGGATTTGTCAGTAAGGAAGTCTTCTATATCGGCAAGGCGGCCCATGCTGGCGGTGCCCCAGAAAAAGGCATCAATGCGCTGAATGCTGCGAAAATCGGTCTCATTGCTATTGATGCCCAACGGGAAACCTTTCGGGATGAAGACCACATCCGAGTCCACCCCATCATCACTAAAGGTGGTGATACAGTAAACATCGTTCCCGCTGATGTACGGGTCGAGACCTATGTACGGGGTGCTTCCATCGAATCCATCTTAGAATGCTTCTGCCAAAGTGAACCGGGCTCTCAAGGCTGGAGGCTACGCCGTAGGAGCTGAAACGAAAATTGATGAGATTCCCGGCTATCTTCCCATGAATCCCTGTTCTGCCCTCCAGGACGTGATGTATGCCAATCTGGTTACGCTGCTGGGAAAGGATCATGTGGCTCGTCACATTCCTTTCAATGGCGGCAGCAGCGATGCAGCCGATGTGGCTGCCTTGATGCCGGTGGTCCATGCATATGTCGGTGGGGCATCTGGCAGGGCCCATACCAAAGACTATCACATTGTCGATAAGGAACTTGCTTATATTACTGCAGCCAAGGCACTCATTATGACGGTCATCGATCTTTTGGCCGATGGAGCGGCCACGGGTATCGCCATTAAAGAAGGATTCACTCCTGCTATGACGAAGCAGGAATATATCGACAAGTGGGTAAACCAGTAAAAACGGAAAAGGAAGAGTAAACAAAAGGGGGAATCGATATCATGAAAGATTTTTTCAAAGACTGGAAAATCCATGTTTTCTGTGCAGTCATTGCCCTGGCAGCAGAACTGATCGGCGTAAGGAAGTTCAGCATTACCGCTTCCGTCGGTTTCAGCCTGTTCCCTATGCTGTATGCCATGGCCATCGGAATCGTATTAGGGGGATGCAAGCTTTTTTCCATGGAGACCATGAAGCAATCTTCCAGCTACATTACTATTTCTGTCATGTTCCTCACGGCGAAAGTTGCCTCTGGGATTTCCCCTGGAATCTACGATATTTATCAACAGGGAAAACTGGTAGGTTCCGGCTTGGCCCTCATCCTGCAAGAATTTGGCAATATGGGAACGGCCGTCTTGGGCCTGCCTATTGCCGTCCTGGTTTTCAAGATGGGCCGTGCTGCGGTAGGTTGCACCCTTTCTACTTCTCGTGAATCCACCATTGCCATTATTGGAGAACTGTATGGCCTGGACAGTGAGGAAGGCATTGGCGTTATGGGCGGTTATGTAACCGGGACCGTTCTTGGTACGGTATTTTTTGGACTGATGGCTTCTATCTGTGCCCATACAGGATTTTTCCATCCATATGCCCTGGGTGCGGCCTGCGGTGTCGGATCCGCTTCTATGATGTCGGCTTCCTTAGGGGCTCTGGAAGTAGAATTCCCGCAGATGGCCGAACAGATCCAAACCTATGCCGAACAGATCCAAACCTATGCTTATACTTCCCAGGCCCTGACTAACGGAGATGGCATGCTGATGAGCATTCTCCTGACCCTGCCCTTGACAAACTGGCTCTATAAAAAATGTGCCCACATCCGGGGCATCGATACAGAAGTCACTCCTACCGCTGAAATGGTCACGGATGGCCAGGAACTGGCAGCCGCCTACCAAGCAGAAAATGATGAAGAAGGAGGGACTGAAAAATGACAAGATATGCAATGCTCATCAAAGGATGGTGCGTTACCGGAGCCCTGGCCGCCATCTGCAATTACATTTATACCCTACGGATGAATAATCCGGCAAAAGTGGTCACGCCCCTTGAGGCAGTCCCCGGCCTTTTGCTGATGCTGGGGATGATCATTGCCAGTCAGCTGTGTCACAAGCTGATGCAGAAAATCGCGCCTGGAGTCAAAGCTCCTGTGGTCCTCTATATTACGATTATCGGGATTTTGCTGACAGCTCCTGGTCTATTTCCGTTTTCTGGTTTTGTTTATAAATCCATCAGCAAAGTCAGCTTGCTGCCTCTGTGTACTCCCATCCTGGCCTATGCGGGAATCGGCGGCGGCAAAGACCTGAAAACATTTAAACAGCAGGGTATCGCCATTGTAGCGACCACTCTAATTGCTCTTTTTGGGACCTTCATCGGTTCCGCCATCATTGCCCAGCTCGTTATGAAAGGAACTGGGGTCATTTAATCAACTCAAAAAGAAAAGGGTGTGTTGCATATGGCCTGCAACACACCCTTTAAAACAACCTTCCCTGCCTGTCCCTCCAGCTTTCCTGGTGGGCCTGGTGGATCTGGTCTCCGGGCTGGAGATGGCCGATGAGGAGCGGGGATCGGGGATCGTGGTACTGGCGGTTCCTGAGCACGACTTCCCGGCTGGTGTTGGCGTAGCAGTAGCGGCAGAAATGGCTGCAGGTATCGTAGGCGCCTATATCGCAGGTGATGTGGCAGCTGCATGCTTTCCGGGCTCCCCGCTGTTTGGGGGCCCGGAGTCCTTCGCCCAACGCCTTTTCCAGGATTCCCAAGGTCATGCACCCTCCGCAGTCGGCTCCGTAGGGAGCCAGTTCGCTGCCCTCTCCGCAGGGCCGCAGGACCATGCCGTTGGCCCGGGCCGTCTGGATCATGTATTGTCCCAGAGCCAGCCGGTCTTCCCGGCCCACTGGGAGGGCTTCCGGGAAGTTCCTGGTCACCTTGGGGTACAGGTCGATGAAGCTGATGACACAGGCGTGGGTGTGTCCGGCCAGGGCTTCGGCCATTTTGGCAAAGGCCCGGCGGTGGAAATCCAGGGTGTACTTGTCAGAAAGGAAAATGGGATCATACCGCCATCCCACCCGGTCCGCTCCCACCTGGTCCGACAGCTGCCGGAAAGATTCC
Organism: uncultured bacterium; assembly: GCA_905215645.1. Lineage (GTDB taxonomy): Bacteria > Bacillota > Negativicutes > Acidaminococcales > Acidaminococcaceae > Acidaminococcus. The sequence goes on from CAJMQS010000001.1 coordinate 102,597, forward strand.
AGTACCCGTTCCACAGGCGGCACCCCCGGCTCTATGTCCCGGCCGTAAGGGGTGATGGTGACGAACCAGTACTGGCCGTAAGGTTCCAGGGCATCCAGATGAGGCAAAAGGGGCGACGGGTCCTTGGTGCAGAACCCGATCAGGTCCACCACATCCGGAGAAAGCCGGTACCGGGTCACTTGTTCCGGCCGGTAAGGATTCCGGACCAGTACGGACCCCTCCCGGAGCCGGTTCAGGAACCAGGGTGTATAAAAAGCAGGGATATCCGTCCGCATGCCGGTGTTGATGATCATATAAGGTCCTCCTTGATTAAGACGTCAGACCGGCCCTGAATGGACTGTCTACGTTCAACGGTCAGCTGTCAACGGCCGATGGATGCCAGATGCTGCACCTCTGGCTTTGAATGGCTGGCCCTCCGGGAGGCCGGGACGGGCTCCCCTCCGGGAAAGCCCCTACGACGTTGGGGGCAAGGGCACCACATAAAAACACGGAAACGGATTTGTAGAAGCTTCCGTTTCTCTGACCATCGGATCTAACATCCAATCACAACGGCGTAGGGGCTCGCCGCAGGGAAGCCCTTCCCGGCCTGCGCATTTCAAATTCAGAAGCATCTGCCTATGGCAGATGGTCTCCTTTTGCGTGAGACGTGAGACGTTGGGCGTGAGACGGAAAAACTGAATTCTGACGTCTCAAGGCCCCCTTGGGGGCCGTGTCTGACTTCTTCTTTTACCTCCCTGCCAGCGCCGACTTTAAGATATACTTCCGGCACTGCAGATATACCACCGCCAGCACAGCGGTGGCGATGATCCAGCTGATGGGATAGGCCAGGATCAGGGTCAAGTAGTCCCGATGGGCGGCAAACACGGTGTAGATCCACACCAGCCGCACCCCGCAGATCCCTACTAGGGCCACGATGGCCGGAGGCAGGGAATAGCCGTAGCCCCGGAGCGCCCCGGAAAGGATATCCATGGCCCCATTGAGATACAGCATATCCGCCACCCACCAGAGGCGCAGCACCCCTAGCTGGATGACTTCCGGATCCGGGTTGAAGAAGCCGATCACATGCTTCCCGAAAAACAGGATGGGTACGGTGATGCACAGCAGGAACAGCCCTTCCACCCAGAAGGCCGTCTTGGTGGTGGCGAAACACCGGCTCAGTTTCCGAGCTCCGTAATTCTGGCCTACAAAGGTGGTGGTCGCCTGGCTGAACCCGTTCACGAAACAGTAGATGTTGAATTCGATGATAACGGAAGCCGCCGCTGCAGCCATGGCCGCCGTCCCCAGGCTGTTGATGGAAGACTGGATCACCACATTGCTCATGGCAAAGACCATGCCCTGGATCCCGGCCGGCAGCCCGATATGGAGGATCTTCCGCAGTTCGGTGCCGTTCAGGCGCATTTTATGCCGCTGGAGCCGGATGGGCTGAGGCGTCCTGCACAAAAGGACGAACAAAATCCCCGCATTCACCGCAAAAGACAGTACCGTAGCACTGACCACCCCGGTAAGTCCCCAGCCGAAGACTTCCACGGACAAAAGGTCCAGGGAGATGTTCAGCACATTGGCGGCCACCAGGCTGTAGAGCGGTGTCTTCCCATCCCCGCAGCTGCGGAAGATGGCCGCTTCGAAGTTGTACAGGGTCAAAAAGGGCATGCCCAAGAGGAAAATCCGCAGATACGTGGATGCAAGGTCATAGACATCTGCCGGCACATCCAGGATCATCAAAGCCGGATGGGCAATCAGTTCCCCCACCGCCGTAAGCAGCACCCCCAGGCCCAGGGCCATCACGATGGCCGTCTGGACCGTTTCTTCCACCTTGTCCTGTTTCCCCGCTCCCAGATACTGGGCAATAGTCACGTTGGCCCCCAGGGAGATCCCGATCAAAAGAGTCACCAAAAGCCCGATCACCGGCATGTTATTCCCCACGGCAGCCATGGCATTCTTTCCCACAAAATGCCCCAGGATGAAAACATCCGCACTGTTGAACAGCTGTTCAAAAAGTCCCATGAGCCCGATGGGCATGGCAAAGAAGAACAGCTTATCGGCAATGGAACCATGGAGCATATCCATGCCGCGGTGTTTGGGTTGAGTTGTTGTGTTTGTCATAGTCCCTTCCTTCCTGTTGCAGCGATCCTGCCTGCTTTCTTTCCCGGTCCTGCCAAAGATCAGCGCCGGGCTTCTGCCCATTCCCGGATCCGCTTCCTTACGTCTTCCAGGTTCAGCACCCCTAGGGCAAATCCCTTTTTCACCAGCTGTTCCGGTAGGTATTCATCATATTTGTCAAAGAGCGGCACCTCGTGGGGGTAAACCAGCTCCAACGGGTCGATTTCCTTTTCGATTTCCTCTTCCACTACCTGGAAAAAGGTCTCTTCGTCCGCTTCCATGGTGAACTGCATGAAAAACGGCCGAAACGGATCCAGCTTCTTCAGCCCCAGTTTCTGGGCACATTTCAGGTTCAAGAACCGTTCCAGGGCCAAAAAACCGTAGCTTCCCAACCAGGGCAGGAGGCACCACATCTTTCCCCCCAGCTGGATCAGGGGCTTTTCCGCTGCCCCCGAAGCCTTGGCGGTGAATCGGGCCTGCTGGAGCCGGGCTACCGCATTTTTCATCAGATAGGGATAGCTCCGTTCTTCCTGGAGCACCTGGCGCATCCGCTCCAGTACTTTGGTATGGATGTCTCCGGGACATTCCCCGAAATACGCCGGCACCTTGCCCTTCACCAGTTCGCAGTAGATCACATGGCACTTCCGGTCTACTTCCAGCACCCGCCACACATGGCCGGCCAGAGCGATTTTTTCTCCCGGAGGCGGGGGTGCCACCACGGTACCCAATTCCTGGGAGTCGCAGCGGACAGTGAATTCCTCGTTTTCCTGGAACACCCCGTAGAATTTGAAGGAACTGATCACCCGTTCCCCGGCCAGGCCTACGATCAGGCCCCCCTGTTCCGTTTTTTCGATATGGTCTTCGGCGATGAGATACCGGAGGAGCACCTTGTAATCCTCCTGGCTGATCCGGTGGAAATAACTGAGACGCAGCACCCGGTCCGCCAGGGCCGCTGGAGACATTTCCCCATTGCTGGCCAGGACGCTCATGGTCTGGTGGTACAAGAGACTGTAAGGCAGCCGGTCCAGCCGGGGCGGTTCCACCCATTTTTCCTCCAGATACAGTTGGATCAGGGCGATCCCTTGGAGGAGTTTCCAGGGGATGGTGGCAGGCAGCATGGCCCGGATCTCTGGCTCGTCTTCCCGGATCACGAACCACATTTCCGGAGGCAGGTCTCTCCGCCCCGTCCGGCCCATCCGCTGGAGGAAAGAAGATACCGTCCAGGGGGCGTCGATCTGGAAGGCCCGCTCCAGCCGGCCGATGTCGATGCCCAGTTCCAGGGTGGAAGTGGTGACCGTGGTCAGGTTCCGGTTTTCATCCTTCATCAGTTCTTCCGCCGTCTCCCGGTAGGAAGCAGAGAGATTCCCGTGGTGGATCAAAAACCGGTCCGGTTCGTGGTTCAGTTCGCAGTACTGGCGCAGGCTGGTGGTGACTCCTTCACATTCTTCCCGGGAATTGACGAACACCAGGCATTTCTTCCCCCGGGTGTGCTCGAAGATGTACCCCAGCCCCGGGTCCGCCTGAACCGGCGCCTGGTCGGTCTTCACGTCCAGGGCGGGTAGGGCCTTCAGGTCCGTCCGGTCCTCTCCGGCCTGGGCGTCTTTCACGTAAAAATGTTCCATGGAAAGCCGCCATTTGGTCCCCGGGGCCTTCACCTGAGGGATCAACGTCTTCCGTCCCGTGCCCAGGCTCAGGAATTCCCCCACTTTTTCCGGCTCCCCCAGGGTGGCCGAAAGGCCGATCCGCCGGGGATTCGCCCCTGCCAGCCGGGACAGCCGCTGGATCAGGCACAGGGTCTGACCGCCCCGGTCCCCTCGGAGCAGGGAATGGACTTCATCGATGACCACGAACCGCAGGTCCCCAAAGAGCCGAGGAATGGCCATGTGCTTATGGAGCAGCAAAGCTTCCAGGGATTCGGGGGTGATCTGGAGGATTCCAGAAGGGTGCTTCATCAGCCTGGCCTTGTGGGACTGGGATACGTCCCCGTGCCAGTGCCATACCGGAATCCCCCCTTCTTCACAGAGCGGCTGGAGCCGGAGGAACTGGTCGTTGATGAGCGCCTTCAGGGGACCGATGTAGATGCACCCCACACTTTTCGGCGGATCCTGGGCGAACAGGGACAGGATGGGAAAGAAGGCGGCTTCCGTCTTCCCAGAAGCCGTAGAAGCCGTCAGCAGCAGGTTCTCATCCGTATGCAGGATTACATCCCCCGCCGCTACCTGGATGGGCCGCAGCTCCGACCAGCCCTGGCTGTAGATGAAATCCTGGACAAAAGGTGCATACCGGTCAAAGATATTCATGACAATCCTTTCTTATACGGTGAATTCCGCAAATTCCGGAGCCGTTTCCTCCCCTTCCACGGCATTTTTCGCATATTGGAAGCTGTCTGAATGGAGCAGTCCCTCCACCGTCAGTTCCGGATGTTGATAGAGGATGTCCAGCACCTCGATGAAGTCCCGGATCACTTCCCGGGGAGTAATGTGGGAATCCGCCCCGATCCGCTGGAATTCGATCTGGATGAAGGCCACCAGATCCTCCTGGGTCACTTTCGGATCATAGCCGTAGAGCACCCCATGGATCTCCGCCAGTTTTTCCACCAATACCAGCATTTCGTCGCTGGTGAGAGGCTGGAGCCGGATCACCGGAGCCAAAAGGTCCTTGTGTTCCCCTCCAAAATGGCCTTCTGCCAGCCGGGACCGGAGGGCCTCATAGCTGTAGACCCCCCGCCGGGGATCTTCCATGCACTGGGGCGTGCCTCCCATGATGATGCCCAAGTAGTGGGCCTTCCCCTGGAGGGTGTCGTTGTACATGGTCAGGATCTTTTCGTAGTTGTACTGCCGGGTGATGGCATGAGGGATCTTGTAGATGTTCACCAGTTCGTCGATGCACACCAAAAGGCCGGCATACCCTGCTTGTTTCAAGAACAGGGCGAAGATCTTCAAGTATTCGTACCAGTCCTCGTCGGAGATGATGATGTTCACCCCCAGCTCCTGCCGGGCTTCGGTCTTGGTGTGGAATTCTCCCCGGAACCACTGGATCACCTTGGCCTTGGTGGCTTCATCCCCCTGGCGGTAGGACCGGTAATACAGGGTCAGCAGCCGGGCAAAGTCGAACCCGTGGACCATTTCATTGAGTGCTTGGATCACCAGGCCGATCTTCTGTTCCACCAGTCCGTCCAGCCGGCCGTCGGTGAGGGCCAGGCCCGTTTCCGTCACCACCTGCTGCTGGATCTCATTGATCCACCGGTCCAGGATCAGAGGCAGGGCGCCCCCTTCGGGCCGGGTCTTGGTGGCCATGTTCCGGACCAGTTCCCGATAAGTAGCCAGCCCCTGGCCTTTGGTGCCCTGGAGCCGCCGTTCCGGAGAAAGGTCCGCATCCACCACCACGAATCCCCTTTCCATCACATAGTTCCGGAGGGTCTGGAGCAGGAAACTTTTCCCGCTGCCGTACCGGCCCACGATGAACCGGAAAGAGGCACCCCCATCGGCAATCACCTCCACATCGTGGAGCAGGGCGTCGATTTCAGTTTCCCGTCCCACGGTGATGTAGGGCAGCCCGATACGGGGCACTACGCCTCCCTTCAGGGAGCTGATCAGGGTCCGGGCAATCCGTTTGGGTATCTTCAAGGTCATGGTGCAATCGTTCCTTTCAAATCTTCCAGATAATCTTCTATGACAGAGGGGGGGTCCCCGTCTTCCAGGACCGTATCCCCGAATGTTTCATAACATTTTTCATTGATGCCATCCACCAGGAGAGAAGGCATCAGTCCTTGGGCCGCTGCCCAGGAGGTATCTTTCCCATAGAGCAGGTCTTTGAGATAGCGGTATTCGTCTTCCGTCAGGTTCCAAGGCCGGTCCGTCCGTGCCCCATCCGGAGCTTTTGGGGCGGAAGCCGGGGTCGTTCCTGCCAAGGCGGAAGATTGGTCCAAAGGAGCCGTTCTTGAGACCGCAGCCCCCGGAGCAACAGCTTGGAGTCCTGGGGATCCCTTTTCCTGCTCCGGAGCCTCCAGCTGGCCCGTCAGAGAAGGCAGGATCTCCTCCCGCCGTTCTTCTTCGGTCATGAGTCTTTCCCGGGTCACCGCCGCATCCCGGCGGATCTTGTCCAGCTGGTCCAAGTGGAACACCACTTTCCGTTTTTCTGCTTCCGCTTGTTCCTTTCGGTCCTCTTCCACCGCCTGGCGGACCAGTTTGGTGAGCCATTTGTAGGAAAGGGGCTGCTGGAGGGGCGGAGAAAAATCCAATGCTTCCCGCAGCAGGCCATCCAGGGTCTTCATCAACTTCCCCAGTTTCCGGAGCTGTTGGGAGGCATATTCATAATGGCGGAGAGTCCAGACACCCTTCCGGTCCTGATAAATGCAGATGGGGTCCACTTGCACCTTGAATTCCCGTCCATCTTCTTTCTGCAGGAACACCGCATTGGCAAAAAGTTCCAGCCAGTCATAGGTGGGACCGCCCACATGTTCCCGCAGGAACGGTTTCTTCCGGTGGGATTCCCAGTAGGCCTGGATCATCCGGTAGATCCGGCCCAAAAGGCGTACACCCGCCTCCGGCTGCTCCTTATACAGCTTGGAACGGCTGATATGGTAGGTAGAGAAAAGATCCAAGGCATCGAACAGATCCTGATCTGACGCCTTTTTGTAGTCCTCCAGCACCAGATAAGCTTGGTCCTGTCGGGTCCGTTTGGTTTCCGGCAGCAATTTCGGATCCAGCTGGTAATACAGCACATAATCCCGGAGCCACTGGTGGAGATAGGGAAGGATCCGGTCATCCAGCAGGCCGTAGTTTTCCTCGAAAGCTTTCAGTTTCTCATACCCGTCTCGGGGATTTTCCACCCCGATCTGGTTCAGCAGCTCGTATATATAAAGGAAGGCATAAGTCAGGGAAGTCCGTTCCAGCTCTTGGTGCCGCAGCCGGGTCCGCCAGCCGAAATACCCCCGGAGTTCTTTATCGGTGAGCACCCGGTAGGTGGGATAATAATGGAGCACCGGCAGATCGTACACGGTATCATCTTCATAGGCTGCCAGGGCTTTCCCCTGACGGACGAACAGCTCCGGAGTGGTTTCATACTGGGAAGCCGGATCCTGCTGCATGGCCCGGAGCTCCTGGAGCAGAGCCGGCAGAGGGGCCTCCGGAGTGCGGGGCTTGATGGGTTCGGAAGCATACAGCTTTTGGAGCAGCCGGAAGGTCTCTTCCTTCTCGGCCGGTGTCTTCTTCACAAATTCCATGCCCCTCGTCCTCCTTTCCCCCAACTGCTCCGGAACCACCCAAAAGCAAACATTTTTTCACCATTCTTCATTATAACCTGGAAGAAAGGGGAAAACAAGAGGGGCTACTGCAAGCGCAGCAGCCCCCTTTCGTCCCTCACTCCCTCACGCCATACACGTTGTACAGTTCTTGGACTGGGGGAACAGCAGCTTCCACAGACACCCTTCCAGGACCACCCCTTCTTTGGGGTCCGTACCGGCCTTGATCGTGGTGTCGATCACGTAGCTGACAAAATCCGCCGCTTCCTGGACGCACCGGTTCAGATCTTTTCCGTTCAGCACATATCCCAGCAGGGTGCTGGTGAACACATCTCCCGTGCCGCAGGTGGCAAAGGGCAGCTTCTTCACTTCATAGGCTTCCGGGAACAGCTGGTTGGCTTCATAGCTGACGATCTTCAGATGGTCCTCATCGCAGGGCACACTGGTGATCACCACTTGTTTGGGTCCCAGGGCCAGCAGCTTGTCGCAGAGGGCTTCCAGCTCGTCGTCAGCAGGTGCCCCGGCTTTGCAGGGGGTATCCGTCAGCAGGCAGGCTTCCGTATAGTTGGGGGTGATCAGGGCGGCATGGGCCACCAGCTTCTTCATGGCTTCCACCATGGCACCACCGAACACCGGGTACAGCTTCCCATCGTCCCCCATGGCCGGGTCCACCACCGCAATCCGGTCTTCCCCGGCAAATTCCTCAATGGCGGCGATCACCTGCTCCACCTGGTCCGGGCCTGCCAGGAAACCGCTGTAGACCGCATCAAAAGAAAGCCCCAGTTCCTTCCACTGGTTCCGATACCCAGCCATCAGGTCCGTCAGGTCCCGGGAAACGAATTTCCCGTAGGTCAGGTTGTTGCTGTACAGGGCCGTAGGGAACGGGCAGACCTGGTGCCCCATGGCGGACAGCACAGGTATGGCTGCCGTCAGGGAACAGCGCCCAAAAGAACAAAGGTCATGGATGGCCAATACACGTTTGATTTTCATGGAAATACCACCTTTCAGATTGCAAAAAGTAAGCGCGGTCAACAGGGACAGGATTATGATTATTGTACCCCATTCCGGCCTCTTTGGGAAGAAAACAGCGTGACGGTTTCCATTGAAATCCGTTATAATTGCTTTATAATTGTAATAGAACCCTTTTTCTTCTCCATTCCAAACAACGAGGTCCTGCGCTATGAAACTGTCTGCGATACAAAAATGCAAACTGGCTGCCTATCTGGTGCTTTATGTATTCTTCCTGGGGGCCCTGGGTGGTGCCCTGGTCTGGGCCTTCCTCAAGATCCTGGGAATGGGCATGGGATTTTTCTGGGGAACCCTTCCCCAGTACCTGGGAGCAGGTTCCTGGTACATCCCGGCCCTGTGCCTTACCGGCGGGCTGGCCATAGGCCTGTTCCAGCAAAAATTCGGGATACTCCCGGACACCATGGCCGAAGTCATAGCCAAAGTGAAACGGGACGGCACCTACGATTATCACCGGCTGCCCGCCATTTTCACCGCCGTGCTGCTGCCTCTTTTTGCCGGAGGTTCCCTGGGCCCGGAAGCCGGGCTGACAGGGATCATCACCTCCCTGTGTTTCGCCGTGAGGGACCGGATCCGCCAAATCGTCTTCCAGGTCCGTGCGCTTGTGCAGCTGGGCAGCCAGCCTGGCCTCGCTGTATTCTTTGCCCCCTCCCCTGCAGTGCCTCCTGCCGGAACCCTTCCTCCGATTTTCCCTGATCCGAAACAGCAGCACCGGGTGAAGGTCCTCATCTATATGGCCGGAGTCCTGGGCGGTGTACTGGCCCTTCTTCTGCTGCATTCTGCCGCCAGGCCAGGCCACGGTCTGCCCCAGCTGATGTGGCACCGTTGGGCGGGCCTGGCCGAATGGAAGTGGATGCCCCTTTTTGCGGCCGGCGGTATCCTCTTGGGAAAATTGTATCAACTGTTTGCCCAAGGCGCCAATGCCTTGGCCCATCCCCTGGCCCGGAACCGGATACTGTCCTGCCTCACGGCCGGGGCCTTTGTCTCCCTGTTGGGGCTCTGGAACCTGGATAACCTGTTCAGCGGCGGGAGCCGTCTGCTTCCCCTGACTGCCACCTGGCAGCAGCTGCCGGTGACCCTGCTCTTTCTCACCGCCGTCACCAAGCTGCTGACAACGGCCCTGTGCCTGGCCTTCGGCTGGAAAGGAGGCAGTATCTTCCCCATTGTATACAGCGCTGTATCCCTGGGGTATGGGCTGGCAGCCGTTACTGGTGCCGGAGCCCTTTTCGCTGCGACCGCCACCACCGCTGCGGCCTGCGGGTACCTGTCCAGGCGTCCCCTGCTCTCCGCCGCCATCATGCTCCTGTGCTTCCCCGTCCGCACCCTAGTCCCCATGCTCACCGCCGCTGCCGCCGGGGCGTGGGTGGGGAGCAGGCAGTGCAGAGTGAAGAGGGCAGAGTGAAGAGCGGGATTCGTCCAGCGTTCATCGTGAATCATTCATCGTTTGTCACCGTTCCCCCGACCCTGACGGCGTAAGGGCGCGCCAGAGGCACGCCCTTCCCGGCCTCCCGGAGGGTATACCTGCCAATTTCCGTTGTAAAAACAACATACCAGTTTCCTGTTCCATGCTATATTGTTTCTAGAAAGACGAAGAACGTAACACCACCTGGGATAACAGCAACAGGAACGAACGGAAGGAGAATCGGTATGAAAAATCTGGAATGGAACGATAAAATCAGCACCTTTAAAAAAATCGACGTGCGGGGCATTGCAGGGAATTTCCTGGAGGGGCTGAAAAAACAGGCGGCCCTGCTCCCTGTGGGCCAGGGGCTGGAAGTGATCCAGACCTTTGAACCCATCCCCCTCTACGAAGTGATGGAAATGCTGGGCTATGAACATGCCACCGAGAAAAAGGCCGACAACGAATACCACGCCTATTTCTACCGGACCGAAAACAAAGGGAACACGGACGAAGCCCCGGAACGGCCGGCGGTGATCACCAACTACCCCATGATCGACGAAAAACTGGGGGAACTGGCAGTGGAATTCTGGGATATGACCTGGAAAAGCGAAAAACGCTACCTGGATTACAACATCCGGCTGCTGCTTTCCCTGTCCAATGCGGTAGGTGCCGGGCGGATGCGCCAGGCCATGCGGGAACTGCTGAAGGCCTATGCCAACGGGCTGGATTCACGGGCCCTGGACGATGTGTTCGAACAGCTGGCCTGGAACATGGGCATCGGCTTCTTCAGCTCCGAAATCGCCCCCTCTCCCCTGTTCCACGCCTACAAACTGATTAAACAGATGGAAAAACAGGGCAAAGAAAGAGCCGAGATCAACCAGCTGCTGAAGGAACATTTTTCCGACAGAAAAGGCTCTCACACCCTTCCACCACATCCCGGTACGTGCTGACAAAATCCCCCGTATACCAGGGGTCGGCGATTTCCCGGGGATGGTCGGTGAAATCCAGCAGCAGATGGATCTTGTGGTTCGGGTCTCCCCCGGCAATCCGGCGGATCTCCCGAAGGTTCTCGCCGTCGAAACCAATGAGCAGATCATAGTACCCATAATCCGCCCGGTTCATCTGCCGAGCCTTCCGGGGTGCATAGGGAATATGGTGGAGATCCAGCTGCTCCCTGGTCCCCCAGTGGGTGTCATTGCCGATTTCCTCCCGGCTGGTGGCCGCCGAAGCGATTTCATAAGCCTCCTCAAAATGGTGACGCCGGACCAGCTCCTTCATGACAAATTCCGCCATGGTGGAACGGCAGATGTTGCCATGGCAGATAAAAAGTATCCTCATCATGGACACAAAACTCCCTTCTATGCCAAAATATGCCAAATTAATGCGGGTTTTCGAGTTTCTCCTGTTCACGGATAAAAGGACATAATTTTGCAAAAAACGGCACAACTTTCCCCGTTGTAGTAGTAAAAATGGTAGTAAAACGGACTGTTCTTACTACTGCACTTTTTGTGGGGTGAAATTTTCTCTGTTATTATAGCAGAAAATGAGGGGGGAATGGGAGCATAAGTGCAGAGTGAAGAGTGAAGAGTACAGAGCAGCCCCCTGGGCGGCCGGGAAGGGCTCCCCTGCGGGTAGCCCCTACCATGTTGAGGTCGTGGACTCTTGTTTGATCTGTTGGACGGTGACAATATGGACATCGGGGATACGATAAAAGCCGAAACTCCTTGCCCTCACCGCTCCTCCGACCCTGACGCCGTAGGGGCGTGCCGCAGGCCCGCCCTTCCCGGCCACCCGGCGAGTTCCATTCGGGAAAAATCTTCTGGATTTTTATCCTTTAAGCCGTAGGAATCTTTTAGGACAAATGAATCTCTCATTTTTCCACAGAAAGCCACTTTGTCTTAGGCAAATCAGAGCCTAATATATATCCGTTTTTTCCTGTTTGCCTATCAACCGTGGCATATACTGCTCCATATAATTTTTCTTCCGGTTTTGCCCCTCTAAAAACGTTGATTTCATAAAAATGACCTGCAACAATGATACTAAAGGGTAGTCCCCTGAAGGGTCTCACTTTAGTCCTTTTGTAAGCTTTGCAGAAGTAGGAATATCAGTGTAACCGACTGATTTACTGCTTTTGCAAGGCTTACTTTTTTATCATTGCCACAGTCTTCCATCTCCTTTCCTCTTGAGGATTATATTGTTGGAGAATCGTATATAAATTCCATTCAACATATACGATTTCAACTCATCAGCCGTCATTAAATTCACCGTCCTCCTGTAAATACTTCGGTATCAGGAGACACTTATCCCCATGAGATCGAGCCCCACATTGCTGGCATTCTATGGTGAGGCAGGATTCCGATTTTTCAAATCTTACTGTTAAGGGTCCACCGCACTCGGGACATTTTAAATTTTCAACATCCTGGGCAGACCCATAAAAATTCGTATTTTCCAATTCGTCCCAGGGATCCAATGGAACATCCGTTTCCTGCTCAATTCTTGCATCATAAAAGGCTTCCTTTAATGTACCTTTCTCGTCGTCCTCCACAATTTCAAATCTGCCAGTCATTTTGCCATTTAACAAACCGGGATTTACAATAAAATACTCGTAACTTTCTTGTGCATCATCAATGATACTGATGAAAGGAGGATCTACATAAAGAACGGAGTAGATTTGATGATTCGTCAGACTCTTAACCTGCTGTGAAGGCCCAACATATCTTACCTTCATTTTTCTCTCCCTCTGGTTCTTTTTACCCACAGCCGAATTTATCTTCCTGCTTTATGTTCATTATAGCAAATGCCCTATCCAAAAATCCCGACAGAAAAAGGTCCGCAATCTTCTCGACTGCGGGTCTGCTTTTTTGCCCTCTGGGCGGCCGGGGATGGGTTCCCCTGCGGGGAGCCCCTACAACGTTGGGGTCAAAGAACCAACGGAAAATCAGAGAAACGGGATCGTCGAAATATTCGTTTTTAAGACTGTTGGATCACAGGTTCGATTGCAACGCCGTAGGGGGCGCGCCGCAGGCCCGCCCATCCCCGGCCTCTGGTTTTACAAGTTCAGAAGCATCTGCCCCGGCAGATGGTATCCATACAAAACCACCTCCAGAGATGAGTAACACGAATGGCTCGAAAAAAACAACACGCTGCGCACCGTAGGGAAATTCGTTTTTTTCGTGTGATGTTTTTAATATCCGTATTATCTCAAACTGAAGGTGGTGATTCCATACACCGGATTTTCAAGCACTTACGTTACGCTCGTGCCGCCCGGCGTGCGGTCCCTACGCCATCGCAAGAGGTCATTGGACCTACTATTTTTCATTAATTCATCCAATGTTCATCATCAAGTGGATTATCTTCCGTGACTGGATCTCCTTCATCCGGATTATCCTCACGTACTTCTGCTTCATACAGCCCCACCTTTTTCAATAATTCCACAATATCATACACGGTGCGGCCCTGGTCGTCTTCATATAGTTCACTTACACCAGGATTATCGCTGGAAAAACAATCATCTGCAAATATAAGTTCTTTTCGTTCAGGTATTTTCACCAGGAGAAAAACTTGTTTCAAGAAATCTATATCTTCATATCCATGTACACTTATAAGATTATACTGATATTTTCCTATTTCTGAATCTGCAGTGCCAAAGCCAAACGCAGACAGGCCGTCATTGATCAAGACTTCTCCAAAAGTATCTAAAATTTTCATTCCCTCTTCAGCATCGATACCATCCAAATAGTAAACCTTTCTGCGCTGTGATGTCATGATGCCTGGCTTATCCCCTTCCGGTTCCCTTTCAATTCTTTCCTCGGAAAGATTCACAGGGACTTCCATAAAAAAGAACAAATCCGCTTTTTGATTCATTGCCAAATAGTTCTCCAGAACAGTACGGATGTGTTCTGCACTGACCTGCGCATCCAATTCTTCGTCATATGCTATGAAGCCTTCTTGCAGCGGCTTCGTAACGCTTTCAGGATTGAAGAAATAATTTCCTTTTACAAAAGTGAATTTTCCCATTATTGTCCTCCCTGCATATGTTTTTTATTTTAATCTTCTTGAATTTGATCTGTTGATTAATTTAAAATCTCTTTGGCTGTAGAAATCCGGCATCTCATTTTTACCTTTTATTTCCAATAAATATCTGTCGTGAGCAGGATCATCATCTGCCCCTACTACAAAAGCGCGTTCCCCGGTTTTAAGGATTTCAACTTCGTCCAATTCCTGTATACCATTAATACTTTTTACTTTTCTTGCTTTTTTCATCTCAGCATTCCCCTATGTCAAAAATCTGTATTTTCATCCTTCGTCCCGGTCAATTCTGCCCCCCGGCTGCCAGAAGTTTGGCATAGTCAACATGGAACAGCCCGTAACTCCCCAGTGCATATCCAAACTTTTATTTTGTTCACTTCCCTTACTTTCTGGCGATGTCCAAATCTTTCTTTCTCTCAGTATATCATATGAGCTGTGCAAAAAAGTGGACAAAAAAGTCCGCAATCTTCTCAAGACTGCGGGCCTGCTTTTTTGCCCTCTGGGCGGCCGGGACGGGCTCCCCTGCGGGGAGCCCCTACCAAGTTGGAGTCAATTGATCTATTGCGTTCGATTGGACGGCATTGGCTCTGGGACGGGAATACGATGAAAATCGGATTTCCCTGCCTCTTCGGTTCTCCGACCCTGACGCTGTAGGGGCGAGCCGCAGGCCCGCCCTTCCCGGCCACCCGGAGGTTTTTTTTACTTCCATAAATCCCCGCAATATAAAGTAATTTTCTTTACATTTTCCTAAATTAACGTTACAATAGCGTTGAAAGGAGATGATTTCAATGTCCGAAACAAAGACCTTAAATCTTCGTGTCGATGCTGATCTGAAGCACCAGGCGGAACTGATTTTTTCTGCCCTGGGTATTCCTACCTCTACAGCCATCAATATGTTCCTGCGTTCGGTGGTGCGTTATGGAGGGATTCCTTTTGATTTGCGTCTTTCTGCCAACCAGATGGAGACTCTGCAGGCAATCAATGATGTGAATCATCACCGGAACCTGAGCAAAACCTATGATTCCGTGAAGGACCTTATGGAGGATCTGAATGCTTAAGATCCGCTATCGTAAGCAATTCAAAAAGGATTACAAAAGGGCTGTCCAACGTCCAGGACACAAACCGGTACTTTTCCAGGAGGTCCTTGAATACTTGGTCAATGAACAGGTTCTTCCGATTAAATATCGGGATCACGCTTTATCCGGAGATTACATTGGCTTCCGTGAATGCCATATCCTGCCAGATTGGCTGCTGATTTATAAAATTGAGGAAGATATCCTGACATTGACTCTGACCCGTACAGTAAGTCACAGTGATTTGTTCGAGTAAATAAAAAGCAGGCCCGTAATCATTTTTGATTGCGAGCCTGATATCTTGCCCTCTGGTCGACCGGTAGGGGCTCCCCTGCGGGAAGCCCCTACCACGTTGGGGTCGAAGTACAACGGAAAATCAGAGAAACTGGATCTTGAAATATTCGTTTTAAGACTGTTGGACCAAACGTTCGATTGCAACGCCGTAGGGGCGTGCCGCGGGCCCGCCCTTCCATGGCCGGCCAGATACCCAGCCTCTGGTACTTTTTACTCTGCACTTTTTCATCCCCTTAAATATTTAGGTTGAATTCATCCTATCTATGGACTATAATTAAATTATAAAAGTTCAAGGAGGGATCAACTATGAATGTCAATACAGAAAATCTTGTTTCCATCACAGAGGCAAATCAGAATTTTTCCCGTATAGCCAGAATGGTTGATGAGAAGGGTCCTGTTGTCATTCTGAAAAACAACTCTCCTCGCTATTTGCTGATTGAATTTACCAACGCTGAACAGGAACAGCATGCCAGTGACGAAGATGTACTTGCCATTTCCAAGCGGTTAATCGCCAAGAACCAAAAAGCCTATGAGGTCCTCGCCAAATGATTGTCCTTACCAAAGATCAAATCATCAAGCTTCATTCACAGCTGATTCAGGAGACAGGAGGAACTGATGGTATCCGGGATGAAGGTTTACTGGAATCCGTATTGGCCGCACCATTTCAGTCCTTCTCAGGCACAGACATTTATCCATCCTTACAACAGAAGGCTGCTCGTCTTGGATATGGACTTGTAAAAAACCATGCCTTTATTGACGGCAACAAACGTATCGGTGCACATGTGATGTTGGTGTTTCTCACTCTTAATAAGATTGAGCTTACCTATACACAAGACGAACTGTCAGATACATTTTTAAAAATCGCTTCCGGAGAACTCTCGCAGCAAGATCTTCTTCACTGGATTATCATTCATCAAGAATAACTCCATGTCTTTTGTTGCAATAAAAAAGCCTTGTAGGATTTTTACATCCTGCAAGGCTTTTTTATTTTATTTTATTTTATTTTATTTTCTGCCCTCCGGGCGGCCTTGATGAAAGATATTAGACCGGCCCTTTGGGCATTTCATAAGTCTGATGATTGACCCGCGATAAGCAAATCGGATTGTGAATTCAGGCGGGCCGCCTGGCGTGCGCCCCTACGGCATCGCAAGGGGTCATTGGACCTACACCGTCCCAAGCTCTTTACTTTTTCCCTCTACACTCTGCACTAATTGTCACCGGACAAATCTGACTTCTGATGTCTCAAGGCCCTCGGGGCCGTATCTGATTTCTTACCAGATTTCCTCACGCCTTATTGGGAAACCGGATCACCTTGGGCTGGATCTCGCCCACCTGCTCCAGTTCTTTTCGGACTTTTTCCATCTCCTTCTGCTGCCGAGTCTGGATGAGTTCTACTTCTTTCTGGGCATTGTCGAATTTGATGTGAGTGTACACATTGAGGGTGATGGATATATCGCTGTGGCCCATCAGGTACTGGAGGTTTTTAGCACTAACCCCGGATAAAGCCATGGCAGGAAACATTCCCACCATGGCTCTTTTCATTTCCGCACCAAAGCCACCAGCAAGACCGTACCTATTCCATAAGCCAAATTTCGCTGTGCCTTGAGCCGTTTCTGTGTTCTATTGGCTTCTTTCTCGTATGCGGCTAAGGATTCGTTGGCAATCCGCGATTTTAAATCCTGGTTATGATACCTTTTGTTAAATCATTTAAATTCCGGAGAGCACTTCGGACATATCTTTCTTGCTTTTTCCCAATCTGTTACCTCAGGCACAAAACTTTCCTTTACATCTCGGCGTATGACAAGACCAATTTCACAGCATAGTCCGTCATCAATTTCTTTTTCCAAAAGAGGACAATACGCCATTAAATCTTTCGTCATTTTTTACCACCTCGATTTTACCAAGCTCTTTTTTCCTTGAGTTCCTTCGTTCTCTTTTTCATTGTATCATCTTATCTACCCAAAAATTCATACAGAAAAAGACCTGCAATCCCTCGACTGCGGGCCTGCTTTTTGCCCTCTGGGCGGCCGGGACGGGCTCGCCACGGCGAGCCCCTCGTATAATAAAACGGTAACTTACTCCCCGCAAAATAGCGACTTTAACTCCTTAAAAGAAACAAAAGCAAACGCCGCTCCCGCTACATAGATAGGGGAAGAGTTTCTTCTCTACCTGTAACAGAACAGAACCTGCTAGGATAAGTACCGGAAACGCAAAATTAATTGACGGTTATTTAATTCTCTGATAGAATTACAGTTCAAAGTACTCTTCTTTCTAGGCTTTAGGGCAGCGCTCTTTCCGGCACTTTGCGGAGCGGTGACTTCCGTCACGGATTAGCAGCAATCTATATCAGGTTGCAGCTTTTCCGTCAGGCGGATTACTGTCCAGAATAGAATCGGCGCCGGAGCCGGTTGGTGGAGGCAGCCGCCACCAGAGAAGAGTACTTTCTTTTCCTGCATAACAGAACTGGGTATGTGATAATTCGCATCCCCAGTTTTTTTCGTATGTTTTAATCTTTTCAGAATCTCTGGTTGTCTTTCTGGATTGGCTTCGCTATGATATTGTTATGGAAAAGAGCCTTTTCGGCCTGATGATTTCCTGTTTTAGGAGGCGTATCACCAATATGGAAAAGCAGAAAGTCCATCCCTCTGAATCTTTTCGGGATGAAAAGATGGAGGAACTGCTGCAGCATATTCCGGATGACTTATTTTTTGCAAAGGAAGAAAAAGCTCCGGCCTGCAGCCTTGATTTTGCAACCCAGGATGTCTTGAAATTTCAATTTGATTTATCCGAGGATGAACGGTACCACCTGAAATATAAAGGGCGGAATCTTAGATCGTATGATCACTTTATCTTCTATGAACCTGGACTCAAGGGAATCCTGGCCTTTTTTTATGCCCTTGACAGAGGATATGAAACGGTCCATCTCGAAGAAGTCGATACTACGGACCCCGCCCTCTGTTTCCGTATGGAAGCTGTTTCGGAGGAAACCGCTGATTCCTGTCTTCTTACTTTTGACTATTCCTTTAAGACCAGGAAATGCAAATTCAGCAAAAAGAAATCCATCAATTATTTCAAGCTCCAGATGCAGAAAAATTTTTCCGACGAGGAAAGGCTCCGGAACTACTTACGAGAAAGATTTAATGCGTACTGCAACCCGTCCGTTCTGGACGAAGAAGTAAAATATTTTGACCGGTCAGTTGAGACCGTGAATTTCATTCGAAGCCTTTCCTGGATATTCGGTACTCCCCTGCCAGCCATAAGCCTGGAAGAGTTTCTATCCCCTGACCAAATCGCACTCTATGGGACGACGAAGGAACGGGTAAACAAAGATAACTGAAAGAAGAAGCGGTCACAAGTGAAATTGAACGTAAGCGCTTAAAAATCCGGTGTATGGAATCACCACCTTCAGTTTGAGATAATACGGATGTTAAAAATATCGCACGAAAAAAACGAATTTCTCTACGGTGCGCAGCGTGTCGTTTTTTTCGAGTCATTCGTGTTACTCATCTCTGGAGGTGGTTTTGTTTTGGGAGAAATTCAACGTATCAAACACTAAAAGGCACTGGAATACTGGAGCCAGATACTGAAAAGCGGGCTTTGCATCAAGGCGTTCTGCCGTTCCCGTCAGATGAGCCATCATGCCATGTACTATTGGCTCAAGGACAGGAACATAGGGCAGGAGCAGTGAGTTCGCCGGGAAGTTCCTGGAGGGGTGTCAGGGGAATCGTCTGCGGCTTGAAAAAAGCAAGCTGGAGGCTTACTTTGCGTGGCTGGAAACGAAAATGGGCGAACAACCGAGCCTGAAGTCGCCGTTGGGCAAGGCCATCCAATATATATATTCTCCTTCACAGGAAGCAGTTGAGTGCCTACCTGGAATATGGAGAAGCTGCTATAACGAACAATATCTGTGAACGGGCCATCCGAAACTTCACTATAGGCCGGAAGAACAGGCTGTTCAGTGCTTCTCCCATATGCAAGTAAGCAATAGGCCCTGCCGGCTTTGGTCGGCAGGGCCTATTGCTTTATATGTTGTACACCGAATGATTTTGCGCTTACTGTCAAGCAGCACCTTCATCTGCCCGCTCATCTCGTAATAATAGATCGGCGTTGCAAACACGACCTCATCCGCATCTTTCATTTTCTGAACAACCATATCGGCATCGTCATGAAAGACATATCGGTGCGTTTTTGTGCAGCCCCAGCATCCGACAACAAAACCCGATTTTCTTTCCTGCCTCCTTTGCCCCCTCAGCAAAGGCCTGCGCGAGGATATTGGAGTTCCCGTGGATGCGTGGACTCGTCCCGATAATCAATACCTTTTTACTCATAAGTCATCGCCTCCGTATTCTCCCCACTTCGGATTACCAAAAAGTGCACGCCCCACACCGATCAGATCCGCTTTATTTCCGGAACCGTCAGTGCCCGCGCCGTGCTTCTCCCAAACTGAATATTACTGGCGGACACCAGCTCCTGTCCTGTGACAGCCTCTGAAGAATTTGCTCCGGCATGATTGATCTGCGCAAATATCTTTATGTCCGGACGTAATGAATGCATCCGTTCTGTCATTGCCTTGTGATACGGGATCACATCTTCCGATGCCAGGGAAATCTGATCCGCATCACCGGATTGCCCCTGCCTGCTGATGTATGCGTACTCCGTGATAATGAGACCGACAAGCGGATTCTCCGCAACCTCTTCATAATGCCCGGCAGTTCTCTCTCCGGGGACTCCACTCTCAGATGTCTGTGTCGCCATCGGCGGGAACACAATCCTGCTTTTTAAATGAATTCTACCTTTATCCAGACTTTCAGTGATCTTCATTGTATAAACATCTCCAATCCTGAAATGTAATGTTGTCCTGCCGTCAGATCGCCTGCAGGGAATCCCGCATATTACGGAGTCCCTTTTCTCCATAAGCATCATAGATGCTCTGCAGTCGGTCGATCATTTCCTGCTTCTTCTCCGGAATCCGTCCATAGATGGCTGTAATGATAGAGGCATTGGTTGCATCAATCAGTGTATCGATCTTCAGATCCTGTAAGAACTCTTTCAGTTCCAGTATCCGTTCGCCTTCCGTCGCCTCCTGGAAATCACCTTTTCGTACATCTTTCATAAGAGGCGTATCCGGGAAGATTGTAAGTCCTGCAATGATCACACGGTCCGGATGCAGCTGATTGAATACCGCTGCTGTCTTCTGCGCGTTACCGAGACCGTAACCTTTTCCGCCGAGGCCGCTTAAGAAAATGACCTCGTAATTCATTCTCGCCTCATCCATCTTGGAAAGCTGCGGAACAATCTCATCCGCATGGTAGCCTTTATTCTGATACTGCAGAATCTGCTCATCCCCGGACTCCACACCGAACACGATACCGGAATAGCCCATATCCTTCAGTTTCTTAAGCTGATCCGCTGTCTTATTCCGAAGGCTGTCCACGCGCCCGTATCCGCCGATCGTCTTCACAAACGGCAGATACTCATGAACGAGTTCCGCCACACGGTAAAGCTTCTCGAAAGGCAGAATGAAGGGATCTGCTCCCTGCAGCCAAATCCGGGGAAATGGAACTCCATAACTTCTGAGTTCTTTCAGGTCCTCAATGATTTCCGACTCCGGCGAAACCGCGAACGGAGCATCCTTATAATAGGTGCAGAACTTGCACGCGTTATGTGAACATCCTGATGTAATCTGTAAATATGCTGAGCGTCCTTCGTAGGGAGGACGAACAATACCACTTGCGAAATGCATAAGCCATTCCTTCCTTTCCATTTCTCCGTAAGCTTTTATTCCCTGTTTCTTCACGTAAGGATTCAGCGAATTCCTTTACGCGGAACTTTCTATTTTTTATACTGCTCTCATCCTGTGCCGCCATGCCTCCAGCTGCTTTTCTGTCTCCTCATCAAATCCGTCGATGATCTCATTCAGCTTTGAAAGAAGCGGCATTTTGTCATCAGGTAAAGTGGCCACGAAGTTGACGGCACTGGTCGATGTCATGGTATTAATTGTGATCGGGATTTCAAGATCTTTCACCAGTTCCCTGATTTCTTCGATCCTCTCTTTTTCAGAAGCCTCAGTCCACTCTCCGGATTTCATCTGTTCGTAAAGTTTCGTAGCGGGAAGCACGGCCACATTCGTCAGCATCATGTAATACGGATGAATCTGATTAAAGATCTTTGCCGACTTTCTCGCGCTTTCCACCAGTTTTCCCTTTCCGGCAAGCCCTCCAAGATAAATCATCCGGTAAGTTATCCCGGCTTCGTCCATCTTCTTTCCCGCTTCAAGGATTTCCTGCGCGGTATAACCCTTATTTACGTTCTTCAGGACTTCGTCATCACCTGACTCGATACCGATCATGATCTCGTCAAGCCCGCTTTCCTTTATGCGCCTGATATCTTCTACGCTCTTCCTTTTGAAATCGGAAACGATGGCATAGGTTGAAACTGTAGCTTCCGGGAAATATTTCCTGATCAGCTGCCAGATTTCAATCTGCTTCTCCGTTCCCAGTACAAAAGGATTTCCACCGGAAGCCCATACCTTCTTTGCATCCGGCCATTCTCGTTTCGCCTCTTTCAAATCCTCCTCGATCTGCAACATCGGCGCCACCCAGAATGGAGTATCTTTATAAAAATTGCAGAATGTGCAGGAATTATGGCTGCAGCCTGCAGTAATCTCTATAAAAACAGAATCAATATCCGTCTGGGGTCTGATGATCGGTCCATGAAAATGCATGATAAAATTCTCCTCCTAATCGTTCTTCATTTCGCTTATTATAGATATATTTAATGTAATTGTTGCTGCCCCGAAGGGCAGCCCATTTGCTAAAACCATTTACTCCGCTTTTCCTAAACACTCATCCTGAATTGTATGTCTGATCGTTTTCTCACAGATCATCCCGGATATAATCTGCGAGCTTCTGTATGTTTTCTTCATTTCTCCGGTAATATGTCCACTTCCCATATCGGGCGGATTCCAGAAGTCCTGCACGCTGCATAACATCCAGATAGTGGGAAACCGTCGATTGAGAAATTCCCGCCTTCTCCTGAATACTCCCCACACAGACAGACTTATCAAAACTGTCGCCTTCCGGGATATGCAGCCCCTGCGGCGGGAAATTTTTCTCCGGCTCCTTAAGCCAGTCCAGGATCTGAAGCCTCTTTTCGTTTGATAACGCTTTAAAAATGTCTAAATAGTTCATGACATTTATCCTCTGCTAAAGTCTTATCTTCATATCTCGTTTCCTCGAACTGTTTATTATTATATCTTTTATTTTCGATTTGTCAATGTTTTTTTTGCAGGAAGTTGAAATAAAAAGAGCAGGAACAGAAATGGAAGAATATCGGCCTGCCCCTTTCCCGGGCAACCATGGCCAACTGGATCATCCGGTCTTCCCAGGACTGGCTGTCTCCCCTGGTCAGTGTCATGAAGACAGAGCTGCTGAAGCAAGCAGTGATCCATACGGATGAAACTCCGGTCCAGGTGCTGAATGTGGAGTTCTGACGGATCTTCTATTTATTGTCACCTGGCATCCTCTCGGAGGCTGCAGCCCGCTCCAACAGGATTCGTTTTTCTTCTTGTTCAGATTGTGCTGACGGGAAAAAGTATAAATGCTGTTCCTTGGTGATGATGGTGTCTTTTTCTCCGCCCGGTTTCCAATCCCCCGCCGTGCAATGCATTCATCTACCTACGCCCACCAGCATATGGAAGAAAAATTTTCCCGGAGCCTTGTGCTCGGATTCATAGAGGATGATCAGGCCTTCCTTCCCGACAAAATCTGTACGCCAATCTCGATAGGGCTGCTTGTCATAGCCGTCCACCGCTGAAATGAGTTTTCCAAAGAAATAGTCTTTGAATCTGGCCATATTGTTTCCTCTTTTCATAAAAGGACAACCATATTATCAGAAGGATGGCCACATATATGACAGTATTTTGCTTCAGATCAGCATTACAAAGAGTTTTGTGCCAATTTCTTCATTTCTTCAACGGTCTTATTATTCGAACACATCAATTCCACATACAGATCTTTGTTCTTTGACCGGATAATGATCGTTCCATACGCGCAAATAGGAAGTTGCCTGTTGTCTTTGAATCGTTTGTCAGGAGTTCCATTTTTATTGACTTTCAGCCATGTCTGGCCGATGACTTCAGCGTCATTGGGAACCAGCTCTTCTTCCACATAGGATGTTTTCTTGAAATCCAACAGAATATCTGAATAGCTGACCGCTCCCACATCCATCGCTGAAACGACCAGCAGCTTATCGGGCATAAAGTAAAGAGCCTGTTTTCGAAGTTTTAACCCAAAACAGGGCACATTGGAAAGGATATAAAAAGGCAGTTGATTGGTAACTCTCGCCGCAATACGCTTGATTCCTCTTGATGCGCCGCCATTGGTTCTGCGTTCCAGGCTGCTTTCCGAGATCACCTGCCAGAATTTAGCATTATTACCTAATTGCATCCATAGTGCAGATAAATGCTCGTAGCTTTGCTTGGATTCCTCGTCGAAGGAATATTCCACTGGTACTCGCAGTTTTGTATAGACAAGAACCTTAAGGATTGCCCCAAGCAATGCTGTCAAGGCAAAAACCGGATACACTATGGATAATACTGCCGTGGCCAACAATGGAGTACTGATATAATTATATCTTTGGACCGCTTTCAGTTTTTTTAGCAATTCGGCGTATTCCGGATCCTGATATTCACTGATTTCTATTCTTTCGGTACTGACAGCAGGAGGTTCTAATGGCTGCTGAACTGGCTGGGTCCCGGGGACACCATTCCGTCCTTTAGGACCGTGTTCCTGCACATAGGATATCCCCGTTCCAGGGACAGAATATGTTTCACGAACTCCCCCACGGGCCGTTTTAGTAAATCTGACTCCCTTCATTCCCCAGCTGTAGCCTATTCCGCTTTTACTGATATTGATATGGCATCCAAATCCCAAATTGATACGTTTTCTCATTCTCCATCCCATGAGAAACTCCCCCCATCAATAGTTTAAACTAATTATATTGTTTCTACTATCTTAATGATCTTGTTCTACTTTGATTTCTTTTAATGACTTCCCATCCGCATTTTTCCACACCCTAGGTCCGCTGACGCTGTACCCAAGGACAAAATCAGCGGCTGCATTTGGCGATTTTAGTTGCACGTCTCATTGTCATGGCTCTTTTTCAAAATATACTCTGTGCCACTACAAGACTTAATACTTTATTTCTTTGGTTATCATTTATTTTAACAAATCCCCTAGTGGTATATTTCCATCAACTGTTTTCCAGCATTTATTTCCACTTAAGGAAGTGTATATGTCAACAAGTTCTCGGTGAAACCTTCATCACAGTATAGTTATGCAGAAATGGTCTGAAAGTGCAGAGTGAAGAGTGCAGAGTGAAGAGCATGGGTCCGTAGAGCCCGCACAACCGGCGGCTTGCCAGATGTACGAGCCTCTGACCCCAACGATGTAAGGGTTCGCCGCAGGCAAACCCGTCCCGGCCGCCCAGAGGGCAAAAACTTCTATACCCATTCACCCGCAAAAGCTCTCCGCCGGGAGGGCAGACCCGTTCGTCCCTGGCGGGAGGCTCACAGCCTATCGCCTTGCCCTGTCGGTCAAAGGCTGCGGCTACGGACCAGGAAGCCGGATGGTCTCGCCCGCGTGCTCCACCCCAGGAGCGACCACTGCCGATGTTATCCCGCCGACTCCTCCTGGGCCTGCCCTCCCGGCTCCCGGGGTATCCACGTATACTCTCACAGAATGCCAGCAAGGCCGGAGGCCTAGTCCGCCCCTCCCAGGGCGGACTTTGGGTCCGTTTCCATCACCAGTCCAGTGCTGCGACCAAATGGCCCATGGGACTGCTGCTAGGTCCATAATTGGCGATGCAGCACTGGTGGGTACCTACATGAGGGACGAAAACCGGTTTTTTCAGTGCTTCCCGTACGGCATTCCAGTATTCTTTCCGAGGTTTCAGGGGCATACTGCACAATTCCACTGCCAGAGCCTGATCCAAATCGCCATTCTTCAGTCCACTAATCACCTTGACCATCCCCAGGCCGCCTCGTCTGCTCCAGCGCCGCCCCTGCTTCTTCATCCGATAGGTGTATGCCCAGTGGTTGCTCTCACATGTTCCCAGGCCTTTCTGGCACTCTTCCAGCCCTTTACGCATCGCCAGGGGAGTCAGGTATTCCCAGTTCCGTTCCAGGTAAGCCCCCAGCTTCCTGACGTTTTCTTCCTCTTCGGCGTTGCTGGTTTCCCCTTCCAGCATGTCCAGACAGCACCGGACGCCCTCCAGGTCATGCTTCCAGACCTTGTGATGCAGAAGGTCGACCATTCCTCGCTTCTTGACAAAGCCCAGCCGCTGACGGATTTTCTCGTTCACATGGTACTGGTCCCGGAAATGTTCATGCCGTTTGCTTCCTTCCGCTAATTCATCGAACACGTCCTTCGTGTACCCGCTGCCCCCATCACTGTTGCTCAAGACGGTGCACCGAGACAGGTCGTAATGGTTATCCAGATAGGCCTCCAGCAACTCCAGGACATGCTTCCGGTCAAAGCCGGCAAAAACGTGAAACCCTGTCATGATCCGCCTCTTGCCAATCTGCTTCACCCCAGTCGCCACCTGGAACCGGTGTACCTCCACGCTGCCCTTTGGCTGCCCTTTCATAAGGACACCATCCCCCTCGATGAACAAGTATTTTGGCTTTTCCAATGGCTCATCACCACAGAAAGCTGGATTGGCCTGGACTTCCTCATACTGAGCGTACTTGTCTCCCACCGTCCTGACCATCCTTCTTACTATCTGGTGGCTGATATCCAGCGGGGTCAGGGTATTCACTGCCTCAGCTGCAGCCCGATAGACGCTGCCGGCTGCCACTTTGGTTACCGAGTACAGGAGCAACGGGGAATATCGTTGATAAGGTGACAGGCCCAGGATATTATCCAAAGGATAGAATGGCTTTCCGCCTTCGCGCCGGACCAGACGGCGGGAGAATGTGATGGTCCCGAACATGCAAAGCACGGTGCGCTGGTCTAACCTCAGGACCTTCTGTTTCCCCGCATACTGCCTGGCCATCTCAGCATCGTAAGTCTCCAGAGCCCGGGCGAAAGCCTGGCACTGGAGCTCGATTTCCCGCCGCCAGACCTCCTTTTCCAGACTCAGTCCGTTGGAACACCCCTTTATTAAGTTGATGAATTCTGATACAATGAAATCCATGGAAGACCTTCTCCTATCTATAGTGTTGGTGTCGAGACTTATACTATAAGATGAAGGTCTTCCTTTTTGCAAGTTTATAAGGGATTATTCATTTCACCGAGAACTATTTTACACTAAGATGAGTCGAATGTGAAGAATACCGGCCCGTAGAGGGCGCAGCCCCGGCACCCCGCCTGTCTGCACTAAGCTCCGAGATCGACGGCGTAGGGGCTGCCCCAGGGTTGCGGAGCAATCCCGTCCGGTCTGCCCGCTCAGGAAATATCCCTTTTGCCACCGACAAAATGCCGCCAGAACCACCCGTTCCCCCTGGACCCCGTCCAATCCGGCAGTCTTTATTCAATGGGCATCAGTTGTCGTTTTTTGCTACATAATATGAATAGTAGACCATTGCTGCAAACGCACAGACGTTTGAGATTTTGACAAAAGTTACAATGGAATCAAGGGAAATAATATTGATTGCGCCACCCATGAAGATAATGAAAGCATCAACCATGAGTAAGCCAAGAATAAGCCAAGGAGCGCCTAAGATAATACCAAAGACGGTTTGAAAAATAATCAGCAGCCAACTGGCTAACGTTCTATGCTTTTTCACGCTGATCACCTTTTTATCAATATAATACCCTTCCACTCGGGTATTCTTACTCCAGATCATCCCCGCATGCGCGGGGTCCACGCAATTACTTTTCGGTTGTCTCTTCCAACCGTTTGTAATACTTCTCTTAGCTTTTCCTTGCTTCCTTGGTGGCCTTGTCAGTGAGCTTGTACTTGCCTTCATCCACATCATAGGTATACCACTCTGGATTTGCCAGAAACAGCGGCGGTTTGGAAAAAATCATCACTTTATCATTCCTTTCTGCTTTAGCCATTTGTTCATGGCTTTGTCAGGATTATCTCCGCATACGCGGGGCTGCCAGCCAATCCATAGCTCCATCTCTATCGTACCGTAATTCTCTTAGAAAAGGAATATCTGGTACAACTATATTATACGAGGGGTTCGCTGAAAGCAAACCCGTCCCGGCCACCACCATAAACTCAAAGTCAAAGATTCGGAATTAGGAATGCAAGTTTTCCTGTCTTTCGTCAGGTCAATCATGGATGTTTACGGTAATCTTTTTTTCGTTCAATACCAGAGAACCGTATATTTTTCAGGGTAAAATCCCTGTTTCCAAAATTTATGAATCGTTAAAACTGCATGCCTTGCATAAGCATCCCACTTCTGTGGATCTCGTTGAACCAGTTCAAGACCACCGGTTGTTTTATTGACGGCAATCAGTCCATAACCATATTCGTCCTCTTTACCTTTCGGGACATATTTATAAGTAACTTTTTCCGCCGTAATTTCCTGCAAAAATAAATCGACCATTTTGCTATGCTCCTTCTCGGCTGCCCTTCCCGACCAGTCAGTAGCCAGATTCTTTATGCGATTGCTGTCCAAATAACTGAGTGACGAAGATTTACAATCCTATCGTTGGGTCTGCCCCAAACCACGTTTCAACATCCCGTTTACGATTGTCTTCAGTTTGCTCGTTCCAGCCTACGTTATCGATTCAGGATATCCTAAACACATAGTGTTCAGTTTTTGTATTCCTGTCAATCAGGAAAGTCATTCCATTTTTCAGATATTCCACATCATAATCAAATCGATCAGAAAACCGCACACTTCCTATGTATCCTGACTCACATTCAAGACCGATGGACATTTTAAACCCGCAATCATTATAAAAGCTTTGGCATTCCAGCCGATCACCACTTTCCGGCGTTCGTTCATAGGATAAACCGGTTTCAAAAACACATGCCAGGGTATGATTCTCTCCATCAGGGGTAAAATGGACAGCAATCTGATATCTTCCCAGAACATGAGGACACATTCCTTCCAATTTCCTTCCCCTTTGTGCAACATAGGAGATTGGTTTTCCATCGATCAAGATTTTGATCTCACCAAAAGGTGTTAGAAGCTTTTTCGTTTTCTTTTCATCATCAGCAGTCATTAAATTCACCGTCCTCCTGTAAATACTTCGGTATCAGGAGACACTTATCCCCATGAGATTGAGCCCCACATTACTGGCATTCTATTTTTCTATAGGCGGCCAGCTTATATCATATGATTTCATCTCCCTTTTCCCAGGCTTCACGTGCCTCGTTCAGGGACATTTTGTTGGCGCCGTTTTTCATATCCGGATCTGCGGTCTGCCTGTCATCTACTTTACATCCGCATTCAATACATTTGCCAAATTCCAACACAACACTTTTTGTCCTACAAACAGGACATACCTCATCATCGTCAGGCTCTCTTTCTATAATTCTCTTTTGAAAAAGGATCTCCGCTTCTTCCGGGGTAATCTTCAGTGGCTTTGTGGGTCCATCATAACAAATACATAAAGTTGATATTTCGTCTGCCGTAAGTTTATCCATTGGCAAGTTGCGAACCTGCTTGTATCTTTCCCAGGATTCTTTTTCTTCCCGGGATGGTCTCTTCCGCTTTTTTCTTACTGGTGGGTCTTGCCGTTTTTTATCATTACGTTATTTCTTCGTTTTTTCATAGAAATATGCCCCTCATCATAAATGTCAGCGGTTGGTGAAAACAGCTCACCTGGAAGGCCGGAAAGATTCTGTAAAAGTTCTCCAATCAAAAAAACGTTATCTCAACAGCTCAGATATTTAAAAATCTTCATACTCATCCTTCGTCCCGGTCAATTCTGCCCACCGGGCTGCCAGAAGTTTTGCATAGTCAATATGGAACAGCCCGTAACTCCCCAGTGCATATCCGTCATTGACTTCGATGAGAAGGGTCTTGCCGGTATCCGTCAGGCCAAAATCCAGAGAATAGCCGGCTGGCGCGGTTTTGTAATCCTGCACAGCTTTCTTGATGACTTCCGGATCCGGCATTTTCTCCCAGGTTCCCCGGTAATGTCTTGCATCCAGGATTTTCCCATAGCGGATAAAGCAGCGCCACTCTGTTATAAACTGGACCGGCTCTGAACACCACACAGGCACATCGTGTTCCCAGTTTCCGCAGCCGACCAGATCTTTAGGGGAACGGACCAGTACACCGGTGATTTCTTTATCTGCAATGGATTTTACAAATACAGGCCACTGTTCCGGATGGGAGTTGATGGTATTGATGGTGGATTTCCAGATTTTCCTTCCCAGGCAATATTCCAGCTCTGCCGGATAATCCAAGTCTGGATAAGAAAATCCCATTTCTTCTAAATGTTGTTGGATCGCTTCCACATACCCCACCAAAATATCCTCTGGTTCAGCCTGCCGCATTTCCAAGGGATTATGGAAAAAGCGGATTTCGGCCCCCAGTTCTTCAAAACCGCACATAGCCTCAAAAAAATCCTTGTTGGCAGGACGTTCCCCTTTGTGTGATTGTACCCAAACTCTCATTTTGTCCACTTCCCCTGCTTTCTGGCAATGCCCGAATCTTTCTTATTATCAGTATATCATATGAGCTGTGCAAAAAAACGGACAGGAAAAGACCCGCAATCCCTCGACTGCGGGCCTGCTTTTTTGCCCTCTGGGCGGCCGGGGATGGGCTCCCCTGCGGGTAGCCCCTACGGCGTTGAGGTCTGACTCTCTCGTTTAATCGGGTGGACGGTGACCATGAGCTTGAACAAGACGTCAGATTGTTGGCAATAAGCAGGACGGTCCTGCTGCTTAACCAAACAAAAGCTGACGTCTGACTTCTTTTCACGCCGTCTCAAGGCCCGTCAGGGCCGTTTCTGACTTCTTTTGATGATTTCTGTCCTTAGGCTTTCGATTGAGGGCCGTTGCGCCTACAACAGCCTCTTTCATCTACTTTTCCATTTCCTCAATCAGTTTCCGCACGGTTTCCACAGGAACCTTGGTCCCAGCAGCTACCTGTTCCACCGACATACCACTATCCAAAAGATTCAGCAGCAGCTGGCGTTGACATTTTTCTATCCCTTTTTTCTCCCCTAATGCTAAGCCTTTTGCTAATCCTTCTTCCTCGGCCTCTCTCTGGCGTCTCCTGATTTCATCACTTAAAATCATGTACTCTCGCCTCACTTTATCCATGCTCTTGACAAAATGGACTTCACAATCCAGCTTTTCTACAAAATGTCCTTCAGCCGCTTTTCCATCTACATACCGAAGAAAGGCAGCAATATCAGGATCTGCTGCATTTTCGCTGCCCTTGCTATTCAGGAACATTCGGGTCTCTTCGTCCTTTAATTGTACCTTGTTATCCTCTTTACAGCAATGGGTGAATGTGTAAATGGGAAGACCCTTGTGGAAGGGGTCAAAGGTACAGATGAATATTACGTAAGATGGATTCAGTTCTTCGTATGGCTTGCCTTTGTCCAGCAGTTCTCCATCGATCATGCTTTGGTAAAAACGGCTGCGTTTGGCCAGGTCGTTCTTGGGGGAGTTGGAGCACTGCATTTCGATGTCATAGACTCGGCCTTCGTCATCTTCTACATAGACATCCAGACGGATGCTTTTGCCGTCCAGGCGGAGATCTATGGTCTTTTCGAAATCTAGGTAGCGGAGGGAACGAACTTCGATGTTCAAGATTTTTTCGATGAGATGGGTACAAAGCCGTTCATTGCGCATGACATGTTGGAAGAGAAAATTGTCCTGGATGGTGAGTTCGTCAAAGGTCTTGATTTTTTCCATTGATCTGCCTCCTTATAGAGTGGGTATAGTAAACTCATTCTACGGCAAACGGAAAATCCCTCCCTGTTTTGAAATAGACCGTCATTAAGTGGAAGAAAACCGTCATGAACGGCAAAAGACGTCAGACCGGCTCCCTTAATAAGACGTCAGAACGGCCCTAACGGGCCTATCAGAAGTCAGATGTCAGATTGTTGGCGATAAGCAAGACGGCCCTGCTGCTTAACCGAACAAAAGCTGACGTCTGGCGTCTCAAGGCCCGTCAGGGCCGTGTCTGACTTCTTTTCACGCCGTTTCTGACTTCTTTTCAGTCCCTGCTATATAGAGAAGGACCCGCTCCCAGCAAGGGGGCGGGTCCTTTCCTTTGGCGTGAGACGTGAGACGCCCAGCGCGAGACGTTTTTTACTTCAACAACCCGCTTTCTTTCCAAGCCCGGGTCACTTTTTCTCTTTCTTCGTCGGTCATGGGGCACAGGGGCAACCGGTAAACACCTGCGTCGAAGGGAGTCATCTTGGTGACGGCTTCTTTGATGGGGATGGGGTTGCTCACCAGGAACATGCTCCGGGCCTGGGGTACCATGATTTTGTTCAGGTCCCGGGCTCTTTGCACATCGCCCCGTTCGTAGCTCTGCATCAGATCCTGGAGCAGCTGGCCGTTCACGTTGCTGAGGACGGAGATCAGCCCCACGGCTCCCACGCTCATGAAGGGCAGGATTAGGCCGTCGTCGCCGCTATAAATGGAGAAATCTTCCGGCACCAGACGGTACAGTTCTGCGGTCTGGGCTACATTGCCGGCAGCTTCCTTGATGGCCACGATGTTCTTGCAGTCCCGGGCCAGTCGGGCGATGGTAGCCGGCTGGATATTGCTGCCGGTCCGTCCGGGCACGTTATAGATCACGATGGGCAGACGGGTCTGATCGGCGATGGTCTTGAAATGCCGGTAGAAACCTTCCTGGGAGGGCTTGTTGTAATAAGGCCCTACGACCAGGACCCCGTCGGCGCCCACTTTTTCTGCCAGCTTGTTCATCTCCAGTACATCTGCCGTATTGTTGGAGCCGGTACCTACGATCACAGGCCCTCTGCCGTTGACTTTGGCGATGACTTTCGTAAAGAGTTCTTCTTTTTCTGCATAGGTCATGGTGGGGGCTTCGCCGCTGGTCCCGCTGACCAGGATGGCGTCGGAGCCGTGATCCAGCAGCCAGGAGGCGAATTCTGCCGTCCCGTCCGCATTCAAGGACCCGTCTTCATGGAAGAAGGTCACCATGGCTGTAATGAGTCTACCGAAATAAGGTTTCTTATTCATGCTAACCACCTTTTTAAGATTGGAAAGCAGCGTGCAGGGCATTGACTGCTTCTTTTACCTGTTCTTCCCGTACGATGGCGGAAATCAGGTTATCTGAATCTGTCGTTTGAAGGATTTCGATGCCAGCCTTGGCCAAGGCATTGATGAAACGGGCCATGATGCCGGGGACCCCGCCCATATGGGAGCCCACCACCGTGACTTTGGCACAGTTTTCCACCTTGGTGTACTTGCAGTTCTCCGCCTGCAGGACTTTTTCCGCATCTGCCGTAGCGGCGCTGTAGACGGCGAACATCAAAGAATGGGGCTGGAGGCTCATGGTGCCGATGCTCACCCCGTTTTTGGCCAGGGTGTCGAACAATTCCGCACCATCTTTGCTTTCCAGGTTCACGGAGAAGAAAGCGATGTTGTTCTTGCTGGCCACCCCGCAGGCATGATTCTGTTCCAGGGAATCGGTCTCTTCCATTTCCTTGGGCTGGTCTTCTTTGCTGATCAGGGTCCCAGGGGCTTCGGAGAAAGTGCTCTTCACCACCATGGGGACTCCGTAGCGCATGACGATCTCCACCGCCCGGGGATGGATCACTTTGGCGCCCTGATGGGCCATTTCCCGGATTTCATCATAAGAGATCTGCTTGATGATGTGGGCATCTTTCACGATCCGGGGATCGGCGGTCATGACGCCGTCCACGTCCGTATAGATTTCCACTTTTTCCGCATGGACGGCCACACCGAAGGCAGCTGCCGAAGTATCGCTCCCGCCCCGGCCCAGGGTGGTCACATTCTTGTGGTCCGGGGTCACCCCCTGGAAGCCGCAGACCACAGGGATGATCCCCTGTTCCACCAGTTCCAGCAGGTTGTCTGGTTCTACGGTGCGGATCTTGGCATTGCCGTATTCTTCGTCGGTGATCATGCCGGCCTGGCCGCCGGTGAGGGCTTTGGCCTTCAGGCCTCTTTCCTGGAGGGTAGCAGCCATGACGGTGGAAGAAATGATTTCCCCGCAGGCCATCAAGAGATCCAGTTCATGGGGAGCCGGATTCGGGTTCACACTTTTCAGCATATCGATCATGGTATCCGTGGCAAAGGGGTCCCCTCTCCGCCCCATGGCAGAGACCACCACAATGGGGGCATACCCTTGGGCAATGGCTTCCTGGACTTTGCCCACCACTTTTTCACGGGATACGGGCGTTGCTACGGACGTTCCTCCGAATTTTTGTACAATGATTTTCATTTTACACTCAGGCTCCCCTCAAATTCTCTTCTTGCTTTTCTTTCTTACAGCCAGCCGTTCTTCACCATGGTCTCTGCGATCTGCAGGGTGTTGAGAGCGGCCCCTTTGCGGATCTGGTCCCCTACGCACCAGAAATTGAAGCTGTTGGCGGCGGATTCGTCCCTTCTCAGACGGCCTACATACACATCGTTCTTGCCGGAGGTGTAGAGGGGCATGGGATAGATCTGCTGGGAAGGATCATCCTGGAGCACAACGCCCGGGAAGTTGGCCAGGGCCTTGCGGATGTCTTCCAGTTCCACATCATGTTCCAGTTCCACATTGACGGATTCACTGTGGCTCCGGTAGACAGGGACCCGGACGGTGGTCGCGGTGACCCGCAGTTCCGGATCGGAGAAGATTTTCTTGGTCTCGTTGACCATCTTCATTTCTTCCTTGGTGTACAGGTTGTCCAGGAAGATATCGATCTGGGGCACCAGGTTCAGGGCCAGAGGGAAATGTTTCTTGGCGCTGGCGCTGGGGAAAATCTTGGCGGTCATTTCTTCGCCCCGGGCTGCTTGTTTGATCTGGTTTTCCAGTTCGTCCAGGCCATCCTTGCCGGCACCGGAAGCAGCCTGGTAGGTGGAGACGATGATCCGTTTGATCCGGGCCAGGTCATAGATGGGTTTCAGGGCCATCACCATGATGATGGTGGAGCAGTTGGGGTTGGCGATGATCCCATGATGTTTGGTGATGTCCTGGGGATTCACTTCCGGGACGATCAGGGGCACATCCGGGTCCATCCGGTAGGTGCTGGAGTTGTCGATGACCACGGCCCCGGCCTTGACGGCGATGGGAGCAAAGGTCTTGGAGATGCTGCCGCCAGCGAACAGGGCCACATCCACTCCATTAAAGGAATCGGCCTTGGCTTCTTCCACTTTATAGGTCTTGCCCCGGACGGTGAGTTCCTTGCCGGCGCTGCGGGCAGAAGCCAGCAGTTTCAGGTTCTTGAAGGGGAAATCCCGTTCGTTCAGCAGATTGATGAATTCCTGTCCAACGGCGCCCGTAGCACCCAGGATGGCCAAATTGTATTCTTTCATTCCAATCGTCTCCTTTATCTCTCGTCTGTCTTTAATCCAAGATTTGATCCAGTCCGTACACCAGGCCTTTGCGGTTCACCATGGTCCGGCAGCCCAGCATCACCCCGGGCATGTAGCATTCCCGGCTCACCGGGTCGTTGCGCACGGTGAGGGTCTCGCCCATGCTGCCGAAGATGATTTCCTGGCTAGCCACGAACCCAGGCAGCCGCACGCTGTGGATGCGCATCCCTTCATATTCGCTGCCTCTGGCATGGGGCAGTTTCTCTTCTTCATCCGGGTTCCCCTGCTGGACGAAGCCGCCCCGGACTTCCGCCAGTTTCTGGGCGGTGAGGATGGCTGTGCCGCTGGGAGCATCCAGCTTCTTGTCATGATGCATTTCGATGATTTCCACCTGGGGGAAGTATTTGGCCACTTCTGCAGCAATCTTCATCATCAGGACAGCCCCCATGGAGAAGTTGGGGCACACCAGGATGCCCACGCCGTTCTTTTCTGCCAGGCCCTTCAGTTCTTCCAGGTTCTCTTTGGTGAACCCGGTGGTCCCTACTACCGCATTGACACCGGCATTCAGGACGGTCCGCAAGTTCCCCATGACCACGTCCGGCCGGGTGAAATCCACCACCACATCGGGTTTCCGGGTTTCCAAGGCCTGGGCCAGGTCCGTATCCACCGGGCAGCCCTCCACGGTCTTGTCTTTGCCGAACACATCCACGGCGCCCACCAGTTCCATATCTTTCTGCTGCAGGACCGTCTGCACCACCGTATGCCCCATTCTGCCCAGGGCACCGTTTACCATTACTCTGATCATTTTCTGCATCTCTCCTTTGAATTCCTTTGGGAGACAAAAAAGCAGGTCATCGAGGTGAGCCCAATGACCTGCAAGAAAAGAAGCCGCTCCTGCTCCCGCAGGGGACTTGGTTCCGTTCCCATTGATAGCTCTCCACCCAAAGGCGACAGTCTGCAGGTTCTTCACCTGCATCCCAGCATAAGCGCGCACCCGCAGCTCTGCTTCGGCGGTTCCCCTTTCGTTCCCTTCTTCGGTGTCCCTCTGGGAATTACTGATGTTTTCCGCGCCTCTATCTTTTTGTTCAATTATGGTTACAGTATAGGAGTTTCTGCCTATCTTGTCAACCTTTATTCCGCCACTTTGGCAATTTCTTTCAGTCCCGGAGGTTTTTCCGGAGTTCCGCCTGGGTCCGGCTGAAGAAATTTGTTAAATCTTTTACAAACTGCTGGGAATACACCGTGCTGTCGATGGTGCTCCGCTTAGCAAAGATGGCTTTCTGCTGGGCCAGAGATTGGCCTTCATAGCTGTGGAGGGCTTCCACCAATCCGTCATAGGTGGCGCCGTAGCTGTAATCCGGGGTGCTTTCCATCTGGCGGCCCAAGGCCAGGTAGAAAGCGTTCCATTCTTCCGGGGTCAGCTGCTTCTGGAGCGCCGCCATACAGCCCCGGACCAGATGGGCCTTCAGATAGATGTATTCCCGCAGTGCCGTTTCCCGCTGTTCCGGGAACAATTTGAACCATTCATAGAGCTGATAGCCGCCCCAGTCCCCCATGGTGTCCACGGCACCGATCATTTTCTTCCATTTGTTTTCCATGGTCTGCCTCATTTCGTGGTGCTGCCGAAGCCGCCGCTCCGTTCCTGTTTCGGGGCTTTGGCGTCATCGTCAGCCAATAGATAGGTATAAAAGATCCCTTGGGCCACCCGTTCTCCCTTTTCCAGGGTCACAGGTGCATCCCCGTCGTTGGCCAGGGCCAGCAGCAGATGGCCTTCGTTGTCGGGATTGTTGTAGTAATCTGCATCCACGATGCCCTCGTTGTTCACCAGGCGCAGATGGCGCTTCACGGCCATGCTGGAGCGGATGTGGATGCCCAGGTATTCATTGTCCTGCATATAGGCCTTCACCCCGGTGGGGACCATTTTCTGGGTATGGGCCGGAAGGGTCACCGTTTCCGGCAGGTAGATGTCGTACCCGGCGCTCCGGGCCGTCTGCCGGCTGGGCAGGGGGAAGTCTGCATCCTTATAGGAAGAGATTTTTTCAAAACCGCGGATTTTCATTTCTGGACAGGCTCCTTTGTTTGCTCCATACCCCAGGCCTGGATTTCTTTTTCCAGGACGGCCACGAAGGTCTTGGGAGGGATGGGGCTGAATTCTTCTTTGATCTTTTTCTTTTCCAGGCTCTTCCCTTTCCGGGTCAGCACCTGGATCTGGTTGATCCGGTAGGTATGGTCTTTTTCATTGATTTCTACCGTCATGAGGCATTCTTTGGCCGAATCGGCCTCTTTCAGTTCTTTTTCATACAGATGGTCCAGCAGGCGGATGAAAGAAGGGTTCTTCAATACCGCCCGGGCAGAAGCCTGGGTCAGGGACAGATTCCGGGAATCCCGCCGGAACGAGGCCAGGTCCGTATAATAGGAGCCGGAAGTGTTTTCTCCCAGAAGGCTCCATTCGGTGGGTTTGGCAGCCAGCGCTTCTCCGGTGCCCCACAGGGTCAGGCAGGAAAAAGCCAAGGCCAGCAGTTGTTTTTTCATAGGCCCACTCCTTCACATTTTTTCATCTCTTCATATTATAAAATCCCCCGGGACAAGTCAAGGGCCTGTCACCGTTCTTTATCTTCCAGGATGGCACGGGCCCGTGCTGCATATTTTTCTTCCACGTCGATGTAATACAGGTCCCGGTCGATCTTTCCCCGGGGCCCGAAATCCCGGATATCCAGCTTGGCTCCGCAGCCGCAGGCAGGTGCCTCACTGGGCAGAGACGTGGAGGCAAAGGGGATTCCTGCTTCCTTCAGCCTTGCCTTGGCTTTTTGCCAGTCTTCTTTGCAGCCTTTTTCTTTGTAGACGGTGATTTTCTTGGAAAATAAGCCCATCATCGATCTCCTTCCTCAAAACACCCTTGGGACGGCCTTCATGCAGTTTCCCGGATCCACCACCCCATCATCACGGCTCCGGCTGCCCCGGCTGCTTGGAGTTCTGGGAAACGTTCCGGGGTCACTCCCCCCAGGGCATAGACCGGGAGAGTGCTGTGGGCACAGACTTCCCGGAGCTGCTCCAAGCCCCGGGGCGGCAGGCCCGGCTTGCACTGGGTGGGATAGATATGGCTGAAGGTGCAGCAGGATGCCCCCAGCCGGGCCGCTTCCTGGACTTCTGCCAGGCTGTGGCAGGATGCCCCCAGTTTCCCTTGGAACTTCCAGCGCTCTTCCGGCGCCAGGGACCGCAGTACAGCCATGGGCAGCTGGAGCCCGTCCGGCTGGAGCCGGCAGGCCGCTTCCGGGAAACTGTGGAACCAGCAGGGGACCCCGGCCGCCCGGCAGCGGGCCAGGACTTCCCCGCCCAGGACCAGATAGGCTTCCAGGGACAGGTCTTTTTCCCGCAGGATCACCCCTGCCGGGCGTTTGGCCAGGATCCGGTCCAGCTGGTCCAGGAAGGGGATCCGGCACAGCCGGCGGTTGGTGATGCAGAACGCGGGGAAAACCTTAGACATCTTCGTCCCAGGGGTTGATCCGGATGGGTTCTTTCTGGAGCATGGCCCGCTGTTCCGGCGTGAAGTGGCTCCGGCGGATCACCGCTTCATAGACGAATTCCCGGAAGTATTTCTCCGAGCAGACGAAATACCCGTCCTTCCCTACCTCCTTGCCCCAGGAGTTTTCAATCTTCCACCGGGTGGGCTGGCCATTGCCGTCAAAATCCACTCCGGTAAGGAGCATGGCATGGGTGGCGGAACTGGCCCCGTATTCCAGCCGTTTCCCTTTGGGCATCTCCAGGGAGAACCCGCCCAGGAGTCTTTCCACCTGGACGCTGTCCGGGTCCCAGATGCCTTCCTTCCGGGCCCCGTAAGCCCCGGCATCACAGGCGAACCACACCGGCTCTCCGGCCTGGAGCTGGCGGATGCACAGGTCTTCCAAGGCTTCCTGGGACAGGTTCAGGGCGGCCATATCCCGGCCCACCATATTTTCCACAGCATGAAATACGATGGGGGTATCCATTTCCTTGTCCGGCGTCGGTTCGTTGATCACCGGCAGATACTCCTCCAGGGCCAGCCCTACATATTTCTCATAGAACTCCTTGGGCGTCAGGTTCCGGTCGCAGTGGTACTTCTTCTCCTTGTCCCGCCAGGCGAAATCGAAGGTCTCCACAGGGGCCCCGAAGGCGATGCACTCTGCTTTGTAGACTTCGGCCAGCATTTCCTTTTTCCGGGGATAGGGATCTTCCCCGGCCTGGACCAATTCCCGCAGCTCCAAGGCATCTTTCCGCAGCAGCCGGTTCATGGCAGCCAGGAAACGGTCCGTATGTTCTGATTGGTAAGATTCCGGCCAGGCCGTTTGGGGCATCACCCCGTATTTTTCCACCAGATGGGCGGCTTCGCTCCAGTAGCCCCCGTCCACCATGCCCCGGAGCACGTACTGCATGCTCTGGCCCTTCACCGGTTCCCCAGCCTGCTGGATCACCATTTCCAGGAAGTTATTGGCTTTTTCCAGCTTGTCATAGAAGCTGAGGTGGTTCTGGGAAAGCTGGAACTGTTCCAGGCCGCATTTTTCCGCCACGCTTTCCCGGAGGATGTTGAGGGCCGCAAAAAGCCAGCACCGGCCGGATTTCTGCTGGGCGGTGATGCCCCGGGTCTTCACTTCCACTGCAAAAGGTCCCTGGTGGAGGGCCGCTTTCATGGGCACAAAGGCCAAGTCGGCCAGGTCGGTCTTGGCCAGGGCACTGTTCAGAGTCTGGGCTTCCCGGTCTTTTTCATAGGCAGAACGGAATTCCTGCAAAAGTGCATCGTCGATTTCTTTCATAACAGTCCATTTCCTTTCTCAAAGCATGATATTTTCAAGCGAATCCTATTTTTTCAGGGCGATCCCAGCGCCCAGCAGCATCAGTGCCATGCCCGCTGCCATGGAAAGGGTGATGGCCTCTCCCAGCAGCAGCCAGGCAAATACCGGGCTCAGGGCCGGTTTGATGAAATAGGTCAGGCTCCCCAGGGTGATGGAGCCATATTCCATGGCGTGGAACCAGCAGAGGACGGCGGTGAGGGTGACCCCTAGGTACAGCACCAGGACCCAGGGCAGATTGGCCCAGGTATACCCGGTCAAAAGGGAGATCCGGGCATACCGCGCCAGCCCATGGGCCGTCAGGAACTGGGCTGCAGCCGGCACATGGGAGAAAAGAGCGAGGGCCGTCAGCTGGAGCCCGCTCCAGAAAAAGGTCCAAGCGGTCACCGTCACACTGCCCAGGGCCGGCATCAGTTTCTTGCCTCCCACGGCATAGAGGCTGTACCCCAAGACACAGATCAAAAGGGCCAGGAGCCCTAGGGGATCCATGGTCATGTGGAAGGGATCCACCAGCACCCCGATGGCCAGTACCTGGAGGGCCAGGGCAAGGATCTCCCGCCGGGTGATGGGCGTCCCCAAAAGGAGCGCGGCCAGCACCGTGATGAAAAGCGGCGTGCTGGAAAAGATCACCGCCGTATGGCTGGCCCCCAGGACCACCGAGGCCATCTGGTACAGCGGCCCTACGATGGTGATGCCCACGAATCCCAGGAGGAAACAGAATTTCTGCTGGGCCCAAGTAATCCGGGTATGGCGGGCGGCCAGCTGTTTCCGGCTCCAGGGCAGGAGGCAGAGGCCGGCCAGGAGATACCGGGTGGCATTGGCCTGGATCCCGTTCAGGTCCCCATTGATCTTCTTCATACAGATTTCCGTCAGGCAAAAGAACAAGGCAGCCACCAGCATGCAGAGGATGGCTTCTTGGCGTTTGGTCATAGGCGGCATTCCCTTCCTTCGATTTGAGATTTCAGCGCTCCAGCAGGTAGCCATGGACGCTGACGGTGCTCTTCCCCTTCTGGTCATAACCGTCTCCGGTCCCCAGCAGCTGGGTAAAGAGCAGCAGCTTCCCTTCTTCCGGCTGGTACTGGAGGTCATTTCCCTCGATCTGTCCCCCGGAGGGATATTTTTCCCGCAGCATCTGCAGGTACCCAGGGTCTATGGGCAGATCATACCCGGTATTCCCCTTTCCGGAAACATGCAGCCGGTTCTGCTGGATGACCGCTCCTTTCAGGATCACCACCCGGGAATAGCCGCCCACCGGCAGTGTCGTCAGTTCCTGGCGGTAGTTGAAATACCGGGAACCGGCACGTTTTTTTTCCTTGGGCGGCAGCGGCAGGGTGGCCAGGAACGGAGAGTCCTTGATCTGGGCCACCAAAGGATACCGCCACCGGCCGGCAGAACGGCCCAGGTACACATAGCTGCTGAGGATCCTTTCCCCGTCTTCCGGTGGGATCCCTTTGGCACTGACCAAATTCCCCTCTTGGAGCAGGTGGTTCCGGGTGATGGCTTCTTCCAGGCGCCGGAACTGGAACCAGGCGGGCAGATCCACCAGGTTCAGGGGAGTAAAGGCCAGGATCCCGCTGAGGATCCCGCACAGCAGGTACAGCTTCCGGGGCTTTTGCTTGGTGATGCCCCATGACAGGACACAAAGCCCCACGCAGGTGCAGCAAAGGGACAGATACCGGAGGCTGGTGAGCCCGTAGGCTTCCAGACGGATCCAGACGCCCCAAAGCTGGGCCGCCGCCACAGGGACCAGCAGGAGCGCCCCCCATTTCAGGATGTTCCGCACCCAGGGCAGTTCCTGTTCCGGATAGGAAAAATAGAACAGGGCATAAAAGGCCAAGGCACAGGATCCATAGGGGTTCATGACGCCCACCGGCAGGGCTCCTGCCAGCAGGCTTTTGCCCAGATAGACATAAAGGATGGCCAAGAGGAACACCGCCGCCGGCAGCAGCAGGTTCCGGCAGAGAGAAGGGTACCAGCCCGGCAGCGCCAAAGGTTCGTCTTGCCGGGGAATCTGGGCCAAAAGCACCTGCCAAGCCGCTGCCAAGGACAGGATACAGGACAGCCACAGCCATTCCAGGGACAGCTGGGGGTACAGGAGCATCTTGATCCCGGACAGGGTAAGGCCCAAAAGGACAAGGACCAGCCCTCCCAGGAGCAGGCTTTTGCCAAGAGCCAGGAGAAAGGCGGGAAAAAGCCCCTTCCTTCCATCCGGGTCATCGCAGAAAAAGAGAGTCAGGGCAGCCGACAGAGCCGCGGTGCCGCAGAGACCCATGAACAGATAGTCGTTGAAGGAGGGAAGCTGTTCCAGGCTCCGCCAGAGCAGGAGGAAAAGCAGGAAATTGACCGCTTCCCGCCGGGGTCCGGTCCGGCCGTACCGTTCGTTGTACAGCCGCCAGGGCACGGAAAAAAGCATCACCAGCTGCCCGGCCAAGATCCCCTGGCTGGCCGCAGTCCATCTCATCCACTGTTCTCCCTGTCCCAGGACGGTGAGCCCCAGGGATACCAAAAAAATCCCCCAGCTGCCGAGAAAAGCCGTCTTGAAGCGCTGGTTCCGTTCCCAAATCTCCCGGCACCAACTGTTGATCCTGCGAAACATACGAGGTTCCTCCTCTGGTCTTTGCTGTCCTGCGGTTTCGGCCATTTTCCTTTTAGCCCTGTTCCTGTTGATTCTTCCGATTCAGATAATCCACCACCTGGGGGGACAGATCCACGTACAGGGTCCCCAAGGCATAGCAGCCCAGGTCATAGGGCTGGTAGATCAATTCCACCCGTCCCCCTTTTTCCAGGCAGTAATTGTCCGTCACTTCCGCATGGGTCCAGCCGATAGAATCTGTGAGGAAGGTCTTCTGCCAGGGCACCCGCTGCTTCCGGCTGTCCAGGATGGGCTGGCGCAGGACGATAAACTTGTCATCCGGGGCCAGCTTCACAAAATGGGACAGGGGCAGTTTCTTCCCATCCGCCTTGCGGTAGGTAAGCCCCTGGGTACGGGTGAAGCCATGGGCGGCCCCCATGTGATACCGGTAGTCTGCCAGGGTCAGGGACACCACGTTGTCATCTTCGTACCGCACTTTGTAGGAAAAATCTCCCTGGTAGAATTTCCCGGCCTGGTATGCTTTCTGGAAATCAGAGACATAGCGGAGGATATCCTCATTGATGGTTTTTTCGGCTTGGCTGTTTGGTACCTTGACTTCTGGGTATTCCATGGTGTAACTGACCGCTTCGGCCCGCTGTTCCTTCACTCGGGCCTGGACCGTCTCCAAAGGCAGCCCCCACAGCAGCCCCAGGCAAAGACTGACTGCCGCCGCTTTTTTCAGGGAAATGGAAAACTTGTTTTCGTGCATAAAGATCCCTCCCTTTCTTTCTCCTTTGAGGATACCACAGGGAAGCCGTTTCGGCAAATGGAGAGATTGCGAAAAGGCAGCCGGGGGCGTTTCCATCCAGAAACCGGCTAACGCCGAATCCTTCTTCAGCACGCCTACTCCCTTACCCTTTCCCTGACTTCTTGATCGATTACAACCTGCACCCCTGAAAAATGAGTCCATATTTCTCGATTGGTGAACCTCAAGACCTTCATTCCGCAGGCCATAAGCCGTCTTGTCCGTTCTGCATCGTATGCCTTATGTGCTGGATCAAAATGCTGGCTGCCATCGATTTCCACCACCAACCGGGCTTTGGCACAATAAAAATCTACGATGTATCCTTGGATGGGTTTTTGCCGGAGGAAACGGATGGGATAGTGCTGCAAAAATTGGAACCACAAATGGCGTTCTTCTGCTGTCATATTTTTGCGAAGCCGTCTAGCCAGTGGTTTGAGGCGTTGATCATGGGTGGTTGTGTAGTACATGGACGGGATCCTTTCTGCTGCAAGCATATTGGGTGGCATTTGGGATGTTGCTGTTGGTGTAAAGTCAAAGGGTTAGACTGCTGGTGATTGTCGGTGTAAGGAGATAAAGGAATACGGCACCGGGTGCTGCGGTGCCTAACCCACCACCATTGCGCGGGCGCAACGGTCCCCCGCCCTTGCAAAGGGCGGATATTGGCACGCGGGCTATGCCCTAGTGCCCAAAAACAATGAGCTGGAGTTTGCGGCTCATTGCTTTCTTTAATGGGTACAAAAAATCGACCTGGCTGATGAAACTCAACTGCTGCTCTTCACTTCATTGCTTTCTTTATCGAAGCAAGAGCCCTGCTCGCGTGCTGTATATCCGCCCTTTGCAAGGGCGGGGGACCAGCCGTTAAGCTGGTGGTGGGTTAGCAGCCTCTGGCTGCGTTTCCATTGCAATGGAAAAGGGGGATGCCGCCCACGCAGCACCCCTTCTTTTCACCTTTCTGCCTGTTTCTTGAAATACTGGAACAGGATCCTGCACAGTTCCTTGGCTTCCTCTTCGTTGAGGGTGATCCCCTTTCCCATCTTTTCCCGTCCTGGGGCCCATTCCCGCAGATCGAATTTGGGCTTGGTCCCATTGTAGGAAACCCGGTTGATCTCTTTCTGCCAGCCGCTTTTGCTGGTGGAAAGCACTCCCAGTTCTTCCACCAATTCGTAGCTGAAATCCGAATTATTCCTGCCTGCCATTTTGCATCCTCCTTGTTTGATTGTTTTTTGCTGTTTGGTTCCATTATAACGGAGATTCCTGTTTTGAGAACCCCCTTCCGTCATTAAATGCAAATTTTCCGTCATTTCATCCGGTCTTTCCGGTTCCGCCACACCGGCTTCTGCTTCCCGGACCCTGGCTTCGGCCTGGCGGAGTGCTTCTTCCACCAGTTCTCCATACCCGGCAAGGGCGGCAAAAGGCGCGAACTGGGCAGCCCGCAGCTTCCGCTGCATCCGGGGATGGGCGGGGATCTCCGGGCGGGGCAGATGGAGGATATCCCCATAGCTCTTCATGCCCGATGCCCCCCTACCTGCCGGTTCCGTTCCCGGGTCATGGCCCCCTGGAGCAGGTTGCTGCCCCGGAGCA
The DNA here is from genome assembly GCA_905215645.1 of uncultured bacterium. Taxonomy (GTDB): domain Bacteria; phylum Bacillota; class Negativicutes; order Acidaminococcales; family Acidaminococcaceae; genus Acidaminococcus. The sequence goes on from CAJMQS010000001.1 coordinate 146,981, forward strand.
GGGCATTTTTCCCATACAGTTCCTGGATGCGCAGGATGGTCTGCTGGAGTTCTGCTTCCCGTCCCCGGCAGGGCAGGCCGGCGGCTTCCTCGAAGAGGCTGGCTTCCCGGAAAGGAAGGGTTTGGGAACGGGCCGGCTGGACATGTTCCGCCGTCAGGGTCACTTTCCGCACCAGGAGATGAGGGTCGCAGATCCGGTCGAAAAGTGCCAGGACTTCTTTCCGGAGGGTCTCTCCCGAATCCGTATATCCTTCCGACAGCCGGCAGGAGCCGTGGGCATGGGCTGGGAGCAGCCGGCCGTAATGATCGGTGACCACCTTTCCCCGGTAGGACCGGCGCCGATCCGGATCTTCCAAGCTGCACCGGTCATAGCCCAGGGTCAGGACCAGCTGGTCCGTCACCCGCTGCTTCTTCACCAGGTCCAGGGCCAAAAGATCCGCCATCTCCCAGACGATGAGCCGGGTCTTTTCTGCGCTGCAGGGCTGCTGGAGCACCTGGCCGGACCCCAGGCTGCTGCTTTGGGGGCGGTAGGCCCGGATATCCTGGAGGGTACAGGGTTCCCAGCCCCAGGCGTGGTCGATCAGGAGTTCTGCATTCACCCCGAACAGATGGTACAGAAGATCCGGGTCCTGGAGGGACATCCGGGCTACAGCCCCCATGGTATACATCCCATACCGCTGGAGCTTCCGGGTGATCCCCGGCCCGATGCGCCAAAAGTCCGTCAAAGGGCAGTGGCTCCACAGCTTCTCCCGATAAGCCTGTTCCGTCAGGGAGGCGATCCGCACCCCGTCCGCATCCGGTGCCATATGCTTGGCCACGATATCCATGGCTACCTTGCACAGGTACAGATTGGTCCCGATGCCGGCGGTGGCAGTGATCCCGGTTTCCCGGAGCACGCTGCGGATCATCTTCTGGACCATGGTACGGGCGCTCCATCCATAACTTTTCAAATAAGGCGTCAGATCCAGGAGGACCTCATCCACTGAATACACATGGATATCTTCCGGTGCCATATACTGGAGATAGATTCCCACCACCTGAGCACTTTTTTCCATATACCGCTTCATGTGGGGGACGGCGGTGATATAATCCAGCTCCAGCCCCGGGTCCGCCTCCAGCTGGGAATACAGATGGGAACGGCCGGTGAAACGCCGTCCCGGGCGCAGGGCCCGGCGCAGGGCGTTGAGATCCTCCACCTGGCGGATCACTTCGAAGAGACGGGGCCGGCCGGGGATGCCGAAGGCCTTCAGCGCCGGCGAGACCGCCAGGCAGATGGTCTTGTCCGTCCGGCTTTTGTCAGCCACCACCAGGCAGGTATCCAAAGGATCCAGCCCCCGTTCCACACATTCCACCGAGGCATAGAACGACTTCAAATCGATGGCAGCATAGATCCGCTGTTGTTCCATTTGTTCGCCTCCTGTTTTGTTTGTATTCTGAACACGTGTTTGTCATTTTCATAACACAAAAAGGAGGACCCTGCAAGCGGTGTCCTCCTTTTCCTGTTTTTCTTCTTTATCCGGCTGCCAGCAGCTTCACCCGTCCGGCCACCTGCTCCCCGGTCAGATTGGATAGGGCATCCAGCAGGCGGATGTGGAAGGTCCCCAGGCCCGGGCAGTCTTGGGCAGCTTCTTCCCCGGCGATCCCCAGGACGGCCGTCCCCAGGGCTGCCGCCGCCAGGGAAGGTCCACAGGCGTGCCAAGTGCCGGCCAAAGCTCCCACCATGCAGCCGGTGCCGGTGAGACGGCCCAAAAGCGGGGTCCCGTTGGCAATGCCCAGGGCGGTCTCCCCGTCCGTCACCAAGTCCACAGGCCCGGTGACCAAGAGCACCGCCCCGTGCTGCCGGGCGTAGGAGCCGAACAGCCGGGCATCGGCAGCCAGATTCTCCTGGGTCACTGCATCTGCCGCTCCCGCATCCACCCCGTGGGCATGGGCGGAAAGGCCACAGAGGGTCCGAATCTCCGAGCTGTTCCCCTTGATGATCTGGGGGCGGCTGTGCTCGATGAACTGCTGGGCGTACACCAGACGCAGGGTGCTGCAGGCCACCCCTACCGCATCCAGCAGGATGGGGATGCCTTTTTCATGGGCCTTCTCCCCAGCGATCTTCATGGCTTCCAGCCGTTCTGCATTGATGTTCCCTAAATTCACCACCAAAGAATCCGCCGCCTCCACGATTTCTTCCACTTCCTGGGGATGGGAGGCCATGGTGGGACTCCCCCCTACTGCCAGGATGGCGTTGGCGCTGTCATTCATGGTGATGGCATGGGTCATGCAGTGGATCAGCGGTTCATTTTCCCTCACCTTGGACATGATGTCCATAAAGGTCCTGGGCAGCTTGCTGATGACTTCCCCGGTCATAGATATTCACTCCCAATTTTCTCTGGAATTCCAACAAAGTCCCGTTCCGGGACAGGATGGTGAGGAGCCCGAAGGCAATGGAACCGCCGATCAGGGTGCCGGCAATGAAGCTGGGCACGTAGAACATCCAGGAAAGCCCGGTGCGGCCCATGAGGATTTCCATCACAGGGTAGGAAACCATGGCCCCGATGATCCCGGTACCGATCACTTCACCCAGGCAGGCGGCGATGATCTTGCCCCCGCTGGCCCGGTAGAAAATCCCAGAAAGCACCGCTCCGAACACCGCCCCGGTAAGGGCCAGCGGCGGGATCCCCATCACCGTCATCCGGATGATGCCGATCAAGGTGGCGCACAAAAGAGAATACCAGGGCCCCAGCATCACCGAACAGGTAATGTTGATCAGATGGGCCATGGGGCACATGCCTTCCACCCGCAGGATGGGCGAAATCACGACCCCCAAGCCGATCATCATGGACAAAAATACCAGACGCAGGACTTTTTGCTGTTTGCTTTCCATAAAAAAACTCCACTCCTTTATGGACCGGCGGGCCGATCCTTCAGGCGTGGAGTCGATTCCATTTCCGTATCCATTCCACAGCGCCAAAAGACGGACTGAGCCAGTCGTAACGGTCGGTACTGTGGTACCCTCTCAACCCGGCACACGGGCTCCCTCGCTGCAAAATGAATACCGATCCAGGGCGCTCCCCCTCGATCGCATTTAGTATAGCAGATTGGGAGAGATTGTTCAAGGGGAGCCGGGGATCAGCCTCTTTTTCCGCATCTCCCGCCAGAACAGGGCCCCGATCAGCACATCGGCGGCCAGCCAGCTCAAAGGGTAGCAATACATGATGTTCCGATAGGTGGGATTGGCGGCGTACGCGGTGGCCAGCCACAGGAGCCGGGTACCCACGATGCTCACCAGCATGGCCAGGGCCGGTGCCAGGGAATTCCCGAACCCCCGCAGGGAGGCGGACAGGCTTTCGTAGATGGTGGACAGGAAATAGAACCCGATGATCAGATGGATCCGCATGACCCCCAGATCCACGGCTTCTTCCTGGAGCCCAAAGATTTCCAGGAAAGGCCGGGCTGCCAGGAACACCAGCCCGATCAGGCCGCAGGTGAACAGGAAGTTCAGGCACAGCCCCCGGCGCACCACTTCCCGGCAGCGCTTCAGGTTCCCAGCCCCGAAATTCTGGCTGGTGAAGGTAGTGATGGCCTGGCCGAACGCGATGATGAAAGGATAGCTGTTGATTTCCAGTACATAGGCTGCCGCCGAAGCCGCCATGGCCAAGGCTCCTTCGCTGTTGATGGCGGACTGGATCACCATATTGGACAGGTTGAACACCATGCCCTGGATCCCGGCAGGCACCCCCACCCGGAGGATTTCCCGGATGTCTTCCCAGCGGATCCGGACAGCTCCCGGATAAAAATGGAGCACCCCATGTTCATAGCGGAGCATCCGGAGCAGGAGCCCGGAACTTACATAATTGGCCACCGCCGTAGCCACTACCACGCCGGCCAAGCCGAACCCCAGAAAGACCGCCAGAAAATTCCCTGCGATATTGACCAGGCTGGCGGTGACCAGAGACAGCAGCGGAGTTCGGACATTCCCATGGCTGCGGTAAATGGCAGAGAGAAAATCGTACAGGGTCATCCCCGGCATGCCCAACAGGTAAATCCGCAGGTAGAATTCTGAGGCATCCCGTACTTCAGCAGGGACCCCCATCCATCCCATGAGGGGTCCGGCCAGGATTTCTCCCACCACCAGGATGAAAAGGCCGGTCAAAAGGGCCATGAGCACTGTGGTATGGACAGCTCCCGACGCTTCTTTCAGCTGCCGGCCTCCCAGGCGCCGGGCAATGAGCACATTGGCCCCTAGGGAGATCCCCAAAAAGAGATTGACCATGACCCCGATCACCGGGGCATTATTTCCCACCGCCGCCAGGGCTTCCGTCCCCACGTACCGGCCCAGGACCATGATGTCCGCCGTATTGAACATCTGCTGCAGGATCCCGATCAGAGCCACCGGGATGGCAAATTGAAACAAAGGCTTCGTCAGAGAGCCTTCCAGCATATTGATTTGAGAAGCAGCCAACGCACTGATTCCTCTCTTTCCAAATGATTTCGAATGAATCTATTATACACATTACACTGCAAAAAAAGAACCCGTCCCCCAAAAGGGCGGGTCCTTTCCTTATTGCGCGCTCCAGACTTCTGACGCACGACTGGGACTGGCGGCTCCAGTCCTCACATCCCCTGCTTCTTGATGAAGGCCCGGATGGGTCCGAACCCTTCAATCTTGTTCAAGGTATCTCCCTGGTTCACCAGCAGGGTGGGTGCACTCTGGACCTGGTATTTTTCGGCCAGTTCCGGATGTTCTTCTGCGAAGATCTCTGTAAAGGCAGCTCCGTGTTTCTCCAGCTCCCGGACGGCCATCTTGCAGTTGGGGCAGGTATGGGTCCCGAAAAGGATCCAGGTGTTTTCCTGTTCCGTCCCGGTCTTGGCCAGATGTTTCGCATCCGCCGGAGCCGGTTTCACCGCCGGCTTCTGGAACACCGGCCGTTCCTGGGGAGCTTCCCCCTTGTGCAGGTGGGACTGGCCCAGATCATAGACTTTCCGGTCCTTGAATTCCTGGACTTTCCCATCGTTCCAGTTCTGCACCGGCCGGTAATACCCGGTGATCCGACTGTAGACTTCCGTCTTCTCACCGCAGTAGGGGCAGGTATACTGCTCACCCGTCAGATACCCGTGTTCCCGGCAGATGCTGTAAGTGGGAGACAGGGTAAAGTACGGCAGTTTGTAATTGTTGGCGATCTTCCGCACCAGTCCGGCGGCAGACTGCCAATCCGGCAATTTTTCGCCTAAGAAGGCATGGAACACGGTACCGGAGGTGTACAGGGTCTGGAGATCGTCTTCCATATCCAGGGCCGTGAACAGATCCTGGGTATAGCCCACCGGCAGATGGGAGGAATTGGTGTAGTACGGGGTCCCATGTTCATTGGCGGTGATGATGTCCGGATACTGTTCCTTGTCATGCTTGGCCAGCCGGTAGGTGGTGGATTCCGCCGGCGTGGCTTCCAGGTTGTACAGATCTCCGTATTTTTCCTGGTAATCCTTCAGCCGTTCCCGCATATGGACCAGCACTTCTTTGGTGAAGGCCAGGGTTTCCGGATGGGTCAGGTCCTTCCGCAGCCAGTTGGCGTTGAGCCCCACTTCGTTCATGCCGATGAGGCCGATGGTGCTGAAATGGTTCTTGAAGGTCCCCAGATACCGTTTGGTATAAGGATACAGCCCTGCATCCAGCAGCTTGGTGATCACCGTCCGCTTGGTCTTCAGGCTCCGGGCGGCAATGTCCATCATGTGGTCCAGCCGGTCATAGAAATCCTGCTTGTCCTTGGCCAGGTAGGCGATCCGGGGCATGTTGATGGTGACCACCCCTACGGAACCGGTGGATTCTCCGGACCCGAAGAAGCCCCCGGATTTCTTCCGCAGTTCCCGCAGATCCAGCCGCAGCCGGCAGCACATGCTCCGCACATCGCTGGGCTTCATATCGGAATTGATATAGTTGGAGAAATAAGGCGTGCCGTATTTGGCGGTCATTTCAAAGAGCAGCCGGTTGTTTTCCGTTTCGCTCCAGTCGAAATCCTTAGTGATGGAATAGGTGGGGATGGGATACTGGAACCCTCTCCCATTGGCGTCCCCTTCGATCATATTCTCGATGAAGGCCTTGTTCACCATATCCATTTCTTTCTTGCAGTCCCCATAGGTGAAGTCCTGCTCTTTGCCCCCTACGATGGCGGGCACATCCTTCAGATCCTCCGGGCAGGTCCAGTCCAGGGTGATGTTGGAAAAAGGTGCCTGGGTGCCCCACCGGCTGGGGGTATTCACGCCGTAGATGAAGGACTGGACGCATTGTTTCACTTCTTTGTAGCTCAGGTTGTCCTTCTTCACAAAAGGCGCCAGGTAGGTATCAAAGGAAGAAAAGGCCTGGGCTCCGGCCCATTCGTTCTGCATGATCCCCAGGAAGTTCACCATCTGGTTGCACAGGGTGGAAAGGTGGCTGGCGGGAGAAGAAGTGATCTTCCCCGGGATCCCCCCCAGTCCTTCCTGGATCAGCTGTTTCAGGCTCCAGCCGGCACAGTAGCCGGTGAGCATGCTCAGATCGTGGATGTGCATGGCTGCGCTTTTGTGGGCATCGGCCACTTCTTTGTCATAGATCTCATTGAGCCAGTAGTTGGCAGTAATGGCCCCGCTGTTGGAAAGGATCAGCCCGCCCACCGAATAGGTGACGGTGGAATTTTCCTTCACCCGCCAGTCATTGACCCGCAGGTAGTTGTCCACCAGTTCCTTGTAGTTCAAAAGGGAAGAATTGACGTTCCGGATCTGTTCCCGCTGCTTCCGATACAGGATATAGGCCTTTGCCACATCGGCATAGCCGGAATCGGACAGGATCTTTTCCACACTGTCCTGGATGCTTTCCACACTGATCAGATCGTCTTTAATCTTGGAATCGAAGTCAGCCGTCACCTGCAGAGCCAGCATATTGATGATGCTGGGATGATAGTTCTTATGGAGTGCTTCGAATGCTTTGGTAATGGCACTGCTGATCTTGGTCACGTCAAAATCAACGATCTTGCCATCGCGTTTAACCACGGAATACATGGCTTCATTCCCTCTTTCTCTCAAAATTGCTTTTCCGTAATGCTCTTTCATTGTAGAACGGTTTTCCTAGATTGTCAATATGTAGTGGTTATATACAACGTTGTATACTAAATGTTGTGTCTACACGCCACGTATCATGACACGTTCGGCAATGGGCTCCAATAAGGCTCCGTACCGTTCCAGGGTCTTCCTGTCCGGTGCGGTGAAGCCGGCGAAAGGGACCGTTTCCCGATCCTTGAAAGCCTGGAGGTAAAAAGCCGGGATTTTTTTCCCTGTTTTGGCAGCCAGCGGCCGGAGGAAGTCCCTGATTTTTTCGAACGACTGTTCATTATGGAGCTGTTCCACAACCGTTGTACGAAGCTCAAAGGGAGTCTCCCCTTCCAGCAATAGTTCCAGGCTCCGGGCTACCGCTTCCACCGGTACGTCCTCTCGGCCGGTGGTGATCCCGTACTGGTCCGGGGCATTTTTCCAGTCCATGGCCACATAATCCACCAGTCCCTCCCGGAGGATCTGTTCCAGGCAATGGGGGAAACAGCCGTTGGTATCCAGTTTCACCAAGAGACCTTGTCTTTTCAGCCGTTCCAGGAAAGCGGGCAGATCCGGCTGGAGGCAGGGCTCGCCGCCGCTGACCACTACGGCGTCCAGGATGCCCCTGCGGGCTTTCAAATAAGCGAATACTTCCTGGATATCCTGGTCCGGGATCGGGCCATCCAAGAGTTCGCTGTTGTGGCAGTAAGGGCAGCGGAGATTGCAGCCCCCGGTAAAAAGGGTACAGGCCACTTTCCCCGGATAATCCACCAAAGATACTTTTTGCCAGCCAGCAATATGCATGGTGCTCCCCCCTTCCTGCAAAATCGTACCTATTATATCACGGCTAAGAAAATAATAAAGTCTTGACAAAACGTATGTTCAAGAAACACAAGGCTGGAAGCCCTTCCCAGTCTTTCATTTTTTTCAGGCATACAAAAAGAGGATCCCCTGGAGCAGGATCCTCTTCCTGATTTTGCTGGATAAGCTGATGGTTTCTCCTCGGCTTACAGGCCCATAGCCATCTGCATGGCATGTGCGATATCCAGGAACTTACTGATGATGATGGCGTTGGTGATGTTGCTCAGGAACCCGCCGATCACCGGCACGACGAAGAAGGCCAGTTTGGAATAACGGTACTTCTTGCAGACGGCGGTCATGGTTACCATGGACACGGGCACAGCACCCAAGCCGAAGCCGGTATGGCCCACGGCGATGACAGCTGCATCGTAGTTCTTGCCCATGCCGAAGAAGTCAACGAAGTATGCGTAGAAGATGATGAACACAGCCTGGGCCATGCACAGGATGAACAGCTGGAGGCCCATGCCGGCCAGGGTCCACAGTTTCATGGAAATGATGGACATGGAAACGAACAGGCCCAGGGAGAAGTCCCCAACGGTATCGATGCCTTCGTACAGGGTGGTATGGTCAGCGCCCTTCTTGGCATCGAAGAACAAACGAATCAGGATGCCTGCAAACATGCAGCATACGTGGATCGGGAAAGAGATGTGCAGGGCTTTCAGTACGGTGAAGAAGGCACCGCCCAGACCCAGGGCAAAGCACATCAGGTACATGGCTTGGACGATATCGCCTTTGTGCATCTGGACACCCATGGTGGATTTCCCGGATGCTTCTTCCATTTCACCCTTCCCATCCAGAGCAGGATCTTCCAGGTGATGTTTCCGGACGATGAAACGGCCGAAAGGCCCACCGATGATGGCACCGGAAATCAGGCCGAAGGTAGCTGCCGCGATGGCTGCTTCCATAGCGTTCCCCTGACCGAATTGGACGGCGATAGGAGCAAAAGCTGCTGCGTTGCCGTGGCCGCCAGTCATAGGGATGGAACCGGTCATCATAGCCAGCAGAGGCGGCACGGCCAGGACTTTGCCCAGGCCCAGAGCGATCACGTTCTGGATGGCGGCCAGGACGGCAGCGGAAATGCAGAACAGGACCACGTATTTCCCGCCGGTCTTCAGCAGGCTCAGGCTGGCAGCAGCACCGCTGGCGGCAAAGAAGATGCAGTAGAACAGGCTGTTGGCCACTTTGTAATCGAATTGCAGTTCACAGATACCGGCATTGTAAAGCAGTAAACTAATGATAGCAAAAATCGTACCGCCGACAACTGCGCCAGGCAGGCAGTACTTCTTCAAGACCGGGAATTTGGCCCGCAGCCAGTCACCGAACCAGATGGAAAGTACCCCCAATGCCAGGGTGTGGAACATGGATAATTTGATAATCATCCTCTCCATTTAAGATCCTCCTCCAATGAAAGAAAAAATAAAATATAGTGCGTAAAGCGTGCTGCCAGGCTCCAGCCCCGACAGCCTTCATTACGAAAATATTTTATCATAGGCAAATTTGAATAACAAGATAACTGTCTGAAAATTATCACCAGTAATTGTTATCTTATTTTTTACACAAAATTTTGTGTTGGATTTTGTATACAAATTAACAAAATCCAGGATAAATCCCTATAAAATTATGACAATACATGTACAACGTAACGAAAAAGAGAGGATTACACGCTTGTAAACCTTTCCCGTGCAATCCTCTCTTTTTGTCAATATTTCCGTCTAAAATGTCGGTGGAGCGTGGTCAGCTGTAAACTGCAGATTTTAGACCAATGGCTGTATGGTTCCGGCCTGACGCATCTGCTGGGCTTCTGCCCGGAGCCGTTCGATCCGTTTCTCCGTAGCAGGATGGGTGCTGAAGAGAGCCTGGGCATCCTTGGCGGAGAAAGGAGAAATGATGAACATATGGGCCGTAGCTTCCGTGGCCCGGGGCATGGTCCGGGTCCTGGCATAGCTTTCGATCTTGGCCAAAGCGTCCGCCAGGGCATCGGGGTCCCCGCTGAGCTGTCCGCCGGTATAATCCGCCATGTATTCTCGGGTCCGGGAAATGGCCAATTGGATGATGGCCGCTGCCAAAGGAGTCAGCACCAGCATCAGCACCCCTGCGATGGGATTATTCCGCCGGTCGTCCCGGTCCCCGCCGAACCAGAAGGCGAACCGGGCCATCACAGAGATGATCCCGGCCATCCCAGCTGCAATGGTGCTGATCAGGATGTCGTCATGCTTCACATGGCTCATCTCGTGGCCCAGCACCCCGGCGATTTCCCGGGGTTCCAGCAATTCCATCAGGCCGGTGGTGACGCACACTGCCGCGTGCTCCGGATTCCGTCCCGTGGCAAAGGCATTGGGAAGTACCGTATCAATCACGTAAATCCGGGGCATGGGGAGCTGGGCTCTCTGGGCCAGTCCCTGGACGATCCCATACAGCATGGGCGCACTCTTGGCATCCACCGGCTGTGCGTTGTACTGGGAAATCACCAGCTTGTCACTGTACCAATAAATCACCGCGTTGGAAATCAGGGAAAAAGCCAGCATCACGGTCATGCCGCTGCTGCCCCCGATATAGTCGCCGATCAAAACCATCAGGCCCGTCATCAGGCCCATGAGCAAGGTTGTTTTCATCATGATCATTCACCTCGAATTCTCTTACGCCCGGGGATGGCTCTTGTCAAAGACCGTCTTCAGGCGATTGTTGGTCAGATGGGTATAGATCTGGGTGGTGGAGATGTCCGCATGTCCCAAAAGTTCCTGGACAGTCCGGAGATCCGCGCCGTTATCCAGCATATGGGTGGCAAAGGAATGGCGCAGGATATGAGGTGTCAGCGGCTTCTGGATCCCGGCTTTCACCCCATAGGCCTTGATGATCTGCCAGAACCGCTGGCGGGTCATCCCGGTGCCCCGGATGGTCAGGAACAAGCTGTCATCCTCCCTGCCGTTCTTCACGAAAAGCGGCCTCACATCGGTAAGATATTTCCTCAAGAACTGGACTGCGATCTGCCCCAGGGGGATCAGCCGTTCCTTGGCTCCTTTCCCATAGGCGATCACATACCGGGTCTCCAGGTTCACGCTGGCCCGTTTCAAGGTCAGCAGTTCCGAAACCCGCATCCCGGTAGCGTACATCACTTCCAGCATGGTCCGGTCCCGGAAACCTTCCGGCTGATGGAGATCCGGAGCGGCAAAAAGCTGTTTCACCTCTTCCAAGCTCATCACCTTCGGCAGGACCACACCCCGGTTCCCGGCTTCCACCACTTCCGAAGGATCCTCCTCCAGGAAGCCCTCCGCCGTCATGAAACGGAAAAAGGCCTTCAGGGCAGCCAGCTTCCGGGAAGCGGAAGTGGGCGCATACTGATGCTGCCGGAGCATCTTCATATAGGCCAGGATATCCTCCCGGTCCACTTCTGTCAGGGGTTTCTTGATCCATCCGGCAAAAAGCCGGAGATCCCTGCCGTAAGATTCCCGGGTGTTATAGGCCAGTCCCATTTCCACCGTCAAATATTCCAAAAACAGATTGATTTCCTTTTCCAGTTTATTCCTTATTGACACCCTGATCATTCCCTTTTTTTAAGACTAGGATTGTCTCTGCTTCCAAGGGAGCAATGGTGGAAATGGCATGTTTGTAGATCAGCTGCTGTTTGCCTTCACTTTCCATGATCACAGTGAAATTGTCGAAGCCCCAGACCTTGCCGCGGACCTGGAAGCCATTGAGCAGATAGACTACAATGGTCTTTTTTTCACTGCGCACCCGGTTCAGGAAACTGTCCTGCAGATTCAGTGGTTTGTTTGTGCCAGTTGTCATGATCTTTCTCTCCTTGTCGTGTACGTGCTGTGGAAAATCCCGGAAAGGATGCTTAGCGCCTCAGGGTTCTTGCTTTGGGATGAAATTCCGTTCTTGCAGCGCAGCCAGCATCTCTGCAACACATCGCTGATAATCTGGAGGATTCTCCAGCTGGAACCACTGGATATAGGGCATTTTCTTGTACCAGGTGATCTGCCGCTTGGCAAAGTTCCGGGTGGCCTGTTTCAGCTTGGCGATGCATTCTTCCCGTGTCCACTCTCCATGGAAATACTGTAGCACCTGCCGGTACCCGATGCTCTTCATGGACTGGGCCGTTTCCGGCACGCCCATTTCCATCAGCTTCCTGGTCTCTTCAAAAAGACCCTGTTCCACCATTTGATCCACCCGCAGGTTGATTCTCTCATATAAAGAAGCCCGAGGCATAGTCAATCCGAAGACAACCGCGTCGTAGGGACTTTCTGCGGCCTTGGCTGCAGATACCCGTTCCCCGCCCAAGGTTGTTTCGATGGCTCTTATTATACGCCTTCTGTCGTTAATCTTCAATTCCATGGCTTTGGCCGGATCCAAGGCCTCCAGTTTCCGGTGGAGGGCTGCATTCCCTTCCCGGTCCGCATAGGCGGCAAGCTCCCGGCGCAGGGAATCCGATTCGTCCACCTGGGAAAAATCGTAGCCTTCCAAGAGGGCTTTAACGTAAAGGCCGGTCCCTCCCACCAGGATGGGCAGTTTTCCCCGGCAGTTGCAGTCCCGGATCCACTGCCCGGCCTGCTGCTGGAAATCCACCACGGAAAATTTCTCATCCGGCTCCAGGATATCCACCAGATGGTGGGGTACCAGGGCCAGTTCTTCCGCCGTAGGTTTGGCCGTGGCGATATCCATATGGCGGAACACCAGCATGGAATCCCCGGAAATGATCTCTCCGTCCAGGAGCCGGGCCAGGGCGATGCCGCAGTGGCTCTTGCCGGTGGCCGTAGGACCGATGATGGCCAGGACTTTCGGTTTGTCCGTTCTGCCGCTGGTCACTGGGCTCCCTCCCTTCCGATGATCCCGTACTTGATCCGGCTGTATTTCCCACCCTGGATTTCCTGGGCTCCCAGGCTCTTCAGGAAGGCTTCTTCCCGTTCTTTCACCACCACCCGGGGGGCCAGGCGCAGGGCCGCCCGGATCATGGAACCATCCAGGGATTTGTGATAGGAAGCCGGGCGCAGGGGCTGCATGCTGGCAGAATTCCCCACCGGTTTCTTGAACATGGGATCGAAATAGACCACATCGAAGGAATCCGCCGGGAAGGTGGGCAGCAGTTCTTCTGCCTTGCCCAGCCGGGCTTCGATGCGACGGAGGCTGGCAGTGATGTCCGGATCGTCGATGGCATACTGCCGGAGGCCCTGGGAAACCGCCAGATACAGGACCGGGGAGGCCTCCAGCCCCACCACTTTCCCTTCCGGACCGGTGACAAAGGACGCCACCGCTGCATCAGCGGCCAGCCCCAGGGTGCAGTCCAAGACCCGCATCCCCGGCCGGAGCCGGCAGGCCTGGACCAGATGGTCCGTACCGCCCCGTTTCAGGTTCCGGATCCGGGGGACTCCCATAGAAGGATGGTATTTCAGGATCCCTTCTTCCGTATAGACCTGGGGCCCCTGGTGGGTGGCCACCAGCACCGCCTTCATCCCCTTTTCCCGGAGCAGTTGGTCCAGGGTCCCATGGAGAGGCCGGGGAATGAAGGGCAGATCCAGGGCAGCCGCCCAGGATCGGGCCTCTTGGTATAGTTCCGTCCCGCTTTTGCGGATGACAGTGACCCCGTAAATGGACATGGGTTGGATTCTCCTTTCGTGCTTATGTCCGTTTGAACATATGGTACAGTTCTTCGCTGGAAAGCTGGATCATGCAGGGCCGGCCATGGGGACAGGTGAAGGGATGTTCCGTGTTCAGCAGTTCCAGGATCAGCTGGCGCATCTGGCGGATGTTCAGCACTTCCCCGGCCCGGATGGCACTGTGGCAGGCGGCATAATGGAGCACGCCCTCCCGCAGATCGCTGGTCTTGATCTTCTTGTTTTCCGACAGCAGCTTCAGGATGTCGTCGATGAAGCCTTCTGCCTGGCCGTTCTCCACATCCGCCGGCAGGGCCGAGACCCGCAGAGCAGTTTCCCCCGCCGGTTCCACATCCACCCCCAGCTCCAGGAACTCCTGCCGGTAGGCTTCGATGAGCTCCACATCGGGTTTGGTCACATTGAGGAACAGGGGCAGGAGCAACTGCTGGGAAGGGATTTTCTGCTGCTGCCGGACGAATTTGTCATACATGACCCGTTCGTGGGCTGCGTGCTGGTCGATCAGATAAAGGGCTGTTTCCGATTGGGCCACGATGAACACCCGGTCGATCTGGCCCAGAGGCCAGATCATATCCACCCCGCTGTTCAAGGCAGCGTCCCGGGCGTCTTCTGTCAGGGCTTCATCGCTGGTACCCGTTTCCTGGGTTGCCGCCATCTGCCCTGATTCCTTTCCGGGCTCTTGGCTCTCTCCGGGAGCTCCGGCTGCCCGCTGGGCTGCAAAGAATCTTTCCGTGGTCTCTTCTGAAACCGCATCCGGGACTTTCCAGACAGGCTGTCCGTAGCTGCCGCTGGGGCTGGAGGCATAGCTCCGTCCAAAGGCAGTGCTGCGAGGCTGCCATCCCCGGTCGCCGCCCTGGAAAAGGGGGCTGGTTTCCGGAGCCGGAGACGGTTTCGACAGGATGCCACTTCCTTCCCTGCCAGCTCCGGCACCGGGCTGGGCCAGAGCAACGGATCCTTCCCGGGTCTCCCGGCCCGCCATGGGCTGGGTCAGGGCCTGGCAAAGCCCATGGTACACCGCCCGGTACACCGCACTTTCATCCCCGAACTTGATCTCGCTTTTCTGGGGATGGACATTGATGTCGATGAGATGGGTATCGATGCCGATGTCCAGCACTGCAAAAGGGAACCCGGCCTTAGGGATCTGGGACTGGTAGGCATGGTCGATGGCTTTGCTCACCATCCGGTTGTTGATGCAGCGACCGTTCACAAAAAGGGTCTGCCACTGCCGGGTCCCTTTCAGCAGGGTGGGCCGGCTGATGTATCCTTTGACGGAGATCCCCTCCTGGGTATAGTCCACAGTCAGGAGTTCCCTCGTCACTTCTTTCCCGTAGAGGGAGCCGATGGTGTCCAGGATCTCCCCGCTGCCCGGGGTATTGATCACTTCTTTGTCATCCCGGGTGAGGGTCAGATGGACGTCCGGCCGGGACAGAGCGATCTTGGATAGGATCTCGCTGATGTACCGGCCTTCTGTATTCGTTGTCCGGAGGAATTTCCGCCGGGCAGGGACGTTATAGAACAGGTCTTTCACAGTGATGGTGGTGCCCACATCGCCCCCCATGGATTCCACCTCCATCTCTTCGCCCCCGTCGATGGTGATCCGGGTGGCAAATTCCGAGCCGGCTTCCCGGGTCAGCAGGGTGAAATGGGAAACAGAGGCGATGCTGGGCAGGGCTTCTCCCCGGAAGCCCAGGGTGTGGAGGGTCAGCAAGTCATCCGCCTTCACGATCTTGCTGGTGGCATGGCGCAGGATGGCCATCCGGGCATTGGCTTCGTCCATCCCGGATCCGTTGTCCCGGACCCGGATGAACTCCGTCCCCCCGGCAAAGATATCCACTTCGATCTGGCTGGCGCCGGCGTCCAGGGAATTCTCCACCAGTTCCTTCACCACGGAAGCAGGTTTTTCCACCACTTCCCCGGCTGCGATCTGGTTGGAAGTATTCTGGTCCAGCAGCTGTACTTTGGCGCTCATAAGTTCCGACCTCCCTCCCGTTTGGCTTCTTCCTGGAGTTTGTACAGGGTATTCAGGGCTTCCAAGGGTGTCATGGTCATCACATCCAGATTCCGCAGGGTATCCCCGATCACATCTGCAAACAGGCTGGGCTCCAGGGCTTCCTCTTTGGGGCTGGCCGGCTTTTGAGGCGCCAGCACTGCCGTTTTCCCATGGCTGCCCTGGTCGGTGTATTCTTCCAGCAGTTCATCGGCCCGTTTCACCACTTTTTCCGGCAGGCCGGCCAGCCGAGCCACATGGATCCCATAGCTCTTGTCGGTGCCTCCCGGGACGATCCGCCGGAGGAAGACCACTTCCCGGCCTTTTTCTTTGACTGCCACAGAATAGTTCTTGACCCCCGGATCCAGCTGTTCCAGTTCGATCAGCTCGTGGTAATGGGTGGCGAACAGGGTCTTGGCTTTGATCTTGTCGTTGATGTATTCCACCACCGCCCGGGCAATGCTCATGCCGTCATAGGTGCTGGTGCCCCTGCCTACTTCATCCAGGATGATCAGGCTGCGGCTGGTGGCGTATTTCAGGATGTTGGCCACTTCGTTCATTTCCACCATGAAGGTGCTCTGGCCGGTGGCCAAATCATCGCTGGCCCCTACCCGGGTGAAGATCCGGTCCACCGGACAAATATCCGCTTCCCGGGCCGGGATGAAGCTGCCCATCTGGGTCATCAGGGTCAAAAGGGCCACCTGGCGCATATAGGTGGATTTCCCGGCCATATTGGGCCCTGTCAGGATGATCAGCCGTTCATCGGTGTTGTTCAAATGCACATCGTTGGGCACGAAGAGTTCCCGTTCCAGCAGCTTCTCCACCACCGGATGCCGGCCGTCCTTGATGATGATCTCCTGCCGGTCATTGAGCTGGGGGCATACATAGTTCCCCTTGAAGGCCGCCATGGCCAGGGAATAGAGCACATCCAGCACTCCCAGGGCCCGGGCGGTTTCCTGGACCTCCACCAGATGCCGGCGGATATCCTGGCGGATGCCGTCGAACAGGTAGTATTCCAGCTGCTGGATCTTTTCCTTGGCGCTGAGGATCTTGTTCTCGAAATCCTTCAGTTCCGGCACGATATACCGTTCCCCGTTGACCAGGGTCTGCTTCCGGATGAAGGTATCCGGCACTTGGGAAATCTGTCCTTTGGACACTTCGATGTAGTAGCCGAAGACTTTGTTATAGCCCACCTTCAGGTTCTTGATGCCGGTCTGGTCCTTGATCTTCTGTTCGAAATGCAGCATCCACTGGTTGTTGTTTTCCGCAATGTCGTGGACTTCATCCAGCTCGGCATTGAAGCCCCGGCGGATCATGCCCCCTTCCCGGACGGTGAAGGGCGGATCATCCACGATCCCCCGTTCCAATTCGTCCAGGATGTCCTCATGGAGGCTGATCCGGCCGTCCAGGGTATGGAGCAGTCCTTCCGAAATCCCGGAAAGCAGCCGCTTCACCTGGGGCAGGGCCCGGAGGGCGGTCCGCAGAGCGGCCAAGTCACGGGCATTGGCGGACCCCACTTCGATCCGGGAAAGGATCCGTTCCAAGTCGGTGATCTCTCCCAGTGCATCCCCCAGGTCCGTACGGAACCGGGCCTGGTCCACCATGCAGCCGATGGCCTGCTGGCGGAGGCGGATCCGGGCGGTATCCAAGAGCGGCCCTTCCACCCACTGGCGGAGCTGCCGGGCCCCCATGGCCGTCCGGGTGTAATCCAGCACTTCCAGAAGGGTCCCGTGCCGGGTGCCGTCCTTCATGTTCTTCACCAGTTCCAGGTTCCGGATGGCAGTGGCGTCCAGGTTCATCACCGCATCAGTGGTGATCTCCCGGAGACGGTTGATCTGGGCCAGGTCGCTCTTGACATTTTCATGGATGTATTGGAGCATATGCTCCACCGTCCCATGGACCAGGGGCTCTTGGGCCGCCGGATGTTCCTGGCCGAAATGCTGGCTGAAATAATCCAGACCTGGTGCCGGGTCATAATGGTTCAGCATACAGTCCGGCAGTTTCTGGTTCACCTTGTCCAGCAGTTCTCCGAAATTTTCATTGGATTCTGTCAGTATCAGTTCTGCGGGCTGCAGCCGGTACAGCTGATCCAGCACCGCTTCTTCCCGGTCCTTGCCCCGGGCCAGGTACCAGGCACATTCTCCGGTGGATACATCGGCGAAAGCCAGGCAGAGCCCCTTGCCATCCTGTTCCAGGCAGGCCAGGTACTGGTTGTGGCTCTCTTCCAACACCGCATCGCTGAGCACCGTCCCCGGGGTCAGGATCTTGGTCACTTCCCGCTTCACGATGCCCACGGCCTTTTTCGGGTCTTCCATCTGGTCGCAGATGGCGATCTTATAGCCTTTTTTGATCAATTTGGCCAGATAGCCATCCACCGAATGGAAGGGCACCCCGCACATGGGCATGGTACTGGAAACCCCCGCCTTCCCCCCTGCCCGTTTGGTCAAGGTCAGGTTCAGTTCCCGGGAAGCCGTGATGGCATCTTCATTGAACAGCTCATAGAAATCTCCCAGGCGGAAGAAGAGCAGTTCATTCTTATGTTGTTCCTTGATTTCCAGATACTGCTGCAGCATCGGAGTCAATGTAGTCATAAAGCAGCCCGTCCTTTGAGCAGCCAGGTCTGGGCGGTTTCAATGGCTACCGGGACGATGTCCCCCGGATTGAAGATCCTCTCGCCCACAGGCCAGAGCACCAGCTTGTTGCCGTCGGTCCGGCCGCTCCACATTTTTTTGTTGTTATGGCTGAGGCCCTCCACCATCACAGGCAGCGTCCGCCCCACCAGTTTCTGGTTGTGTTTCAGGCTGTGCCGGTTCTGGAGCTCCATGAGCCGGTTCAGCCGGTCTTTCTTTACTGCTTCCGGGACTTGGTCTTCCATGGCCGCAGCCGGAGTCCCGGACCGTTTGGAATAGATGAAGGTATAGGCCGCATCGTAGCTGACTTCCTCGAAAAGGCTCAAGGTCTCCTGGAAGTCTGCTTCCGTCTCCCCTGGGAAGCCCACGATGATGTCCGTGGTGAGGACCGCCTCCGGCACATACCGCCGGATGGTATCCACCAGCTGGAGATAAGTCTCCCGGGTATAGCCCCGGTTCATGGCCTGCATGATCCGGGTGCTGCCGCTTTGGACGGGGATGTGGAAATGCTTGCACACATGCTTGCTTTCCGCCACGGTGCGGATCAGTTCCTCGCTCATGTCCCGGGGATGGCTGGTCATATACCGGACCCGTTCCACCCCAGGGATGGCATCCACCCGGCGCAAAAGGGCGGCAAAGGCATCCTTCTCTCCCCGGTCCTTCCCATAAGAATTCACATTCTGTCCCAAGAGGGTGAATTCCCGGTAGCCCAGTTCCACCGCCTTCCGGATCTCTTCACAGATGGCCTCGGCGCTGCGGCTCCGTTCCCGTCCCCGGACATAGGGCACGATACAGTAGGTGCAGAAGTTGTTGCAGCCATACATGATGGGCACCCAGGCCGCATAGCTGCTCTTCCGTACGAAATGGCCCTCGAATTCCCGGGGCATGACGGTCAGGTCGTTGTACATGCCGGCCTTTCGCTGGGTCTGGTGCAGATAAGCCTGGAGGATGGCGCTGAAATTGTTCACATGAGCCGTACCAATGAACAGGTCCACCTGAGGATACTTCTTCAGGAAGTCTTCCCCGTCTTTCTGGGCCATGCAGCCGGTGACACAGAGGACTTTGGAAGGATCTTCCCGCTTGATCTGCTTCATCTCCCCGATTTTGCCCAGGATCTTCTTTTCCGCGCTTTCCCGGACGCAGCAGGTATTGATCAGGATCACGTCTGCATGGTGATAGTCTTCGGTATAATGGTAGCCCAGGTCGGACAGCTGCCCGGCATAATGTTCTGAATCACTTTCATTCATCTGACAGCCGTAATTCAGAATGGTGTAACTCTTGGTCATTGGTTCTCTGTTTCCCTTCTATCCTAATATTTAAGCAAATAACAGTGAAAAGTCTCAATACTTCATTATACGCTAGAAATGACAAAAAAGAAAGAGGTGGTTGACGCTGCCCCCTGCGCCCCCACCTGCTCTCTCTGCTATTTAGCTTTCTCAGCTTCCTGCCGGGCCAGTTCATCGCACCGTTCGTTCAAGGCGATCCCCACATGGCCCCGTACCCAGTGGAAGGTGACCTTCCGGCTGCCGTAGAGCCGGTCCAGTTCCACCCACAGTTCCCGGTTGAGCACCGGCGTCCCGTCCGCCTTTTTCCAGCCTCTCCGCTTCCAGCCGGCCACCCACCGGGTGATCCCGTTCTGCAGGTACTGGCTGTCGGTGAAGAGGGCCACCCGGCTGCCTTCCGGAGCAAAGGACAGGGCCTCGATGGCAGCGGTCAACTCCATCCGGTTGTTGGTGGTGGAAGGGTCCCCGCCGAAGCGTTCCGTCACTTCCCTGGTGGCCGTCTTTTCCGCCACAAAGGCCCAGCCTCCCGGTCCATTGGGGTTCCGCAGACAGGACCCGTCGGTATAGATCACATACTCTTCCCCTTCCAGGGCAGGCGGCTCCCCGGCTGCGCCATTTCCTGCCGGGTGCCTGGGCGAAGGTGCCGGAGAAGGATTCCCTGCCCCCTCCTCTCCCCGGAGCCAGGCTTCCGCCTCCTCCCGGCTGGTGAATCCTTTGAAACGGGCTCCTGGGAATCCGGTCACCTGTTCCTGGCATTCTGCCCAGGTGCTGAACAGTCCCGTATTCCGTCCCTTGCGTACTGCGTAAATCTTTTTGGCTGCCATTTTCCTGCTCCTTCTGTATCCATGATTTTTCTTTCCTTATATATTGTAGCACAGCAAAAGCAGGACCGTACAGGTGTTTCCCCCAAAGAACAGGCAGAGATATGATATAATACTCCCTAGTTGGAGGGAAAGGAGATTTTTTCTATGACAGAATGTTTGATTGTGGGAGTGGGAGGGTTCATCGGGTCCGTCTGCCGATACCTGATCGGGCTGGTCCCCCTGGAACACAGCAGCGGGTTCCCTCTCAAGACCTTTTTCATCAATATCATCGGTGCCTTCCTGATTGGCCTGGTGGCCGCCCTGGCCGCCCGGAACAGCCTCCATCCCCGGCTGGCCCTGTTCCTGAAGGTGGGGATTTGCGGCGGGTTCACCACCTTTTCCTCCTTTGCCTTGGAAAGCCAGCAGCTGGTGGGCAAAGGAGCCCCGGTGGCCGCCGCCCTGTACATGGTCCTGAGCCTCTTCTTCGGAGTCCTGGCAGCGATCCTGGGCCAGAAGGTGATCTGATGGAACTCCAGCTGCCCTTTACAGAACAGCCCCAGCGGCTGAAGACCTTTCTCCAGAGCCGGGGCCTTTCGGGGACCTACTGGAAGAAGCTGAAAGCTGCCGGTGCCCTCCAAGTGAATGGAGCAGCCATCCAGCGGGACCTGCTGCTCCAGCCGGGGGACCGGATCCACTGGGATTTCCTGCCGGAAGCCTGTACCCTGGAACCGGAAAATGTACTGCCCGCCATCCTGGCTGAAACGGAACTCTACCTGGCCGTGGATAAGCCGGCGGGCCTTGTGACCCATAATGCAGGAAAAGAACGGACCCCGGCCCTGAGCCGGCAGGTGGCCTGGTATTTCCAGCAGCAGAGGATCCCCAGCGCCGTCCATCCTGTTTCCCGGCTGGACCGGGAAACTTCCGGAGTGGTCCTTTTCGCCAAGAACGCCTGCCTCCACCATATGCTGGCCCAGGGGAAGCTGGAAAAGACTTATCTGGGGATCACCCTGGGCTGCTGGGCGGAAAAAGCGGGGCTCCTGGATGGACCCATCGGCCGCCGGCCCGGTTCCATCGTGGAACGGCAGGTTTCCCCGGAAGGTCTCCCGGCCAGGACCCGGTACCGGGTCCTGGCTGAACGGGAAGGCCTTTCCCTGGTCCGGTTCCAGCTGGAGACCGGGCGGACCCATCAGATCCGGGTCCACGCAGCAGCCGCCGGCCATCCCTTGCTGGGGGACACCCTCTACGGCTCTCCCGGCGCCCCGGGACGTCACTATCTCCATGCCTGGAAGATCCGCTTCCGGGAGCCATTTACGGAACGGACCGCAGAGATCACTGCACCCGTCCCCCGGGATTTCCAAGCGGCCTGGGGCGGCCTCCTCAACATTCTCGCCAGGATTCCCCCATGTTGGGATGAGATATGATATAATGAAGCGTAAGAGAAATTCAAGGAGGTTTCAACATGCCATTTGTAACCACTAAAGAAATGTTCAAGAAAGCCTACGAAGGCCATTATGCCGTTGGTGCCTTCAACGTCAACAATATGGAGATCGTTCAAGGGATCGTGGAAGCTGCCAAGGAAGAACAGTCTCCCCTGATCCTGCAGGTTTCTGCTGGGGCCCGGAAGTATGCCAAGCACAACTACCTGCTCCACCTGGTGGAAGCGGCCATGGAAGATACGGGCCTGCCCATCGCCCTGCATCTGGACCACGGTGCCGATTTCGACATCTGCAAGGCCTGTGTGGACGGCGGCTTCACCTCTGTGATGATCGACGGTTCCAAATATCCTTTTGAAGAAAACATCGAACTGACCAAACGGGTGGTGGACTATGCCCACAACAAGGGTGTGGTGGTCGAAGCCGAACTGGGCAAACTGGCCGGCGTGGAAGATGCGGTGAAAGTGAACACCAAAGACGCCACCTATACGGATCCGGACCAGGCTGTGGAATTCGTGGAACGGACCGGGGTAGATTCCCTGGCCATCGCCATCGGGACCAGCCACGGGGCCTACAAATTCAAAGGCAAACCGGAACTGGATTTCCCCCGTCTGGAAAAGATCACCAATATGCTCCCCGGCTTCCCGCTGGTGCTCCATGGAGCTTCCACGGTCATCCCGGAATTCGTGGAGGAATGCAATAAATACGGTGGCAAACTGGCCGGCGCCCAGGGCTGCCCGGAAGACATGCTGAAGAAAGCTGGCACCTTCGGGGTCTGCAAGATCAACATCGATACGGATCTGCGGCTGGCCATGACCGCTTCCATCCGGAAGTACCTGTACGAACATCCGGAAGATTTCGATCCCCGTTCCTATCTGGGCAAAGGCCGGGAAGCCATCAAACAGATGGTAGCCCACAAGATGCGGGATGTACTGAATTCCTCCCATCGGCTGTAAAACAAGAAAAAAGAACTGCCTCCCTTATTGGGCGGCAGTTCTTTTTATATGGCCGTATAGGAAGCGGTCGATCATCCCTTTGACCGATTCTTCCATATTATCTATATTCAATGCTCCCTGGTTGCTCAGCATGAAGATGCTGAAGTAGAAATTCTGGGTCATCAGGGGCAGATCGTAAATGGGCTGGATGAAGGAATCGTCCATGGCTTCCTGGAAGATTTCCCGGAGGATGACGATTTCCGAACGGATCAGTTCCGCATACCGGCGTTTCACCGCAATGTCCTTTTCCGCCGGTTTCTTCCCCCACCGGACTTCCAGCTTCCAGTCCTGCTTTTCCTCATCCCAGATCAGCCGCCAGCCGGCCTGTTCGTTCAGCAGTTCAAAAAGGATGACGGCCCACAGGGTCTCGTTCTTGTGGAGGAACCGCAAAAAGGTAAAGACATAGGCTTGGAACTGCTCTGCAAAATGCTGGCTGCCCTTGACCGCCTGCTGCAGGTCTTTCACCAGTTTCCGATTCTTGGCTTCCACCAAGGTATAGAAGAGATTTTCCTTGTTCTGGTAATATTTGTAGACCGTCCCCTTGCCCGTATCTGCGATCTGGATGATTTCATCCAGGGTCGCCTGGGAATAGCCTTTATGAGAGAATACTTTTTCCGCGGCTTTCAGGATTCTTTTTTCCTTGGAAAGAGAAGAATTGATTTTCATCATACCTGCCTGTTCCTCCAAATTCATACTGTCTTGTCATATATTATATCATCTTTTCGCCATAATTTACTTCATTTTTCACAAAATTCCTGGTTCCTGTAAAAGAATCGAGTATATCGTTCAGCAATAGAGTACCATAATTTACAAAAATCAGCAAACTGGCAGTATGAAAAAGGGGCTGTTGCCCATGCAACAGCCCCTTTTTAAAGGAATCATTTTGCAAAATACCGAGCCAGCAGTCCGTCAAATACACGGCCGTGACGGGCTTCATCCTTGGCCATTTCATGGACGGTGTCATGGATGGCATCGTAGCCCAGCTGTTTGGCCAGGGTAGCGATTTCTTTCTTGCCAGCGCAGGCACCCTGTTCCGCAGCTGCCCGCATTTCCAGGTTCTTCTTGGTGCTGTCGGTGACTACTTCACCCAGCAGTTCCGCAAACTTGGCAGCGTGTTCAGCTTCTTCAAACGCGATCCGTTTGTAGGCTTCTGCCACTTCCGGATACCCTTCCCGGTCTGCTACACGGCTCATGGCCAGATACATCCCCACTTCGGAGCATTCGCCGGTGAAGTTCTGATGCAGGCCTTCCAGGACCCGGGCATCTACACCTTTGGCAACTCCGACCACATGTTCATCGGCGTATTCCTTGACGCCTTCCTTCAGTTCATCGAATTTATCTTTCGGAGCACCGCATTGAGGGCATTTTTCCGGAGCTTCTTCTCCTTCATACACATAACCGCACACTCTGCAAATGAACTTTTTCATAAAAAAGCCTCCCCTTGTTGCTGGCCTTATCAGAATATTGTTCTGAAAAGGCTACTTTTTAATAATGCTTATTAAAAACTTCTTACTGTGTCCATTATAGCAGTTTTTCCAGGAAAAGCAAGAGATTTTTTCCAAAGAAATACAGACAGTTCTCTTTACAAGCTTCCAATCATTGTGATAAAATATGGAACATATTCTTGGGTATTTTGTTCGTTATTTGCAGATTTTGTATATATATGAACGGATATACCTGCTGAGGGGGAATTTGATGATGACCATCCGTATTGGAATCTTAGGTTATGGCAATCTGGGCCGAGGAGTAGAATGTGCCCTGGAAAAAACACCGGATATGGATCTGGCAGCGGTGTTCACCCGCCGGGATCCGTCCCAGGTGAAGATTGCCAGTGCCCATGTACCTGTTGTGAACGTAAAAGATATGGCCGACTGGAAAAACAGCATCGATGTACTGATCCTCTGCGGAGGCAGCGCTACGGATCTGCCGGTCCAGACTCCGGAAATGGCTGCCATGTTCAACGTGGTCGACAGCTTCGACACACACGCCCGGATCCCGGAACATTTTGCTGCGGTAGATGCAGCCGCCAAAGGATCCGGCCATTTGGGTATCATTTCTGTAGGCTGGGATCCCGGTCTTTTTTCTCTGGCCCGACTCTACAGCAGCGCCATACTGCCAGAAGGCAAAGACTATACTTTCTGGGGCAAAGGAGTCAGCCAAGGCCACAGTGACGCCATCCGTCGGATTCCTGGAGTGAAAGACGCCAAGCAGTACACAGTACCTGTGGAAGCGGCCTTGGAAGCGGTCCGCAGCGGCAGACAGCCGGACCTGACTACACGGCAGAAACATACCCGGGAATGTTTCGTGGTACTGGAAGAAGGGGCCGATCCCCAAAAAGTGGAACAGGCCATTGTCACCATGCCCAACTATTTTGCCGATTATGATACCACCGTCCATTTCATCGGGGAAGAAGAATTCAAGAAGAACCACAGCGGACTGGCCCACGGGGGCTTTGTGATCCGCAGCGGAGTCACCGGACACAGCAATCAACACAAGCATGTGATCGAATTCAGCCTGAAGCTGGATTCCAATCCGGAATTCACCACCAGCGTGCTGGCCGCCTATGCCCGAGCCGCCTACCGGCTCCACCAGGAAGGCCAGACCGGCTGCCGGACCGTATTCGACATCGCTCCGGCTTATCTGGCGCCCCAAGACGGAGGATATCTCCGAGCGCATATGTTATAAAAACAAGGGCTGTTGCACGTGTGAAAATCACAAACGTGCAACAGCCCTTGTTTTTTTACATCCCCAACTTTGCCATGATCAGGGCCAATTTGGCCTTGGTATCGTCATTTTCCTTCTTCAGGGCATCGACCTGATTCTGGAGATCCTTGACCTGGGCATCTTTGGCCTGGTTGTCCTGTTTCAGATTCCGGATTTCCCGGGCCATGGCCGCCTTGGTCAGCCCCGTCACCGCCGGATTCCGATCCAGGGCAATGCTGAACCCAGCATTGATCATGTTCTCTCCGTTGCCCACGGTGGCGCCCATGTTGAACAGGACGTTGTCCGAAGCCCGGTAGAATGTCCCGAAGGCCAGGGAATTGGCATTCCGGTAGCTGCCGAACCCGGCGGAAAGGCTCCACCGGCCGTCAGTCTCCACCGGATGGAGAGCTGCCAGGGCAGCGGCTCCAGCCCCTACCCGGTTGATCCGGGTATCCATCCGGTTCAGATGGTTCCCCAGTTCGTTGATGGCCTGCCCGGCAGAGCCGGCGATCTTCTGCAGCTGGCCCACCGTGGCCGCATCATCCTTTTCCTTCCCATCGGCCACGCCTTGGATCCGGTTGCCTCCGGCATTGATTCCCTCGCTGGAGACTTTCACCTTTCCAGCCTGGAGACCGTCTTTGTCCAGGGTCATCTTGCTGTCCCCGCTGCCGATGGTCACCTTGTCGAAGGAGACATCCTTCTTGGTGGCGATCTTGATGGCACCGTTGTCGTTGGACAGTTCGATGTTGTCCCCGCTGGTGAAGTTCTGGACGTCGCCAGCCTTGACCTTCTTCACGGTTTCCCCGTTGATCTGGCTTTCCCAGCTGCCGTTGGCTGCATCCTTCACCTTCTGGTTCAGGTTGTTCAAGGCATCCACCACATTGTTGTTTTCCTTATTCTGGATATCTTCGCTGATCTTGGAAACATCTCCCAGATCCGACGCCTTGGCAACGTTGTCGATGGTGATGTCCTTCACCTGGTCCGGATGCATCTTGTCCTGGACATGGAGCTTCACCTGGTTGTCATCGGAAACCTTGTAGTCCCCGGTGTAGTTCCCTTCCTTGTCCTTTTCTCCCACCAGCTGGAAGTCGGAATTGTTCTTCTTGATTTCGCTGACATTGTCAGCCACCTGTTTCAGCTGCTCTTCCGTGGCGGCCCGTCCCTTGGTCGCAAAGTCCGGTGCATCGATGGTCCTGTTGGTAAGGCCGCTGATTGTACCGTCATTGCCATTGATGGTCACTTTCTGGTGGCCGCTGGTCCCGTTGCCGATGGTCACCGTCCCGCCATTTCCATCGATGACGACGGAATTGTTCCCGGTAGAACCGCTGCCCACCGTCACTTTTCCATTCTGTCCATCGATGAGGATGTTCGGATTGCTCTTGGCGTCCTGGCCCAGCTTCAGGGTATCGCTGAGTTTCACCTGATAGTGATTGGGGTTGTCTGCAGCGGCTGTCACGGTGATATTGTCATTGACACCGCTGACGGTCACCCGTTTAGCTTCCACTTCGGACTGGGCAGCCGCTTGGGCGATGTTCTTCACATCCTGGATGGTAGCTGCGTTGGTCCCCACTTCGTCGCTTTCATAATGGTACTTCTTGTCGTCCTCGTTGTAGATACCACCACTCTTCAGATGGGTGATCTGTTTCCCGTAGTTGTTGATCCCGTCTTTGGTGATCATGGGGCCATCGGTGATGACAACACCATCCACCGTCTGTGTCTTCCCATCCCGGGTAACGGTCACTTGTCCCACACTCACAGGATATACTCCCTGTGCATCAGGAGTACCGGCATGGACCGTGGTGAAGCTGGGTGACTTCTTCATCTGGATGATGAGGGCGTCGCTCTTCCCGTCAGGAGTCTTGCCGGCGATGACATTAAGGTTGGAAGCATCAAAGTCACCTGCCTCACCGGTCCCAGTGCCGATGATCCGGACTTTAGAGCCCAGTTCAGCCGTAATGCCCTTGCTTTCTTCCGCTGTCTTGTCCGCATCATGGTTCCCCAGGAAGGTGATGGGATTCTCCCAGACCTGTTTTTCCAAATCCCGCAGCTGGCCTTCCGTAGCGGCCCGGCTGGGACTGTAGCCCACATTGAGGGGATCCCAGCTGGTATTACTGAGACCTGTCAGGTAGTTCCCGGTCTGGGAACCCTTGGCTTCTTCCGTGATCACATCCTGCAGGGCTGCCGACTGCCAGCCAATAGACAACGGATTGGCAATCACATTGCCGGTAGAAGAAGTCTGCCCGCCGAACTGCACATAGCTGCCGCCATTGATGGTATTGGCATTGCCGTCCAAGGTGATGGAATTGCCGACACCACCGCCGCCCAGCTTGATTTTGTCACTAAGCGCTACATCATAGGTATGGTGGATGCCGTCTGCGTCCAGGGTATCCGTCAAAGTAAGATTGCCCTCTTCCTGGTTGTGGTTCACCGTCAGTTTGGTGGCATTGTTGGCCTTGGCTTCCACATTTTTCAGCTGGCCGACAGTAGCCGCATCGCTGTCCTTCACCCCGTCTGCCACGTCATTGATGGTCTGGCTGCCGGCAGAGATGCCATCGTCGGCGGTGAATTTGGCCAGGTATTCTGTACTGCTCTTGGGGCTCAGATAAAGGCCGGTCTTGGTCAAATGGGACGCATTTTCCCGGCTGTCCCCCATATAGATGTCCGTCATCCCATCCAGGACTTTGGCCAAGCGGACGCTGAGGCCGCCGTTTTCCGCCACCACTCCGATGTTCTTGTCCGTCAGAGCAGTTAGCTGCTGGGTATCGGTCTGGCCGCCGGTAATGGAGAGTGTCTGGTTCAGCTGTTTTTTCAGGACATTCTGTTCGGCCTTGTCACCGCTGGCCGCTGCATAGTTGTCCCCGGTGAAACGCAACCCGTCTTCCAGGATGGCGACTTCGTGGGTATTGCCCACATTGCCATTGTTGTAGGTCAGACGGGTGGTGGTAGCGTCCGTGCTGGCCAGGGAAGCAGTTCCCATCTTGGTCATGATATTGGCCTGGGCATTTCCCATCCCTTGCAGATGCAGCTGGCCAATGGTACCAGCATTTCCATCCAGCGGAACAGCCGTCAGAGAAGCCGCATCGCTACCTTTCTGACCCACATGGAGCTCATCCACCTGGAGCCTCCGATCCAGCTGGAGGGTCATGGTCCCATCCTTCACCGTAGTATGGATATTCTGGGCCCCATCCTGGTCCGTGGCCCCGGCAATCTTCAGGGTATCCCCCAAATGCACCGTAGCCGACGTGTTGTCCCCGGCCGCAAAGGTCAGCCCTTTGATAGTCCCATCCGTATTGATGATGGACTTGATCTGGCCGTAGTTCACCGCATCAGTGTCGCTGGTCCCGGCAGCCACATTGGTGATCCGGTTGTTCCCGTTGTCCAGCCCCTGATTGGTCAGGGATACCGGCTTCTGATCCGCATTTTCCGGTGTCAGTGTCAGGGCCGTGCTGCTCAGGACTGCTTTATCTCCGTTGTCGTTGGTGAAGGTGGCACTGGTCAGGTCCGTCAGGTCCTTGGCCAGCCGGATTTCCACTTCCCCGCCCTGGGTAGAACCGTCTTCGTTCAGGACTTTGGGCTTCGTCACCACACCGATATTGTTTTTCGTCAGATACGTGTTGGCATTCTGGGACGTAATCTGTGACGCATGTTCGTTATCCATGCCACGCAGCGCCACCGTGCCGTTCAGCTTTTCTGTCAGGTTCTTATCCCCGTTGTCGCCGGAGAAGACATAGCCGTCGTCCAGGGTAGCGATCTGGTGGGCCGTGTTGTAGTTGTCCCGATAGGCAAGGCGCACAGGCTGATTCTTTGTCGTGGTACCGGAATTGTCGGTCTGGTACACTTCCTGCAGGAAAGGTGCTGCCGCATAGGTCTGATCCGGATCGGCACTGAGGACGGAAATATCCGCCTGCGCCCGGGGATAGGCATCACTGACATGAGTAGCATCGCCCCGCAGGGTCAGGATTCCCGTCTGGTTGTCAGCGTCTGCCGTCAAAGCCACACTGTCCACACTGGTACTGCTGTGGCTGGGATAGGTGCTGCCGATGTGGATGCCCTTCACGTACACGTTATCCGCCAGGGAAACCTGCAGACTGCCATCTTTGGCCGTATCACTGCCAGAGGAACTGGTGCTGATATTGGGATCCCCGGAAATCTTCAGCGTGTTGCCATGGTTCAGCTTCACAGCGGAACCGGTATCCCCGGCCACATTGATGGTCTGGTTCCGATAGGAAATCACTTCGTTCAGCTGTCTGCCCGTAACGGCATCGGTGGAGGTGGAACTGATGGTCCCGTCTGCCAGATTGGTCAATTTGACCGGCGTGGCAGAAGTGCTGCCTCCCAGGGTCACCTGGTCTTTGGACTCACTGTCATAGACCACCGCATTGGATCCGCTCACATCGGCTCCCTGGAAGTCGGCTGCCACCGTATAGATGGTATGGCCGTCTTTGGCGCTGGTGGTGTCTTTGGTCACGGTCACGTTCTTTCCGGCTTTCACTTCCGCAGAAGCGGCCGCCTTGGCTTCATCCAGCTGCTTCACGTTCACCGCATCTGTCTCTTCCGTACCGGCTGCTACCCCGCTGATGGCCTTGTCGCCGGCATTAATCCCATCCTGGCCGATGCTGACAGTGGAACCGGCGAAGCTGATCTGCTTCAGCCCCGTCAGGGTATCCGCCAGCTGGACCTTCAGGGTATCTTTCCCATCAGAAACCACGCCGATGTTCCCGGCTGTAAGGCCGGATCCGGCCGCGGTGTTCCCCTGGATCTTCAGAGTGCTGGTAAGAGGCAGGTTTAGGGTATTCCCCTGGCCGGCATCTCCCTGGACATAGAACCCGTCATCCAGGGTGGCTACGGCGTGATCCCGCTGGTCTACTCCATCCCGGTACATCAGCCGGGTCACAGCCCGGTCTTTCTTGGTCAGGTCGGACCCCAGGGCATCCTTCACATAGATATCCGCAGAGGTAGAACTAGTCTGTCCGTCCTGGGCTTCTTTGATTCCAGTGAGCTTCAGATGACCGGTCAGGGTGCTGTCCGTACCGCTTGCCGGCTGGGTGTACAGCCGGGCGGCCGGGTCTGCCACCGTCCCATCGGTGCCGATCTGCCCCAAATTCAGGGAACGGCCCACCATATCCTGCTTCATGTAGAGGCTGGTGGTCACGGATCCGTCGCTGTTCCCCACGGTCCGGGCCGTCAGGTTGGCAGTAGAATAGTCAGCAGCCAGGGCTTCCTCCAGGGTCTGGCTGCCCGTCAAGGTTACATCCGCCCCCTGGAAAGCAGCTGTTTTGCCCAGAGTCAGGGTAGCTGTGGTGCCGTTGTTCCCGGCGAACACGTCCCGGGCATCGCTGAGCATGGTGCGCACATCCCCGATATTGGCGGCGTGGTTGTAATTTTCCTGTCCAGCCACCGTATCATCGTAGAGATAAGAGGTATCGGTCACTTTCTGCAAACCGCTGCCCACTTTTGCCACCTGCTGGCCCCCGGCGCTGATGCCGCTGCTGGTGAACCGGGCCGCATCCTGGCCGTCTCCCAAAATCAGGCCACCAGAAGATACCACGGCCTTCCGGGCTTCACTGCCGGTTTTCCCGTTGGTGAAGGACGCACTGGAAAGGTCGTTAAGATCCTTGGCCAGGCCCACCTGGTAATCGGTCTTCTTCCCATCCGCACTGGGTGTGCTGGATACGGTGATATTGGAGCCGGCACTGAGGGAAGTCAGCGCTCCGCCAGAAATGTCCCCGCTCTTGATCTTGCTGACCACATCCTGGAGCTGGCCTTCGGTGGCTGCCCGGGATTCGTGGATCTCATCCGCCTTATACGTTACATTGGAAAGACCGGTGATGGTATCCTTATCCACCCACTGAGTCTTATCCTTATCCGCCGGATGGCTTTCCGCGCTGTTCAGGGTCATGCCTCCCACGGAGACAGACCCGGCAGACACATTCCCGGTGGTACTGAAGGACCCGGCCGTCACCTTGCCGGTGTCCCCTTCCAGCGTGATTTGCTGGCCAATGGCAGCATTCCCATTTACACCATCCAGGGTGATCTGTTTGGCCGTTTCCGTCCCCAGGGTCACCTTATCATTCAGTTTCACTTCATAATTGGTGGAACCGTTGGTGTTCTGGGTGGACTGGATGGCCAAATCATCGCCGCTGACGGTAACGGTGGTATGTTTGGCCGCTTCCGTCTGGGCCGCTTCTGCTTTCTTCTGGACGTTGTACACATCGCCTCCGTTGACCCCGTCCGTGGAACCTTCCGCCACGGAGCCGGAGCCCACGTTCTGGACTTTCCGTCCGCCCAGGTCGATCTGATCCGAAGTCAGGGTCAGGGCTTTGGCAGAGGAGCCTGTATTGGGCGTCAGCTTCAGCCCGGTCCCATCCACCGTCAGGGAGGTGGTATCCCCGGTAAAGGTAGCAGAAGTCAGGCCCTGGAGTTTCTTGGCAAGTCGCAGGTTCAGGGTATTGGTGCTGCTGTCGGCCACCACCCCGATGTTCCCGCTGGTGAGCAGGGAATCCGCCGTATGGTCAGCATCGAGGGTGACGCCGCCCTTCAGGTTCAGGGTATGGTTCAGCAAAATATCTGCTTTGCCGCTGTCTCCCGCCGCATGGAAGCCGTCATCCATGGTGGCCAGGGCATAGGTGTAGTTCCCTTCATCGGTATAGTAGATCCGGGTGACCGGCAGATCCGGATTGGTCAGGTCTCCCTTGGCATTATTTCCTTCCGCACCGTCTTTCACGAAGATGTCCACCGAAGTATGAGTCACCGTGGGATTTGCCGCAGACGCCGTACGTTTTTCCCCGGCCAGGAACAAATGCCCGGTCATGGCCGTATCACTGTCTGCTTTGGACTGGGCCTGATACAGGGATGCCGTCCGGTCGCTTTCCGCCACGTTCCCGTCAGGACCGATGGTCCCCAGTGTCAGGGAACGGCCCACCAGGTCTTTCTTCAGATAGAAATTCGTCGTGACTCCACCATCGCTGTCTGCTGAGGTAGCCGTCGTAATATTGGCATTGGAGTAATCTGCTTGCAATTTCGAGGATAAAGCCGTATCCGTTAACGGAATGCCATTGGCATCGACTACATCCGCGCCTTTAAACGTAGCTGTTTTCCCCAGAGTCAGTATAGCTTTCGAGCTGTTATTGCCGGCAAATACGTCCTGTGCAGCATGAAGGATGGTCTGCACGTCCCCGATGCTGGCAGCATTGTTGTAATCTGCCTGGCCGGTGATCGTGGTGTCGTAGGTGCTGACCGTCCCATCCGTACCGGTGATGCCGCTGCCCAGCTGCTTGATCTGCTGGGAACCGGTGCTGATGCCGCTCCGGGTGAACCGGGCTGCCGTGGTATCCGCATCCGTCCCTAAGATCAGTCCATTGGCATCCAGGACGCTGGTCTGGGTCACGTTCCCATCGGCATCCTTCTTTTCGAAGGTGGCACTGGCCATATGGGTCAGGGCATCATCCACGTTGACCGTATAGGTGGTCACTTTATTCTCTGTCTTCGAAGACACATGGGTGTTGGTGCCATCTGTCAGTTCCGTGGTCCCACCGGTCACCGTCCCGGAACTGATTTGGTCCACCAGGCTCTTCAGCTGACCTTCCGTAGCCGCCCGGTTGGCCAGGAGATTGTTCTGGTCAAAGGTGGTGTTGTTCAGGCCGGTAATGGTGTTGGTCTTGGGATCCAGGGAAATATCCTCGACCTTGACCCCTCCATTGGCCGTAACCAGGCCGCTGGTGGTCAAAGATCCAGCAGTGATGGCTCCGCTGCCTGCATCAAAGGAGATGGATTTCCCGAAAGAAGATTTCCCCGTATCGCCGCCGTCCAGGACCACCTGGTTGTCACCGGTCCCCAGGGTGATCTTGTTATTCAGTTTCAGGGCATAGTCGGCCCCCTTGGTATCGCTTTCGTCTGTAGTCGTCAGGACCAGGTTGTTGTCTCCCACGCTGACGGTGGAATGTTTCTTGGCTTCTGTTTGAGCCTGGTTGGCCGCTTCCTGGACCCCATGGAGCTGGCTGCCGTTCACCGCATCGGTGGAATCGGCCCCAATGGTGCCAGCTGCAAGGCCGGTGACCTTCCGGTTCCCCAGGTTGATGCCCGTGCTGGCATTGATCACCAGGGAACTGGCCGTAGTACCGCCGCCCACAGGTGTGATGGTCATCCCATCCCCCGTAAGGGTAGTGGTGAATTTCTCCCCAACTACGTCCACACTGGTCAGGTCTTTCAGTTCCTTGGCCAGGGCAATGGTCAGGCCCTGTTTTCCGTCGCTGGTCACCCCGATATTCCCTGCGGTGAGCTTGGTGAGATCTGCTCCGCCAGTCACGGTCAAGGTCTTGTTCAGCAAAACAGCCGACGTATTTCCG
The DNA here is from genome assembly GCA_905215645.1 of uncultured bacterium. Classification (GTDB taxonomy): domain Bacteria; phylum Bacillota; class Negativicutes; order Acidaminococcales; family Acidaminococcaceae; genus Acidaminococcus. Next base: position 180,673 of record CAJMQS010000001.1, read on the forward strand.
TCATCCCCTTTGAACTTCAGCCCGTCTTCCAGGGTTGCCAGTTCATGGGTGCCGCTGCTTTCATCAGTATAGGTCACCCGGGTCATCTTTTTGCTATCCGCCGGACTCAGTTCATCGCTGCCGTCCTGGACATAGATGTCCGCACTGGTCTGGGCCACACTGGTCACCGTATCCGCCGGCTTGGTCCCTTTCAGGACCAGATGGCCAGTCTGTGTAGTATCGGTGCTGCTGGCTGCCTGGGCCTCCAAGACGGCCACGGGGTTGGCAATGGCCCCATCCGCATCCTGGGTCCCCAAAGAGAGGGAACGGCCTGCCATATCCTTTTTCCCGTAAATGGTGGTAGTGACCGTCCCGTCAGCGGCTTTTGCCGTCGCCGTGGTCAGGTTTGCCGTAGTATAGTCCTCTGCCAAGGTGGTCCCATCTGCCAGATCAGCCCCCTGGATCTTGGCCGTCTTCCCCAGGGCCAGGGTTTCGCTGCCTTTATTTCCGGCGAAACCGATTCCCGTATCCGTCAGAGACTTGCTCTGGGCTTTCAGGTCCCCGATGGTGGCTGCATTGTTGTCAGCTGCATCCGTATAGGTTTTGCCGGTCAGTCCGCTGGCCACATTCTCGATCTGCTGGTTCCCAGCACTGACCTTCGTCCGGGTGAACTGGGCAGACGTATCCTCGCTGCCCAGGCTGATGCCGTCAGACGTCACCACTGCCGTCTGTGCCTCCGTCCCGGTCTTGCCGTTGGTGAATTGGGCGCTGGTGAGCCCGGTGAGTACAGGGCTCAGGCCGATGGTGTACTGGGTCTTGGAGGAATCCGTTTTGTCGTCAGCCACCACACTGATATTGGAACCTTCCTTCACGGTGGTCAAGAGCCCCTTGACGATGGTTCCATTCTGGATGCTGGCGATCACATCTCCCAGTTCTCCCTCGGTGGCTGCCCGGTTGTCCACCAGCTGGCTGGTGCTGGTGTAGCTGGTATTAGATAGGCCCGTGATGGTGTTGGCTGCAATATTGCCGGCCGTATCAGCCGCGCTGTTCAGGCGGATATCACCCACGGCCACGCTGCCGGCCCGCACATTGCCGCTGACCCGGAGGGAAGACCCGGTGATAGCACCAGTTGTCCCGTTAACGGTCACCGCACTGGTCCCGGTGCCAAAGGATGCCATCCCTTTCGTTCCATCCAAGGTGATGGCCGTTCCGTTGCTGCCCAGGGTCACCGTATCTTTCAGGCTCACGGTGTAACCCTTGGAGCCGTCCGTATTATCAGAAGGCACCACGACCACATTCCCAGATCCGCTGACGGTAGAATGTTTCTGGGCTTCTGCCTGGGCCTTTTCTGCAGTGTCTTTCACCGTGTAGAGCTGGCTGCCATTCACGGCATCCGTAGATGTGGCAGAAACCGTTCCTGCTTGGACTCCATGGAGCTGCCTGTTGCCCAGGTCCAGATTCTGGGCCGTCAGGGTCACGGCGTTCCCGCTGGAAGTAGGGGTGATGGTCAGTCCATTCCCAGTAATTTGGGTAGTAAAGTTCCCATTGCTGAAGGCAGCACTGGTCAGGCCAGTGAGATCCTTGGCCAGCCGGACTTCCAGTTTCCCGTCCGTGTCTGCCACCAGGCCGATGTTCTTGTCGCTGAGCTGGGTCAGGTTATCGGCGCTGGTTTCGCCCCCGGTAAGGGTCAATGTTTCGTTGAGTTTTTTGGTCACTGCATTGCCGCTGTCCCCGGCAAAGGTCATGCCGGCACCATCCAGACGGGTGGTCAGATTGCTGATATTGGTCGTATTGTTGCTGACCTTCTGGTTGGTGGCAAAGAGCTGGCTGCCATTTACCGCATCGGTGCTGTCTGCGCTGAGCTTCCCTGCCAGGACATTCGTCACTTTCTGGCTGTTGGCGTTGAGGCCATTGCTGTCGATATAGGTCTTCGTCCCTACTTTATAAGCTGGAGCCGTCACCCCGCTGCCATCGATCTTCGTCTGAGCAGCCCCGCTGTTGAAGGTGGCATCGGTCAAGCCCGTCAGGCTCTTGGCCAGTTCCACCGTCAATCCGCCGTTGCCGCTGGAGACTACGCCCATATTGCCTTGGGTCAATTTCCCCGTATCGGTGATACCCCCCGTAATGCTCAGGGTACTGTTCAGGGCCAGGGTGTTGGCCGTGCCCGTATCCCCGGCAAAGGTATAGCCGTCACTGGTCAAAGCAACCAGATGAGCGTTGTTCTGGGTATCCAGATAATCCAGGCGGGTATTGCCGCTGGGGTCTTGATCGGCCGTCAGGTAGAGCTGAGAATTATTCTTCCCCTTGATGCCCACATAGCCATAGGTATCCGTACCCACGGTATTTTCACCCAGGATGATCGGATAATTCACCTTTCCTGTAGGACTCTTTTCCTTAGAAATTTGTGTTCCCACATAAATCTTGTTTTCCTGGATTTCCGGAGCCATGGTCACGGTCAGTTCGCCCTTATCGGTGACGCTGGTGCTCAGATTCTTGTGGCTACTGTCACCGCCGGCCCCTTTCAGGGTCACGGTACCGCCGATGGCCACACTGGTGGGATTCGTATGGGAACCCGCCGCACTTTCAGCCCCGAAAGAAATCCCCTTGGCAGAACCATCAGTATTCAGGATATTCGTCAGCTGGCTACCGATGATGGCATCAGTGGAGGTGCTGGAAATATCCCCTGCTTTCACATTGGTGATTTTCTTTCCTCCATTGTTCAAGCCGCTGGCCGTGAGGGAAATCCCGGTGGTCCCCAGGGTTAGGCCGCTGCCATCGATGGTGGTGGTCCCGAACTGGGCGCTAGTCAGATTCGTCAGTTCCTTGCTCAGTTTGACCGTTAAGGAGCCGTCCTCACTGCTGGCCTGGACCCCGATATTGCTGTCGCTGAGATTGGCCGCGTCCGCCCCGCCTTTGATCTGGAGATAATTGGTGGTAGTGTTTTCTCCAGGCTCTGTAGCCCGGAGTTTCCGGGAAATCAGGTTCGTACCGGTGACTTCCTCTTTCTCTTTGTCCACAGTGATCTGGGTATTGTCTCCGCCAAAAGACAGACCGTCCGTCAAGGTAGCCAGATGGTGGGCATGGCCTTCCTGATCCGTATATTCCAGACGGGTCATCCGGGACTTGCCTTCGCTGTCCGTATAGTTAAAAGCACTGTCCGGGATGGGGGACCCAGCATAAGATGTGATGACGGCCGAAGTGCCATCTCGGCCGTTGATGCCCACATACCCTATGGTGGCATCGGTTTTGTCCGTTCCCAGGACCACCGGATAATTCACCCGGCTGTCCGTAGGATTGGCCAGGGCCGATCCCACATCGATCCGGTCTTCCAACAGTTCTTTATCCAGCAGGATCTGGAGCACGCCATTCTGGTCCACATAGGTCTTCAGATTGGTGCCGGAGTAATTTTCATTGCCTTTATTCCCGGTTCCCTTGATCAGGATGGGGTCTTCTCCCAGCTTCCGGGAAATGGTACCACCGGCATTGCCTCCTACCTGGATGGCCTTATTTTCAAAGGTGGAGAGCTCGCTGGAAACAACACTCAACTGGCTGAAATTCACGGCATCCGCATTGTCCGTCCCGTCAGCCAGGCCGGTGATCTTCTTGCTGCCCATGAAAAGGCCATTGCCGTTGAGGGAAATATCCGAAGTCCCGTCTGCCGTAGAAGCATTCTTTACGGTAATGCTGTTTTGGGCTGTCACAGAATCAAAGGAAGGCGTGGTGGTCATGACCACTTCCAGGCCGTCCCCGTTGGCATTTTTCCGCACGCCCAAGTTGGCGGTGCTGGCCGCCCCGTCTTTCAAGGCATCCCCGGTGAGCCCGCCTGTGATGTTGAAATTGCCGCCCAAAGACTGGGTGACTTTCTGGTTATCGTTGCCCGTCAGGGAAAGCCCTTCCTGTTCCAGGGCCTTCAACTGGGCTACGTTCACGGCGTCCGTATCATTGGTGCCGGCAGCCAGGTTGGTGATCTGCCGGGTGTATATTTTCTCCCCAGAATCTGTCTTAAACTTTCCCCCTCCCAGGGAAACAGCTCCTATGGTAGAAGTCCATACGGAATCAGCCTGGTCCGCTTTTTTACTGTCGCTGAGATATCCAGCTAGGCCAGCAGCTGTACTGGCCTGGGAGCCCGTTCCCAAAGCCACGCCGCCGGTAGCCGTAGCACTGGAAGTACCGCCCAGCGCCACGCCGCCATAGCTGGAGACAGTAGCACCGCCCCCCAAAGCCACACCGCCGAAACCAGTGGAACTGGAACTGTTGCCAAAGGCAATGGCTCCCGTCCCTTGTGCTTTGGCATAGGGACCTATGGCCATTGAACTAAAGAGCGTATCATCATTTGATGCACTTCCTGCTAAAGAAGAATAGCCGATAGCCAGAGAGCCCACACCATAAGCCTGGGCCTTATTCCCGGCTGCCAGGGAATTGCTCCCGTGGGCCCCATCGTTCAGGTAATTGCTGCCAGTTCCCGTATCCGTGGCATTGACGCTGTAATAGCGGGTGGCCGTCTTGGCTACATTTTGTTCCACTTTTTCGATGGATCGGGTCACCCCATAGAGCTGGCTGCCGTTGACGGCGTCCGTAGAAGTGCTGCTCACCCGTCCTGCTGCCACATGGGTGATGGTCCGGGTATGATCCACCCCATCCTGGGTATGGCCTACACTGACGGTCCCATCCGGGTTGGCCCCGGCAAAATTGTATGTAGTGGAATCGGAAGTTTCCCCATAGGTGTCTTTGATGGTCATGGAGGCCGTGCCCACCGTATCCCCATCATTCACTTGAGAACCAGCACCTAAAGCCACACTGGTCTTATTGCCGTTTTCTGCAGCCACAAAAGCGCCGCTGCCCAGGGCTACGCCTTTGTCCCCATTGACTTTTGCGCTGTACCCCAAAACCGTACCTTCGGTGGCATTGGCTTCGGCCGATGTACCTACAGCAGTAGCATGTTCTTTATTGCTCGTGACTTTGGTCTGATAACCGATGGCCACGCTGCCATTGCCCGTGCTGCTGCTGTTCTGGCCCAGGGCCAAGGCATCCGTGCCGCTGGCAACCGCGCCGGTGCCAAAAGAAGCAGACCCGCTGGCCGTAGCTTGGGCGTCCGCCCCGATGCTCACAGAAGCACTGCCGGTGGTAGTATTGGAATCAGTCATGGACCCGATATGGACGGACCGCTCTGCCGTAGACCGGGCATTGCCGCCGATGGCCACGGAATTGGCATAGGCTCCGGAACCATGGCCGATGGCTACGGCATTATCATTCTGGGCACTGGCATTTTGGCCCAAGGCTACGCTGCTGGTGCCATTGGCTACAGACCCGGTGCCGATGGCTGTCGCCCCTGTATTAGAGGCTTTGGCCCCATTGCCCAGGGCCGTTCCCTGGGTCTGGGCCTGTGCATTGACCCCTACAGCGGTAGACTGGGTCCCTGTAGCCCCATCGTTGTTGTAGTTGCCGGCATTTTTCAGGCTGTCATCGCTGTCCCCAGTATTATTCTTCGTGACGCTGACAAAATGGCCGCCGTTGCCAGAACCAGAACCGCCGCTGGCGCTCAGGTCAAAAGTCCGGGAACCGTCGTCATTGTATTTTGGGGTGATCTTCACCGTGCCGTCCGCCGAAGAAAGAGTGGTCATGGAAGCCTTCAGCTGGGCCACGTTGACGGCATCCGTATCCTGGGTCCCGGCAGCGACCCCGCTGATCTGCCGAGTGATCCAGGCAGATTTATCCCCCGTAACATCCCCAATGGACAAGCCGCCTTGGGTGGATTTCCAGGCAGCCGAATCCAGACTGTCCTTAAAATTGGAATTGTTCACATTCCCCGTATTGCTGCCTTCCCAGGGCGCATACCCCTGCTGGCCCGCATTGAGGCGCCAGTCACTCTTGGAAAAGGCTCCCAAAGCGATGGCATCGGACCCAGAGGCATTCTGTGCCTTATACCCGATGGCGATGTTGCCGTTCCCCCCCTGGTTGGTTTCACTGCCGGTCCCAATGGCAATGCTGTACTTATCCCCGGCTAAGGCAGCTGCTGTATCGGCTGAAGCGGCACCAATGGCAATACCATTCGTATTCCATGTCTTCGCACCTGAACCGATAATGATGCCATTAGCTGCAGCTGAAGTATTATTTCCGAATACGATACTGTTCCCGTTGACGGCCTGGGCGTTATACCCAAAGACGATACTGTTGGCACTGCCCTGAGCCCTTTCGCCAGCAATGATGCTGTAATCTCCTATATGGCCTGTATCAATATTTCCAAGGGTAATCGAATATTGCGGAAGATTATTCAATCCGTAAGTCGAACCAAAATTAAAAGAATGGCCCTCATTATCCCAAGACAGCCAAAAATAATTATTACCGTAACCCAGAGTTCTGTTTGACGTAGCAGCATAGACAGGTACTATGCCTGTATGCCCCGTCAACAGCCCCAGCAACAGAGCCCCGGCCAGCAGCGATGCTCCTTTTCTTCCATCATGGACGGATCTGCTTTTTGCTCCGTGGTTCCTGGCAATTTCCGAGACCACTACCCAGGTGCAGCGGACCTTGCTCCAAATGACTTTGTAGATTTTGTTCATGACTGGAATAACCCCTTCCCCGTGTAAAATGCAGAAAAGCCCCTTTCCGGTCCTTGGGGGACCGGAAGGAGGCTTCTCATCAGTTTCCAAATGATTCCAAATCGTGTAACTGACTGTAAAGTCAGTGTTTCTCCTAAAAAAAAAGCTGCTATAGGCATTTGCCGCAACCAGAAGAAGCCCCCGGAACTTCTCTCTGTCTGTAATTTACAGTATTTACACAAATCTTGAATATATTAAATATCATAGCACAGATGACTTTTCATGACAATACATTGAAAAATTTCTCATCCTACCTTACAGAACAGCAGATTGACAACTGACGTTTCCAAGACAAGTCCCTTATTGGCTTTTTCCCATTCTTTACCTTCTTCTGTCAAACCTTTTACATTTCTCTTTTACAATGGAGGACAGAAGTTCCATTAGCAAGGAGGCTTTTCATGAGTAAAGTTTTTGTATCATCGACGCTTTTCTGGGGGACGCCCCTTCCGGAAACTCTCCGGCTGGTCCGCCAGAACGGATTGGCCGGACTGGAACTCTGGGCCCAGCAGTTCTTCCTGGAAAACTTCCAAGAAGAAGAATATGTCCAGTATGCAAAGGAATATGGTCTGGAAAGCACCGTCCACGCCTGCAGCTGGGATCTGAACCTGGCTTCCGCCAATGCGGGCATCCGGGAAGCTTCCGTCCAGCAGGTGATCCGTTCCCTGGAACTGGCTTCCCGGATCGGTGCCCGGGAGGTCACGGTCCATCCAGGGCACATGACCATGGTCTGCTGGCGGGAAGAAAGCGTCCGGCTCCTGCAGCAGTCCCTCCGCCGGATCGCTGCTGCCTCCCATTCCCTTCAAATGCCGGTTTCGCTGGAAGTCATGGAAAAAGTCAAGAAAGAATTCGTGACGGACCCGGCTTCCATGGAAGAAGCCACCGGTCCCCTTTTCTCTTCATTTTTCTATACCCTGGATCTGGCCCACTGTGACAGCACAGAGGAAATGGAAACATTCCACCGGACCCTTCCCCGGATTTCCAAGCTCCACATCAGCAACCGGGTAGGGCCGCAATACCATACCCCTCTCCCGGACGGGGATTACGACTTCCGGGCCCTGCTACCCCGACTGAAAGCCTGGGGTCTTCCCATGGTGGTGGAAGGCTACGACAGTACGGCAGCTCATGAAGTCTTTACCAAAAATATCCATTTTTTACAAGAACAAGGAGGCATCATTGAACATGTTTAATTGGAAAAAGAAAGCACTGTTTTTGGCACTGGCCGGATTGGCCCTGATCTCTGCCGCAGGCTGCGGCGGTTCTGCCGGCAAAAAAGAAGCTGGGAAAGGCGGAGAAATCGTCCTTTATACCTCCCAGCCGGAAGCGGATGCCCAGAAACTCATTGCAGCCTTCAACCAGGATCATCCGGATATCAAGGTGAAAGTCTTCCGTTCCGGTACGGAAGAAGTGATCAGCAAAGTCCTGGCCGAACAGACCGCCGGCACCGTCCAGGCAGATGTGCTGCTGGTGGCGGACAACGTCACCTTCGAACAGCTGAAACAGAAGGACATGCTGGAAAAATATGCTTCTCCTGAACTGAAAGGGATCCCGGAAGCGTATATCGATAAGGACCACACCTATACCGGGACGAAAGTCATCACCACCGGGATCATTGTGAATACCTCCAAGGCCAAAGGCGATCCCAAAGCCTTCGCCGATCTGGCCAAACCTGAATTTGCCGCCAGTGCCATCATGCCTTCTCCCCTGTATTCCGGAGCCGCCGCCTACAACTTGGGCGTCATCACCCGCACCCAGGGCATGGGCTGGCCCTATTACGAAGCCCTGAAGAAGAACGGCATGACCGTCACCAAAGGCAACGGGGCCGTCCAGAAAGCTGTGGTAGCCGGTGAGAAAGCCTATGGGATGATTGCTGATTACATGGCCAACAACTCCCGGAAAAAAGGCGCTCCGGTGAAGTTCATCTACCCGGCAGAAGGGTCTCCTGCCGTGACCGAACCCATCGGTCTCCTGAAAACCTCTAAGAACAAAGAGGCCGCCAAAGCCTTCATCGATTTCGTCCTGTCCAAGAAAGGCCAGGAAACCGCTGCCAAGATGGGCTATACCCCGGTGAAAGAAGGGGTCCAGCCGCCGGAAGGGCTGAAAGCCATCACCGATTTCAAGGCCCTGACCGTCAGCGTCGCCGACCTGTTCCAGAACCGGGCTGCTGATAAGGAACGTTTCACCACGCTGTTCCAGAAATAAGGAGGCGTGGGATCCATGCAACGACCATCGTTCCTGAAAAGGGGCGGCACCCTGTTGTTCTATCTGCTGCTGTTCCTGTTTTTCGCAGCGCCTGTGCTGCGGCTGATCTCCATGAGCCTCCGGATTCCCGGAGGCTGGGGGCTGGCCAATTTCCAAGTCCTTTTCCAGGATTCCCGGACCCTGGAAGCGATCCGCAACACCCTGTTTATCTCTCTTTGTTCCGCCGGGCTTTCCACTCTTTTGGGCACGGCCCTGGGCTTTTTGATGGCCTATACGGATCTTCGGCATAAGAAGCTCCTGGAACTCCTGATCCTCCTGCCCTTCATCATCCCCTCCTACATCATCACCCTGAGCTGGAGCGGCCTGTTCCTCCAAGACGGCAGGATCAATCTTTTCCTGCGGGGATTGGGCTTTGCAGGGGTCAACCTGTACACCCGGGGCGGGATCCTGTTTGTCCTGGGGATCGTGAATATGCCCGTGGTCTACCTGAGCGTCATCCATTTCCTGCGGAAGATCCCGGTGGATCTGGACCTGGCCGCCCGTTCCTGCGGCTTTTCCAGCTGGGAGACCTGGCGCCGCATCGACTTGAAGGAAGCCCTCCCGGCCATTGCCGCTGGGGGGCTCCTGGCATTCCTGGCGGCCATGGACAATTTTGCCGTCCCGGCCTTTTTGGGGATCTCTTCCAACATCACCGTGCTCAGTACCATGATCTATGAAAAGGCCATCGGCATGGGGCCTGGAACGTTCCCGGCAGCTGCCGGCCTTTCCGTGGTCCTTTCCTTCCTGGCCCTGGGCGGGACCCTGCTGGAAAGCGGGCTGGTCTCCAGCCAGAGCGCCCTGGAAAGCATCCAAGAAAGCCGGGAACCTCGGATTTTCTTCCGTCCATCCGTACGGACCGGTGTGGAAGGAGGTCTTTTCCTGGTGCTGGGTCTCCTGGATCTGGTCCCTCTATTGGACATGATGATCAATGCCTTCCTGAAGAATTATGGGCTTCCGGCCACAGCTGACAATTTCTCCTGGGAAAATTTCCAGTTCGTCTTTTCCAGCACTGGGGTGATGGATGCCCTGGAAACCAGTTTGCTGCTGGCTTCGGCGGCAGGTGCCATCTGCCTGGTGGCAGGGACGCTGATCGCTTATTGGAAACTGCGCCGGCACAGCCTGGCCGCCCTGCTGGCAGAACGGGGAGCTGCTCTGGCCTATGCCCTGCCCGGCATCGTCCTGGCCCTGGCGGAAATCTTCCACTGGACGGAACCCCTGCCCGGCATCAAACCGGGGATCTACGGGACCATGGGGCTCCTTCTCATCGCCTACGTGACCCGGTACATGATCCTCCAGATCAAAGGGAGCACCAACGCCCTCCTGGCCATCAATCCGGAACTGGAAGACGCGGTGCTGGCCTCTGGGAGAGACTGGCGGACCCTTTGGCGCCAGGTGCTGCTGCCCCTTCTGCTACGGCCTTGTGTGGCCAGCACTGCCCTGATCTTCATTTCCGCCCTTACGGAACTGACCCTCTCCTCCATGCTGGCCAGTGCCGGGACCCGGACCATCGGCCTTGCCATCTTCAATTTCCAGCAGGCCGGGGACTACAACCTGGCCGCCGCCCTTTCCACCCTGATCACGGCGCTGATCCTGGGCGGCTATGGGCTCACCTGGCTGGAGAATCTGCATAAGAAAGGAAACCGAAAATATGAGTTTGTATCTGGAACACATCAATCAGCGGTTCGGGAAGACACAGGCGCTTAAAGACATCAGCCTGGAAATCAAGACAGGAGAATTCATCGCCATCCTGGGGCCTTCCGGCTGCGGGAAATCCACCCTGCTGCGGATCATCGGCGGCTTCCTGGAGCCCACCAGCGGCGTTGTCCGCCTGGATCAGCAGGTCTATTCCGGAGAGGGGACCATGGTGCCCGTGGAGAAACGGGATCTGGGCATGGTTTTCCAGTCTTTTGCCCTGTGGCCCCATATGACAGTCCGGCAGCATGTGGAATTCCCCATGAAGAGCCGCCGGCAGAAAGGACTCAGCGAAGGGGAAAAGGAAAAAGCCGTGGAACAGGCCCTGGAAAGCATGGGCCTTACGGAACTGGCCGACCGTTACCCTGGGGAGCTGTCCGGTGGCCAGCGGCAGCGGGTCTCCCTGGCCCGGATGATGGTAGGCCTCCCCTCCCTGATGCTCATGGATGAACCCCTCAGTGCCCTGGATGCGGAACTGAAACTCAGCATGCGCCGGGTGATCCAAGACGTCCACCGTTCCACCGGTTCTACGGTCCTCTATGTGACCCATGACCAAAGTGAGGCCCTGGCCATGGCGGACCGGATCATCGTCATGCAGAAAGGCCAGATCGAACAGGTGGGCACACCCCGGGAAATCTACCTCCACCCCAAGACGGAATTCGTAGCCACCTTTGTGAGCAAATGCAACCTGATCCCGGGGGTATGGCTGCCCGACGGGTTCCAGGTGGCCAATACGGATATCACCTATCCGGCGGGAGACATCCCTGGGGTATTCCGCTCCAAAGGATTCTATCCCGTCCGGCCGGAACAATTCCGGATCTCCCGACGGGAAAAAGGGATCCCCGCAGTGGTCACCAACCGCCAGTACAACGGCCGCTGGATCAGCTACAGCCTCCTCCAGGGCCAGAAGCAGGTCCATGTGGTAGCGGACCCGGGAGAGATCTACGAGCCTGGAGAAAAGGTCCAGCTGATCTATACAGCCTGACCCTGGACGGAAAGAGGGAGGAAAAAGCAAGATGGAACTTTTGTTCGACCTGCATACCCATACGGTAAGCAGCGGCCACGCCTTCAGCACCTTGAAGGAAAACATCGAAGAAGCCCGGAAAAAGGGCCTGCTGGCCCTGGGGACCTCGGACCATGCCAGTGCCATGGAAGGAGCCCCCACCCCCAAATTCTTCAGCAATTACCGGGCCATCGACCGGGAGATCCTGGGGATCCGGATCTTTCGAGGAGTGGAAGCCAATGTGATGGATTTCACCGGCAGACTGGATATGGAGGAAAAACTCCTGCAGCAGATGGATTACGTCATCGCCAGCCTCCATTCTGCCTGCATCCGTCCCGGCACCCGGGAAGAAAATACCGATGCCCTGATCGGTGCCATGGACAATCCCTGGGTCAAGATCATCGGACATCCCGATGACGACCGGTATCCCCTGGATCTGCCCCGGCTGGTCCAGGCTGCCAAAGAAAAAGATGTGGTACTGGAAGTGAACAGTGCCTCTGCTTCCGGAAAGACCGGACGGCTCCATGCGGAACGGAACATTCCCCGGCTCCTAGAGCTGTGCCGGCAGTATCAAGTCCGGGTCATTGCGGGCAGCGACGCCCATATCTGGTACGATGTAGGGAACCTGTCCCTGGCCCGGAACTTCCTGGAAACAGCCCAGTTCCCCGAAGAACTGATCGCCAACACCAGCCTGGACCATTTGGAGTGGGTAGTGAAGAAATGAAAAAGCTGCTGCATATGTATGATTTCTACACATGCAGCAGCTTTTTGTATGCCAGCCTTATAAGCTGTCCGGCATACCTTTAAAGAACAGGAAAGTGTTGTCAGCGAATTTTTTGCCGTCCGTGCCTTCTTTCAAAAGACCGATAGCAGCCAATTCCTCTGCATTGGCCTTGATGGCATCATATCCGCCTTTTACAGAAGGTATGAAATGATATTTTTTCAAAAGGGAGGTATTCAGCGCCAGATTGCCGGCTACATACTTCTTGTCCAGCTCCAGTTTTGCTGCTTCTTCCGGATGGGCCTGTACCCAAGAGGCTCCTTTCAGGATGGCCCGGGTTGCTTTTTCAGCAGCCTTGGGATTGGTTTTGGCCAGCTTGGAGGTTACCATGGCCACGCAGCAGTATTCCTGATCAAAAGGAGCCGTTTTGGCTGTATCGATCAACGCCCGATAACCGTATTTCTCCATGGCGATAGAAGCCACCGGATCCCCTACTGCAATGGCGTCTACCTGTCCCTGATCCAAGACCAGAGGCAGGTCGTTCCGACCAAATACCGTAAACTGGACTTCCAGATCCTTATCGCTGACATTGACCCCTGCTTTAGCCAGAGCCCGTTTGGTAATGATGGTACCGGCATCAGCCAGTCCTGCTACTCCGATTTTCTTACCTTTTAGGTCCCCTATTGTCTGATAGGGGGCTTCTTTTTTGACCAGCATATAGGTACAGCCGGTATGGATTCCTGCCACTACTTTCACCGGAAGTCCATTGCTGATAGGCTGAATCATTTTGGAAGCTAGGCCCTGGAGAACATCCACTTGTCCGGCAGCTATAGCATCACTGGCATGGGCTGGATCGATTTGGACCATTTCCACATCCAACCCTTCCTCTTTAAAAAAGCCCTTTTCCTTGGCTGCAAAAAGACCCGCTTGGCAGACGCCGTTGCTGTACCCCACTTTCAGATGAATGGGTTTTCCATCCTCTTTTCCAGAGGCAGGATCTTTGCCGCAGCCTGTGAGCAAGCCGACAGTAGTAATGGCGGCCAGAAGGGCTGCTGTGAATTTTTTGCTGAACTGCATAGGGAAACACTTCCTTTCATAAATCTGCTTTTCTTTGGTCTATCAGATGAAATATTCTGGTTCTGGCCGGTTGCCTCCGTAATGGAGGATCCGAAGGACTTCCGAACTATATTGGAAAAAATCCTGGGAACTCCGATCCCTGGGCCGTCCCAGATCCACTTTGATGGTTTTTAGGACTCTTCCCGGCCGGGGAGACATGACTACGATTACATCGGACAGATATACAGCTTCCTCCACATCATGGGTTACCATGATCATCGTCATGTGTTCCTGTTTCCAGATCCGCTGGATTTCATCCTGGATATTCATCCGGGTAAAGGCATCAAGAGCACCCAGAGGTTCATCCAACAAAAGAACTTTAGGTTTGCCAACCAATGCCCTGGCCAGAGAAGCCCGCTGGCACATGCCCCCGGAAAGCTGATGGGGATAAGAATGATGGAAGTCAGCCAGTCCCACCATTTCCAGGATCCGGTCCACTTCCTGTTCGTGGCCTTTGTACATGTTCCGTGCCCGGAGTCCAAAGGCAACATTGTCGTAAATATCCATCCAGGGGAACAGATTGTGTTCCTGGAACATGAATCCCCTGTCGGCGCCCGGTCCGATCACTTTCTTTCCGTCCAGGAATACCTGCCCTTCATCCGGGTGATCCAATCCGGAAATCATACGCAGCAAAGTGGATTTTCCGCATCCGGAAGGACCGATGAGGGATACGAAGGAACCAGGCTGGATATCCAGGGATACGTTTTCCAGTGCCTGGATTCCCTCTTTTCCCTCCTGGGGAAAGAAACGGCTGAGAGTCTGGATTTGCAGATTGCCTACCATTTGATGACTCCTTTCTGCCACACAAGGATCCGGTTGCGGATTTTGAACAGGCCCGTAATGATCAGGAAGAAACTGACAGCGATAAGGATCAGCCCTGCATACACATTGGCATAAGCCATCATTTCCTTCTGCCAGTTCACATACCAGCCCAGGCCATATTTGGCTCCCAGCATTTCCGCTGTAACTAGGGTAATGAAAGAAGCTGTAGTCCCGTTGAACAGACCAAGGAAGACACTGGGCATGGCAGCCGGGATTCCCACTTTTCGGATTTGATACCAGCGGCTGGCCCCTAAGGTGGAGGCCACTTCAAAATAGGCATTCTTGGTATTGGCGATGCCGCTGGCCGTCAGGACGGTTGTGGGAAACCACACAGACAGGGCAATCAAGAAGGCACTTCCGGAAACCACGGAAGGAAAAGCCACCAGTACCAGAGGAATCCAGGCAGTGGACGGTATGGGTCCGATGCTCCGGATAAACGGCCAAATCCAATAATTGGCGGCTTTGGAGAACCCCAGCAGGATGCCGGTGGAAATCCCCACAAGAGCCCCGAAGAACCATCCCAAGAACAGCAGCCGGTAAGAATAAGCCATACATTTCAGCAAATAGACGGGGTCTTCCGCCAGTACGGCCAGGACTCGGTCAATGGACGGAAAATACAGGACGGGCAATAGGCCCAGTTTCGCAGTCACAAGGTTCAGCAGGTTCAGCAACAACGTAACACCGGCATATAGTGGAGCCAGATAGTCCACTTTGTCTTTCAGCTGAGGGACTTTCTGCCCCACAGCTGAAGCTGTCAAGTAGACAGCCAGACTCAGCAGCAGGAGCCAGGCAAAATAGGGATGATCCACTGGTGCCTGCTCCAGATCCCGGGGCAGTACAAGGTCAACCGCAACAGCAGCTCCTGCACTCACTGCCGGCAGCAGCCAGCGGAAAAAACGACGCAGTTGGACTCGATTTCCTTCCAGAGAATAAGGCACCACTGCAGAAATATCTTGATTCATGACTTATGCTCCTTTCTTAGATCCCACTTTTTGTATCTCCGTTGATTCCCAGTTTGTTCCTCCAATATTTGGAATAAACGGCCCCTAAAGGGTTGTGGTTCAGGACTCTGTCCTTGACCACCAGCGTGGTCACCGGTCCTTTGCAATTTTGAGCAAACAAGGCATCATGTCCTACACAAAGTCCGGCCGAAACAAAGAGTTCGCAGCCAGCCTCATTCATAATCTTTGCCTGGTTCTTGGGATTGCACATGCTTTCCACAGGATTTTCCGGATGGACCTTTTTCAGTCCTAAGATATCTTTGGAAATTCCACAGTTCTTACAGCAGACGGAAATGACCTGAAATCCTTCTTTGATGAAATAGGCTTCCAGCAATTTTGCCTCGTCGCTGATCCCGATACAGAAAGCCAGACCAATTTTTTTGTACCCCATTTTGCGTGCGAACGCGGCTGTTTCCTGAAGGCGAGTATACTTCATATAAAAGGTGGCTTCCACATAGGCAGCAGCCTGCATAATTTTACGCTCTTCTTCCGTATACTGGGCCAGGACATTTTCCTTATCCACAGGAGTACAGCTGACTCCCCTCGTTGCACAGATATGGCAGCAGTTGCAGTTAGCACAATTTCCCAACATATTGAACTCCCCCTTTTCTAAAATAAAAAACTTCCATCCCTCAAGGGACGGAAGTTCCGTGATACCACCCATTTTCATCCGGCTGTCACCAGCCGAATCTCATCAGGTACACGGCCACTGCCGGATACCGTAGACGCTGTAACGGGCATCCCCCGGCTTTCCTACTGAAGCTGACTTGTTCGGATTGCGCACTCCAAGAGGCACTTTCGTCCCATCCATCGTACCCTATTCCAGCAGCAGGGCTCTCTGCAGCGACTTCACAGGATTACTCTCTCTTTTCATAGTGAATTAGTATGTTTTCTTGTATGGTCATTACTTTACCATTAAATTCCTAGTAAGTCAATCATATTTTATCAAAAAATAGATTTTTTCCTTGGTCCATTACCAATTGACTGCTGACACAAAAAAAAGGGGCTGTTGCACGTTAATGGTCGATAAGACTTCTTGAAAACCCTTTTATCTGTGTCCTGTCATTATGGACTAAAAGAGGCATCAAAAAATGACCATTCATTTTTCGATGCCTCTTTCTTTATCTTCCAGTCCGCCCCCTTGGGGGCGGGGG
>CAJMQS010000002.1 GCA_905215645.1 uncultured bacterium
AAAACAGGGGCGATGACTTTTAAAACTGTCCTTGACAAGGGGTACGGTTTACTTTGCGCGTGCAGTACCCCCTTTTTTGTCAGCTGTCAACAGTCAACGGTCAGCGGCCGATGGAAATCAATTTTTCAAATTAATTTTGAAATGACAAAAACAATGACGCACCAAACCAGTTTGACCGTCGTTCAACGCCAGCACTGCTGGCTTCCTTTGGCAGTTGACCGTTGACAGCTGACCGTTGACTGGGTGTGCTGCCTATGCAGCACACCCTCTCATACCCCTCTCATCTCCGGATCCCAGATGATTTTGTGGAGCTGGACCTGGATGCAGACCTGGGCCAGCTTGTGCTCTAGGACGAATTCCACCAATTCTTTGGGTTCGATGGCGCCGTACACCGGAGAGACGTACACCTGGCTCCGGATGGTGTACTCCTGGAGGACCTGTTCCATATCCAACAGGTCCTCCAGGCTTCCCACCACGAACTTCACCACATCGTCTTCCGTGAGCCGGGTAAGGTTTTCCATCCGCATCCGTCCCCGCATCCCAGAAGAAGGGGATTTCACGTCCATGGTATAGAACAGGCCTTTGGGCCGTTCTTCCAAAAGAGGCACCGCCCCGTTGGTTTCGATGTTCACTCCATACCCTTCCCGAGAAAGGGTCCGACACAGCCCTTCCAGAGGCTGCAGTAAAGGTTCGCCTCCGGTGAGGGTCACCTTTTTCCAGGGATAGGAATGGATCCGTTCCAGCAGCGCTTCTTCCGTCAGCTGTTCCCGGGCATCGGACCGTTCCAGGGCATAGCCGGTGTCGCAGTAGCTGCACCGCAGATTGCATCCGGCAAACCGGACGAACACCGCCATGTACCCGGTCCGTTTTCCCTCCCCTTCGATAGAGTCGAAGAGCTCCACCACAGGAAATGTTTCAGTCTTCATAAGTGGCCACGTTCCCTTCTGATTCCTGGACGGAGACCCGGGTGCAGAAGGGAATCTGGTCGTGGATCCATTTTGCGATGTTTTCCGCCGTGGGATTCACTTTCACAATATCATTGATGAAGGCATGGTCCAGCTGCATCACCACATCCTTGATGTGGGTGAAATCCACCACCATGCCGTTTTCGTCCAGTTTTTCCCGCTGACAGGTCACATCGATGATCCAGTTGTGCCCATGGAGATGGGTGCATTTGCTTTCGTAAGGCAGCTGGAGGCAATGGGCCCCGCTGACTTCGATCCGTTTGGTTACCGTATACATGTTCAATCCTCCAGTGCCGGGTCTTTCACCCCGTTGGCCGCAAAAGCCCGGGCCCGGTCGATACAGGTGCCGCAGGTGCCGCAGGGTTTGTCTCCGCCTTCATAGCAGCTCCAGGTCAATTCATAAGGAGTATGGAGCTCCAGTCCCCGTTTCACCACGCCGGCCTTGCTGCAGCTGGCAAAAGGTGCCACGATATGGCACTGGTTGTAGGTACCCAGGGCAATAGCCCGTCCCATGGCGTCGATGAAGGCCTCGCTGCAGTCCGCATAGGCGTTCCCGGCCGCATCATCTGCATGGGCCCCGATGAAAATGGACACATCATCCTTTTCATAGATGCTCATGGCCAGGCTGGCTACCGCCGACAGCATGAGCCCATTCCGGAAAGGCACATAGGTGGATACCTTCCCTTCCCCGTTTTCTGCAATCTGCTGTTCATAGCTTTTGTGGACGATTTCTTCCGTAGAATGGGCCAAAAGGGAGCAGTTGGAATACTGGAAGAGCTTGGATAGGTCCAACTCGTAATGGGGCAGCCCGTAATACTCCGCCACCTTCTGGGCACACTCCAGTTCCTTCCGGTGTTTCTGTCCGTAAAAAATAGAAACGGTAGATACGTTTTCCCTACCGAATCCTTCCACTGCCACAGAGACGCAGGTGGTAGAATCCACCCCGCCGCTGGACAGCACCAGTGCCTTCTTATTCATGGACAAAAGCCTCCATTCTCCGCTGGGCCATGTCTTTGTATTCCGGCTGATAATACACCGCAAAAGGCAGGATGCTGATGCCGCCCCGGGGATTGAAATAGCCCGCCACTTCCAGATATTTGGGCTGGAGCAATTTCACCAGGTCGTTTTTGATGATGTTCACACAGTCCTCGTGGAAATCCCCGTTGTTCCGGAAGGAAAACAGGTACAGTTTCAGGGACTTGCTTTCCACCAGTTTGTGATCCGGGATGTAGCTGATCACAATCCGGCCAAAATCCGGCTGGCCGGTTTTGGGACAAAGGCTGGTGAATTCCGGACAGTTCAGCTTTACCATGTAGGGAGCCTCTTCATGTTTGTTGGGAAAGCATTCCAATACTTCCGGCGCATACGTATTCTGGTACACCGTATGGCCGCTGCCCAGTTCGGTCACACCCTGCAATTCTTCTTTTGTTCTCATCGTGATTCCTCCAAAAAGTACAGTTCTGGGAAAATCCGCATCCGAAAAAAACAGTTCCGGGCGGACTCACAAATTTAAATTATACCGTATACGGGAATAAAATGAAAGATGTGGACATCGGGCGAACCAGGCAACACGGCTGCGCCGGTCTTGGTCGGGAGTCAGGAGTCAGAAGTCGGAAGCCTCAGGACAGGATCCGCCTGGCTGGACGGATCCTTTTGATTATGTAGAACCAGATTCAAAGTCAACTTGAGATATCATTTGGTTCAAAGGTTCTACACATTCAAAAATTTGCTTGCAAATTTAATATTCGGCTCCAGACTTCAGACTTGAGCCGCTATAGGGCTCTATAGCTAAGTAAATGTTGACAAAGTGGGGAGTTATCCACGAAAAGGTGGATAACTCCCCACTTGTCCACATTTTTCTGTTTTCCAGCTCTCACCCTAGGTGTTTTTCCAGGCCCAGGACGGCCAGCCGTACACAGTCATCACAGGAACAGAGCATTTTCCCCGTCCCCACGCCTTTTAGGTCCTTACAGATGGTGGCACCGGCTTTTTCTTTGAATTCCTGGAGGATGTCCTTCATCACCAGTTTGGGTTCCCGGCCGCTTTTGTCCAGCAGTCCCAGTACTACTGCTGCGCCCGTCAGTGCCCCGCAGGTGGCTTCCATGCCGCCCATGCCGGAACCGAAAGCAGCTCCCAAGGCCCGGAGTTCTTCTATGGATTTACCCAGTCTGTCCTGGTAGGCCAGGATCACTGCCTGGGCACAGTTGGTATGCACCCCGGCAGCATGTTTCAGGGCCACAGCCTGTTCCGCCCGCGTTGTTGTTTCTATCATTGGATCAAATCCCCCTCACAAAATACTGTATCTATTATACTGATTCTGCTCCGCAGAAACAACTTGTATCCTGCAGCCACTTTTTTCAGATTCCATGAGTTCGACGCTCCCTTTGTTCCTGAGCCCAGCTCCGGCGGCTCCGGGGTTCTCCCAGTACCAAAGTCCACAGCATCCCCTGGCGCAGGGTCCCGGGAAGAGCCGGATGCACGGGAGCTGCTGTTTTCCGTTCCCGGATCTCCCCTACCTGGGGGGCCACCGTTGGTTTCAGATCTTGGATTTCCTCCACCAAATCACTGTGCACCGGTTTTACAGTGGGCTGTACCACCGGTTCCTTCCGGGCAGGAGCCTGGGCTTCCTCACAGACAAAGGGGCCTGGCCTACGGTCCGGTGCCGGCTGCTGCACTTTCTGGGGCTTTTTCTTCTTTTTCAGGAACTGTCCCGCCAGCAGGAAAGCCATCCACAGCAGGAACAGCAGCAGATCACTTCTCATGACAGCCTCCCGTCATTTTTCCGGTTTCCGTGTGGCCGGCAGCTCGTCCTGCTGCGGCGCCACCAGGCTTTCCCGCATTTTCGTATCTGCCATCAGGTTCTTCAGCTGGTAATAATCCATGGCTCCCAGATGGCCTTCCCTGAGGGCCTGGGCCAAGGCTTCCGGCACTTGGGCCTGGGCTTCCACCACTTTCGCCTGCATTTCCTGGGTGTAGGCCCGCATTTCCTGCTCCTTGGCCACAGCCATGGCCCGGCGTTCTTCGGCCTTGGCCTGGGCAATGTTCTTATCCGCTTCTGCCTGGTCCGTCATGAGCTGTGCCCCGATGTTCCGGCCTACATCTACGTCTGCAATGTCGATGGAGAGGATTTCAAAGGCAGAGCCCGCATCCAGCCCCTTGCTCAGGACGGTCCGAGAAATGTGATCCGGGTTTTCCAATACATCTGTATGTTCTTCCGAAGACCCCACGGTGGTAACGATGCCTTCTCCCACCCGGGCGATGATGGTGCTTTCCCCGGCACCGCCTACCAACCGGTCGATATTGGCCCGTACCGTGACCCGGGCCCGCACCTTCAGTTCGATGCCATTCTTAGCCACAGCGGAAATCAGCGGAGTCTCGATGACTTTGGGATTGACGCTCATCTGGACCGCCTCCAGAACATCCCGGCCGGCCAGGTCGATGGCCGCAGCCCGTTCAAAAGTCAGGGGAATGGCCGCCCGTTCCGCTGCGATCAGAGCGTCCACCACCCGGTCCACATCCCCGCCGGCCAGATAATGGGCTTCCAGCTGATCCACGTTCACATCCAGCCCGGCTTTATTGGCTTTCACCAAAGGCAGAATGATCTTGGAGGGGATGACCCGGCGCAGCCGCATGCCCACCAAGGTAAAGATGTGCACATTGACTCCGGCGGCCATGGCTGAAATCCACAGGCCCAGAGGGACAAAGTGCAGGAACAGGACAATGATGACCAGGATAGCCACCAGGAATACGGTACTGCCTAAAATTGCGATCATGGATTCTCCTCCTTCCGGACCACAGTCCGACCTCCGGTTACAGACACCACCTTGATGGCGGTTCCCGGTTCATAAAATTCTCCTTCGGTGATCACATCCACCAATTCCCCATCAATCAGGGCGCGGCCGGAAGGACGCAAGACCGTCTGGGTAATTCCCTTCCGTCCCAAAAGATCCTTCCGTTCCGCCTGGCCCGTATAGCCCCGGGCTGCCGTAGAACGGAGATGCAGGGTGACATGGCGGCCCAGCCAGCTGCCCGGGCCCCGGCGGACGAGCCACCAGCCCAGCAGCACCAAAAAGAGCAGCAGGCCTCCCACCAGAGCCGCAGCTTGCGCCGTGGCCCCCAGGGCCAGATACAGCGCTCCCAAGAGACACAGGATTCCACTGATGCCGAAGATCCCGAAACCGGGGATAAAGGATTCCACAGCCAGCAGGATCAGGCCGGCTGCCAACAGTTGGATTGCCATGGTATGCACCTCCTTTGCAGAATCAACAGGAATCAATAGATATTATTCGAGATAAAGAGGAAAATCCCTGCTTTCTCCTCTCTCCCCCAAAAAACGCATATAAAAAGACGATACAGCGTTACGCATGTATCGTCTTCTTTTGTGGTGGGCGCTAACAGGATCGAACTGCTGACATTCTGCTTGTAAGGCAGACGCTCTCCCAGCTGAGCTAAGCGCCCGAAAAAAATGTGGTGACCGGAGGGGGAATCGAACCCCCGATACCGCCGTGAAAGGGCGGTGTCTTAACCGCTTGACCATCCGGCCAAAAAAAATGGTGATCCGCCAGAGGATCGAACTCTGGACACCCTGATTAAGAGTCAGGTGCTCTACCAGCTGAGCTAGCGGACCATCATGTCGTTGGCTTCATCAACCGTCGACTATGTTAGTATACAAGATTCTCCCGAATTTGACAACCCCTTTTTTGAAAAATTTTCTACTTTTTTCTGCTGAGCCAACGGTGGGCCGCCTTCAGCACCTGCTGCACCGTCAGGTCCCGCATGCAGCGCATGTCGTCACAGTGGTGCTTCATGCCTTTGCGGCAGCCGTCACAGGGGGGATCAGCCCGAACGATGGAGGCCAGTCTGGTATAGGGTCCATACAGCTCGGGATGGCTGGGTCCATACATGGCCACAATGGGAACTTTTTGGCTGATGGCCACATGCATGGGGCCGCTGTCGTTGGTGATGATCAGGCTGCACCGGCTCATGGCCGCCGCCAGTTCACCCAGGGAAAATTTTCCCGTGGCGATCATGGGCTTACTTTTCATAAAAGCTACTGCCTCCTGGACCATTGCCTCATCCATGGAGCCCCCGAAGAACACCGTCCGGTATCCTTCCTTAGCCAGGGTATCCGCCACCTGAGCGAACCGCTCCGGAGCCCACCGTTTGGTGACCACCGCACTGCCGATGTTGAACCCCACCACTTTCTCTCCCGGCTGCAGGTCCTGGGCCGCCCAGAAGGCTTCTGCCGCTTTTTTGTGCTCCGGCCCTGGGAACACTTCCAATCCATTATGCTGGGGGTGCTCCACCCCGATCCGCTTCAGCACATCCAGGTACATATCCGCCGCATGGATCTTCCGGTTCAGCTTCAGCCAGGGATGGAAGAAGCCCCGGAACAGGAAATGGGAAGCCCCCACCTTCACCGGTACCACTGCCATGGCATCGATGAAGGAACACCGTTCATTGGGATGCAGGTTGATCAGTACATCGAAATGGGCATCGGTGATTTTCCGGCTCATGGCCCACAGGGCTCGGAGGTTGTTGTCCTTCCCTTTTTTGTCGATGGTCCACACATGGTCGATATTGGGATTGTATGCCACGATTTCCTTCAGCTTCTCATCCACCAGATAAGTGATGTCCGCTCCGGGAGCTGCCTTCCGCAGGGCATGGAGGAAGGGCGTGGTGAGCACCAGATCTCCCAGGTGCATCAGGAAGGTCACGATGATTTTCTTCCCTGCCAGTTCAGTCACAGTCTCTTGCCTCCTTCTCCTTGAACAGCTTGTAAACCTGCTCCGGGGTCACGGCCCCCATGCAGTTCCAGTGGTCACAGTGTTTTTTCAGGCAGCCGGCACAGGAGACCGGGCTCACCAGCACGGTGGCCTGGGGATTCCCGTAGGGCCCGGTCCGATCCGGCCGGGTGGGACCGTACATGGTCACCAGAGGCTTCTGGAGTGCCGCTGCGATATGGAGAGGTCCCGTATCCCCACTGACATAGAACCGTGCTTCTTTGATGAGAGCTCCCAATTCCCGGAGGCTGGTCTGTCCGATCCAATCCAAAAGATGGGGGTCCGGCCCCACCAGCTCCCGGATCATTTCTCCCAGAGACGCATCTCCAGGACCGCCGGCCAGTACCACCCAGATTCCCTCTGCCAGGAACTTTCGAGCGAGAGCTGCATAATGTCCGGTCGGCCACCGTTTGGTTTCCCACCGGGCGCCAGGCACCAACACCACATAGGGAAGCTTTTCTCCCTCCGGCATCCCCGCTTCCTGGAGCCGCCGGCGGATGGTCTTCCGCTCTTCGGCAAGCGCCGGCATGGGATAGGTGATCTTTTTCACCTTGGCTCCCAGATACCGGGCCACGTCCAGGTACCGCTCGATTACGTGATCATGGGCATGGGCTCCCACAATGGGGCGGGACACCAGCCGGCTCCCCTCCCGCATCTCACAGTAGCCGATCCGATGGGGACAGCCGGTGAGCCATGCCATCACGGCACTTTTGAACAGGCCCTGGAGGTCGATGACCAGGTCGAACTTCTTTCCCTGGAGCAGGGCCCGGGTTTCCCGGAGGGTCTTCCATTTATCCCCCCACCCCATCTTCCCGAAGGCCTTCTTGTCAAAATACAGCACTTCATCGATGATGGGTGGTTCCGGCACAAAGGCGCTGAATTGGGGATGGACCAGCCAGCTGATCCGGCTGTCTGGAAACGTCTCTCGGAGAGCTGCCGCAAAGGGCAGAGCATGGATCACATCCCCCAGAGAACTCATTTTGATGATCAGGATGTTCTTGTAGGTCACTTCACCGCCTCCTGCCGAGCCAGTATCTGCCGGACAAAGGCCAGCAGGTCCGTGCCAGTGAACCGGTAGCCTGGGATTCCTGCGGCCAAGGCCGCCTCCACATCGCTTTCCTTATCCCCGATCAGGAAGGAACCCTTCCGTCCCAATCTGTGTTCCTCCAAGGCTTTCAGGATCATCCCCGGCCGGGGTTTCCGGCAGCTGCAGGCAATGGTCAATTCCGGGATCACTCCTTTGGTAGGATGGTGGGGACAGAAATAGAAGCCGTCGATCTGGCCGCCGGCTTTCTTGATTTCTTCTGCCATATAGGTATGGAGTTTTTCCATATCTTTTTGGGTATAGTAGCCCCGGGCGATGCCGCTCTGGTTGGTCACCACATACACCTGGTAGCCCAGACGGGTCAGGTGGGCCACAGCCTCTCTGGCTCCGGCCACCCATTCCACCTGGTCCGGACGGTAAATATAGCCCTTGTCTATGTCCAGGACCCCGTCCCGGTCCAGGAACACCGCTTTCTTTTCCTGTTTCATGCCTTGTAATAGCCGTCCGAATCCCGGAGCACCTGACAGTATTCCTTCACCGCCTGGCTGAAATCCGTGAAGCCGCCCGTATACCCGGCTGCCAGCAGCTTGGTGGTATCCGCCTGGGTATAGCTCTGGTATTTGCCTTTCAGCACTTCTGGGAAGGGCACATAGACCAGTTCCCCGCTGCCAAAGAATTCCAGTACGGCTTTGGCCATATCATTGAAGGTATGGGCATGGCCGGTCCCCAAGTTGAAGACCCCTTTCCGTTCCGGATGCTGCCAGAAATCGAACAGCACTTTCACCACATCCTTCACATAGATGAAGTCCCGGGTCTGTTCACCCGGCCCGTAGCCGTCATATTCCCCGAACAGCTTCACCTTGTGTTCCGCCTGCCACTGGAGGAACATCTGGCGCACCATAGAAGCCATCTTCCCTTTGTGGTTCTCCTGAGGACCGAACACATTGAAATACCGGAACCCGGCGATCTGGCTTTCCGCCTTGTCGAAATACCGGCGGGCATAGTTGTCGAAGAACAGCTTGGAGAAAGCGTACACATTCAGGGCCTCTTCACAGGCCGGTTCTTCCCGGAAACCGTTCTTCCCGCTGCCATAGGTGGAAGCAGAAGAGGCGTAGAGGAACTGGATCCGCCGGTCCAGGGCAAAATGCATGAGGGTCTTGGTATATTCGAAATTGTTTTCCATCATGTATTTGCCGTTGTATTCCATGGTATCGGAGCAGGCCCCTTCATGGAAGATCACCTCAATGGGTTCATGGTCGAACTTCCCAGCCCGGACCCGCTGGATGAAATCCACCTTGTCCAGGTAATCCATGACCTTCAGCCCCTGGATGTTCTTGAACTTCACCATGTTGGTCAGGTTGTCCACCACCAGGATGTCTTCCCGTCCCAAGTCATTCAGTCCCTTGACGATATTGCTGCCAATAAAACCGGCACCCCCGGTTACAATGATCATAATTTACCCTCCTTGACCAGTTCTGCGATTTTCCGGATCACCCCGGTGGTGGAATAGCCTTCCTTAAAGGGGAGGATTTCCACCCGGCCGGCGTATTCCCGTCCGGCCACTTCTTCCGGTTTATAGTCTCCGCCTTTCACCAGGATATCCGGCCGGATCCGGCGGATCAATTCCGTAGGGGTATCTTCGCCAAAAAGCACCACCGCGTCCACACAGGCCAGGGCGGCCAGGATCCGGGCCCGGTCGTTTTCTTGGTTCAGGGGACGGGTTTCCCCTTTCAGCCGTTTCACAGAAGCATCAGTGTTGACCCCCACGATCAGATGCTGTCCCAGCCGGGAAGCCTGTTCCAGATAGGTCACATGGCCGGTGTGGAGGATGTCGAAACAGCCATTGGTGAAGACGATCTTCTCTCCGGCAGCCTGCCAAGTCCGGGCCAGGCTGGTCACTTCATCCCAGCTGAGCGGCCGATAGTCCCGTCCTTCCCGTTCTTCACAGGCCAGGACTTCCTTCAGCAGTTCCTCCCGGTGGACCGGATAGGTCCCCACTTTGGAAACCACGATCCCTGCTGCCTTATTGGACAGGTTCAAGGCATCTCCCAGGGACAGACCTCCGGCCACAGCCGCCAGGAGTACCGCCGCCACCGTATCCCCGGCCCCAGACACATCGAATACATCCCGGGCCGTAGCCGCTTCGGTGATCACTTCGTTCCGGTTGATCAGGGAAACCCCTTTTTCAGAACGGGTCACCACCACGTTTTTGATGTGGAAATCATCCCGGGCTTTGGCCGCCAGTCCTACCAGGGGTTCCGTTTCGTTGGGGACCACTTTGCCCCCGGCTTCGCACATTTCCTTCACATTGGGAGTGATAAAGTCGCAGCCGGCATACTTCCGCCAATCCGCTCCCTTGGGGTCCACCAGCACGGGCACCTGGGCACTGTGGGCCAAAGCGATCACCGTCTGGCAGAAATGGTCCGAACAGACCCCTTTGGCATAGTCGCTGAGGACGATACCGTCCAAGCCTTCCTGGAGCCGCTTTTCCAGCCACCCCAGCAGCCGGCTTTCCTCTTCCGGATCCAGATCCCCGGGCTCTTCGAAATCCAGCCGGAGCATCTGCTGCCGGGCTCCGATGATCCGCATTTTGGTAATGGTGCTCCGTCCGGGCATGGGCAGCAGGCCGCTGAAATCGATCCCCGCCGCTGCCATTTTTTTCTCCAGGGCTTCCCGGTGCTCATCCAGCCCGGTGACCCCCGCGGCATAGACTTTCACGCCCAGTCCCGCCAGGTTGGCCGCCACGTTGCCGGCGCCCCCCAGGACGCTTTCCATCCGGCGCACCCGGTTCACCGGCACCGGGGCTTCCGGAGAGATCCGTTTCACTTCCCCGTACACGTACCGGTCCAACATCACATCCCCGATTACCGCGATCCGCAGCTTCTGGATGTCTTCTGTCAGGAATTGGGTACTTTTGGTATTACGCATAGTCTTCCACCAGCTCACAAATGATATGTCCCATGATTTCATGGATTTCCTGGGTCCGGGCCGTATTTTCTGACGGCACATCCAGCAGCACATCGCAGAGACCGGCCATCTTGCCGCCTCCCTTGGCGGTGAAGCCGATGACTCGGATGCCCTTGGTCCGGGCCGTTTCGATGGCCGCCAACACATTGCCGCTGTTCCCGGAGGTAGAAATCCCTACCAGCACATCCCCTTCCCGGCCCAGGCCTTCTACCTGCCGGGCGAAGATCCGGTCATAACCGTAGTCGTTGCCGATGGCCGTCAGGATGGACGTATCCGTCGTCAGCGCCAGGGCAGCCATTCCCGGCCGTTCCTTCTGGAACCGGCCGACGATTTCGGCCGCCCAGTGCTGGGCGTCCGCCGCCGATCCTCCGTTGCCGCAGAACATCACCTTGCCCCCAGAAGCCAGGGTCAGGGAGATCATCCCGGCCGCTTCTTCAATGGCTTTCAGCAGCCGTTTGCTGCCCATGACCCGGTGGACCAGTTTTTCATGTTCCAGCAGCCGGGCTCCGATGATTTCCTGTGCCTTACCACCGATAGAGGTCATATGTCACACTCCATTCATGATCATTGTTGTACTTCTTGTCCCGATATTCCAGCCCCAGGCGGAAGCAGCAGAAATCATGATACCACCGGTAGATGTATTCATACACGCTGCTCTTGCCCTGGTCGTACCGCATGACGAAGTTCACCCAGTCATTAGGGCCCAGCCGTTTACCCAGTCCCCACTGGAGTTCCTTGGCCATGTCCGGATCCGCATAGGAGAATACGGAACTGTGTTCCTTTTCATAGTAATAGCCCAGCCAGGTGTTCCAGCCCCCGTCGAAGTCCTTCCGCAGGGTGGCGGAATACAGCATGGTCTTTTTCGTATCGTCAGTGATGCTTTCCTTCACCCACTTATGCCCTACCCCCAGGTTCAGATACAGGGGCCGCTTTTCATGGGTCAGCCGGATGGGATCATGGTTCAGGAATACCCCGTATTCCGTGTGCCAGCTCCGCTTCCAATTGTCCTTCCACAGACCGTGGCTGATATAGGCAGAATAATTCACCGGTACCCGGTCATCGAACTTATGGGCTTTGTAGACGAACTTCACATCCCGTTCTTTCCGGATCCAGTTGTTGTCCGAGTCTTCCGTATGACCGTCCTGGATCTGCACATAGAAGTTCTTTTCATCCTGCCGGTCGGTGAAGAGAGGCCGCCAGCCGATCTTGGAATAATACTTCAGTTCCGCATCCAAAGTGTTCTTGTCGCTCAGGGGAAAATCCAGATTGTAGCGGATCTTCACTCCGTGGTCCGTATCATAGCCGATATGGGGCAGCAGGCCCTGCTTGCCGCCATTATCATCCATCCGGTTGATCCACCGGTCCCGGGAATAGATGTGTTTTCCCTTTACATATACCTTCACATTGTAGGCGATGATCTTATCCTTGGGATAGATCACCACCTTGTCCGCTTTCACTTCCACACAGGGAGGATGGAGCACCGCCGGGCATCGGGTGGTGCTGCCCCCGCTGGTCAGTTCCACCCGGTCCGGATAGATTTCCCCGATATCTGCCTTATACAGATCCTTGCCATTGTGGCCGGAAATATTCTTCACCGTGCCGGTCTTATCCAGGAAATTATAGTGACCCCACTGACCATCGGTCACACTGGTCCCAGAGCTGGTTTCATCCACGATCCGGCCGCCGGTCAGCAGATACACATCCCCGGTCTTGGAATTGCCCTGGGCCTGGGCGGTGTAGAGCTTCTGGTTGCCCTGGTACAGGCGCACATTCCCCTTGGCTTCAAAATCCCCCGTCTCCGAATTGTACTGTACCTGATCCCCATAAATGGTGATGGGCAGGGTGGATTCGCTGGGGACCGTTTCCCCCTTTTTCTGGCGCAATTTCTGCTCTTTTGCCGTCTCCCGTCCAGCCCGGGTGATGGTTTCTGTCTTGGCATCCGGCTGGTCCTGGAGCCGATGGACCCCTTCCTTGGACCGGGCCAGCGATTCCACTTCATCCAGACTCTGGACGGCCGGCTGAAAGGCGGGGCCATCCTTGCTGCTCAGTTTTCCCCCATCATAGGTCACCGCTGCACTGGCCATCCCAGGCAGCGATAGGGCCAATGTAATTCCCAAGGCCAATGCCTTCTTGTTCATAGGATCTTGTCCTCCAATGGATAATTTCTGCATCATCAAATCATCTGCATGCAGGCAGCTCCCTGCCTGAAAAACAGTTACACTCTTCAATATTATAACACAAAAGGCCCCTCTCTTCCGCAACTTTGTGTGAAAGAGAGAGGCCCGGTTTCTCCACCGTCTCAAAGGGTAGAGGAATTGTAGGCACTTCCGTCATCTTCATCCAGCACAGGCTGGCTGTTGTTCCTACGTACCAGTTTCTTGGCTTCTTCGTCCCGTTTCTGGTCTTCGGCCAGAGCCGCTTCGGTCTCTGCATCCGCTTTGTCTTCCCCGCTGTCTTTCGCAGCAGGTTCTTGGACAGCGTTCTTGTCATCCGCAGGCTGCTCCAGTTCCGTTTCATCCAGAGCCACTCCCATGGATTTCTTGGGCTGGACCGTCCCAGCAGTTTCCTTCTGGGTTTCCTGGGCAGGAGCCGTTTCAGCAGCGGCCGGTTCTCCAGCCGGTTCCTTGGTCACCGCAGAGGCGGGTTGGGCAGCAGAAGGCCCTTCCTGGGCATTGCTCCCATCCAGCTGCTGTCCCACAGCAGAACTGCCGGCCAGGATCACGCCATCCACGCTGGTATCTTCCGCTACCTGCACATAAGTGTTGGTCCCGGCAGGAATGGTCACAGAAGAGCCCTTCACAAAGGCACCGCCCACAACGCCTACAGGCCCGAAGAGGATCATACCCCCGATGGAAGCACCGGCGGCACCGGCAGCTGTCTTGGCCTGCTGTTTGGCCAGGTCACCCACCATCACAGGGACCGCGCCCCCGTTCACCGCCACCACATGGGAAAAATCCAGGTCGATCCGGGCATCCCGTCCGAAGATCCGAGGCTGCACGATTTTTTTGATCTGTCCGTAGCCTTTGGCTCCTTTGGGCAGTACCAGGGCATCCCCCACATACACATTGTCATCCACAATGAAGTCGATGGTATCCCCCTGCTGGTTGGTCTTGCTGTTGATGTCTTCCATGAATTTTACTTTGATCAGGGAATCCTTGGGCAGCACCACCGTACTGGAAGTCAGGCTGCCGTTGGGGAAGGCCGCCTTGGTAAGGCGGTTCAGGCGGCTGGTGAAGGAATCCTTGGCATATTCCGTACCGAAGATCTGGGTTTCCAGATGGCCCAGCCGGCTCTTGGCCGCATCGATGGACATCCGGTCCGAGAACTGCCATTCGATGACGTTCATCATGGTGGCCATGGACAGCTGCCCATTGACAGGGGCTCCTTCCAGCCGGTTGTACAGTTTGTCCACTCGGCTCATGACGGAACCAGTGCTTTTCTGGCCATACATATCCGTTTCCATCTTATCCACCCGGGAGACCAGAGAGCCGGTCTGCACCGCGCCATACAGGAAATTCTCCGCGATTTCCACCTTCCCTGCCACCGTATTCGTAGAAGCCAGCTCCTCTGCGAAAGCAGGGACCAGGCTAGTGAGGCAGAGCAGAGCCGTCAATAACAAGCTGATGAATTTTTTCTTCAATCCAGACACCTCCGTCAGGGTATTTTTCAGGAACTATTGGTTTTATTGTATCATAAATCAGGGTACGGCGAAAGGCCGTTCCTCCTAGGCCTCTCCACTCTTTGCTTTTTTCCAGGGTGCCAGTTTCTCTGCCATTTCAGCCCGCATCCGGTCCATCAGTTCATACCGGCGCCGATGATTGGCCCGTTTGGAAGGCTTCAGTTCTGACAGATCCCGCCGTTTTTCTTCCAGTGGGATCCGGTAGAACCGGGGATCGGCGCAAGGTTCTCCCCCGCATTCTCCCCAGAAATCCCCGAAATCGGTCTTCAGCTTCCGGTCCATCCGCACATGGTTCATGGCATAATAGCCTGCATTGGTCACCGCAAAGATGGCCTGGCAGCCCATCAGATCCGCCAGGGTCCGCAGCCCGTAGAAGATCAGGTTCTTGGTCCGGTAGCCAAAGAATTTCTTGGTCATGGCCTTCACCGCATCGTTCCCTAGACTGGTCCCCTGGAGAGCCCCCACCCAGAAGCAGGGTTTTCCGCTTTCCGGATCCGGTCCCAGCCAGAACATGATCTGATAAAAATCCAGTTCTCCCCAGTGGAGGACCAGGGAGAGACAGCCTTCCTTCCGCTGTCCGGGATGGAAAAGGAGATCCAGTGTCAGGGGCTTTTCCTGGAATGCATCGGTCCACAAATTCACCCGGCCGTGGCGGACATAGATTTGCCGGAGGAATTCCGGTTCCATCAGCTGCTGCAGGGCAAAAATGTGATAGGTGATCAGCTTCTCCCGTTCTGCCCAATCTGCTCCCTTGAAAAAGAAAGCCCGGGTCGCCTGTTCCAGGAGACAGGGCATCCCCTGGAGCACTTCCCGGCGCAGGGGATCCCCATGGAAGAATTTCTGCAGTGCATCCATCTGTCCCCGATGGGTCCGGCAGCGGATCAAATAGACCCAGTAACGCTTCCGTTCCTTCAGATGCTTGATGTTATAACAGGCCAAGCCTGCCTTCTTGATTTCTGCCCAATCCATTGGTGTGGTTCCCTTCCTTGCAATAAGAAGGGGTGTTGCACAGCAACACCCCCTTTTGTCATAGGTCAGGCGTCATACGTCATACGCTTTTGGAAATCAATTTTTCAAATTGATACCAAAATTTTAAATTCTGTTACAGAATCCATTGTTTTTTCTTGCATTCGGAGCCAGTAAAACTGGCTTCCATCGGCGTATGACGTATGACATATGACGTATGACAGGTTGCTGCCCATGCAACAACCCCTTTATTTATTATTCTTAATCACTTTCTTCAGCTCTTTCCGGCAGAACAGGCCGAATTCGTGATGGGGCCAATCGGACCGAGGATTGATAGCACCGGATTCCATTTCCCGGCTGTAGCTCCAGTGATCCAGTTTGAACTTATGGTTCCGCATGTTCACCGTGGCGAACCGGCCCCGGTAATCCAGGATAGTCATGGGTTCCCGGCGGAAATTGTCTTCCGTTACATCAAATTTGTCCACAGCCATGACGATGACCACATCGGCCCCGCTGGCCTGGGCTACTTTTTCCAGCCCGGCTTGGGTGAAGAGATTGTCCTGTTCCTGGAGAGCCACTTTCCGGACCACATCGGAATCCACCATATCATATTCGGGATACTGGAAAGCCTTGGCGATTTCATTGCTGAAAACGATGGGCTTCATCCCTTCATTGTCTTCTACCTTTTCCCCGATCATCAGGGGCACTACAGCCAGTTTCAGGGATTTCACCTGAGGCGTTGCAGCAGGAGTTTGCTGTTGGGCGGTGGATTCTGCCGGCTTGGACGGCGTAAACGTAAAGGTCCCTGCTTCCGCCTGCTGGAAGACAGGCAGCGTCAGTGCTGCACTGAAAGCGACGGCAGACAGCGTTTGCCAGAATTTTTTCATATTGCTACAAACCTCCTAGTAGTCATTTCTCTTATTTTATCACATCCGGGAAAGCTTTGGCCAGAAAATTAAAGTTCTTCGCAGTAATCAGAAGCTACCCAGCCGATATCCCCGTTTTCCCGTTCCACTTTGGTCCAGTGGATGCCGCCTCCATCGGCTGCATCCAGGATGGTCACGATTTCGCCCTTGGTGAAATAATCCAGCACATCCCCGTTCTGGCTGGGATCACTGCGCATCCGGACTTCCGTACCGGTGATCTTGCCCTTTCGGTCCTGGAGACGTGTCTCTGAAGGGATCAAGGCCCCCTCCGGCACCCGGCAGTATTCTCCGGCCACCCAGCCCAGTGTCCCGTCCTTCCGGCTCACTTCATACCATTTCCGTCCCTCGTTCACATTGCTCTTCAGGACTTCTACCTTTTCTCCATCCTCAAAATAACCCAGGATTTCTGTATCCGTCCCGGCGCCTTTCCGCATCCGCACTTCCGTACCGATAATAGTCCCGGCTGCAGCAGCATCCGCCTTTCGATCCATGGGGAATGTCAGACCCAGCAGACAGCATAGTGCGGCGATGATCCGTCCCATCTTTTTCATCACGGTCTGCCTCCTTCTCCTTTGATGTAGTCATTGTATCACGAACGACCCTGACCTTCCAGTCATAAAAAAGATTTCACAGACTCAGCCCTGGGCGCAAAAATCAGCGGATACCCAGCCCACGGAGCCATCGCTCCGCCGGACTTGCAGCCAGCGCTGTCCGGCACTGGTCACATCGTCCAGGATGGTGACCGTCTCGCCGTTTTCGAAATACCCCAGTACATCGCTGTCCGTACTGTAGCTGGCCCGCATCCGCACGTCCGTACCAGTGATGGTGCCGACAGCCGAGGCTTCTCCGTCCCCGCTGCCCAGACTGCAATAGTCGGCAGACACATAGCCAGTGGATCCGTCGCTGCGGCTCACCTTGTACCAGCGCATGCCATCTGCCCGGGTACTGCCCAGCACCTGGACCGATTCACCCTGGCTGAATACGCCGATGACCCCGCTGTCCAGACCGGCACCGTCCCGCATCCGCACGTCCGTACCGGTGATCACTCCGGCCCCGCTCACATCCGTATCCAGGGCAGCAGCTGCGGCCCTGGCAGCTTCCGCCTGCCGTTCCGCTTCTGCCTGGCGTTCCGCTTCTGCAGCGGCTTCAGCCTGTCGGCGGGCTTCCTCTGCCGCCCGTTCTTCCGCTTCCCGGCGGGCTTTTTCTTCCGCCGCCCGTTTCTCTGCCGCTTCCCGGATGGCCACCAATTCCTTCATCCGGGCTTCCTCCCGGGCAGCTTCTTCTTTGGATTCCTGGGCCTGGATGGCTGCTACTTTTTCCTTCACGGTCATGGGCCGGGTAGGAACCTGTTCTGTCTTCTGGATTTCTGGTTTGGTTTCCGGCACGGCCTGTTTGGCAGTGGCAGCAGCGATCTTCCCAGCTGCATCAGCCCCTTTGGCCACAGCTGTCAGGCTGCCGGCCGCCACTTCTGCTGCCTTGGTTTCCTTGGCAGACTGGATCTTGGCAGCTTGGGCAGCCTCTTTCCGAGCCTGTTCTTCAGCCTTGGCTTTGGCTTCCGCCCGGGCTTTGGCCCGCGCTTCAGCCTTGGCCTGGGTTTCTGCTTCCTGTTGGGCCTTCAGGCTGGCTTCGGCTTCCGCTTTGGCCCGGGCCTCTTTCTCCGCCTTGGCCTTTGCCTTGGCATCGGCTTTGGCTTGGGCCTCATCCTGGGCTTTTTCCCGGGCTGCGATCCGGGCTCTCAGTTTGGCCAAGCCAGTCCCAGTGCTTTCCCCGGACCCAGCTGCCGCACCAGCAGGTTTAACAGCCGTGTCAGCAGGAGCCGGCGTCTCCTCTTCAGATCCGCTGCTGTGGTCGATGGGAGCTGCTGTTACATTGCCGTCCGCATCCATACCCGCAGCAGAAAGGTTAATCTCGATTTCTCCCTCGCTTTTATCCAGCACGGCACCAGCATGGTAGACTCCGATCAGGCTGCCGTCCTTATCCACATAATAGGTATCGGGAAGGGTCTGGAGCTTGGCCGGATCCACGTCGTACAGGTACTGGAGCCCGTTCTGGGCCAGTCCTGCCAGCTGGTCTTTGGTATAATAGTAGCTCAATGGCCGCAGATTTCCGGTTTTCCGGTCAAAAGTCATACCGATGCTTTCTTCCACACCCATGTTGGGGGTCATGACCAAGGTAAAACTAATCAGCTCCCCATCTGATTTGTGGACATCATAGTGAACTTTCCCTCCGCCCAGAGTGGAAGCTTCACTGGCAAAAGAAGCCGCCTGGCTGCTCAGGGCACGGTTGATTTTTTCATCCGCCGTACGGCTGCCGCCGCTGACCTGGGGACATTCCACTGTTACTTTATTTTCTGTCCGGGTAACCGTCTTGACGGATACCTCAGAATCCGCCGCCCATACAGGAACCGCCGCAGTCCCCAGGACCAGACAGCTCATCAGGACAGCACAAGTTTTTTTCAGCATTCTATCGAGCCTGCTTTCTAAGATGTACTTTCCCCATCATCTCATAAATGTACAATATGATAAGTGTACTGTAATATGGATGGAAAATCAAGGCCGGGAAAGGACGGGACATTCTTTGAAGAACTTCCTCTCCTCTTCCAGCAGCACCGGCCGGCTGAGACTTTCGGTCAGCCAGGCCTCCGCTTCCTCCTTCCGGCTCTCCGGCATCACCAGATGGAGCTTTGCCCGGCTGCCATATTCCACATCCCCCACCGTGAACAAGGATTGCTGATACAACAGGTTCAGCACTCGGCCCACATCATCCAGTGACCAAAGGAAGCTGCAGTCCGCCATGGGCACCCTTTCTGCCAGTCCGGCCTCGTCCACCGCCCGGGCCACGGCTTTTCCGTAAGTCCGTGTCAGACCGCCGGCTCCCAGCTTGATGCCGCCGAAGTACCGGGTCACCACCGCTGCCGTATTGTAGAGTCCTTTCCGGCGCAACACTTCCAGCATGGGGGATCCGGCCGTGCCGCTGGGCTCTCCGTCATCGTTAGAGCGTTCTACCCGATTGTCCGCCCCCACGATGTAGGCCGAACAATTATGGGTAGCATCCCAGTATTTCTTTTTCATGGCCCGGACAAAGCCTTGGGCCTCGGCTTCGGTCTCTACCCGAGCCAGGGTACACAGGAACCGGGATTTTTCCACCACCAGTTCACTGACCACCGGCCGGGCAATCACATATTTTCCCATTGCTGCCTCCGTCCTTTCTATTGGAAATCACAGGGGATATTATACCATAAGAAAGGCTTGCTGCATGAGCAGCAGCCTTTCTTATGGTATAATAGGGACGCTATGTAAAGGAGGTTTTCATTTTGCTTCATGCTTTCCATCGTATATCCCTATTGACCAGTGCCCTCTGCCTGTCCGCTTCCGTAGCTTTGGCAGCCGCGGCCATGCCTGGCACACCGGCTGCTCTGACCAAAGCTTCCGCCTGGACCTCAAGTACAGGGAACTCCATCCTGGCCACTCCAGAACGGATCAAAACCATGAACGCCCAGATGGACAAGGCCACCTTCGGCGATTCCATCCAGGATCTGGGAGCCACCATCTCCGGCACCCAGCTCGCCAGCTACGTAAATTCCTTCGGCATGGATGAGGACCAATACATCCAGGGGGCTCCCATCAGCCATACCTTTGCCGCCCAGCTGGTCCAGGATGCCAAAGCCAACATCCATCCCAGCAATACGGTAAAATACGGGGTAGTGGTGGACCGGGTGGATCTCCGTTCCTTCCCCACCCTTCAGCGGGCTTTTGATTCCGCCTCCGATACCCAGTTCGACAACTGGCAGGAAACGGCGGTGGATCCGGCCACTCCGGTACGGGTGTACCATACCAATCCCCAGGGGAATTTCATCTTTGTACGGACCCCCCACTACCGTGGCTGGGTCCCCCGGAACAAAGTAGCCATCACCGATGCCAAGACCTGGCAGACCTACGCTGCGCCAGAAACTCCGGCGGTGGTCACTGGACGGCTGCTGACCCTCCAAGCCGGTCCCCAGGCCCAGCTATACCAGATGGGAGCTGCCATCCCCACCCGGAACGGGAACCTGCTCCTGCCCACCCGAAACCACCAAGGCTATCTCCAGATCGTCCCGGTAAAAGCCGCTTACGGGGCGGATCTCCACCAAGGCTATCTGCCCTATACGGCCAACAATACCATCGCAATGGCTTTCAAACATCTGGGGGCCCCCTACGGCTGGGGCGGCATGCACAACAGCGTGGACTGTTCCTCTTTCGTCCAGGATGTGTACCGGACCATGGGGATACAATTGCCCCGGAACGGAGATGAACAGGCCCAGTCCTTCCCGGGAAAAAACTTCCAGGGCATGACCCATGCAGAGAAGCTGGCCTACATCAAGACCGCAGCCCCCGGCTCCCTGCTGTTCACCCCCTACCATGTAATGATGGTACTGGGCAATTACAACGGCACTCCCTATATGATCCACTCCCTGGCTTCCTACGGCATGGA
Source organism: uncultured bacterium (assembly GCA_905215645.1). Classification (GTDB taxonomy): domain Bacteria; phylum Bacillota; class Negativicutes; order Acidaminococcales; family Acidaminococcaceae; genus Acidaminococcus. The sequence continues at coordinate 20,802 of CAJMQS010000002.1, forward strand.
AACCTCCAGCGGCGTAGTGAAGAACCGGATCATGCAGGTAGTGGTCAGCAAAGTGGATTTGATGGCCGGCAGCGGGACCTCCCTGGTGGACCAGATGACCCAGTGCAATACATGGAGATAAAGCGCCGAGCGCTTTATTCCAATTAAAAAAGCGGCTGTGAAGAAATGAAAAGCCATTTCTTCACAGCCGCTTTGGTCACGAGTCGCGACCCGCGACCGGGGGTGATATTTTCACCCCCCTTCTTTAAAACGTCACCACCAGCTGACTCCAGAGGGTCCGGGCGTGTTTCCCGTTCTGGTCCCCTTCTTTGCCTTTCAGGTCGTAGTAATCCACTTCGGTCACCATGTTCTTAGCCAGGGTCAGGTTGCCTCCCACTTTCCAGCCTTTGAACCCGTTGGTGATCCCGTTGTCTCCTGGGATGAAGGCATCCCAATTGCCATCCATGGTATGGTCGATTACCGTGGACGCACTCTGGTCATAATAAGTGGCCAAAAGGCCCCAGCTGCCTGGCTTGTCGCTTTCAGCCCCGCCGTAGGTCAGTCCGGCCACCCAGCCGTCCTTATCCCAGTCACGGTCTTTTTCGTAGTCGTTACTGCCCCGGAGGTACATGGCGTTGATGCCCAGCTTGCCGGCCTGGTACCCGGCTCCGGCGGTCCAGATCTCATTGTCCGCCCCATCCAGGAAGGTCACATTGTCCGCCTTGGTGTAGGTGGCCGCCAGGTGCAGATTGCCGATGTCCCCGCCCAGTTCGCCGGTCCAGAACTTGTCGGCGGTGGATACCTTTTCCTCATCGCTCATATAGCCGAACCCAGACACATCGGCCATCTTCCCGTAGGCAGCCTGGAGATAGGAAGCATGGCCCAGGGGTACCTTGGCCTTGATCCCGTCCACCGGGTTATCATAGATATTCCCGTCCGCCAGGAATTCATCATACCGCCCTGCCTTCAGTTCCAGGGCCCCGATCCGGCCGTCCAGGAAGGCTCTCTGGAAGTCCGTATCGCTGTCCCCAGATTCGTTCCGGCCGCCGAAGTACTGGTGGTTTTCCAGCATAGCCACATAATGCCAGTTGTCGTTCACTTCCCCGGTGAACCACAGACGGGTCCGGAGGTCGGATTCGCTGCCCTTGCCGGTGGCGGCCCCGGAATCATTCCGGTAGCTCATCTGGACTTCCCCGGTAACCTGGACATTGTCCGCATTCTTTTCGAGTTTGGATACTCTAACGCCAAGATTGTCCAGTTCATCGGCAAATTCGCTGACCAGTTTGTCATCGGCGCCAATGGCCCCTTTAGCCAGAGCCTTGGCCACGATCTGCGCCATTTCATACCGGGTCATGGTCTTGTCTCCTTTGAAGGTCCCGTCCGGGAACCCGTCCACCACCCCGGCTGCCGCCAGTTTGGCCACCGCTCCATAGGCCCAGTGGCCGGCAGGCAGATCGGAGAAAGGATTGGCCGCCAGGGCCGTCCCGCTGATGCCCATGGCCATGGCCAGGGACAGCATGAGTTTTTTGTTCATGGAAAAAGCCTCCTTGTACTGCTTCAGCCCCGTTCCACCCCGTCAGGAGTTACCGTGTTTCCTCCGCGGGGTATAAGGAAAAAGGGGAAGCATAGTTAGTTTTTTCTAACTTTACGTCACAAATTATACACCGTACTAATTAATTTGGCAAGGAGGGGGGAGAGAAAAGACGTCAGAACGGCCCTGGCGGGCCTTTCAGATGTCAGATGTCAGCTTGTCTGTGATGAAGCAGGCCAAACCTTCATCTAATCCAAACAAAGCTGACGTCTGATGTCTCAAGGCCCCTTTGGGGCCGTTTCTGACTTCTTTTTCGGCGTGAGGCGTGAGACTGAAAAAACGGCCCTCCTTTGGGGAGAGCCGTTTTTTGCTTCCAATCAGGTGATTAGAAGGTGATATTCACTTCAGACCACAGGGTGCGGGCATGACCTTGGTTGGTAAAGTCTTCGAAGCCGCTTGCACTCTTGTTCTTCAGGTCATAATATTCCACAGAAGCGATCATGTTCTTGGCCAGGGTCAGGTTGCCTCCCACCATGTAGCCTTTGAACCCAGTGTAGGGGAACATGTACCAGTCACCGTTCATGGTGTGGGAAACCACGGTCACGGCGGACTGGTCATAGTATTTGGCATAGAGGCCCCAGCTGCCCGGTTTCTTGTTCTCGGCGCCGGCATAGCTCAGGCCGAATACGTATCCGTCATCGTCGAATGCATCTTCTGCACCATGGGCATCCGCATCGCCCTTCAGGTACAGGGCACTGGCTTTCCATTTCCCGGCGGTGTAGTCTGCGCCTACCGTCCAAACCTTGTTGTCATACCGGTCCAACCCGGGATTCCCGGCCATGGCCCCGAAGTCTTGGTCGTTGATCTTGGTGTAGGTGGCTTCTCCATGGAGGTTCCCCCAGTCGCCGCCCAGAGCCACGTTCCAATAGGTATCCCCTACGGATTCATTCTGGTGGTCTTTCTGCCAGCCATACCGGTCCGTATTCGCCATCTTGCCCCAGGCTGCGGACAGGTAGCCCTGGCCGAATTTCACTTCTGCCCGGACCGCATCGGAGAAGTCATCGTACAGGTTCCCGCCAGCGATGACATCGTCGAAACGGCCGGCCAGGATGTTCACAGCGCCGATGTTCCCGCTCAGGTACGCTCTCTGGAAATCGGTATCGCTGTCCCCGGATTCATTCTTGCCCTGGAAGTACTGCTTATTCTGGAGCATAGCCAGGTAATGCCAGTTATCGTTCACTTCCCCGGTGAACCACAGACGGGTCCGGAGCTGAGATTGGGAATTGCCGCTGCCATCTCCCTTGAAAGCCCCGCCTTTTTTATCCGCATAGCTGATCCGGGCCGTACCGGTGATCTTTACATTGTCCGCGTTCTTTTCCAGCCGGGCCACCCGGACTCCCAGGTTGTCCAGTTCGTCAGCAAATTCGCTGACCAGTCTGTCGTCGGCACCGATGGCCCCTTTGGCCAGTGCTTTGGCCACGATCTGGGCCATTTCGTACCGGGTCATGGTCTTATCGCCCTTGAAGGTCCCATCAGGATAGCCATCGACGACGCCGGCAGCAGCCAGTTTGGCTACAGCGCCGTACGCCCAGTGGCCAGTGGGCAGATCGGAGAAAGGATTGGCTGCGAAAGCGGTGGCACTGACGCCCAGTGCCATGGCCATGGCTAAGACTAGAGATTTTTTCATTGGAGATTCCTCCTAGCGTTTATTTTTATCCAGGCAGTCTTTTCCACTTTCCCCATTTTCGCGAGTCTCCTTGTTTCCTCTGGTTCTGGTGAAAGCTTTCCGGCGCTGACCGGGATAAAGCGATTATGAATAGGCGTGTGAATTTTGTGTCATCTTGCATATTTGTAACATATTTTGCGAAAAATGGCAATACTGTGAAATTAAATTCACGATATAAGATAATTATTGTACACTTTGTTACAATAAAAGAAGTCCGACCGACAGTTTCCCATCAGCCGAACTTCTCCAGCTCATCAGTTTGATAAGGATCAGAAGGTCACGTTCAATTCAGACCACAGGGTACGGGCATGGCTGTTGTCCAGGTCGCCACCCTTACCCTTCAGGTCATAGTATTCCACAGTAGCTACCATGTTCTTGGCTACGGTCAGGTTGCCGCCCACCATATAGCCTTTGAAGCCATAGGTATCAAACATGGTGTAATCCCCGTTCATGGTGTGGGCCAGAACGGTAGGAGCGGACTGGTCATAGTATTTGGCATACAGACCCCAGGTCCCCGGTTTGCCGGTTTCAGCGCCGGCATAGTTCAGGCCCACCACATAGCCGTCATCATCCGTTCCGCTCACTTTATCGATGTAGTCATTATCGCCTTTCAGGTACATGGCATTGATGTTCAGCTTGCCAGCCTGATAATCGGCACCCAGGGTCCAGATCTTGTCATCCCCCTGCATACCCATGGCTTTTACATCATTGGCTTTCAGGTAGGTCGCTTCTCCGTGCAGATTGCCATAGTTGCCGCCCAATACAAAGGCATAGAAAGTATCAGCAGCAGACTGATTCTTGTCATCTTCTGCCGTCCAGCCATAGTTCACATCGTTGGCCAGTTTGCCCCAGGCTGCATCGAAATAGGTCTTGCCGAAATTGATCCGGCCTTCGATGGCATCGGCCCGGTCATCGAATACGTTCCCATGGGATTTTATAAAAAGGGACTGTCGCTCACGCAACAGCCCTTCATCTTATCCCTTATACTTTTAGAATGTCACCACAATCTGGGACCACAGGGTCCGGCTGTGGTCGCCGTCTTTGATTTTCAGGTCATCATTGGCGTCCCGGGTCTTCAAATCGTAATATTCCACCTTGGCCACCATGTTCTTGGCCAAGGTCAAGTTGCCGCCCACCATCCAGCCTTTAAAGCCGGCAGGGCCGAAAGCCGCGTAATCCCCGCACATGGTATGGGCCACATAGGTGGCGCCGCCCTGGTCATAATACTGGGCGTAGAGGCCCCAGCTCCCCGGCTTAGCAGCCGTGGCGCCCTTGTATCCCAATTTGGCCACCCAGCCGTCATGGTCCGGTTCCACGCCATTCACCCATTCATCGGCATCCCCGTGGAGGTACATGATGCCCCCATTCCAGTCCCCGGCCTTGTAGTTGGCGGCAGCAGTCCAGATGTTGTTGGATCCGGTCACCCAGTCGGTTTTCAGGTCCTTGATATGGTAATAACTGGCTTCCAGGTTCAGGTTGCCGAGGTCGCCGCCCAGTACAGCCTGGGTGAATTCCCCGGCTTTGGAGGCTTTGGCCTGGGCCTTTTTCTTTTCATCGGTTTCATTGAGGCCGGTCCAGCCGTAGGTGCTCTTGTTGGCCATCTTGCCCCAGGTTGCGCCCAGGTAGGTACTGCCGAATTTGGTTTTGGCGTTGATTCCATCCACCCGGGTATCGTAGATATTGCCGTCCCCATAGAAGGCGCCATAGCGGCCGGCGGTCACATTGACAGCCCCGATGTTCCCGGTGAGGAAGGCCCGCTGGAAGTCCGTATCACTGTCCCCGGAATCGTTCTTCCCCTTATTGTTCCACTGCTGTTCGTTCTGGAGCATAGCCGTATAATGCCAGTTGTCGTTCACTTCTCCGGTGAAGAAGAGACGGGACCGGGTCTTGGTGACGCTGCTCCTGCCCCGGTCACCGGTGGTGTGGACATAGTGGGTACGGATGTTCCCGGTGACTTTGACATTGTCTGCGTTTTTCTCCAGTCTGGCAATCCGGACACCCAGATTGTCCAGCTCGTCGGCAAATTCGCTGACCAGTCTGTCATCGGCACTGATGGCCCCTTTGGCCAGGGCTTTGGCCACGATCTGGGCCATTTCGTACCGGGTCATAGTCCGGTCACCCTTGAAAGTGCCATCAGGATACCCATCCACTACGCCGGCGGCAGCCAGTTTGGCAACAGCGCCGTAGGCCCAGTGGCCGGTGGGCAGATCGGAGAAGGGATTGGCGGCGAAAGCGGTGGTGCTGATGCCCAGTGCCATCGCCATGGCGAAGACTAGAGATTTTTTCATGGGAGATTCCTCCTGGAGTTTATTTTTATCCAGGCAGTTTACGGACTCTTCCACCCTGTCGAGTTTCCTTGTTGCCTCTTTTGCTGGTGAAAGCTTTCCGCAGCTGACCGGGATAAAGCGAGTACGATAGGTGTTCCAGTTCCTAGTGTGTATATGTCATATTTTTATCACATTTCTGTATAAATAGCAATATGTATAGTCATTCTTTTAGTCATAATTTATTTCTTGTATACTTTGTAACAAAATATACAAAAAAGACGGCTCCCGAAGGAACCGTCTTTTGGGTGATTCTGTAATTAGAAGGTAACAACCATCTGAGACCACAGGGTCTTGTTGTGATCGCTGGTGGAACCTTTGTCTTTCAGGTCATAGTATTCAACCTGAGCCACCATGTTCTTAGCCACAGTCAGGTTGCCGCCGACCATCCAGCCTTTGAAGCCGTCCGGACCGAAGGCATCATAGTTGCCGTTCATGGTGTGGGCGATGTAGGTAGCGCCGCCCTGATCGTAGTATTTACCGAACAGGCCCCAAGAACCAGCTTTGGAAGCTTTGGCACCCTTGTAGGCCAGTTTAGCAACCCAGCCATCATTGTCGGGTTCTACACCGTTCACCTTATCATCGGCATCGCCGTGCAGGTACATAGCGCCAACAGTCCAGTCGCCTGCCTTGTAGGTGGCAGCAGCGGTCCAGATGTTGTCTTTGCCAGTCATCCAAGCAGTATCGATGTCTTTCACATGGAAGTAGTTGGCTTCCAGGTTCAGGTTGCCGATGTCGCCGCCCAGTACTGCCTGAGTGAATTCGCCAGCTTTGGATTCTTTCTTGTCATCAGCAGTCCAGCCATAAGCATCAACATTGGCCATCTTGCCCCAGGTTGCGCCCAGGTAGGTAGCACCAAATTTGGTGTTAGCGTTCACAGCATCCACACGGGTATCGTAAACGTTGCCTTCAGCATAGGTGCCGTTGTACCGGCCAGCAGTCATGTTCACAACGCCGATGTTACCGGTCAGGTAAGCGCGCTGGAAGTCGGTGTCGTTGTCACCGGAATCGTTGGTGCCTTTGTTGTTCCACTGTTGTTCGTTCTGCAGCATTCCAACATAATGCCAGTTGTCATTAACTTCGCCGGTGAAGAACAGACGGGACCGGGTCTTGGTCACGCTCTTCTTGCCATAGTCGCCAGTGGTATGAGCATAGTGGGTCCGGATGTTCCCGGTGATCTTCACAGCGTCAGCGTTCTTTTCCAGTTTGGCAACGCGGACACCCAGGTTGTCCAGTTCATCAGCGAATTCGCTGACCAGTTTGTCATCAGCACCGATAGCGCCTTTGGCCAGAGCCTTGGCAACGATCTGAGCCATTTCATAACGGGTCATGGTCTTGTCGCCTTTGAAAGTGCCATCAGGATAGCCGTCAACTACACCGGCAGCAGCCAGTTTGGCAACAGCGCCGTAAGCCCAGTGGCCAGCAGGCAGATCGGAGAAGGGGTTGGCAGCAAAAGCGGTAGCGCTGACACCCAGAGCCATAGCCATAGCAAAAACTAAAGACTTTTTCATTGGATATTCCTCCTTAGGAAAGTCGGAGTGGATTCCCTAAGAACATCCTGCTGCTTTCTGCCGCGAGTATCCTTGTTTCCTCTGGTTCTTTCAGCGTTCCGTCCCTATGGAATTCACAATGCTATTGTGACAACTCTTTGTCACGTGCTTATTTTACCACAAGATGACAGAAAAGCGCAAATATGTGAATTTTCTTTGACTCGCATTTACAGTTAGAGGTAATTTATTTTTAGAAGCTCTATATTTTTATCATGATATTTTTATTTTATAGCACAAAAAAAGGACGATTCTGCAGAATCGTCCTTTTTGTATTGGGTTTGGTATTAGAAGGTCACGACCATCTGAGACCACAGGGTCCGAGCATGGGCATCGGATTCTTTGCCCTTCAGGTCGTAGTATTCTACCTGAGCCACCATGTTCTTGGCCAGGGTCAGGTTGCCGCCTACGTTGTAGCCCTTGAAGCCTTCGCCATTGAAGGAATCCCACAGGCCATTCATGGTGTGGTAAACGATGGTGGGAGCTCCCTGGTCATAGTACTTGGCGAACAGGCCCCAGCTGCCAGGTTTGGAAGCGGTAGCGCCCTTGTATCCCAGGGATACTACGTAACCGTCATCGTCGCCGTTCTTGTAGTCACTGTTCTTCAGGGTATCATCGTCGCCCTTCAGGTACATAGCACCGATCTTGAAGTCCCCGGCTTTGTAGTTAGCCCCAACGGTCCAGATCTTGGCATCCCCGGTCAGGCCGTTGTCGATGTACGGGTTCACATCGTCGGCCTTGGTATAGGTAGCAGCCAAATCCAGGTTGCCGATGTTGCCGCCCAGTTCTGCGTTCCAGAACTTGTCAGCTACGGAATCATCTTTGGTCCAGGTACGGCCTGCGATGGTCCCCAGATCACCGCTGGTCCAGCCATAGGTGTCCTTGCTGGCCATCTTGCCGTAAGCAGCGCTCAGATAAGCCTGGCCGAACGGAACTTTGAACTGTACTGCATCTACCCGGTCATCATAGACGTTGCCTTCTGCAATGGTCTTGTTGAACCGGCCGGCCTGGATGTTCCAGACGCCGATATTGCCGTCCAGGTACGCTCTCTGGAAGGAGGTATCGGAGTCGCCGGATTCGTTTTCACCCTGGAAGTACTGGTTGTTTTCCAGCATGGAAACGTAATGCCAGTTGTCATTGACTTCCCCAGTCAGGAACAGACGGGTACGCAGACGGGACTGGGATTTGTCAGCGACATCTTTCAGTTTGCCGCCGTTGCTGTCCCGATAGCTCAGACGGACATTCCCGGTGATCTTCACGTTGTCCGCGTTCTTTTCCAGTTTGGTAACCCGGACGCCCAGGTTGTCCAGTTCATCGGCGAATTCGCTGACCAGTTTGTCATCCGCACCGATGGCGCCTTTGGCCAGAGCCTTGGCAACGATCTGAGCCATTTCATAACGGGTCATGGTCTTGTCGCCTTTGAAGGTGCCGTCAGGATAGCCGTCAACTACGCCGGCAGCAGCCAGTTTGGCAACAGCGCCGTAAGCCCAGTGGCCAGCAGGCAGGTCAGAGAACGGGTTGGCAGCAAAAGCAGTAGCGCTGACACCCAGAGCCATAGCCATGGCAAATACTAAAGATTTTTTCATAGGAAACACTCCCTTGAATTGGATTTGTCCTGCTGCCAGGTTCCTTTCCGGACTCTTCCAGTCTTTTCCGTGCGAGTATCCTTGTTTCCTCTACGTACACATCCTGGATGCTTCCATCCATTCTTCCTTTGGCAGGACGGCGTGAATTCCTTCACACTGCCAGTGTAGCATAGCACAAAAAAAGAAACAAGGTACAGAGGATAAAGTTTCCATTTCTATCCGATTGTGCCTTATTTCTTCACATGACTTATAAGTCTATTTCGTGACTAATAAGTCATTATTTCACACTTTTATCACGCAAGTATCTTTGCACCAGCACTACCGCCGCCAGTCCATCTACTGCGGACGGAACATCCAAGAGAGAGACAGGCAGCAGCCGTTTCCAGCCCCGGGGAGGATAGAGTTGCCAGTAGAGCTTCTTGGCTTCCTGGGTACTGCCGTATTCATCCACCTGGTAAAGGGGCAGCCGGGGAAAAGCTTCCTCCAGCTGCCCTTTCATAGCTTGTGAAGTCGTGCCATCCCCCAGGATGCATCCGGCGGGGACATCGCTCCCCAGAAAATCCCGGAGGTGTTCCAAAAAGCGGATGGTGGGCAGGACGGCCTGGCGGACCAGGGTCCCATCCCCCGCCACCAGGGCCGCGCCGGTCTTGTCCCGGCCTGGATCCACCCCCAGGTAGAGAGATTCACTGGACATAGGCTGTCCCTCCCACCTGGCGGATTTCCAGATCCAGCAGCACCGGCCCTGCTACCGTGATATCCCGGCGGGCTTTGGCGGTAATGGTCACCCGGCCTCCCAGGCTGCGGATCTTTTCACTGGCAGCCGTCAATTCCGTGCTGGTGATGGCTCCCACATCTCCGGTAATTGGATTGGGGATCACGCCGTCGGCCTGGGCTGCCTGGTTCACGGCTTTCAGGAAGGCCATAAGAGCCAGATCGGATTCATTGGAATTGGGATCTACGGCAATGGCCTGGGTCAGGATCAGGGTCCCCTTGGGGTAGACCACCTTGTCCCCTACCATTTCAAGACGGGAGACCACCACTTCCCCAGAAAGGATATTGCCGGCTGCACAGACCCGGACGTACATATCTCCTTTGGATTTGCCCAGACTGTCCGTGGCATTTTCCACGGCTTCCCGGCTGAGCCAAATCACCGGGGTGGAGGGATCCACGCCAATGCGGCTGGCCACCTGGATGTTGGCCTGATTCAGGAAATCCTGGACCTGTTTCTGGGTGGCTTCTTCGCTCTGGCCCCCCTTCAGGACGCCGGAATAGAGGATTTCTCCGCTGCGGAACACCACATTCCCTTCCCGGATGGCCACGATGCCCTCCCGGAGTTTCTTGGCGGTGTCTTCCAGGGATTTTACATCCTGTTGGAGCTGGTCACGGGCCGCTTCCGCCTGGCGGATCTGGGCCTGGGCTTCCTGGAGCCGGGCACTGGCTTCGTTGTACCGGGCCTGGAGTTGTCCCAGGTCAGCCTGGGCCTGCTGCATCTGTGCCTGAGCTTCCTTCATCTGGGCTTCGGCCTGGGCCTGCTGGAGCTTTGCCTGTTCTGCCGCCTGGGTGGCTTCACTGATCTTCCCGTCCAGTTCTTCGATCTTGGCACTCTGGGCGGACAGTTCTTCGTTGGCCTTGTCCCGGGTGGCTGTGAGGGAGGCGATTTCCGCCCGCATCTGCTTCATGCCGAACAGGGCCGTGCGGACCTCCTTGGAGGCAATGGTCAGGACGGTGATGGTCAGGGCAGCAACCAGCATGCCGCTGACAATGGTCATGACCACGGAGGTGTCGTGAGGGCGCAGGCCAAAAAGCCGGAGCCGTTTTTTGCCGATTTTGCTTCCCAGTTTGTCTCCCAGATAGGCGATCAGCCCGCCCATCAGGGCCAAAACCAGGATCAGGGTAATGCCGGTCATGGGATGCGCTCTCCTTTCGTGTGTATATTATCCTGTACATTATAGCATAAAACTGGGGCTCGTGGAGGAGCCCCAGTTTTATGCAGTCAGCAGCCGTTGGAAACCAGATGCTGCCGCATCTGCTTTTGAACGTACAAAGACGTAAGACCGGCCCTTGCGGGCCTTTCGGTGAAACAGACGTCAGACCGGCCCCTTGGGCCTTTCAGATGTCAGAAGTCAGCTTGTCTGTAATCTGATATCTCAAAGTCTTCAGGGCCGTGTCTGACTTCTCAACAGGCCCGTCCCGGCCTTCGGTTTCTCTGCTTCCCCACCACTTCTATCGTGTTTGAAGAAAAGCCAGTACTATGCTAAACTGTCCCTACGGCCGATGGTCGGTCCCTGCCGGAGCGGGGAGGTGATTCCATGAGCGACTATGAAACAGCCATGCTTGTACTGGCTTTTCTACAGCTCCTTGTGGGCATTCTCACCTTGTTGTCCCATAAGTAACAACAGCCGATAACGCAAGCGGGAACGTCACAAGTTTTTAACTTTCGGCGGGTCCGACGCTGCGAAACATCGGCCGCTTTTGTATCTGTATTATACATTGGTGGTGCAGAGATGTCAAAAGACGTCAGACCGGCCCTTGCGGGCCTTTCAGATATCAGAAGTCAGATTGTCGGCGATAAGCAGATCGGACCTGCTGCTATACCGAACAAAGCTGACGTCTGATGTCTCAAGGCCCTTTAGGGCCGTATCTGACTTCTCAACAGGGCCGTTCTTATCCTTTCCGGCTCTTGCCGGTCTTGTAATCGATGGTGATGCCGGGCTGGTTGTTGTAGACGAACACGTTGAACTGGATGCCGGCACCTTTGTCTTCTACGCTGTAGGCTTCCATCTGGACGCCCCGGGCCACCAGGTCATTGCCCTGGAAAATAGGGGTCACCCGGTACAGCACATGATGATTGGTTTCTTTGACGTAGTCGGCCACCATGTTTTCAAAGGGCAGCATGCCGGTGACATTCAGATACCGGGTGCCGGTGATCAGGTTCTTGGGATTGGCGTTTTCCGCGGTGAGCTGGTACCCGATGAGGTGGCACCGGTTGTACAGGTATTTGCCGTCGATGCCCTCATACTTCACCGTCTGCCAGCCGGAAGGCTTTACGCTGCCGATGGGGCCCCGTTTCTCGGTGGGCATGGTCTCCCGTCCTACATTGGCGTAGGCGGGGCCACAGCGGCCCAGGCTGTCCAAATTGCTGTAGCGTTCGAAGGACTTTTTGGTCTTGTCCTTGTCGGGGAAATCGGGCACATTGTTGTTCAGCACCACATAGGGCTTGTTGGTAAAGGCAGGGATGGAAGAAAGGTCAAAAGAGGGCTGATTCTTCCCCACCTGCTGGGTCACCTTGGTGCTGTTTTTGGGGGCTGCTTTTTTGGCGGCAGGCTTGGTGGATCCGCAGGCGGTAAAGACCAGGGACAGGGAAACCAGTAGGGCGGACAGGAAAGCTGTGAGTCTTTTCATTTTACGTATACCTCTTCTGTGATCTTGTCATGGGAGGAACCGGCAAAATCCATGGTAGAAACTTTCTGCCAGCCCTGATTCAGGTCGATGTCGAAGAAAAAGTCCCCGGGATAGGCCCGGTTCCAGCGGTAGAGGATGATCTTTTCGATCTTATCCAGGTACGGAGCCGCTGAACGGTCTTCCAAGAGGCAGTATTCCCCAGGGCCAGCCTGGTCCAGGAAATCCTCTGCCACGCGGATATTGGCCGCTGGCAGGTCGAAAAGGCCGGCGGTATATGCATCCATCCACAGGGGTGCATCTCCCGTCAGATCGAGGATACGGGCCCGAAGGAGCCGGTCCTGGCTCTGGCGCCGGTGGTTGAACAAAAGGCCGCCGGAAGCATCGACGGCAGTGATGAGAAGCATGGGATCAGGTCCTTTCTTGGATTGTAAGCTGTCAACGGTCAGCGGTCAGCGGCCGATGGCAGTAAACCGCCCCAGCGGTTTACTTTGAATAAAAGTTCGTACTGCTGCAAAAAGCTCCAATTTTTACAGAAATACAGCCGAAAAAAACTGCGGAAATTTCCGCCCAGCAAGCGCGGGAACTTCCACAGCCTCTTTCCGATATTCAGGGCCGGCTTCGCCGGCATCCTTTGGCCGTTGACCGCTGACAGCTGACCGTTGACGGGCTACTGCTCCTGCAGCAGCCCCCTTCTTTATACATTATCCTTTTTATAGATCATCCAGCACCCGAAGGCTCCGCAGAGGAGGTTGGGGGTGGCGGCGGCCAAAAGAGGAGGAATGACGCCCCCCTGGCCCAGTCCGGTCATGAAGGTCATGACGGAATAATAGATGAAGATGATCACCACAGAGAAGCCCAGGCCCATGGACGCCCCCGTCCGCTGGGACTGGACCCCCAGGGGCACCCCGATGAGGGCGAAGAAGAAGCTGGCCAAGGGTACGGTAAACCGGCGGTAGATTTCCATCTCATACTTGCTGGTGGGCATGTACTGGCGCTTCAGGATGTCGATATACATCTTCAGTTCACCAATGGTCATCTGGTCCGGATCTTTCTGGTCCAGGGTAATGGCCTTGGGAGTCTCACTGATAGGCAGCACCTGTTTGTCGAAAGTCATGGTCCTGGCCACCCCGTCCTTCCCGGTCAGGTCGGTGATGGTGCCCCCTTCCATGATCCAGGTCCCCTGGGTCCATTTGGCCTGGGGAGTCCGCTGGATCCGGGCCACTTTCCCGTTGTCCCAGTCCTCGATGGTGATGTCCTTCATCATGCCCTGTTTTTCGTCAAAGGTCCGGGCATAGGTAAGCCGGACCAGCTGTCCCTTGGACACTTGCTTGATCAGCACATGGTCCTGGGTCCGGGGCTTGGTATCCCGCTTGATTTCCACTTTGATGATCCGTTCGTATTCGCTTTTGGCAGGCGGCACCACTTTTTCTGCCCACACCACAGAGAACAGGCTGACCACGAAACCGGCAGCCAGGATGGGAGCAGCGATCCGGCGGAAGCTGAGGCCCCCGCTGCGCATGGCAGTAATCTCGCTGTTGCTGGAGAGCTGGCCCATGGTGAGAAGGGCCGCCAGCAGCATGGACATGGGGAAGGTGTAGTTGATCACTTCCGGCATGAGACACAGGAAGAGGCGGATCAGGGAAGAATAGGAAGCTCCGTACTGGGTGATGTACTGGGTCACCCGGAACAGGAAGGAACTGGCCACGAAAATGGTGGAAAAGGCAGCTACCCCGAACAGGAAGGGCTGCATCATCTGTTTTAAAATGTATTTATCTAAGATGGACATGGGCAGCCTCACATTCTAAAATTCTCGCCCAGGTAGAATTTCCGGGCCACCGGATCTTGGGCCACCTGCTGGCTGGTACCTTCCACCAGGATTTTTCCGGCACTGAGGATGTAGGCCCGGTCCACAATGCTGAGGGTTTCCCGGACGTTGTGGTCAGTGATCAGCACCCCGATGCCCCGCTTGGACAAATGGGCCACCATCACCTGGATATCCGCCACCGCAATGGGATCGATGCCGGCAAAGGGTTCGTCCAACAGGATGAAGCCGGGATCCGTGGCCAGGGCCCGGGCGATTTCCACCCGCCGCCGCTCGCCCCCCGACAGGGCACTACCCTTGCTTTTCCGGATGTGGTCGATGTGGAATTCCTGGATCAGTTCTTCCATCTTCTGCTGCCGTTTGGCACTGTCCGATTCGATCTGTTCCAGAATGGCCATGATGTTTTCTTCCACGGTAAGCTTCCGAAAAATGGAAGCTTCCTGGGGCAGATAGCCGATGCCCTTCAGGGCCCGTCTGTACATGGGAAGCGCGGTAACGTCCTCATCATCCAGGTACACATGGCCGGTATCCGGATGCTCCAGACCCACAATCATGTAGAAGGAGGTGGTTTTCCCAGCGCCGTTGGGCCCCAGGAGGCCTACAATGGTCCCCTGCTCCACTTCCAGGCTGACTTCGTTGACCACCCGCCGCCCGGCGTATTCTTTTACCAGTTTTTCCGCACGTATCTTCACTCTTGACTCCCTTTATCCAATTTCGGTCTGGCCGATGGTCATAAGATGGCCGGGCCAGCTGTAGAACTTATACAGGAATTCCGGCACATTGGCCAGCCCTGCCAGGCTGAACACCGGCTGGGCTCCTGTCTCCGCCTCTTGGGGGGTGTTGTCCTGGGGCACCACCACCATCTTCACATTCCCTTCGCCCATGGCCACTTTGCCTCCGGCGCCAGTGATGGTCAGGGTATCCCCGCTGACCGTATCATCGTTCTGGGTAGCTGTAGCATGGCCGATGAGCCGGATGGTGCCGTCGGCTTCCTTGGTATTGTAGATGGCCCGGTCCGCCCGGGCCGTCAGGTTCCGAGGGGGGCTGATCAGCCGCACATTTCCATCGGCGTTGGCGATGCCCGTAGCCATGTTGTACTTCATGTTGGCAGAATCCAGGCTGGACCCGTCATCCATGGTGAGCTGGGCCCAAGAACCGACGGTCTCGGCGAACTGGGCATCGGAATCGTAATCCACCTGGGCGGCCCGGAGGGTCTTATCCTCTTTCCGGAGCACAGCGTTGCCGATGGCGGAAAGGAATTTCCCCTGTTTCTTGATGATCAGTTCCGAACTGGTCAGATGGGCATCCTTCTGGTCGGCCACCACGGACCCGGTGAGCTTCCCCTCTCCGGTCTTGGTGTTGTAGTCGGCTTCCGCGGCACTGGCAGTTCCGTCGTCGTGGCGGATCTTCACATTGCCCACTGCAGCGGCCTGGCCGGTCTTGAAATCATATTCTACCTGGTCTCCGGTGATGGAGGACGCCGCCCAGCAGGCAGAGGTAACGGACAGAAGGCCTGCCAGGAAACCCAGCATTGCAATCTTCTTTATTTTCATCATTAGAATTCTCCCTTCTGTACGTGTGCATCCTTTTCTAGCTTGGCATGATCCAAGGCCACATTGAAGGAGGCCTTTTGGGCCGTAGCTGTGGTATCGTCCTTTTTCAGCCGGACATTTCCTTCTCCCACCACGGTCTGGTCTTTGTTAATCCAGGTGAATTTGTCGGCCACCGCATCGCCTCCGTCTGAAGTGGTGCCATGGGGATTCTTGGTCAGGACCACGTCCTTGGAATCCATGTGGACTTCCCCTTCATCGGCGGTGACGGTCATGCTCCGGCCGTCATCCTGGTAGAACGTCCCTTTGATGCCTTGCATATGACTGATCTGGGTTTTCTTGTCGTAGAGCATGGACTGGACCGTCAGTTCCCAGACTTTTTTCCCGTTTTTCGTTTCCTGGATGGTGGAGCCGTTGACTTCCTGGAGCACGTCCTTGCCGTTGTCCTTGACGACACCCGTGGTGGGTTTGCTGCTCAGGAGCCAGGCAATGACGCCTCCCATCAGGAGCACAGCGGCTGCTATCACCAGCAGCGTACGTTTTTCTGCGTGCATGAAGGCATCCTTTCTTTAACCGTTCCAGGGAGTGTTCCAGCGGTGCTGGAACCAGATCCAGTTGTCCGGATACTGGCGGATGATCTTTTCCACTTCCTGGGTCATTTTCAGGGTAATCCGATAATCATCTTTTTCCCGGTTCCCGGTATCTTCATAGTAAATGGGTTCTTTCACGAACACTTGGTGACCATAGCCGCTGGGTCTGCGGACCATGAAGATGGGGACCACCGGGGCTTTGAACTTCCGGGCAAAATAGGCAGGGCCTTCTGGAGTGGAAGCCATCTTCCCGAAGAAGGGGACGAAGATGCCGTGATAGCCACCATCCTGATCGGCGATGAGGCCCAGCATCCGACCCTTTTTCATAGCCCGAGCGCAGCCCAGGATCTCATTGGTTCCCCGGGCAAAGATTTCCTGCCCCACTCCCCGGCGCAGTTCATTGAGGAAATCGCTGTAGACCGGATTGGGCTGGGGCTTCTCCACCGCACTGAGGGGAAAGCCGTTGAGGGCCAGGGCCGCTCCCAGCCATTCCCAGTTGTCCATATGGCAGGCCAGCATCACCACGCCCCGCTTCTTGGCCAAGGCTTCCCAGAGGATGTCCGGCCGGTCGAAGCTCACCAGGCCCCGGATATTGTCCTTGTTCAAGGCAGGCATATAGAGGATCTCCATGGCCGTCATCCCCAGGTTCAGGAACAGCCGGTGGATGATTTCCCGTGCATCCCGTGCCGTGACTCCCATCCGTTCCTGGATGGTCTCTTCCGCCCGGATCCGTTGTTTCTTGGCGATATGCCAGTATAGTTTACCACAATTCCGTCCCAGCCGCACTACGAATTTGTAGGGGAGCAGGGACAGGAAATGGCTCATTCCCTTTAAAAATCCATACAGCATTACTGTCTGTCTCCCTGTCCCTGGATTTCATAGCTCCGGACGATCCTGTCCCACAGCCCTTTGGCCTTGAGGATCCGTTCGATCACGTCCCGGACGGCGCCGTGGCCTCCTGTAAAAGAAGAGACCAGCATGGCCCGTTCCCGGACTTCCGGGGCCGCATCGGCCGGGGCAAAGGTGACCGCCGCCCGGGAAAAAGCCGGCAGGTCGTTGAGATCATCTCCCATGAAAGCCGTCTCTTCCAGGGGGATCCCCAATTCTCCGGAAGCCTGTTCCAGTACTTTGCCTTTGTAAATCACATTTTCATAGACGGAGCTGATGCCCAGTTCCATGGCCCGGTGGAGGACGATCTCACTGTGGCGGCCGGTGATGAGGGCTACCTGGATGCCATGGCGCAGAGCCAGGCTGATGCCCATGCCGTCCCGGGCGTCGAAATGCTTGGACAGTTCGCCTTCCTGTCCGATGATGATGCTGCCGTCCGTCATGACCCCATCCACATCCAGGGCCAGGAGGCGGATCTTGGCCAATTGTTCTTCTGTAATCATTTATACCACTCCCTGGTGTACCAGATCGGTAATATGCAGCAGGCCGACCACTTTGTTGTCCGGATCCACTACGGGCAGGACGGTGATGGGCCGGGGTTTGTTGGATTCCATGAGATGCAGGGCTTCGGCGGCCAGTTTGTGATCCAGGATGGTCTTGGGATGTTTTGTCATCATTTCAGAGACCGGCCGGTTCAGGCAGTCCAGATCCTTGGCAATGCCCCGGCGGATGTCCCCATCGGTGAGAAGTCCCTGGAGGTGCTGATCCTGGTCCACCACGGAAACGGCCCCCACCCCTTTGTCAGTGATGATGAACAGGGCGTCCTTCACGCTGATATCCGCATGGACCACCGGATTCTCGTCCCCTTTGTGCATCACATCATCCACCGTAAGCAGCAGCTTCCGCCCCAGGCTGCCCCCGGGATGGAAAATGGCAAATTCTTCCGGTGTGAATTTACGCGCACTCAACAGTTCCATGGCCAAGGCATCCCCAAAAGCCAGGGCAGCCGTGGTGCTGCTGGTAGGAGCCAGGCCTAGGGGACAGGCTTCCCGCTCCACGCCTACATTGAGGACGATATCCGCATTTTTCGCCAAGGTGGATTCTGGATTCCCTACCATGGCGATGACCTTGGCCCCGATCCGCCGGATGGAGGGCAGGATGTTCAGGACTTCTCCGGTCTCTCCGCTGTTGGAAAGGGCCAGGACCACATCCTGGTCCGTGACCATGCCCAGATCCCCGTGGATGCCTTCCGCCGGATGGAGGAAGAAAGCAGGTGTGCCAGTGCTGGCTAAAGTGGCTGCGATTTTCCGGGCGATGATCCCAGATTTCCCCATGCCGGTGACGATGATCCGCCCTTTGCAGTGGAGGATCATTTCCAGGGCTGCGCCAAAATGGGCATCCACCCGAGGCAGCAGTTCCAAGATGGAATCCGCTTCGATCTGCAGTGCTTCTTTGGCTTTTTCAAACATGGTTCACGCCTCCCTGCGGCCGATGGCGTCGATGGCCTTGGCATCAGCCAGGACTTGTTCCAGGTTATCCAGGGCGATCATATTGGGCCCGTCGGAAAGAGCTTCTGCCGGATTGTCATGGGTCTCGATGAACAGGCCATCCACCCCTACCGCTGCCGCAGCCCGGGCCATATGGGGAGCGAATTTGCTCTGACCGCCGGAGCTTGTACCCTGGCCGCCGGGAATCTGGACGCTGTGGGTCACATCCATGATTACGGGGAACCCCAGGTCACGCATGATGGGCAGGCTGCGCATATCCGTCACCAGGGTATTGTAGCCGAAGCTGACTCCCCGTTCGGTGAGCATCAGGTTCCGACAGCCGGACCCTGTGACCTTGTTCACCACATTCTTCATATCCCAGGGTGCCAGGAACTGCCCCTTCTTCACATTGACCACCCGGCCGCTGCGGGCTGCTTCCACCAGGAGGTCCGTCTGCCGGCACAGGAAGGCCGGGATCTGGATGATGTCCAAGACTTCTGCAGCTTTTTCCACCTGCCAGGTCTCGTGGACATCGCTGATCACCGGCACCCCCAGATCCTTCTTGATCTGGGCCAGGATCTGGAGCCCTTCTTCCAGGCCCGGTCCCCGGAAGGAATCCAGGGAAGAACGATTGGCTTTGTCATAAGAGGCTTTGAACACATAGGGCAGGCCCAGTTTCTCACAGATGGCCTTGGCCCGTTTCCCGATGGCCAGGCTCCGTTCGTAGCCTTCCAGCACACAGGGACCGGCCATGATGAGCAGAGGATGGCCCTGCCCCACCTGGTAAGATCCGATCTTGACGATTTCCATGGGTTACTCCTTTCCTTCTGCGTCCAGTTTGGCGAAGATTTCATTGGCCCGGTCCAGGTCGGCCTGGGTATCGATGCCTACGCCCTGGAAATCCGTAGCCAGGACCTTGATTTTCACGCCGTTCTCCAGGGCCCGGAGTTGTTCCAATCCTTCCACCCGTTCCAGGGGCGTAGGCAGCAGGGCCGCAAATTTCAGCAAGAAATCCCGCCGGTAGGCATAGATGCCGATGTGTTTCCACACTTTCACTTCCGGTTCCTCATTCCGGGGATAGGGGATCAGGCTCCGGGAAAAATACAGGGCATAGCCGTTCTGGTCCGTGACCACTTTCACCGCATTGGGGTTCTGGTAATCTTCCGGCTGCATCTCGGTTTTGCAGGTGGCCATTTCCAGGTCGGGGTTCTCCGCAAAAGCCTGGGCCAGATCGTCGATGACCTGGGGCGGGATCATGGGTTCATCCCCCTGGACGTTGACGATCACATCCACGTCCTCGAAATTCAGGGCCACTTCTGCCAGCCGGTCCGTGCCGCTGGGATGATCTTCAGCAGTCATCACAGCCCGGCCGCCAAAGGCGTTGACACAGTCCAGGATCCGCTGGTCGTCAGTGGCTACCAGCACTTCATCAGGGATCCGGGCCAGAGCTGCCCGTTCATAGACCCGCTGGATCACGGGCTTGCCATGGATCAGGGCCAGGGGTTTCCCTGGCAGACGGGTGGACCCGTAGCGGGCCGGAATTACACACAGTACTTTCATTTCGACGGATTCTCCTTTTTAATGGCGGCTTTGATGGTATCTACAAAGGCTTCTTCGCCGCTAGTGATCTGGATTTCCATATCCAGGATGTACAGAGGCACATCCCGGTGGAGATAAATGAATTCGGTGGGGATCTTCACCGCATCTTTCCCGGTGGTGACCAGGGCCTTGACTCCTCGGCTGATGGCTCGGTCCATGATGTACTGCATTTCCACCATGCCGTAATCATGATGATCCGGATACCGGATGGCTTCCACGATATTCAGCCCTTCAGCGGTCATGGTCTGTTCAAAGGAAGAAGGGTTGCCGATGGCGGAAAACACCATCACATGCTTGCCCCGGAGGGCTTCCAGGGGCAGGGCTTTGGTCATATCGTTCTTGTACCAGTCTGCGATCTCGATGTAGTCGCAGGGTTTATGGATGCTCTCGGCAATGGGTGCCGCCGGAGCATATTTATGCAGGGTATCGCAGAGGGTAGCCCGGGAAATGGGGGAACTCTGGTCGCATTTGGTCAGGAGGAAGAGCCCTGCCCGGCTCAGGTTGCTGAGAGGTTCCCGGAGCGTGCCCCGGGGCAGGATGCAGCCGTTGCCGAACATGTTCAGGGTATCTACCAGAACCACATCCAGATCCCGGTACAGCTGCCAGTGCTGATAGCCATCGTCCAGGATGATCACT
Organism: uncultured bacterium; assembly: GCA_905215645.1. Taxonomy (GTDB): domain Bacteria; phylum Bacillota; class Negativicutes; order Acidaminococcales; family Acidaminococcaceae; genus Acidaminococcus. The sequence continues at coordinate 41,469 of CAJMQS010000002.1, forward strand.
TCTGCCTGGAACTTATCCACAGCAAACTGGCCGGTGATGGCCCGTTCTTTCCCGATGACCACCGGGATGCCTGGGAGCTGCTTGGCCATGAGAAAGGCTTCGTCCCCGGCTTCATAGGCCGTCATATAGATCTTTTTACCGTCGGATACCACTCCGATTTTTTCTTCCCAGTGGGAACGGTAGCCACGGTTCAGGATCACTACCCGATAGCCCATTTTCTGGATCATCAAAGCTACTTTCTGGGCAGTAGGAGTCTTACCGGTCCCCCCTACGGTGATGTTCCCGATGCTGATCACGCAGCAGTCCAGCTTGGTCCGGGGGACCAGCCCCGTGTTGTAGCAGAACAGCTTCAGCCGGACCCCGGCTTCATAGAGCACGGAAAGGACCCGGAGGAAAGCCAGGACACACCAGTCCAGGATCCCGCTGTCTTCCCCGTGGGAAAGCTGGATCAAGTACTGGGTCACCGCATCCCCAGGACGCATCCGGGGGCTGATTTCATCGTTGATGTTCCGGGTGTTGATCTTGTAATGGGTATTCACCATACTTTCAGTAGCCGTCAGTTCCAGCAGTTCCTTCAGGTAGCCGATGGTCCGCACGGCGGCGCCCCGGTTCTCCCGGATGACCTGGAGGGAAGCATCCCCCATCTTTTTCCGCAAGGCATCGTCCTTGAAGATCTTCAGGAACATAGCGGTCATTTCGTTGCCGTCATGGATCTGGACACAGGCCCCCACTTTGCTCAAAAGAGCGAAGGAATCCTTGAAGTTGGACATGCTGGGACCTACGATGATGGGTTTGGCATGGGCGGCAGGTTCCAGTACATTGTGGCCTCCGTGGTTGATCAGGCTGCCCCCTACGAATACCGCATCCCCCACAGCGTAGATCCGGCCCAGTTCCCCGATGGTGTCGATAAGGACCACCTGGTATCGGGGACGGGGGCTGCTGGTATCTTTCAGGACGGAACGGAGCCCCAGGGAGAGGCCGTATTTTTCCGCCAACCGGCTGATTTCATGGATCCGTCCCGGTTTCCGGGGGGCGATGATCAGCCGGGCTTTGGGGAATTCTTTTTGGATTTCCAGGAAGCTCTGGAACAAGGTCTCTTCCTCTGTAGGATGGGTACTGCCAGCTACGATCACCGGATAATCCGTCCCCAGCCCCAGTTCTTCCTTATACTGCTTCAGGTCCTCTGGGGTCACTTCCGCATAGGTCTGGTCGAATTTGGTATTGCCGGTGACAAAGATCCGGCGTTTTTCCGCTCCCAGATGCTGGATGTATTCCGCATCGATGGAAGACTGCATGCAAAACCGGGTGACACTGCCCATCATATCGGCCAGGATGCCGAACAGGTAGCGGTAGCTTTTCACGGATTTATCGGAGATCCGCCCGTTGACCATCATCACCGGGATCCGGCGCAGTTTGATGGCCCGGAGAAAATTGGGCCACAGCTCTGTTTCCACCGGCATGAAGATCCGGGGCATGATCCGTTTCACGAAGGATTCAGAAACAAAAGGAAGATCCAGGGGGAAGTAGATGATGGCATCGGCTTCCGGGATGATCTGGTGGGCCATATTGTAGCCGCCTGTGGTTACGGCCGATACCAGGATCTTGGCATCGGGCATGGCCTTGCGGATTTCTTTCACCAAAGGACTGGTGGCCACGATTTCCCCTACGGATGCTCCATGGATCCAGATGCAGTTTTTATGGGCAACGGCCGCGATTTCTTCATCCCGGAGGAATCCCATGCTCTGGCGGAACCGGCGGGGAAATCCCTTTTCCCGGAAATACCGCCAGGTAAAATAGGGCAGGATCACAAAGATGAACAAAACTATGGCCAGGAAGTTATAGATATAATACATGCTTTGACCTCGTTTTCATTGGGCTTGGCTTGCTTGCTGGAAGGAAAAGAGCCATCAGTTGGCTACCGTCCCTGCCGGTTCCCGCGCTTCCAGTTCCCGGACTTCCGCCTGTTCGGCTTTTTCCCGGTACTGGATGTCGTGGAGGTGGGCGTAAAGCCCGTGGAGGGCCATCAGTTCCTCATGGGTACCGGATTCTACGATTTCTCCATGATCCAGCACCAGGATCTTGCTGGCATTCTGGATGGTGGAGAGCCGGTGAGCGATGACAAAAGATGTCCGTCCCACCATGAGCCGGTCCAGGGCTTCCTGGACGATCCGTTCACTTTCTGTATCCAGGGCAGAAGTGGCTTCATCCAGGATCAGGATCCGGGGATCTTTCAGGATGGCCCGGGCAATGGCGATGCGCTGGCGCTGGCCACCGGACACGTTGATGCCCCGGTCTCCCAGGTAGGTATCGTATCCCTGAGGCAGATTCTGGATGAATTCATCCGCATTGGCGGCTTTGGCCGCTGCCAGGACTTCCTCCCGTGTAGCATCCAGCCGTCCGTAGAGGATGTTGTTGTATACCGTATCGTTGAACAGGTTGGTTTCCTGGGGTACGATGCCCACCTGTTCCCGGAGGGAAGCCACGGTCACATCCCGGATGTCATGGTCATCGATGAGGATGGCTCCTTCCGTCACATCATAGAAACGGGGCAGCAGGTTGGCAATGGTAGATTTCCCTGCACCGCTGGGACCCACCAGAGCAATGGCCTGGCCGGGCTGGGCGGTGAACGTCAGGTGCTTCAGGATGGGTTCATCCGGATTGTAGGAGAAGGACACATCCCGGAATTCTACTTTCCCTTTCACCGGTGGCAGAGCTATGGCATCGGCCTTTTCCGGGATCTTCTCATCCAGGTCCAGGATGCTGAACACCCGGTCTGCGGCAGCCAGAGCCTTCTGGATATTGCCCAATACCCGAGCGATCCGCTTGATGGGGTTGGAAATGTTCACTGCATAGACCAAAAAGGCAATCAGAGACCCGGCAGTAATGTCGCCGCTGAGGACCCCCCGTCCCCCGAACCAGATGATGGCGGTGACCCCTAGAGCCGCGATGAATTCGATCACGGGAGACAGGGTCCCCATGAGCCGGACGCTTTTCATGTTGGCATCGAAGTTCTGCCGGTTGGTCCGTTCAAACCGAGCGATTTCATAGGGTTCCCGGACAAAGGATTTCACTACCCGGCTGGAAGAAAGGGTTTCCTGGAGCACGGAGGTGATGTCCGCCGTAGCCTGCTGGATCCGATGGCCGGTCTTGCGGATCTTCTTGCCGAAAAAATCCATGAAGAACAGTACCACCGGGAAGGTGCAGAAGGCAAACAGCGTCAGCTTCCAGTCCAGGTACACCATGGCGCAGATGGAACCGATGAGGACGGAAGTCTCCGTGATGATTTCCACAGAATTGTCCACCATGGCGCTCTGCATGGCCTGGACATCGTTGGTCACGTAGCTCATGATGGTGCCCAGTTTGTTGGTGTCATAGAACCGGGTATCCAGTTCCATCATTTTCTTGAACACCAGGCCCCGGATATCGATGACCACGCTTTCCCCTACATAGTTCATCAAGTAGTTCTGGCCGTAATAGGTAATGCCCCGGGCAAAGAAGATCACCACGATGCCCAGAGCGATCAGGTTCAGCAGCTGGGCATCATTGTTGATGAAGACCTTGTCGATCACGTCCCGGACGATCCAAGGGACGTACAGGTTGGCCGCCGAGGTGAGCACGGTGCAGACGCCGGCCAGGGCCAGCCGGGGCAGATAGGGTTTGATGAAGCGCAAGATTCGCAGATACAGATTCATGGATTCTCCTTTGCTGTTTCAAGGATCAGTTCTGCCGTCCGGTCCACGGCGCCGGGCTGTCCCAGTTTGGCCACAGCCTGCCGCATTTCTTCACGGACGGCAGCAGCGGCTTCTGGTTCCAGGAAATGGAGGATGGAAGCAGCCATATGATCCGGGGTCATTTTTTCTTGGATCAGTTCCGGGAGGATTTCCCGGCCTGCCAGGATATTGGGGAGGCCGATGTATTTCACATAGACCATGCGCTTGGCGATCCACATGCTGAGGGGACTGGCCATATAGCAGATGACACTGGGCAGGCCGCAGAGAGCCGCTTCCAGGGTCACCGTCCCGCTGGTGGCCAGGGCTGCATCGGAAGCCGCCATCACATCATAATTGCGGCCTTCCACCACTTTCACCGGGACGGCTGAAGTGGCCAGGATGGACTGGAGGAGTTCCCGTTCGATGGACGGGGCCTTCTGGAGGACAAAATCCACTTCCGGCCGTTTTTCCCGGATCATGGGCAGGGCCTGGAGCATCACCGGCAGGACGCCGGTGATTTCTTTGACCCGGCTGCCAGGGAGCAGGAGCACCACAGGATGGCCGGGCCGTTTGCCGATGAAAGCCTCCCCTTCCTGGGGACTCAGGGTGGGCTGGACGATATCCACCAGGGGATTCCCGACAAATTCCACGGTCGCCCCCGCTTCTTGATAGACTTTGGCGGCAAAAGGATAGATACAGGCCACTTTCGCAGCAAGCCGGGCCACGTCCCTGGCCCTTCCCCGGCGCCAAGCCCAAGCCGAAGGAGGGATGTAGGAAAATACTGGGATCCCCAGGGCCTTAGCTTCTTTGGCCACCCGCATGTTGAAATCTGGATAGTCCACCGTAACGAACACGTCCGGTCTCCGTTCCTCCATGAGCCGGCGGAAGGCTTTTTTCAAACCGAACAGCCGGGGCAGAGCCTGGAGGACTTCCACGAACCCCATGACGCTGTAATCTTTATAATTGAACACCACTTCGCCGCCGGCTGCTGCCAGGGCATCACCGCCCATGCCAAAGACCTGGGCCGTAGGTTCCTGCTGCAGGATGGCGCGGGTCAGAGCAGCGGCATGCAAATCACCGGAAGCCTCTCCCGCAGAAATAAAAACTTTTGTCACCCTGGTGTCTCCTCTCTCATCTGAACATAAGTGTACAGTTTATTATATCACATAACAAAAAAGGGGGTGTGAAAAAATTCACACCCCCCGGTGCTGTCAACAGTCAACAGCCTCTATGAACTTGTTTACGCTTCCGGGTCTTTCATGGCCACCACTGTCAGTTTGTGTCGGTTGGCCAGGTCCAGGGCCTTCTCCCGTTCCACCAGGAGGGTCCGTCCGGCTTCCATGACGATGCCGGCACAGCCTGATTCGATCATGGATTCCATGGTCCTGACCCCCACGCCGGGCATATCGAACCGGTTGTCCTGGGCGGGCTTGGCGGTCTTGGCCACAATGGCCCCCTTCCCCAGCTTCCCGCCCCGGAGGATGCAGGCATCAGTACCTTCGATGGCTTCCACGGCCATGATGGCCTTGTTCTTTACCACCACAGTCTGGCCGATGTCCAGCCCCCCGATCTTTTTGGCCATGGCAAAACCGTATTTCATGTCTTCCCATTCTTCCGGTGTAGGCTGCCGTTTGCTCAGCACCCCTTCTTGGGGCATCAGGTCCGTCAGGAACAAGGTCTGGTCCATCACATGGATCCCCATATCTTCCAGTTTGGCCACCAAGGCGTTCATGATGGTATCATCATGGCGGTCCGGCAGGGACATGAGGATCTTGATGGCCTGCCAGTCCGGGACCAGGATGCCTCCAGAATAGAGGATTTCCTTGGTCACCTTTCCGATCATGGTGACTTCATCCACACCTTCCTGCTTCAGGGTCTTGAAGATCTTCCCTACTTTCCCGATGTTGATGGCATGGAAGACATCAGCTTCCTTTTCCAGGTCCTCATGGGTGCCGGGGACCAGGGCAATGGCCACCGTCCGGTAGCCGGCTTTTTTTGCTCCCCGGACCACGTCCACCGGCAGATGGCCCACTCCGGAAAGCACCCCTAAGGTCTTCCCCATAGGCTTACTCCCGGATGCCATGGGCAGAAGCCCGGCAGATGCCTCTTTCCACGGTACGCAGGAAACGCATGAAATGTTCCACTTCTTCGTAGCTGTCCAGTTCCTGTTCCATGGTTGCGATGGCGTCCGACAGGGACAGCCCTCTCTTGTACAGGATCTTGTAGGCTTTCTTCAGTTCCCGGCGGACTTCCATGGGGATTCCCGCCCGGGAGATGCCCACGCTGTTGAGCCCTGCTACATAAGCCGGGTTGCCGGCTACGATCACAAAAGGAGGCACATCCTGGGAAATCCGGCTCATGCCGCCGCACATGCAGTTCCGGCCGATTTTGGTGAACTGATGCACCGCCGTGAGACCGCCGATGACGGCCCGGTCTTCCACAATCACATGGCCGGCCAGGGTGGCAACATTGCTCATGATCACGTTGTTGCCCACGATGCAGTTATGGGCTACGTGAGTATAGGCCATCATCAGCACATTGTTGCCGATCCGGGTCTCATTGCCTTCGCCTACGGCGCGATGGACCGTGGCACATTCACGGATGGTCACATGGTCCCCAATGATGGTCGCCGTATCTTCGCCTTTGTATTTCAAGTCCTGAGGGACTTCGCCGATGCTGGCTCCCTGGAAGAATTCGCAGTTCTTCCCGATGGTGGTCCGCCCGGTGATCACGACGTGAGGATGGATCACGGTACCTTCACCGATTTTGACATGTTCACCGATGACAGAGTACGGGCCAATTTTCACGTTGGGGCCGATTTCCGCACCCGGTGCAATGATGGCTGTCTCATGTATCATACTAGAATCTGCTGTCATTGTTCCACTCCACCTTTATTGTTTATTTTCTGCCAGCGCAAAGAAGAAATCTCCTTCGCAGGCCGGTTCTCCATCCACTGTACCTTCGCAGTGGGCTACACCCATATTGCCCTTGATCTTCGTAATGATCGCCGTAGTCACCAGCTGGTCTCCCGGTTTGATGGGGCGGCGGAACCGCACTTTGTCGATTTTCCCGAAGACGGCGATCTTGCCCCGGTTCTCTTCCGGATACAGCAGGGTGACGCCGCCCACCTGGGCCATGGCTTCGATCAGCAGCACCCCCGGCATGATGGGATTGCCAGGGAAATGGCCGATGAACTGGGGTTCATTGATGGTGATGTTCTTGATGCCCACAGCCCGTTTCATAGGTTCCAGTTCAATGATCCGGTCCACCAGCAGCATGGGATACCGATGGGGCAGAATCTTTTGGATTTCCTGAATGTCTAATGTAATCATATCCTTACTCCTTACTTCTTTTTTCTGTTGTCCGGTAACCGGAATGTGTCTGGGATGGTATTCGTGGAGCTTCCGGTATTCATCGATCTGCCGGGACACATTATCGTTGAAGGCATGGCCGCTCTTCATACAGATGATGTGGGCATGGATGGGCCCCAGCAAGTACATATCCCCGATCACGTCCAGGATCTTATGGCGGATCAGTTCATCGGGGAACCGGAGTTTGGACAGGACCTTATCCTTGCCGAAGACCACCACATTGTCCAGGTTGCCTCCCAGTCCCAGTCCCATTTTCCGCAGCTGGGCGATTTCCTCTTCAAAGGCCACCGTCCGGGCGGCTGCCACTTCCTTCAAGAAGTTGTCCCCTTTGTCTTCTACATCCAACACCTGGGTCCCCAGGAGAGGATGGGGATTGATGGAAGTAAAGGTGATCCGGAATCCCTCATAGGGCAGGACCACGATGGAACGGTCTCCGTCATAATGGGAAAAGGCCCGGTCCACATGGTAGACCTGCCGTTCCCCGTCCTGTTCCTGGATTCCCGCTTTCCGGATCTCATCGATGAAAGCCTGGGCTGATCCATCCCCTACGGGAGGCTCAGCAGCAGACATTTCCACATAGCAATTGTCAATCTTCAGGATGGCCAGGGCAGCCATCAGATGTTCAATGGTAGTGACGCTGGCTCCGTTTTCCGTCAGGGTAGTTGCCCGGGTGGTGGCTGTGATATTGGAAGCCACTGCATGGACCTGGGGATGGCCTTCCAGATCTGTCCGTACAAAGACGATACCCGTATCCACCGGTGCCGGACGCAGGGTCATTTCCACCAGCTTGCCGGAATGGAGGCCGATGCCGTCACAGGAAGCAGCCTGTTTCAGGGTGTGTTGTTTTTCGCTTGTCATGGATCACACGCCTTTCTTATACTTTTCGTACCGTTTGCGGCCATCTTTCCAGCGATCATGGACCCAGAACCACATGGCAGGGTCCAGCCGGATTTCCCGTTCTGCGATGGCCACCAGTGCTTCCATTATAACACGTACATCCTCGGAACGGTTAGCCGTTTTCTCCGTATGGAGAGCCGGATAGATCCGGGCGGTCAATGTCCCGTCCGGATTGTTGTGCATGAAAAGAGGCACGATGGGAGACCCGAACATCCGAGACAGATGGGCTGCGCCCTGGGGGACCCTGGAAGGTTTCCCGAAAAACAGCAGATGTTCTCCCGTATGGGCAGAATCCTGGTCGTAGAGGATCCCCACCAGATGTTTTTTCTTCAGGTACCGGCCAATGGCCAGCATGCTGTTTTCTCCATGGTTGTAGGTCACATGCTGTCCCACCATCCGCCGGTAGTCATTGATGAATCGGTCCATGGCCCCATTGTTCTGTTTCCGGGTGATGGAAAGGATGGGGTAGCCCAAAAGGGCCATGGAAGCCCCCAGCATCTCCCAGTTGCCATAGTGGGCGGTACACATGATCACGCCCTTGTCTTCGGCATAGGCCTTTTCCAGGTTTTCCAGTCCCTCGAAGCGGACCAGCTGCCGGAAATTGTCTCGGGTGATCAGGGGATATTTCAGTACCTCGATGAGCATCCGGCCAAACCGGTAGACGCTTTCCCGGGCGATTTCCTCTGCCCGGGCCTCGTCCACCCCCAGACAGTCCTTGATATTTTCTTTGGCCATATACCGGCGCCAGGCAGGGACCACCCGCCAGCCCAAATGCCCCAGCACCCAGGCCAGGGCATGGTTCAGGCAGTCCGGCTGATGGCAGACCAGCCAGCTGACGAACTGCATGAGCTTGTACGCAGCCATTTTGTTTCCTCCTTAGAAAGTCAGATCCACGCCCCCGTACAGGTGATGATCTCTCACGCCCACCTGGGCCTGGATGAATTTCCCCACCGGGATGCCGGCGCCGTAGTTGAAATGGCTGCCGTCATATTCTCCCATCAGGTTCATAGAAAGCCCCAGGAGTTTCGTTTCTTTTTCCACAGCATAGAAGCCGTGCTTGTACTGGTCTCCGGTGCCCACCCCGGCATGGAGCTTCCAGCCGGCAGCCAGAGCCTTGCTCACAGCCACATAGCCCCGGCGGTCATTCCGGTCGCCGATGTCTTCCACTCCGATGGCGATGGCTGGGGTCACAGGAGTTTCCCGGAGGACCTGCAGTTTGGCGCTGACGGTGCCATAGGATCCGTCATGTTTGGTATCCACATGGCTGCCAGCGATTTCGATGCCCAGGGGCAGGGCAATATTGCCCCGCACATTCCGGCCTTCCTTGGTCCAGTCCAGTCCGGCGGAAACATGGCCGGGCATCCGCACATAGCCGGAAGGGGCGTTGATGATGCCGCTGGTGCCGCTGGGGGTGTTCTTGGCTTCTGCAGCCGTAAGGGGCAGGGCCGCCAGGGCACACAGCAGGACGGCGGTCAGTTGTTTCTTCATGGTCAATCCCTCTTTCCTTTTTCCAATTCTTCTACGGTCTTTTCCAGCTGGCGGAGCCGTTTCAGCAGTCCTCCCAGCTTCCGTTCGTTGGCCATCTGCCGCAGCCAGTCCACATGGGGCTGGGCCGGGAAGCCGGCCCAGCCCACGTTGTCAGGTACATCGCTGATGATGCCGGTACGGCCGGCAAAGGTGCAGTTGCTGCCGATCTTCAGATGGCCGGCAGTAGCAGCCTGTCCGCCGAAGGTACAGTTGTTCCCGATGGTGACGCTGCCGGAAATCCCCACATGGGCCACCAGGATGCAGTTCTCTCCGATGATGTCATTGTGTCCCACATGGACCAGGTTGTCGATCTTGGTGCCTTTGCCGACCACTGTGCTGTCCACAGTAGCCCGGTCGATGCAGCTGTTGCAGCCGATCTCCACATCATCGCCCAGGACCACATTCCCGGTCTGGAGCACTTTGGTGTGCTTGCCGTCTGCAGTGATGTAGCCGAAGCCGTCCCCGCCGATGACGCAGCCGGCCTGGAGGATCACCCGATCGCCCAGGATGCAGTCTTCCCGTACCGTCACGTTGGAATAGAGGGTGCAGTCACAGCCGATCTTCACATGGCGCCCCACATACACATGGGGATAGATCACCGTATTGTCGCCGATTTCCGCGTCTTCCGCCACATAAGCAAAGGGCAGGATGGCCACATTTTTCCCCACCTTCGCAGAAGGATGGATGAAGGCATATTGGCTGATGCCTTTTTTGACCGCCTCCGGCGGACGGAAGAGCTGCAGCAGGACAGCAAAAGCCGCCCGGGGATTCTCCACGGCAAGGACAGCCTGGTCCCCTTTCAGGGCAGCGCCTCGGGGAATCATGATGGCTCCGGCATGGGACTGTCCGGCAAATTCCAGATAGGGAGGCACCGCAAAGGAAATCTGGTCTGCCTGGGCTTCTTCCAGGCCGTTGACCCCTTTAAGGACCATCTGGGGATCTCCCTGAAGGATCTCTCCCTGTAACAATGTTGCCAGTTCCTGTAATGTTTTTTCCATTTCCAGCATCCTTTCCATTTCATGATGGTACGGGAAAAAGGGCGAACCCCGGTCCGCCCTTATCGAATCTTATTTCATTGCTTTGATGATATCATCGGTGACATCGACGCCGCCCTGGGGAACCGCTTCTTTGACCAGGATAGCACTCAGGTTTTTCTCTTTGGCTACAGAAGCTGCGGCCGCATCGAAGCTTCCCTTGACCTTTGCTTGGGCTTCTGCCTGGAGGCTATGCATCTTCTGGCTCTTTTCTGTCAGGATCTTCTGGGCTTCTTCCTGGCTCTTGCCGGCTGTTTCCTGGTTCAGTTCTTCTTCCATGGCCTTGCCTTTGGCCTGGAGGTCCTTGGTGGCATCCTTGAACACTTGGCTTTCTGTCTGGACCTTGTTCATATCCACCACACCGAACTGGGCGTTCCGCCCACAGCCAAAGGACAGCATCGCTGCTGCTACGACACAGAGAATCATTGCTTTTTTCATGTTTTCCATCCCTCTTAATAGACAATTTGCTGGACGACCGTATCCACTTCGTCCGTAATATCATCGGCACTGATGTTGGCTCTTGGATTCCGGAACACCAGTGTATACTTCCGGCTCAAGTTGACTTTTTTGATGGCGCTGAGGATATCACTGTCGATTTCTTCCCGCAGCCGTTTTTCCTTGTCTTCCTGCTTCTGGATCTGCTGGTCCATGGACTGGATCAGCTTGTCCAGTTCCGCCTGGCCTTCTTGGTTCCGAGGACCTTTCCCCGACAGGGTAAGTCCCGTTTCCTCCTGGACCACCTGCCCGGCCAGTTCTTTGGAAAAAGCTTGGAGCCTTGCCTGGGAAGCCGCCACGTCGGCAGCCATCTGCTGCTGGAGCCACTGTTCTTTCTCTGCTTCCACTTCCGCCCGATCTTTCTGGCGTTTGTCCAGCAATTCCTGCTGTTCCTGGAGCAGGGCTTTCTGGGCGGCATCGCTCATTTTCACGCTGCCCAGCTTCAGCCGCAGGTTAAACAGTGGAATCCGGTATTTTTCTTCCACCGCATCCCGGTCTGCTTTCACCCGTTCTTCTGCTTCCGCTTCAAGGGCTTCCCGCTTCTTCCGGAGCCGGTCCTGTTCCTGGGCCCGTTTCTCCGCCACCTTGGCGGACCATTGGGCGGACTGGAACTGTCCCTTCCCGGCTTCCCGGACCTGCTTCATTTTCTTCAGGAGATCCAGCTGCTGCTGGCCGTTCTCCCGTTGCCGGTCCCGCAGCCAGCGGGCAGTTTCCAGCTGTTCCTTCTGGTGCTTCCACTCCTTATACTTGGGATGCTGTTCCACCAGCCTGTCCCAATCCACTACCGCAAACCGGGGTCTTTCCTGCTGAAAGGGAAGCTTCCCCCGGGAAAAACCACAGCCCGTCAGGAGAAGGAGACCTGTCAGCAGAAGACTGAGCCATCTGCCCATGAGCCATCCCTCCTGTCTCCTGCCGGATCATTTCTTGGCTTTTTTCAGCTGTGCAGTCACATCTGCGGTCACATCCAGGCCGCCATAGACCACAGCACCCTGGTTGACCACCACCGTCAAGCCCTTGGTCTTGCCCACGGCCACGATGGCATCATCCACTTCTTTCTTCACGGGCTCGATCAGTTCCTTCTGCTTGTCTTCCAGTTTCTTCTGGTATTCCGCAGCCAGTTTCTGCTTGTCCGCGTCGCTCATATCCTTGCTTTTCTCTTCAAACTCCTTGCGGCTGTCCTCGGCTGCCTGCTGGAGCTGGGTCTGAGCATCTGCCAGACCAGGAGCTGCTGCCATAACCTGGTTGTAGTTCACCTTGCCGATGGCGGAATTCATGGTGGCGTCTCCGGTTCCCAGGTTCTTGCCCTGGATGGCCAGGACGAATACGCCGACTACCATAATGGCCGCAATGGCCAAAGAAATGACCTTGACATTTTTCTTGTTGGCCAATTCCATCATTTTACTATCCCTGCTTCCTCGTTATGCAATTTGTTTATCAGAACTGACCGCCGAAACTGAAGTGGAAGCGGCCGCCCCGGTCGCTGCTTTCCAGCCGGTAGCCATAGTCCAGCTTGATGGGACCCAGCGGGGAATTGATCCGGAGACCGATACCCACGGAGTTCTTGATCTTGCCCAGATCGAAGTTGGATTCTCCGTACTCCTTGCTCCAGGCGTAACCGGCATCCGTAAAGAAGACGCCCTGTACTTTCTTGATGATGGGATACCGGAATTCCAGGGATCCCTTCACCATGCTGTTGCCTTTGAACTGATCATCCTTATACCCACGGAGCACATCGCTGCCGCCTACGCTGAAACGCTGGGACAGAGGCATATCCCCGTTGGCATAGCCGGCGCCCAGGTTCAGGGCCCAAACATTGTCCTTGCCCATCCGGTAGTAGTACCGGTAGTCTGCCTGGTATTTCTGGAAGTTGAAGTCCCCGCCGAAGGAGGCTACTTCCACAGAATAAGCAGTCCGTTTCCCTTCCCGAGGATCGTAGATGTTGTCCCGGGTATCTAAGGTACGGGCGAAGGTGATACTCCGGGTGATCCCGAAGTTCTTCTTCATCCGTTCGTTCTTATCCCAGTTGTAATCATCCGGATATTCGTGGACTAGATCATAGCCGTTCTCTCCGGCTTCGAACCACTGGGTGCCATACCCGCTGACCGGTTTCTTGTACTTGTCATCCCGGTTCTTCAGGGTGATGCTGTTGGTGATGAATTCATTGTCCGTGACCCGGCTGAAGAACAGTTCTTCTCCTGTACGTTTCTTGTAGTACCGGGCGATTTCATCCCCGTCCCGGTTGTAGTCCACGTACTCGTTGGTCATGTTGTAGAAGGTAAATCCGGCTGTAGTTTCCTTGTCATCGATCCAAGGCTTCACATAGGAGACTTCGAAGTTGGCCTTGGTTTCAGAGTCGCCGCCGAATTCCCAACGGGCGCTGACACTGTCCCCGGTACCCATGAAGTTCTTATCCCCGATGCTGACCATACCCAGGAAGCCGTCTGCATCACTGTAGCCAGCCCCGATCCCGAAGGTACCTGTACTGGTTTCCACCACGGAAACTTCCACAGAAACGGTATTGGGCATCTGGCCCGGGTTCAGACGGATGTTGACATCTTCGAAGAAGCCCAGGTTGTAGATCTTCTGCATGGCCCGGCGGGCTTTCTTGGCATTGAAAGGTTCCCCTTTCTTCATGCGCATTTCCCGGATGACCACGTAATCCTTGGTCTTGGTATTGCCCTTGACCCGGAAATCTTCAATGACCCCTTCTGCCACCTGGACGATGAGCCGGCCGTCCGGCTGCATCCGTACATCGGCCACTTTGGCCAGGATGTAACCCTGTTGATTGTAGAGACTTTCCACCTTCCGGGCGCCGATGTTCACATCCCGGGAGTTCAGGACCTTGCCCAAGGGCAGATCCAGTTCTTTTTTGATGTCCCCAGTAGAGATCACCGTATTGCCTTCGATATCCAAATCCGTCAGCACAGGGTTTTCTTCCAGCTGATAGGTGATCTGGACCCCTTCGGGCACTTGATGGAACACGGGTTTGATATCATAGAACCAGCCGGTTTCATAGAGAGCCCGGATATCGTCCTGGAGCCCTTCCTTGGTGAATTTGGTCCCGGCAGGCATCTTCAATACGTCTGCCAATTTGCCGGCATCCTCATGGGCGGCGCCTTCCAAGGTGACTTTGGTCACGGTCTTGCCGATGAAAGGTGTGGAGTCCTTGGCGATCTTGGCGTACTGGTCTTCTTGGGTACTGATATCATAATCTGACAGGACGGACTGCTGGAGGATGCTCCGGCCGGGAAGCTGTTTGTTCTGGGCTTCTTGGATTTCCTTCTGCTGGGTCATCCGGGCTTCCAGCTGTTCTTCATCAGCCTGGGCCTTTTCCTTTTCTTGTTCCAGTTTTTTCTTGCCTACTTTTTCGATGTAGGTGACACCATTGCGCCGGACTTCCCGGTATTTGGGCTGTTCTTCTTCCGCTGCAGCTGCAGCAGCAGTCGTTTCAGTTCCTGCCGGCTGCGTGGCGGCCTGGCTTTCCGGCACCACTTCGATGGTACCGATGCCCTGTCCTTCCTTGGAAACGGTCTTATGATTTCCCAGTTCCACTTCCTGGCTGTGGGTGACTTCTGCGGCGTAGACCGGGGTGGTCATGGCCAGGGAAGCCAGGACGGCGACGGACAGCTGCCGCCAGTTTACATGTTTTTTCATAGAGTACCCCCTATACAGGTTGTTTATCATCGGCTGTCTGATTTGCTAACGATTAATTATATCATATCCCGTTTATTATACCTTCTATGGACCAAGATTTCCAGTCCTGGAGTGTGAAAAAAGCAAGACCCTGGTCGGGTCCTGCTTTTTTGTCAGCGTCCGTCGGATACCATATGCTGCGCATCTGCTTTTGAACGGATGGTCCGCTGGTCAAGAAGTCAGACCGGCCCTAACAGGCCTTTCAGACATCAGTTTGCCCGCCATAAGCAGATTGGACCTGCATATAATCCGAACAAAGCTGACGCCTGATGTCTCAAGTCCCCTCCGGGGCCGTGTCTGCCTTCTGGCAAAGTCCCTTTTAAAACCTCGTCCGATACTGCACCCCGTACCAATGGTTGTTGTCTTGGTCGGTGGAAATCCCGATGTGGACCCTGGGTGCAATCCGGTAGCCGGCGTACAGGTTGCTCTTTTCCCCATCGAAACTGGTGGTATAGCCGATCAGCAGCTTCCGGCCGAAATACCGGCTGAGCAGTACGTTATACTGGCGCCGGTCCTGTCCCGTCACTTCATTGGCCCGGTCGGGGTCCGCCGAAAAGGCGATGGTATTCTGGACCGTGCCGCTGTAGATCCGCAGTTCATCCAGTCCTAAAGCATCTTTGATGGCATCTTCCACATCCGCCAGGAATGTCATCTGGAGCCCGGCATCCACCAGCCCCCGCCAAGCATCGTCTCCCAGGCTGGCATCGTCGGTCTTCAGGGTCAGGAAACGCTTCAGGGTATTCTCGTCCTGAGGCGGATCGCTGGAAAGTTTGATCACGATGTCATCCAGGCTCAAGGGGCCGCTGGCCTTGGCCAGGATATTGTACTGCCCCAGTCGGGTAAAAGCTGCCATGTTCACATTGGGGATGAAGGTTCCCGGCCGCGGCCAATAAATTTCGCCAAACCCGATGTTGAAAGGCGTGCCCAGATACTTCAGCCGGCTGCCCCGGTTCACCCGGATGCTGCCGTTGATCTGGGGGAACGCCGTGCTGCCCATGATATGGAACTGGCCTTTCAGCCACAGGTCCATAAAAGCCGCATTATACAGATGCAGGTTATTGCCCAGATCCACGTCGATATCCAGACCGATGTCTGAGCTTCCCTCGCCAAACTCCGGAATGGCGGAAATCCCCAGGTACCCCTTGTCCAATTTCAAGTTCCCGGTGAGGAAGGGTTTGTTGTCCTTGTGTTCCAGGTCAAAATTCCCATTGAGTTTTCCTTTGACGCTGGAAGAAACCAATTCCACATCCTTGATGGCCAGCTCCAGATGATAGGGCTTGCCGGAAGTGTCATTGAGCAGGTACGATCCGGATGCAGCAATGCTTCCGTTCTTCCCGGTGGTGGCGGAGAACTCCTTCAGGGTAATGGTTTTCCCGTTGAAAGACGCATGGTATTTCACATTGTCAAAGGTATTGTCCAAGCCCCGGAATTTCACCGTACCCCCTTCCAGATCGATGGATCCGTTCAGATTATAATCTTCCAAGGTCCCGGTGATATCCACCCTGCCGCTGGTGGGGCCGTCCGCCCACTGGACCCATTTGGTCAGGGTGGGCAGGATGGCCAGGTTCCCATTGTCCAGCCGGACTTCCAAGTTCATCCGGGAATCCGGATTTTTCCGTTTGGCCACAGGGCGCATCAAATCCATGGGGAAGGTGCCGTACGCACTGACTTTGTACACATCCCGCTGGATCAGGAACTGATCCAGATGGAACATGTCGTTCCGCAAGGTCACCATGCCGTACAGGCTGTCAAATGCCATCCCGCTGATGCTGCCCTCTTTCATTTCCAGAGAAAAGTTCCCGTTGGGATCATCCAGGTTCCCTTTCAGCTGGGCCACGATGTTCAGCTTCCCGCTCACATCCGGCGGGTTGTCCATGCCCACCGTAAGGAGTTTGGCATTGGCTTCACTGGTGGCCAATTCCAGGTCGATGGTCCGTTTCCGCAGATTGAAATTCCCCTGGGCGGCGATGAGCCCGCCGCCGCTTTCCTGGGCTTGGAGCTTCCGGATCTGCCACTGGCCCAAATGGGTGTAGATGTCAAAATCTGCAGAAGCAAAGGGCACCCCGGCCACTTTCCCATCTTCCACCTTGCCGATGATGGTCATACCCGTGCGGGGCCCGTCTGGATTGGCTTCGATGCGGCCGGACAGATAGCCGTCCACATCCGCTTTGATGCCGCCCATCTGGAGCAGGGAACGCACGTTGCCCTTTGTCACGTCCACGGTCCACTGGAACAGTTTCCGATCGAAATCGAACCGGGCCTTCAAAGCATAGTCCCCTCCGGTCTTCTGCTGGAAAGTCCCCTGGAAGGTATTCACATGGCCCGCCTGGCTCTGGAAAGACAAGGCCAAGCCGGTGAATTCCACTCCGTTGATCAGGACAGAATCCGAAGACAGTACGCCCTGGAACTGGGGCCGGCTGGTATGGCCGGTGATGCTGCCGCTGAAATTCACATTGCCGGCTAGGTCCACACTGTCCTTGAGCCAGGGAAGACGCAGCAGGTTGATGTTCTTGGCGTCGATGCCGATGTCCAGGAAACCGTCCCGGCTGACCGTACCGCTGAACTGGGCGCTGCAGGTCAGGGCTTGGGCACGGAAATTCTTCAGCTGCAGGATTTTCCCATCATAAGCGTAATCTCCGTCCACTTCATCCACCAGGAATTTGTTCACAGAACCATCCCAGGCATGGACATGGCCGGTAAAAGAAGGATTGGACAGCGGCCCTTTCACCGCAATGGTATTGGTCAAATTCCCGGTGACAGGCCAGGGAGAATGGAAAACCTCACTGAGGGGTTCCAGCCGGATGCCCCGGGTCTCCAGGGTAAGATCCAGCTGGGGCTCGCTTCCGGTCAGGTCCACACTGCCATCCAAGATGTGGGTCCCTTGGGCCAGGTTCACTTCCACCTTGTGGAAGCTGGCCTTCCGCCCTTTCCATTCCAAAGCTCCATGAGCTTCCTGGATGGTCTGCCCCAGCAGTTCCCCGTCCCGGAAGGAGAAGGCTCCGAAAGCCTCAGGGGCATCGGCGGTGCCGGAAAGGAGAAGATGGGTGGAGAACAGGCCTTTGCCCTCCTGGCCCACTGCGGCCAGCAAGGGATCCACAGGCAGGTCGGTAACATACAGGTCACCTTGGAGCTGCCCGTCTTTCAGGCTGCCGCTGCCAGCCAGGGCGCCGCCTTCTTCTGTATAGGCGGAAAGCCGGCTGAGGATCAGGCTGCTGCCGTCCAAGGTCCCATCCAGAGCGATTTCATGGAGTTTCAGGTTTCCCCAGGAAAGGGACAAATCGCTGGATACAGTTTCCATTTGTAGGGTTCCGTCTTGGTACTGGCCGGCAGCATAGAGAGTCCCATCCAGGAGCAAGCTGCCCAGCCGGGGCACAAAGGTCCCTGCATCCACCTGATCCGCAGTGAGGGCCGCCTGGCCTTCCTGGTCTTTCCAGTCATAGGAGGCCTTTACCAGAACAGAGCCGCCCCCCAGGCTGGCTTTGGCGCCGTCCGTCTCCACCCGATGATCCCGGAAGGAGAAGGGCAAGGTCACCTGGTCCGCTGCATAGCCCTGGAAGGTCAGGACCGGGCTGGTGAAGGTACCGCTTCCGGTGAGACTGTCTTTGGTCCCGTCCACGGCCACTGTGCCGCTGAGGATACCGGAAACGGGCAGGTCCAAAGGCAGAGCAGCCAGGTCGAAGTCTACGATTTCACACTGGAGTCTTTCTGCCCGGGGATCCTTGAGATCCGTCAGATCCAGTCCCCCGGAAACGCGGATCTTTTGTCCGTTCACCGTCACGTCCAGATCTTGGGCCTGCAGCTGCAGCTGGTCAAAGGACAGGCTTCCGTCCGCCGCAAGAGACAGATCATAGCCGTTCCAGGCAGAAACGGCCCCCACCTGGCGAAGCTGGGCTTTCCCGGAAAGCTGGCTGCCGGCGGCATTGTTGCTCCAGGTGACAGAGGCATCAGTGAGAGCCCCGGTAAGATTCCTCACCGGCAGGAACTGTTCCGCCAGGGAGCTGAAATCCTGGAGAGCCAGGAGATCCGTCTGGACGGTCAGGGTCCCCTGCCGGTCTGTATCCAAGGTGCCAGCTACATGGATGGACTGCCCCTTCCGGTTCACCGTCAGATCCATGGCAAAATCCGGGTTCTGGACAGGATCGATGGTCCCTTCCACCTCCGCGTCCCAAGTGCCATAGGGCAGGCGGAACTCCACTTTGCCGTTCCGGATGGCGATGAGTGCTTTGAAATCAGTGCTGGAGCTCTGGCTTTCCTTCAGCAGATGGGCTACATTCCACTCCTGTTTGTCATCTTGGACCAGATAAAGTTCCGGCTCATCCAGGGTAATCCGGGTCAGGGTGCCCACTGAGCTGCTTCCAGCAAGGAACTTCAGAGGATCCATCTGAAGAGACAGAGCCGGGATCTTTGCCACCAAGTTCCCCCCTGCATCTTCCAGCCGCAGATTCCGGGCGGTAAAGGTCAGGTCCGGGCCCACCTCCATGGTTTCCATTTGCAATTGTCCATTGATGTATTCTCCGGCGGCGTTTTCCACCAGGGGAATGGCCCGTTCCAGTCCTGCCGGAAGGATCACCTTCCACAGGATCAGATACAGCAGGACCAGCACCCCAGCCAGGACTGTCAGCCGTTTCTTCCCTTTGGTACCCATCAGGGCCTCCGTATCGTGAATCGAATTGATTAATTATTCATACACAACATAAGTATAACAGGTATGGAGGGTAAAAGAAAAGAGTCTGCGGTCGCAGACTCTTTGGTCAATGGTGAAATTTATTCGTTTTCCACTGGGACACCCATGCTCTGTTCCAGCAGGGCGGTGGAAGTATTGTAGTCGTACAAGGCTTGGATATAGTTGTTCTTGGCGGTAGTGAGGGCCACAGACGCATCCATTACGTCCGTATTGGTCCCTACGCCGGCCCGATACCGGAGCTGGGCGATGCGGTAATCTTCTTCCGCCTGGGCCACAGCCACTTCTGTGGTCTTGATCCGCTTTTCAGCTTCCCGCATGCTCAGGTAGCTGGTCCGTACCGCCAACCGTACCTGATCGCTGATCTGCCGGTAGCTTTCCTGGGCTTTCACCACATTGGCCTTGGCTTCCCGGACCTTAGCCGCATTGACCCCATAGTCCCAGATATTCTGGGTCAGGGTCACTCCCAGGGCCCAGTTGTCACGGTCCTGGCCCGGGAAGGTGTCATTGCTCCATTCGTTGGAAGCTCCCAGGCTCAATTGGGGAAGGCTGCCGGCGTTGGCAATTTTCTGGGCCGCTTTGGCCATGCCTACGGAAGCCTCTGCCTGATGGATTTCCGGCCGGTTGGCCATGGCATAGGTCACGCAGTTGTCCAGGGTGTAATCATTGGGTTTGTATTCCAGCCCCTGGCTCAGGTTCAGCCGGGTGGCTGTGGGCAGCCCGATCACGTTGTTCAGGGAGGAAACAGCCACTTCATAGCTGTTTTCCGCCTGGGTCAAAGTCTGCTGGGCATTGACCAGTTCCACTTGGGAACGGAGCACGTCGGCTTTGGCCACCACACCCACAGCAAACTGGGCCTGGGTATTCTTCAGATGTTCATCCAGCCGATCCACGGTCTCCTTATCCAGGTTCACGGTATTGGCGGCCTGGAGCACATCATAGTAGCCCTTTTCCGCATTGTACCGGGTGGTCTGGTAGGAACTGCTCATGCCATACTGGTAGTAATCCAGATTCTTTTTGGCCTGGTCGATGGCTCCTTCCAGCCGGCCGCCGGTGTAGATGGGCACAGAGATGCTCACCGTATTGGTATGACTGTTGGCTGTCCTGTGGTACCCGATGACCTGGTTCCCTCCGCCATAAACAGGGACTGTCTGGGTGGCCTTGTAGTTTTCCGACCGGCCACTGTAATGGTTGAAGTCAATGGACCCCCACCGGGCACCTTTGGCCTGATCCAGTTCCGCCTTGGCCGCATCCAGTTCGGCTGCGGAGATCTTTACGCTGGAGTTGTTGTCCAACGCCATGCGTACGGCTTTGCCCAGATCCAGGTTCACGGTTTCCGGGGTGGCTGCTCCCACTGTATGGATAGAAAGGGCGCTCAGGATGACAGCGCTCAGAATCATGCTTTTCGTATGGAAATGCTTCACTATCGGACCCTCCTGTACTTTCTGACTACCTAGTCAGCTTTTATTATTATAATCAGTTGAAAAAGTAAAGTCAACCAAACACTTTTTAAACTTTTATCAAAATCTGGCCCGGATACCCAGATAAGCCGTATCGGACCCGTGATCCAGCACATCCATGCTCTCTCCGATCAGAGACAGTTTCGGGCTGAAAGCCCATTCCGCGCCCACTTTCAGTTTGGCATCGTCAAAGTCGTAGAAGTCGGTGAACAGCTTGAATTTCGGTGACAGGATCCAGTCGGCCCCCACACCGAATTCTCCTTCCATGACCCCGGTCCGGCCCCAGATGTATTTGTTCAGCCTTTTGTTGTAATGGAAATCCACCTTGTCCCGATCACCGATATCAAAAACACCCAGATAGGCATAGCTGTCTTCCTTCAGGGGCAGTTTCACCCCCATGTCCGTCCGCCATTTGCCTTTTTTGTCGTTGTAGAGCACATCCGCCTGGACCTGGGCGTCGGTGACCACTCCCAGGATCTTATCTGCCTTTACGGTGGTGGATTTGGCATGGTGGATGGTCTCCTTCAGGTCCTGCTGGGTCTGAGGGTCGGTGACCACATTCTGGAGGGCCTCTGCCGTATTCTGGATCTTCTTGCTGGCATCCGCCATATTGGCCGCCATAGCAGCCACATTCTTGCCTGTCGCCCCATTGGCATCCGCCTTATCCATGATGCTGTTCATGTGGATGGACATTTCCTTCATCTGTCCCACCATGGTATGGATGTCTCCCTGGTTCTGCTGGGCCATGGTAGCCAGAGCCTTGGTGAAGTCATTCATGTTCTTGGCCACTTCCCCGGTCTGGACAAAGCCTTCCCGCATGGAATTCTGGACCTTCTTGTCCCCGAACACATTGCTGAAGGCATCCACCACCACTTCCAGCTTGTCCAGGACCCGTCCGGAAGAATCCATCAGTTTGTCGATGCCCCCTGCCTGCTGGCCGGTAATGGTCTCCCCAGCCTTGAATACCAGGCCCGTAGCGATTTTGGGAGGTGCAATGGTGACGAATTTGGTCCCCATGACCCCGTCCATGCCGATGGCAAACTGGGAGTTGCGGGGGATCTTCTGCTTTTCATCCATCTTCATGACCACTTTCACCTTGGATCCATCCACGATGATGTCGTCCACCTTCCCCACTGGGACCCCGGCAAACCGGACTTCATTGCCCACTTTCAGGCCATTCACATCATCGAACATCACATTCAGCTTATAGGTGCGCCCGGCAAAGCTGAAAACCCCCAGGAAGGTCAGCATCAGGGCCAGGATGACAATGCCCCCTAGGGTGACTGCACCGACTTTGACTTCATCTGCTTTCATGCTCTTACTCCTTGTCCTCTAAAATATCACTGCGCAGGAACGCCCGTACCAGGGGTTCCCGGGTATGTCTGGCTTCTTCCACTGTCCCAGAGAAGGCGATATGGCCATGGCTGAGCATCAGGATCCGGTCCGCACAGAGGAAAGCGGAGGCCATATCATGAGTGACCAGTACGGAAGTGATGCCCAGCTTTTTCTTGGTGTCCAGGATCAGCTGGCTGATATTGGTAGCCATGATGGGATCCAGCCCTGCAGTCGGTTCGTCATACAGGATGATATCCGGCTGGAGCGCCAGGGCCCTGGCCAGTCCCACCCGTTTCTGCATGCCCCCGGAAAGCTGGGCCGGGTAGACATGCTCATTGCCGGCAAGGCCTACCGCTTCCAGCAGATCCTTCACCCGTTTCTGGATAGCCTCTTCCGACATACTGGTATGCTGCCGCAGCCCAAAGGCCACGTTCTCTCCCACATCTAGGAAATCGAACAGGGCGGAATACTGGAATACCATGCCCATATGCTGCCGCAGCTGGTTCCACTGGACTTCCGTATATTTTTCCACCGGCTGGCCCTGGATCAGCACATGGCCTCCCAGCGGCTTCAGCAGACCGATGAGGATCTTCAGGACGGTGCTTTTCCCCGTTCCGGAAGGACCGATGACCGCCAGTGTCTCACCCTTTGCTACGGAAAAGCTCACCTGGTCCAGGACCACTTTGGGTCCGAAAGACATATCCACTTTCTGGAATTCAATGACAGGTTGTTCCATTTCAGCCTCCATGGACGTACAGGATCACGGACAGGAAGTAGTTGGCGATGAAGATCAGGATGATGGACAGTACCACCGATTTGGTGGTAGCCATGCCCACGCCTTCCGCTCCCTGCTGGGCATTCAGGCCCTTGTGACAGCCAATGATGGCGATGATGGCCCCGAAAAAAGCCCCTTTGATCAGCCCGCCGATGATGTCCCAGGGCTCGATGAAGCCCCGGATGCTTTCCAGGAACATGTGGGAACTGATCCCGGCGTAGTTTTCTGCCACAAACCAGCCCCCTACATCCCCCACCAGATTGGCATAGATCACCAGGATGGGCATCATGAGGACAATGGCCAGGAGCCGAGGGGCCACCAGATAGCGGACAGGGCTGACGGCCATGACCCGCAGGGCATCGATCTGTTCCGTCACCTTCATGGTGCCGATTTCCGCAGCGATGGCCGCCCCAATCCGTCCGGCTACCACCACACCTGTCAGGATGGGGGACAGTTCCCGTCCCATGGCAATGGCTACGATCCCGCCCACAGAATCCGCCGCTCCGAAACGGACAAATTCCTTGGCGGTCTGGACGGACATGACCATCCCGGTACACAGGATCGTCATGCTGACGATGGGGAGGGAATCCGCTCCCAGTTTGGCCATCTGACGCAGGACCTCCCGCCGGTCCGCCCCTTTGGCCGCCGCACAGGCTTCCAGGAACAGTTTGACCACCCGGCCGGTGCGGGCGCAAAGATCCACCAGGTTCCGGCCGACCCAGCGGCAAAGTTCTCGGTATCCCATGGAAACAGCTCCTTCACAGCAAACTAACATACATAGTATACAGATTATTATACCCTATCCAGATGAAAATTTGTAGAAAAAAGGGGCTGCTGCCTACGCAACAACCCCTTTTCTCATCTTTTCTGCACATCCACGGTAATATTGCTTTCCCCCGTGATGATGAAATCCAAGGGGAATTTTTGTTTGTATTTGCTGCCCTTCAGCAGACCGGTGAGGGCACTGCCCATGCTGCTTCCGCTGCCTGCAGCAGAACGGGCAGCCGCCCGGCGGCTGGGCCGTTCATCTCCATAGGTGGGCATCAGATCCACCACCACTTCGTTATTGGCATCCATATCGTTGAATTCCGTGAGGAAATCCTTGAACTGCCGCTGGGAAGACTGGAACATGGCAGTTTCGTCCTCGCCACTGCCGTCTCCCCCATCCTGTACCCCGTTCCGGCTGTTTTTCTTGGACAGGGCCTTGGTGATCCAAGCCGTAGCATTGCCGCTGCGGACGATCAAGTTCATGGGGCCGGCCGGCTGTTTATCCGGGATCTTGAAATTGACGGTCCGGGTGATCTCTTCCGACCGATAGGGTTTGAAAGTCAGGGTAATGGGCAGAATCCCCCCCTGTACAGCTGTGGCCGGCGCGGTTGCTCCCAGCATCTCCGCCACTTCACAGCCGGAAGTAGTCTCCACATCCACATTGATGTCCTGGATGGTCACTTTGTCGAACCGGTTGTTCATGAGCATGTCCGTAGCCACATTCAGTTCCGAATCTGTCAATTTCCCGATATCCGTGGCACTGTAGAATATGTTTTCCCGGCGCAGACGGATGGGACCTTCCTTTTCGCCTTCCGCGGTAATGGTGAACCGGATCCGGGACGTCCCGCCGCCCTTCCGATCCTTGGCCATGCTCACCGTATTGTAAGTGACGCCGTCCACCAAGGTGGGCACCAAGTCCTCATCGGTGATCAGCTGGACATTGCTGCTCTTATGCAGTCCCCGGTCCTTGTCCGTCACTGAAACGTACATAGGGATGATGGGCGCGTTTTCACCCTCTTTTCCGGCAATGCCGCTGAGCCGGTCCTGACTGATCCGTCCCAGGGTCTTCCCCAGGGTCCCCACTTTAAAAGCGCTCTGGATATTGGGAACGGAGGCAAAGATCCAGGCATTGGTCATGAAATAATTGGAATCCCCGTGCTGGAGGAAGGGGTGCCCGAAGGCCAAGATCCGTCCCTCATCGTCGGTCCAGGTCACGGTGCCGATGGCCCCGATGACCATATCCCCCCGGACCAGAGAAACCCCCACGGAACTGCCCGGCTCCAGCTGGACACGGTCCAGTTCCTCCGTGCCTCCAGGCACCGCATAGGAAGTAAGCCCGAACGGCGAGAGTTCCTCGTTCAGATGGGCCACTCCGTCGGCGGTAAAGCCGCTGACCATGAGCGGCGTGCTCTTGGGCAGGAATACGGAAGGCCGGGGATCGGTTTCGTCAAACAGCCGGAGCATTTCGTTGATGGGAGTCAGGAAGCAGTAATTGGGATCGGAAAAAGCCTGGCCATAGGCCACGGCTCCGGCCAGCCGGCCGTCGATGTACACCGGACTGCCGCTCATCCCCTGGGCGATGCCTCCGCTTTCCTTCAGGAGAGGACCGGAAGCTTTGATCAGGATATTGTACCCGCCGGTTTCCGTGCCGGTGACCCCCAGGACTTCCACATCAAAGGTTTCGATATCCGCTCCCCGGATGACTGTCTTCCCATACCCTTTCATCCCCGGTTTCAGTTCTTCTACAGCAATGGTAGGAATGGCTGCTGCCGCCAGGGAAACCGCAGCCAACAGCCATCCCAGGGTCAGGAACAGGATCCGTTTCCACTTCAAAGAATGCATATGTCCTCCTGTAAAAAAGAGGGTGTGAAAAGTGTCTTTCACACCCTCTGTCATGGTCAGTTCATCCATGGCCGAAGCCCCAGCTCAGAAGAGCGGCTCGGCCTGCAGCCTCTTTAAGGCTGGATCTGAGCCACCACCTGGTCTGCCGCGATCTGGCTGCCGGGGGAAACCTCCACAGATACCACTTTCCCGCTGCAGTTGGCGCGGGCGGCAGGAGCCGTACCCGTCAAGGTCTTGACCGTTACCAGGACAGTCCCTTCCGTTACCTGGGCACCCACGGATACCGTGGAAACCACCTGCCCGGAAAGGCTGCTTTTCTGGGGCTGGACCCCTGCTGCCTGGGCGACGCCCAAGGCCAGTAAGACCATCAGCAAGGCTGCTGCCCATATTTTTCTGTTTTTGAGGATTTTGTGTAACATGATCAGCACCTCTTTTCTTTCGTTTGTTTATTATATACCGAAGAGGAGGGGAGATGCAAGTGGGCTGTTGACAGCTGGCCGCTGACAATTTTACTTCCTGAACACTCCCAATGCCACCCGTACGGGACGCTCGCTGCCGTCGCTGGGATCATTCATAATCTTTCCGTTGACCACCATCTCGCTGGATCCGCCGCCATCGAAGTTCATGGCCCGATCGGCCCCCAGCTGGACGAAATACCGGCCCAGTTCCGTCAGTGTCATCCCAGCGCTGCTGCGGGACCGTCCGTCTGCCACCACGATCAGCACCGTGCCGTCTTTCTTGATGCCCACGCCGGTCCGGGGAGCCCGTCCCTGGGCAATGTCCGGGGCAATCTCTTCCGCACTGCTGGTGACTTGGACCTGTCCATCCCGCACCAGCTGAGGTCCTGCCGATCCTACCGAAGCAGCCCTGTCTGCTTCCGGATTGCCCAGGGTCTGGATCAGGCGAACTTTATCTCCTTTGCGCAGCCCGTTCAGGAAAGCGGCAGCTGCTCCGTTCCCGGAGAGCACTGTACTGCCGGCCGTCAGGGGCATGCCTCCTGCGCCTTTCCGTATTTCCCGGACCACCCCGTCTTCCAACCGCACTTCCGTGCCATAGGCGTTGGTATCCGTGGTGTCGTCATAGCCGTCATTGTACAGGATCAATTCATCGGCCAGCCGCATCCGGTCCACCCCACCGATGGAATAGCTCCTGCCGTCCGGCCGGGTCACCATCCCTTGATAGGAAAGTCCGGACTGGATGGAAGGAACGCCTCCGGCTGGCAGCACCAGTCCAGTCCGGGGCGTAGTCTCCATCCCCAGCCACCGGTCCTGGATCTTCAGGTTCCCCACCACCCAGATGTCGCTGTCGAAATAGGAGGCATTCACCAGGGCCACGGCTCCGGACCGTTTCTGGATCATGGACAGGGTCCCTTTCTGGATGGTCCTGCCGTATCCGGGGATGAAGTCCAGCCGGAAATCGCTGTTGGGAGCCAAGGTCAGCAGATAAGTCTTGACCCGTCCGGCCCCCAGATCCACAGAACTTTCCCGATAGGTAAGGCCCTTCCCCAACCACTGGGACCGGCTGGCCGCCGGTCTGGCCTTCCCGCCGGAGGTACTTCCGGAACGGGGAAAATCCACCACCAGCCGCTGGGGATTCTTCAGCAGGAAGATTTTATAGACCGGGACGGTTTTCCGGAATACGATCACCAGCCGGCTGTTTTTCCCCTGGGGTTCCAAATAGGCTTTCTGGATCCGGGGATCCCGCAGCCGTACCATCTCCGTCCGGTCCGCCCGGGCCTTTAATTCGATGATCAGCTGATTTCCGGTCACCCGGGAAGTATAAGAAAGCGGCGTATCCAGGTCCATGACCACCCGGGCCCGGTTAGGTGTGACCCCGCCCCGGAGGGTGCTGACCTTGGCCGCCTGGGCTGCCGGCAGGGAAGCCGTCAGCAGCAGGCCTGCCAGAACGAATCTTGCCATCCATTGTCTGTAACTATGGTCCATTGTCGTCTATCGCGTTCCTTTCGTGAAAAGAGGGGTGTTGCCCAGGCAACACCCCCTTATTTTCCTTCCAAAATTTCCAGCAGTGCAGAATCATCCAAAGCCATTCCAGCTCCCCGAGCCACACATTCCCGGGGATTGGCCGCCACCCGGGTCCGTACATGGGTCCCGGCTTCGATGCATTCATCCATGCCTTCCAGGAGGGCTCCGCCTCCAGTAAGGACGATCCCTGTTTCCAAAAGATCTGCGGCCAATTCCGGCGGTGTCTTCTCCAAGACGCTGTGGATGCAGGTCAAGATGGGACCGATGGGCTCTCCCAGGCCTCGTACCGTATCTTGAGAGGAAAGGCGCAGGGAAGTAGGCAATCCTGTGATGTTGTCCCTGCCATGGATGATCTTGGTGCCCCGGCGGCCCCGGCGGCTGATCGTTCCGATATCCAGCTTGATTTCTTCCGCCAGCGGCCCTTCGATCTGGATATTTAGCATATCCCGCAGATGACGGATCAGTCCCTCATTGAAGGCTTCTCCCCCCATCCTGAGAGAAGCCGCCTGGATGATCCGCCCCATACTCAGCACCGCCGCACTGGTGGTGCCGCTCCCGATATCCACCACCATCCGTCCCTTGGGTTCCTGGATGGGCAGCCCGGCACCCAGTGCCGCTGCCAGAGGGCCTTCGATCAGATAGGTCTTGGCGGCTCCGGCCAGGAGCGCCGCTTCAGTCACGGCCCGCCGTTCCACCCCGGTAACCCCGGTAGGGACACAGACCATGACCCGGGGCTTGAAAAATAGATTCCGCCCCACCACTCGGTCCAGCACGGTTTCCAGGAGCCCTACCGACGCATCGAAATCAGCGATAACCCCATTTTCTAAGGGCCAGACCACTTCCCACTGGCCTTTCCCCGCCATTTCCCGGGCTTTGGAACCGATGGCCGCCGTCTTGCCTGTAACAGGATCCAAAGCCACGACAGAGGGCTCTTCCAAAACAATGCCTCGGTTCTTCATGAAGACCCGTGTAGAGGCAGTCCCCAGATCGATGCCCACATCCACCGGATTGAACAGCCGGGAAAACAAACTTTTTTCCGTATGTCTCATGGCATATCAGCCAACCCGCTGGATGTCGGCTCCCAGTCCGGTCAGCTTGGCGACCAGATTCTCGTAACCCCGATCGATATGATAGATATCGGTGATTTCCGTTACGCCGTCAGCCACCAGCCCGGCCAGCACCATGGCTGCCCCAGCCCGCAGGTCCGTGGCCCGGACCTGGCAGCCGTACAGTTTGGGCACCCCTTCCACAATGGCTGCCCGCCCGCCGCTGGTCCGGATATTGGCTCCCATCCGGAGCAGTTCATCCACATGCATGAAGCGGTTCTCAAAAACAGTCTCCAAGACGGAACTCTGACCTTTAGCGATGCACATCATCGCCATGACCTGGGCCTGCATATCTGTGGGGAAGCCTGGATAGGGCAGGGTCTTGATGGTGATGGCCTGGAGCTCTTTAGGCCCCACCACATGGACGCTGCTGATGTCTTCTTCTACAACGGCCCCGGCTTCCCGGAGTTTGGCAATGAGAGGCTTCATGTGTTCGCAGAGCACATTATCCACCAGGATATCCCCCTGGGTCATAGCACCCGCCACCATGAAGGTCCCTGCTTCGATCCGGTCAGGGATCACTGTATGTTCCCCGCCTTTCATGCTTTCCACTCCATCAATCCGGATGGCCGTCGTCCCGGCTCCCCGGACCTTGCCCCCCATCACATTGATGTAGTTGGCCAGGTCTACGATTTCTGGTTCCTGGGCTGCATTTTCAATGATGGTGGTCCCCTTGGCCATGGAGGCGGCCATCATCAGGTTTTCCGTGGCTCCCACGCTGGGGAAATCCAGATAAATGGTGGTGCCCACCAGCCCATGAGGTGCAAAAGCCTCGATATACCCATGGCCCTGTTCGATCTTCGCTCCCAAGGCCTCGAAGCCTTTCAGATGGATATCGATGGGCCGGGTCCCGATGGCACAGCCTCCCGGTTGGGAGATTTTGGCCCGTCCAATCCGCGCCAGGAGGGAGCCCATGACCAGGAAAGAAGCACGCATGGTGCTCACCAGATCATAGGGAGCTTCCCATCCGGTGATCCGCCGGCTGTCGATTTTCAACGCATGGGGGGTGGAATGATCCACTTTCAGCCCCAAGCATTCCAGTACCTTGCAGATGGTGCTGACATCTTCCAATTCAGGGACTTCCAAAATCGTGCTGCCTTCCGTCCCCAGGACAGAAGCTGCAATGATGGGCAATACCGCATTTTTGGCACCGCTGACCCGTACCGTGCCCTTCAGGTGATGACCACCCTTTACCACCAGTTTCTCCACTCCTGATTCCACACCTTTCCTTGCTGGAAGAGGAGCACTGCTCCTCTTTTTCTCTTCTGTAATCATTGATGATAGCGAATGCCCCACAGCTTGGCATGCCGTTTTTGCTGGTTGCTCAGCTGTTCATCCAGGTGCAGGCGCATTTCCTTCTGTTCTTTTTCCCGCAGGCTCTTTTTCCTGGCAGCTTCCGCCGGGTCTTCCAGAGCTTGTTTTCTCTTTTTTTCTTCCCAATGCTGTTTTTCCCGTTCCGCCTTTTCCCTGCGTTTCCGGGAAATTTCTCTGGCCCTCGCCTCTGCCTGCTGCCGGGGGGTCAGCTGATGCTGATACAGGAACTGTGCGCGCCTGATCAGGTACAGCGGGACCACCAGGGGCATGAGCAGAAACGTCCCCAGGACCCAGAGATTCTTGTGTTTCATCCCAATGCTGTGGCTGTCCAGGAAAACCACCCAGGTCACCAGACAGCAGACCACCAAAGCAATCACATTGGACAAGCCGTACGGCACCCCCCTTAATGTCTACGGAACTTCCCACTTCCAACTTCTCTGTCCATTTTTATAACTAGATTATTATACCATAGAACATTCTGTTTTCCATAGAGGGAAATAAAAAAAGGAACCGCCCGGGCGGTTCCTCCTTCAAAAATTCCTCGTATGGGTCCGCAGACGGTCCGCCAGGATATTGTAGTATACTTCCTTTTCCTGAATGGTCTTCCGAAGCTTACGGATCTGTTCTTCATTGGTGGCTTCTGCCAGCCGCTCGTTGAGTTCGACCAGTTCCAGCCGCAGCTGTCCCATCTTACTGGCAGCCATTTTGCTGATAAAGTCCACAGCGGATCCCCCCTCTGCCTGCTGCAATGACCTTCTGTCCTACCGGACTACTCCCCCACCGGATAAGGCGGCACCTTACCCACCAGAGACGCGGTCTTCAGCCGCGCTTCCGCCCTGCGCAGGATTTTTTCAGTATGTTCCACGTCCGTCAGGGCATCCGGATGCTCCAGTCTGGCCAATGCTTCCTGCCGGATCTGCTGGTATTTGGCCACATCGATGTTCTCTGCTTTCTGGGCCCTGGGTGTCAGGATGACCACCTGGTTGTCCTTGACCTCCGCAAATCCCCCTTCTACGTAGACCAGGATCACCTGATTGTCCTTATCCTGCAGCTTCAGGGTCCCTTCCCCCAGCACAGCGATCATCGGGCTGTGGTTGGCTAAGATCCCAACGCCCCCATTTACTGTATTCAACAAGACATAGGAAATATCCTCCCTCTTGACCAAAAGTTTTTCAGGTGTGAGGACTTCCAATTTCATTAATCTGGCCATATCATTCGCCCTTCAGTTTCTTGCCCTTGGCCACAGCTTCATCGATGGATCCCACCATGTAAAACGCGCTCTCCGGCAGGTCATCATGTTTCCCATCCAGGATTTCCTTGAAGCCCCGGATGGTTTCCGACAGTGGAACGTATTTCCCCGGCTGACCGGTGAACTGCTGGGCCACGAAGAAAGGCTGGCTCAGGAACCGCTGGACCTTCCGGGCCCGGGATACGGTGAGCTTATCCTGTTCGTTCAGTTCTTCCATACCCAGGATGGCAATGATATCCTGGAGCTCTTTATACCGTTGGAGGATCTTCTGGACGCCTCGGGCCACCTCATAATGTTCCTTCCCGATCACCAAAGGATCCAGGATCCGGCTGGTAGAAGCCAGGGGATCCACGGCCGGATAGATCCCCAATTCTACGATTTCACGGGACAGGACCGTGGTCGCATCCAAATGGGCGAAGGTAGCCGCTGGAGCCGGGTCCGTCAGATCATCGGCCGGGACGTAGACAGCCTGTACGGAAGTGATGGATCCGCTCCGGGTAGAAGTGATCCGCTCTTCCAAAGCCCCCATTTCATTGGCCAGGGTGGGCTGATACCCTACAGCCGAAGGCATGCGCCCCAAAAGGGCGGAAACCTCAGACCCTGCCTGGATGAACCGGAAGATGTTGTCGATGAACAGCAGCACATCCTGTCCTCCCACATCCCGGAAGTATTCTGCCATGGTCAGGCCAGTGAGCCCTACCCGCATACGGGCTCCAGGGGGTTCATTCATCTGGCCGTACACCAGGGCCGTCTTGTCGATGACCCCGGATTCCTTCATTTCACCCCACAGATCGTTCCCTTCCCGGGTTCGTTCCCCGACCCCGGAAAATACGGAATAGCCCCCGTGGTTGGTGGCCACATTGTGGATCAGTTCCATGATCAGCACCGTCTTGCCTACACCGGCACCGCCGAATAGACCGATTTTCCCCCCCAGAGAATAAGGAGCGATCAGATCCACTACCTTGATGCCCGTTTCCATGATCTTGGTTTCCGTGGACTGGTCCGCCAGATCTGGAGCCGGCCGGTGGATGGGCCAATGATCGGCCGCCTGGACTGGGGTAGGATCATCATCCACCGTTTCTCCCAGGACATTGAATACCCGTCCCAGACAGCCTTTCCCTACCGGCACAGTGATGGGCTTCCCGGTATCCACGGCTTCCATGTTCCGGGTCAGTCCGTCGGTGGAACTCATGGCCACCGTGCGGACCACATCATCTCCGATGTGCTGGACCACTTCCGCAGTCAGATGCACATGGATGGTCTTCGATGCCCGGGCATCGATTTCAATGGCATTATAAATGGCCGGCAGTTCCTTATCCGGGAAACGGATATCCACTACAGGGCCCATGACCTGGACCACTCTGCCCACATGCCCTCTGGCTTTGGCAGAGAGACGGGCAACGGCCTTGTCGATTGCTTGTTTCTGCTCTTCCGACACGATTCGTGCCTCCCTTATTTCAACGCTTCTGCGCCGCTGACGATTTCATTGATTTCCGTGGTGATGCTGGCCTGCCGCACCTTCTGGTAGTAGACCTGCAGCTTTCCCAGAAGGTTCTGGGCATTGTCCGTGGCCGTACTCATGGCCGTCATCCGGGAAGCCAGTTCACAGGCCGAACTTTGGATCAGGGCCGTGAAGATCTGGCTGCGCAGGTAGTAATGGGCCAGGTAAGAAAGCATCTTGGCCGGTTCCGGTTCGAAGATCAGAGTGGGATAATCCGTAGGATCATCTTCTGACCAGACTTCCTGGGAACGGACTTCCAGGGCATTCTTTGCCTTAGGCTGCACCGGCAGCAGAGGCACCGTCTTGGGAATCTGGATCATGGCAGATTTGAAATAGGTGAAGATGATGTCCACTTCGTCCACTTCTCGGTGGATGAAGAGAGACTCCACGTAATCAGCGATTTCCTCAGCCGCTTCGAAAGTCGGTTTTTCCGAAAAGCCGGTCCAGCTTTTGACGATGTGATAGCCCCAGTGATTGAGGCCGATCTTCATCTGCTTGCCCACCGCCAGAAGCGGCGAATCTTCTTTGCCTCGGAGCTCCACTCCGGTGTACTTGACGATGTTGTTATTGTAGGGACCTGCCAGCCCCTTGTCCGAGCCGATGACCACATAGGCGGTCTTATACACCGGCCGTTTTTCCAGGAGCGGATTGGCCTTCATATCCAGATGGGCCATCACCGACGGGTCGCTGACCGCTTCCTGGAGGATGCTCTTCAGCTTCTCTGCATAGGGCAGGCTGGCATCGGCTCTCTGCTGGGCCTGGTGCATCCGAGCTGAAGCCACCATTTGCATAGCTCCCGTGATCTTGCTGATGCTGCCTACGGTTTTCATATGGGCACGGATCCCACTGGTATTTGCCATCCAGGATCACCTGCCCTTACATGCCGCCTGCAGTGCCAGGCGCAAACATCTTCCCGAAATCATCCAGGGCCTCATCCAGTTCCTCTTTCAGGTCATCAGTCAGTTTCTGTTCTTTTTCCAGCCGAGTCAGGATGATGGAACAGTGGTTGTTCAGATACCCCAGCATTTCATGCTCATATCGGGTCACGTCTTCCACTGGGATTTCATCCAGGAACCCATTGTTCACGGCATAAAGGGAAACCACTTCCTGGGCCATGGAAAGAGGCTGGTACTGCCCCTGTTTCAGCATTTCTGTCACCCGGGCCCCAAGGTCCAGCTGGGCCTTGGTCTCCCGGTCCAGATCCGAACCGAACTGGGCAAAAGCAGCCAGTTCCCGGTATTGGGCCAGGGACAGACGCAGGGTGCCAGCCACCGTCTTCATGGCCTTGGTCTGGGCCGCGCCCCCTACCCGGGATACGGAGAGCCCGGAGTTCAGGGCCGGACGGATACCGGAGTTGAACAGGTCGGTTTCCAGATAGATCTGGCCATCGGTGATGGAAATCACGTTGGTAGGGATGTAGCCGCTCACATCCCCGGCCTGGGTCTCGATGATGGGCAGGGCTGTCATGGAACCGCCGCCATGGCGTTCGTTCCGGCGGCAGGCTCGCTCCAGCAGACGGGAATGGAGATAGAATACGTCCCCGGGATAAGCTTCCCGTCCAGGGGGACGGCGGAGCAGCAGACTCATGGCACGATAGGCCACCGCATGCTTGCTCAAGTCATCATAGACAATCAGCACATCTTTGCCCTGATCCATGAAATATTCCCCCACCGCAGCCCCGGCATAAGGAGCCAGGTACTGCATGGGAGCCGTATCAGCAGCCGTCGCCGCCACGATCATGGTATAGGCGCTGGCGCCGTATTGTTCAAAAGTATGATACAGCCGGGCCACGGAAGAAGCCTTCTGTCCGATGGCCACATAGATGCAGATTACATCCTTGCCCTTCTGGTTCAGGATGGTATCGACGGCAATGGCGGTTTTCCCAGTCCCCCGGTCCCCGATGATCAGTTCCCGCTGGCCACGGCCGATGGGCACCAGGGCATCTACAGCCTTGAGCCCGGTCTGGAGAGGGACATCTACCGGCTGGCGGGCGGCAATCCCCGGAGCCTGGTGTTCGATGGGGTACTTGACCTGGGTCTTAATGGCCCCTTTGCCGTCCAGGGGCAGTCCCAGCGGGCTGACGATCCGGCCCAGCATGGCATCTCCCACAGGAATTTCCATGATTTCGCCAGTCCGGCGCACCATGTCGCCTTCCTTGATTTCCGTGGCGCCGCCCAGCAGCACGATGCCTACTTCATTTTCCCGAAGGTTCTGGACCATGCCATAGACGCCGTCATGGAGAGCCACCAGTTCACCGCTCATGGCGCCGCCCAGGCCGGAAGCGGTACAGATCCCGTCTCCGACCTTTTCCACCACACCGATTTCTTCCAGGTCCACGTCATTGTGGAAAGACTTGACCCCCTGGGCCAAGGCATCGGTCATTTTTTCCGTCTGGTCCAGATCCTGGTCACTCAGATGGATGGCCTTCATGATGGCGTCCATCTTCTCCAATTGGCGTTTCATGGTGGCATCAAAAATGTGGTCTCCGTACTGGATCAGTACGCCTCCGACCACTTTGGAATCCACCTTTTGTTCCTGCAGTTCCACAGGTTTATGGAATTTCTCTGTCAGCAGTTCCTGCAGCAGCCCTGCCTCTTCCGTTGTGAGAGGACGGGCCGTGGTGACCGTCACCGGCAGGAGGTCCACCCCTTCAAAAAGGGTCTGGTCCTCCTGGGTCAGGGTCAGGCGATCCAGGATCTGTTTCCACAGAGCTTCCTTGCTTTTGCTGTTCATGGGTTGTTTCTGCCTCCACAGTTCCTTTCCAGGGACTTCTCATTTTTTCTGTTCGGCCAGGGTTTCATCCGTGATCTTGGCGACCAGTTTCTGGTCTTCCGCCGAATCCAGCTTTTCCTGCAGCACCCGGCCGGCAATTTCCGTACTCAGGGCAATGATCTGTTCCCGAACATCCAGCAGGGCTTTTTTCTTTTCCAGCTCCACCGTCTGCCGCCCGGAAGCCAGCAGTTCTTCCCTTTCCTTCTGGGCGTTGGCCAGGGCTTCATCATGGAGTTCCTGGGCCATGGCATTGGCTTTGGAAATAATGTCGTTGGCTTCCTTTTTGGCATTCTTCAGCTGGGTGACATATTCCGCCTTCAGTGCCTCCGCTTCCTTCCTGGCATGGTCCGCCTGGTCCATATCCTTGACGATTTTCGTCCGGCGGTCGTCCATAGCCTTCAGGAGCGGCTTATAGGCGAATTTGGCCAGCACCCAGAGCAAGATGATGAAATTCACCACCTGCGCAATCAGTGTATAGTTGATACTTACCATTCCCAACCACTTCCTTTCTCCCCAAGTTTCCTCCCCAATCTCTTATTTCACAAAGGGATTGGCAAATACCAGTACGATGGCGATGACGGAAGCGATGATGGGGATGGATTCGACCAGGCCGATACCGATCAGCATATTGACCTGGAAGCTGCCGGCCTGCTCCGGCTGCCGGGCCATGCATTCCAGAGCCTTGGAAGCCACGGCGGAGTCCCCTTTGGTAGCTGCCAGAGAAGCACCTACGCCAATTAAAGCGGCTCCCAGAATGGAAGCGACGATGATCAGGGTATTGTTGTCTATCATTTTTTACATCCTTTCTTTTTCCAGACTTTTACTTATTGGAATGGACTTGCTTGAAAATCGGGGCCAGGGCAATCACGGTCAGCATGGTAAAGATGAAAGCCTGGAGAAAACCTATGATCAGGCTGAAGCCGATCCACAGGTTGGGCACCACCCAGGGTACCAGCATATACAGCACGGCCAGCAGGATTTCCCCTGCCAGGATGTTCCCGAACAGACGCAGGGCCATGGTCAGCGGTTTGGCCAGCTCTTCGATGATGTTCAGGGGGAGCATCAGCGCAAAGGGGGAGACCAAATGCTTGAAATATTTGGGTCCCTGCTGGATCACTCCGATGATGTAGGTGGCGATGGCCACAGTGATGGAAAGGCCCAGAGCCACGTTGATGTCGTTGGTGGGAGAAGAAAGATGCACACCCACAGAGGGCATCAGCCCCAGTTCATTCCCTACAAAGATATAAAGGAACAGGGTAAGGATAAAGGGGGTGGCCACCCGCCGTCCTTCCACACCAAGGTTGGCATCCATCAGTTTTTCCAGCCACTCGATGATCATTTCCATCAGATTCTGGATTCCATAGGGAATCTCCTGTACCCGCCGGGTGGCGGCAAAGACCAGTGCTGCCACGATCAGCATGGTAAGCCAGGACATATAGATTGTCTGCATATTCAGGCTGATCCCCGGCAGGACTTCTGTAGTCCCATAATGGATGACTTCCGAACTTGCAGCTTCTGCAATTCCCATATTCTTATCACTTCCTTTACAAAGATTCTGCTTTTTATCGGAAACTCTGAACATTCAGGATTTCCGGCATCCAAGACGGCAGTATGCCATCTGGATGATCAAGCCCACATTCAGGACCAGGAAACCGGCCAGGACCAGCACCGGCTGCCACCGGTTCCGCAAAGCCAGGACCGTCCAGCACAAGAGGAAGGCGATGCGGGTAAACATGGTCCGGTGCATGGCAAGAGCCGCTTTGTCCGGTTCCTTCCGCATGCCCCGGTGGATCCCCCACAGGACTTGGAAGGTATCGGACAGCCCGGCAGCCGCTCCCAGGACTGTTCCCCTGCCATCCCCGCCCAAGATCAGGACCAGGATCAGGAAACAGCCAGCCAGCACCGCCTGTTTCCAAAAGAGCTTCCGGAGCTGTCCCCCCAGGATCTGGAGGAGATTCCCCTCCTGAGGCGTCCCCGGGCCATTTTTCCAGGGATCCATCGACGGCTACTTGTTCTGCCCCCCATGGAATTCCGGCATCAGTTCTACAGGATACCCATGGGTATGGAGCAGATAGGTGACGATCCGTTTGGCAGCCTGTCCGTCCCCATAGGGATTGACGGCTTCCGCCATGGACCGATAGTATTTTTCATCGTTCAGGAGACGGCAAGTGGCAGCATACACATCTTCCTTCCCGGTGCCAATCAGCTTCACCGTACCGGCAGTGACGGCTTCCGGCCGTTCCGTGGTGCTGCGCAGCACCAGGACCGGTTTGCCCAGGGCAGGTGCCTCTTCCTGGATACCGCCGGAATCAGTCAGGACAATGTCCACCCGAGCCATCAAGTTGGCAAAAGGTTCATACTCCATGGGTTCCAGCAGATGGACCCGTTCCATCTTGCCCAGGACCGCTTCGGCCACTTCCCGCACTTTGGGATTCTTGTGCATGGGGAAAATGGCTTCCGCCTGGGGATTGTCCTTCAGGACTTCCTTCAGGGCCTGGTATACATGGCGCATGGGGACTCCCAGATTTTCTCTCCGGTGAGTGGTC
This sequence comes from uncultured bacterium, assembly GCA_905215645.1. Taxonomy (GTDB): domain Bacteria; phylum Bacillota; class Negativicutes; order Acidaminococcales; family Acidaminococcaceae; genus Acidaminococcus. The sequence goes on from CAJMQS010000002.1 coordinate 79,527, forward strand.
ATGAGGATCAGCTTATGGTCGGAACGGATGGCTTCCTCCAGCTTCGGATTGTGAAAGTCAAAGGAATCCTTCACCGTAGCTTGGAGGGCATCGATCACCGTATTCCCGGTCACATAGATATTGTCCTCCTTGATATTTTCCTTTAGGAGATTGGCCTTGGCATTGGCCGTGGGTGCAAAATGGAAATCCGTGATGGCTGCCGTCAGTTTCCGGTTCATCTCTTCCGGGAAGGGAGAATACTTGTTCCCGGTACGGAGCCCCGCTTCCACATGGCCTACAGGGATCTGCTTGTAGAAAGAAGCCAGCGCCCCTACAAAGGTGGTAGTGGTATCCCCATGGACCAGGACCAGATCCGGCTGTGCCTGTTCCAGGACTTCCTTCAAGCCCATCAGGGCACGGCTGGTCACATCATACAAAGTCTGGCCTGCGGTCATGATGTTCAGATCATAATCCGGTTTGATCTGGAACAGATCCAGCACCTGATCCAGCATTTCCCGGTGCTGGGCCGTCACCGCAACGATGGGTTCCAGCATATCCGGATACTTTTTCATTTCCAGCACCAGCGGGCACATCTTAATGGCTTCCGGCCGGGTACCGAAAATCGTCATGACTTTCAATTTGTTCATTTTCCTTCGCCCCTATTTCATGATCTATCCTGTAAAATCCCTATTTTCCTAGCACCAATGAAAATCACCGCCAGCAGGAATACCAGCAGTGCAATGGCATAGATCCCCTCCATTTCCGTCAGGAGCACTGCCGTGAGACAGAGCCCTGCACTGATCAAATACATGAAAATCACTGCCTGCCGCTGGCTGAAGCCCATGGCCAGCAGACGGTGATGGATATGTCCCTTATCCGGACTGAAGATCGGCCGCCCGTTTTTGTAGCGGCGGACAATGGCAAATGCCGTATCCATGATGGGAAGCCCCAGCGCAATGGCAGGGACCAAAAGCGCAATGGTGGCCGCACTCTTCACGGCCCCGAAGATAGAAATGGCCGCCAGCATATAGCCCAGGAACAGGCTCCCGGTATCTCCCATGAAAATGGTGGCTGGGTTGAAGTTGTACCGGATGAAGCCGATGATGCCTCCGGCCAGGGCTGCCGTCAAAACCGCCACCGGATACAGCCCCTGCTGCAGGGCCACCATGATGATGGTGACAGAAGCGATGGCGGATACCCCTGCCGCCAGTCCATCCAGCCCGTCGATCAAGTTCACCACATTGGTGAAGCTGACGATCCAGAACACGGTAAAGGGAATGGAAAGGTAGTTCAGATAAAAATAGCCGCCCAAGGGATTGTTCAGCCACTCGATCCGGATCCCGAAACACACGGGGACTAGCGCCGCAATGATCTGTCCCACCAATTTGACCTTGGCTGCCAGCTGGAACATGTCATCCAGGATCCCTACGATAGCAATCACTGTGCCTCCCAGCAGGATCCCCACCACATCCCGGGTCAGCTCCATGCTGGCGATGGCAGCCGCCATGAACCCGAGATAAATGGCCAGGCCACCCATCCTGGGCATGATCCGGTGATGGACCTTCCGTGCGTTGGGACGGTCCACCGCTCCGATCCGGAATGCCAGTTTCTTGACAAAGGGTGTCAGGACCCAGCTGATGATCAGCGATATGCTCAATGCCAGTAAATACGTCTTCACAAAACAAGCCTTTCTGCGGGATTCCCGCCCAGGGAACTGTTATTTCTTTCCCTTTTTCTATGATTTCATTCTGCTCTTTTACTCATACAGATTTATTATAGTACAGTTTGGGAAAATCTACAATTTCTTCCCCCGCTCCTTTGTGACAATTTTACCATATTTTCTCTTTCCCATCCTGCAGTTCCGGTTTACAGCTTGCCTGTCACGTGCTAAACTGAAGCCATCGGAGGTGTTTCTATGCATGAATTGATCCAGCTGTTCACGGTATTCGCCCGTATCGGAGCAGTCACTTTCGGAGGCGGCTATGCCATGCTGCCCATTCTCCAGGCTGAAGTCGTAGAAAAATACCATTGGGCTACCGAGGAAGAACTGGCTGACTACTATGCAGTGGGACAGTGCACCCCCGGCGTCATTGCCGTCAATACGGCCACTTTCATCGGCATGAAGCGGAAAGGGATCCCCGGCGGGCTCATCGCAACACTTGGCGTGGTCTTCCCTTCCCTGGTGATCATCACACTCATTGCCGCTTTCCTTTCCAATTTTGCGCAGATCCAATTCGTCAAAGATGCCTTCGCCGGGATCAGGGTCTGCGTCTGTGTGCTGATTTTCAACGCCATCAAGAAACTGGCCAAGGGAGCCCTGGTGGACAAGCTGACCATCCTGCTGTTCCTGGTGGTCATGGGGATCAACCTGTTTTCCAATCTTTCTCCGGCCTGGCTGGTGGTCCTTTCCGGGATTGTGGGGCTGGCCGCGAAAAAAGCAGGAGGTGAATTGTAATGGGGCTTCTCTTCCAACTTTTCTATGAATTTTTCAAGATCGGCCTTTTCGCCATCGGCGGCGGCATGGCCACCATCCCCTTCCTGACCAAGCTGTCGGCGGCTACCGGCTGGTTCACGGAGACGGACCTGCTGAACATGATCGCCGTTTCCGAATCCACTCCCGGTCCCATCGGGGTCAATACGGCCACCTATGTAGGGTATCACATCGCCGGCCTACAGGGAGCCGTGATCGCCACGTTGGGCCTCATCACGCCCTCCATCATCGTAATCATCATCGTCTCCCAATTCCTGAAAAAATTCGGGGACAGCAAATATGTGAAAGCCGTGATGTATGGTCTGCGGGCTGCTTCGGCCGGCTTGATCGCCGCCGCAGGCTTCCTGGTCGCCCGGGTCACCCTGCTCCATCCAGAAGCCTGGAAGGCGGGGAACCTGTCCGGTCTCCTGAACCTGCCCTCCATCCTCTTGGCCGTGATTTTGTTCCTGCTCACCAATCGGTATAAAAAGATCCATCCCATCGCTTTCCTGGCCGCTTCGGCTGTAGTAGGCGTAGTGTTCCATTTTGCAGGGTAAGGAGGTTTCTGCTCTCCTTAGTCCGAGGTGCTGCCCATTGCGTGCAGCACCCCTTTTTTTACGTACTCCAAGAACTTCTTCAGGGCGGGAGAAGCCTGATCCAGGCAGGGGAGGGCCATCCCCAGTTCCAGCCGGTCCTCGGTGGCAAAGGGCAGCACCTTCACCTTCCCCTGCCAGCGCCGGCTGCTGAAAGCATTATCCATGGACAGCCCCAGTCCTGCCTCCACCATGGTCCAACAGGTATACATGTTGCTGGTGGAGAACCGGACATCGGGATGGATATGATATTTGGCCAAAAACAGATCCGTATCCGTTTCCTGCTGAGGCAGGGGTTCGATAAAAGGCTGGCCTTCCAGGTCCTCCGGCCGGAGGGCCTTCTGCTTTGCCAGAGGATGATTTCCTGGAATCCAGGCCACCAGCCGGTCCTGATACAGAGGGACCCAATCTCCCAGGTATCCTGGATGGCGGCTGAAGAGACAGCAGCTGAGCCGATGCTCCCGGAGCCCTTCCAAGAGGGTCTGGTTCCCGGCCTCCTGGACATGGACCCGGATCCCAGGATAATCCTGCTGAAAGGCCCGGAGGATCTCCGGAAGCCAGCAGGAAGCGATGCTGTAATAGCTGCCCACGAACAGTTCTCCCTGTTCCAATCCCAGGATCCCGGCACTTTCCTCCCGGATCTGCTGGCTCCAATAAAGGAGTTCTCGGATGGCAGGCAGCAGCCGGTTCCCCTCCCGGGTCAGCTGCACCCCTTGGGACGTGCGGAAAAGGAGAGAGAACCCAAGGTCCCGTTCCAGACTGTCCAGCATCCGGGTAAGTCCCGAGGGAGAATACCCCAGTGTCCGGGCGGCGGCGGTGATGCTCCCCTGCTCCACTGCCTGGAGCAGGGCTTGGTATTTTTCCGTATCCATATCCAGCCTCCCTCTTTTTGCTTTTTGTATTGCGTATTCAGCAATAGTATATTGCATATCTTGCGCTTCCTGCAATGCTTATTTCTTTCTATAATGGAACCAGAAAGAAAAAAACTACAGGGAGGTCTTACCTATGAAACCGGCTGCCGCCAAAATCCTTATGGCCCTAATCATCCTGACCCGGAGCAGTGCCTTTCTCTTTTCCAAATTCGTCTTGGAAGAACTGACGCCTTTCCAGGCCCTGGGCTGGCGGTTCACCCTGGCATTCCTGGTCATGGGAGTGCTGCTCCGCCGCCATCTGCTCCGTGCCTGGAAAAAAGATGCCTATCTGGGACCCAAGAGCCTGGGTCTGGGTCTGCTGCTTTTTGCCGTCATGGGAGCCGAAATGCGGAGCCTGCTCACGGCCGAAATCCACACAGTGGCTTTTCTGGAAAATCTCTCTCTGGCCTTAGTGCCTCTGTTCCTGGCCCTATGGTACCGGCGCCTGCCCAGTGACCGGATTCTCCAGGGCGTGGGCTTCATCCTGCTGGGGGTAGCCGCCCTCACCATCGGCACCGCCGGGTTCACCCTGGCAGGAGGAGAAGGCTGGGCCCTCCTGGCAGCTGTTTTCTATGCAGGCTACATCATTGCCATGGGGAAACTGTCCCACACCGCAGACCCCCTGGCCCTGGGGACCCTCCACATGGGTTTCATGGGCCTCCTGAGCTTCGGGGCTGCCCTGTTCCTGGAGGGCGGGATCCCGGTGCCGTCACAGCCGGCCACCTGGCATTCCCTGGCCTTCCAGGTACTGATATGCAGCTGTTTCGGTTTTGCCTTCCAGCCCAAAGCCCAGCAGTACCTGACGGCGGAAGAAGCCGGTCTGTACTGTGCCATCAATCCCCTGTTCGCCAGCTGCCTGGGCCACTGGTTCCTGGGCGAGACCCTAGGCGCCGCAGGGATCCTAGGAGCGGTGTATATCCTCACCGGGCTGGGATTCGTGAACTGGAAGGGTCTGTCACAAGAGCGACAGACCTCTGTCAGCGGTCAGCTGTCAACGGCCGCTGACCATTGACCGTTGACAGAAAAAGAGAGGCTGCCTCAGACAGTCTCTCTTTTTTTCTTTTCCATATATCTCAGCCGCAGGCTCAGGAAAGCGGCGGAGAAGAAGATCCCTGTAATGAGCCCCAGCCAATAGCCGTCCGGGCCCTTGTGGAGCCCGTGGTCCAAGAACAAGCCGAAGGGCAGGGCAATACCCCAGTAAGCCGCCAAGGCGGAATAAAAAGTGGCCTTTACATCCTTGTAGCCCCGGAGGACTCCCTGGATGGGAGCCGCAGTGCTGTCAAAAAACTGGAAAGCTACCGCGAAAGTCAGGAAGTGCATGATGGGATCCATCAGATTGGGATCTGCCGTATAGAGCCGGGCAATCAGCCCTCTGCCCAGGAACAGGCAGCAGCCGAAAAAGGCCCCGATCAGGATGTTGGACAGCCGTCCCGTATCTGCATATGCTTTGGCCTGGACAAAATCCCGGGCCCCTACATAAGCTCCTACGATAATGGTCAGGGACAGGGAAAAGCTCAAGGGCACCATGTACAGCATGTTACAGAAGCTCATGGCCGCTTGGTTGGCGGCCACCACCACAGTCCCAAACCGGGATACCAGCAGGCATTCCACCCCAAAGAAGCTGGTTTCCAGAAAGATGGCCAGACCCATGGGGATGCCGATGCGCAGATGCTCCCGGATGTGGCGGAAAGAAAAACCGGAGGTCCGGAATACATGGAAATCCCGGAACACCTGCAGCCGGAGCACCAGCAGGGCAAAAGAAAGGAACAGCAGCCAGCAGGTAATGGCCGTCCCTACCCCGGCTCCCGGGCCGCCCAAAGCCGGAGCTCCCAGTTTGCCGAAAATGAAGATGTAGTTCATGCAGGCATTCACCGGCATGGTCAGGATGAAAAGCCGCATGGTCACCTGGGTATATCCCATGGTGTCTACAAAAGAACGAAGGATATTGGCACAAAACAGCGGCAGGATGCCCCAGGCCACAAAGCCCAAGTACCGGAAGGCCACGCTCCGGACTTCCGGAGCCAGGCTCATGGTGTCCAAAATCCTGGGCAGTAGCTGGGAACCGGCGCCGATCACCGTCACGGCCAGGGCGCAGGCCAAAACCAGACCGCTGACCACCGCGCCGGAAATCTTTTGGAACTGCCGAGCCCCCCGATAGTTGGCTACGATGGGCGTCAGGGCCTGGAGGATGCCATTGAGTCCGGTGAACACCGGCATCCACACATTGGTGCCGATGGCCACCCCGGCCAGCTGGACGGTGCCCGCATGGCCGCTCATCACCGTATCGAAAAGGCTCATGCCTGTGATGCAGAGCTGGGTGATCAGGATAGGGACCATGACCCCTAGGATTTTCTTCAGCCGGGAACGGAAGGTGCCGGTCCTGGCAAGCGTCATTTCAGTCAACCAATCAACTCCTACTTCATAAATTCGATATGCCTCTTCACATAGCCGTACATGATGTAGTTGGCCAAGGCATCTTTTTCTTCCGTATCCGGTTTCTCTTCATCCAAAGTAGCTACGAAGCTCCGGTCGGCGGAATAGTAATAGGCCTTGCCCCCAAAATACCCCAGGGCGTAGGGATGGGGTACTGGCTGGAGCAGATCCCGGCCCAAGAATTCTGGAGGCACCGGCTGTCCTAGTAGGGTCAGCAGGGTGGGTGCCAGATCTTCCTGGCTGGCATAGGCAGTCTCGTCCAGATCTGCCAGAGGCGCCAAGTTCTTGGAAATGAAGATGACCGGGATCGGCGCCACGCTTTGTTTGTCCTGAGGATTGCTCACCAGGGTCTTGTATTCCCCGCCAGAATGGGGATTGTGGTCCGCCGTCACGATGAACAGGGTACGGTCATCCATGAGTCCCTGTTTCGAAGCTTCCTCGAAGAAATGCTGGATGGTCTTATCCACCCAGTACATGCCGCAAACGGTCGCCGTCCCATTGTCCCGGACATCCTCCGGCATCTCCGCATAGGTATAGCCATAATAGGGATAGGGCTGGTGCATATCCAGGGTCTTGCACACCAGGAACAGTTTCTGGTCCCGGTGTTCCGCCAGTGTCTTCAGGGCCACATCGTACATCACATCATTGTGGAATCCCCAGCCGCTGGCTCCCTTATACCCCATATTGCCCAGGTCTTCCTTGGCCAGATAGTGCTCCATGCCGAACTGGGCCGGATATTCTCGGTATTCATTGGCATAATACCGGCTGGAAGCGTTGATGAAATAGCCTTCATAGCCGGCCTGCTGCAGGCTCCGGAAGAGAGAAGGCTGTTTGTCCCCTGGCAGATCTTTGTCATAGACCAGCTGGGACCGGAAAGTAGCATTGAGCCCCTGGGTAGTGGGCACAGCCGAAGAATAATAATGATCGATCCGAGGATATTTCCGGATCAGGGAATCCAGATAGGGAGTAGCATCTGCCGGGATATTGGGATTGTAGTGATGGATATAGTCCCGGTGGACGCTTTCCAGGATCAGCATGACCACCCGGTCATAGGCCGGCCGTTTCCGGGGAACCGCCTGGGGTTTCGGCAGGATCCCCAATTCTGTCAGCGCCGCCTGGTCCTGCTCCGTCAAGGTCCGTTCCTGATATTTCCAGGGGTCATGGACCACCTTATCCGTCTTGAAGAAGGCTTTCTGGAAAAAGTTCACATTGATGGGATAAGCCACCATGGCCCGGGTGGGTTTCCGGCTTTTCTCCATATCCATTTCAATATCTAGCCCTTCCACACTGTTGGCTGTCTGATAGATGCCTTCCGCCAACAGCAGATACGCCCCATTGAGCCCCATGGCCAGGATCACCACGCAGAGCAGGGACCAGGGCAGATTGGGCTCCTGCCGCCGGGGACGGCTGACCCGGAACAGAGGGATGAAAGCCAGAAGCACCGCTCCGATCAGGCCCAGCTGCCAGTTTTCCGTGGTACTGAGGATCCCCTTGGCAGCATAGATGTTCAAGTTGTCGAACAAGACGCTCTCCACATGCATGGAGGTATTCCAAAAATAGATCCCATCTCCCAGGATCAGGATACAGGTCACATAATAGACCAGGAAATAAATGGCTTTCAGGATCCGGTTGGGCCAGTGGTGGTAGCACATGGCCGCCAGGAGCACCAGAACGATATTATTGAAGAGCCCGGCCAACACGGAAAGTGTCGTCATGAAGCCCGGATCCAGCTCCAGGTAGGACACCATGAACAGGGCATCCGCCAGATACAGGACCCCGGCGACCACCACGGGGAAATACCGTTTCACCCGATCCCGGATGCGCCGCCGCTGGGCGTACAGGAAGAGCACCACCCAGGAAAGCAGCAGGTCCCGGCAGAAATAGTTCAGGGTATGGTACCAGAATTCAGCCCAGGGAAAGGGCACGATGTCTTTCAAAAAATTCCAGCGGTAATAGGCTTCCGCTGCAAAACACAGGAGCAGGACCACTCCGTAAATCACTTTCTTTTTCACTGGCAGCCTCTCAGGAAATGAATTCTAAGGATTTGGGCAGGAGCACCAGGGACAGGGGCGAATTGACCACCGCATCCCCATCCAGTTCTGCCGCAAATTTTTTCACATTGCAGCGGATATCCACCTGCTGGGCCGGATAGATTTCCACGCTTTTGTCCAGGGTCAGCATGTCTGCCGCAATCAGGGCTGTGTAGCGGAGAAAATCCACACACCTGCCCTTGGTGAAGAGGCAGACATGCATGGTGGGATTGGACAGGGACCCGCCGTTGACCAGGGAAAAACGTCCGGCATAATACCGGCTCTTGGTCACGATGACAGAACTGGCCTGATGCCAGACCCCATCCCCGTTGATCATCACCTGGAACCGGTACTTCCAGTTGTGGAGAAGCATCTCGTTCCCCAGCACCCGTCCGCTCTGCCGTACATAGGCCAGGGTGGACAGATACTTTTTCTCTTTGGGTGTCACCTGCTGCACCACCATGGAATCCACTCCGATCCCGGCCACTGTCAAGAAGATCCGATCGTTGGCCCGTCCCAGGCAGACCGGCGTGGTGATTCCTTTGGAAACCCGATACATCCAATTGTGGACATCGGTTTTCTGCATCAGTTCCTTGGCCACCAGATTCACCGTCCCTGCTGGATAGATGCTCACATAGGGCCAGTAATCCTGGTCCACACATTCTTCCACCAGGGCCCGCAGGGTCCCGTCCCCACCGGCCACGATGACCCACTGGATCTTTTCTGCACAGATTTTTTTCCCCACCGCCTGGGTCTCCGCAAAAGTCCCCACCGTCACGTACTGGAAGCGCTCTGCCCCATACAGCCGCATGAGCTGCCGGGCGATGCTTTCCACATTGTTATGGATCCCGTTGAAAAAATTCTGCTTTCCAGAATTGCGGTTATGGACCAGGAGGACCTTTTGGAAAGCGTTGATGTCTACTTTATGACGCAGCATGATGATCTCCTATGATTTCCTTTTACTTAGCATAAATCCATTGCTTCCTGGAAAAATAATTCCAAATGGTCACCAGCGCAGAAGCTGCCACCTTTGATTCCATCACCGGGAAGCCCAGCCCCCCGACAAAGATCCGCATCAGCAGCACGTTGAACAGGAGCCCCAAGGTGGAAACTACCAGGACCAAGGAAAACTCCTTGCTTTTGCTGTACCGCACACCGCTGGTGAAAACCCAGATATTCGTAGCCACGTAGTGGCATACCGTAGAGCAGAGATACGCCGCAGCCGTTGCCAGGAGATAGTTCCACCCCCAGCAGCGGTTGAACAGATAGACCAGCCCCCACTCAAACAAAGCAGCCGTGCCCCCGATACAGAGATAACAGAGGACACGGATCTTTTCATTCTTTGATTTTTGCAGCATTTCAGTGCCCCATCAGCTGGTAGAGCAGCATCAGCACCACCCCGGGAACGCCGAAGAAACCGGCCACCAGAGCGGAGATGAAATGGATGGGGATCGTGACGCCGAAGATCCCTCCCAGCAGGTTGAACAGCCACAGCAGGACCACCCCGCAGATGCCGTTCCACAACAGCTTCAGAGACAGAGAGAACATATTGATGACCAGGAACAGGACAACCAGCGCTGCCCCTCCTACCAGCCATATTTCCATGGTATTCGACCGCCTTTCCAGAATTTCCCGTTTTGCTGCCCGGAGAAAAGCCCAGTTCTCCAGAAGTGTCAGATTTCCCGCCGGTTCTCCAGGGCCTTGTACAGAGTCAGTTCATCGGCGTATTCCAAATCACCGCCCACCGGAAGCCCGTGGGCGATCCGGCTCACCTTGATCCCTGTGGGACGGATCAGCCCAGCCAGATAATTGGCCGTGGCCTCTCCTTCTACATCTGAATTGGTGGCGATGATGACTTCCTGCACATCTCCCTTTTGGAGCCGGAGCAGCAGTTCCCGGATCTTCAGCTGATCCGGTCCCACACCGTCCAAAGGGGACAGGACGCCGTGGAGTACATGGTACAGTCCCTGATAGCCCCGGGTCCGTTCCATGGCAGCCACGTCCTGTGGCTGTTCCACTACGCACACCAGGCTCCGGTCCCGTTCCTTGTCCTGGCAGATTTCGCACAGATCCCCTTCGCACAGATCGAAGCACTGGCGGCAGAGATGGACATGGTCCTTCACATCCAGCAGGGCGTTGGCCAGGGCCTCCACATCTTCCCGTTTCATATCCAGCACGTGGTAGGCCAGACGGAGAGCCGATTTGGAGCCGATCCCCGGCAGCTTCCGCAGCAGTTCGTGGAGCCGCGCCAGAGGTTTTACCATCCGCATGCCTGGACCCGTCCTTTAGAACATCCCAGGCAGTTTCAAGCCGCCAGTGACTTTGCCCAGTTCTTTTTCCGTCATTTCATCCACTTTTTTCATGGCATCATTCACGGCCGTGACGATCAAATCCTGGAGCATTTCCACATCATCCGGGTCCACTGCATCCGGGGAAAGGGTCAGGCTGACCAGGTTCTTGTTGCCATTGACCACAGCTTTGACGGCTTCTCCGCCGGCAGTGCCTTCCACTTCCCGTTCCTTCAGTTCTTCCTGGAGTTTGGTCATCTCGCTCTGCATTTTCTGGACTTTCTTCAGCATGCCCTGCATGCCGTTCATTGCCATTCCACCTTTGAACATTCTGTTTCCTCCTCATATCCTCAAAAGGATTTTTCTTTATTCTTTATACACTTCACCGCCGAAGACCTGCATGGCTTTTTTCACGCCTTCCGGGAGTTCCCCCTGCTTCACAGGTTCTGGGGCGGGATTTGCTGCAGCTGCTGCCGGCTGGGGTTCCTGCCTGCCCGAAGGCAGGGAAGGTGCCACATCAGCCGGCGGTTCGTCCGGCAGCGGGATGTCCTCTGCCGGCGGGGGCGGCGGTACCGGCGCCGGCTCCGCCGGAGCAGGGGCCGGTACCCGGAATTTGTGCAGGGTGATTTCTCCTTCCTGCTGGACTACCTGGAGCCGGACAGCCTCCCCTGTGGTTTCTTTCAGGATGTCCTGGATCAGGGTCTTGAAAGCCGGATCCTCTAATCGTTCCTTTTCAAAGGAAGAATTGACAGCCAGGAGCAGTTCCCGGTCCTGACAGTCGGCCACCCGGGCCATTTCCGCATAGACCAAAAAGGTCCGTTTCCGCCGCCGTTTCAACCCCTGGAGCACCCTCTGCCAGAGCTGTTCACCCAAAGCCCGGCCGCTGCCGTCGAAGCAGGATTCCCGGCCAGCAGCAGATCCGACCGCTGCCGGTCCGGGGCGGGAAACCGGATCCGGACGGGAAACCTGGATCACTTCTGCCGGAGCAGCCGGCTGGCTGGACCGTTTTTCTTCTCTTCGGACTGCAGCTGCCATCCGGGCAAAGGCATCCCGGGGATCTCCAGGATGCTGTCCAGCTGCCTGGACCGGCCGCGCAGCGGCCGGGACAGGTTCCCGGCGAACCGGAGAAGCAGGGCGTGCCGCTGGCGCCGGCTGGACGGCTATAGGAGCCGAAACGGGCTGGACGGAGACAGCCTGACGGACTGCCGGTGCTGCCGGAAGTCCCCCTTGTTCCAAGGCCGCCACCTGTTTTTCCAAGCTTTCGATCCGGGCCAAGAGAGCCGCTTCGGTATTCCCTCGATTCTGGCACAGATCGAACAGGCACAATTCTCCCACGATCTTTTTCCGCAGGGAATACTTGCTTTCTTTCACGGCTTCATGGAGCCGTTCCACAGCAGCGATGATCTGGCTGGAAGTAAAAAGAGATGCCGTCTGTTCCAAAGCTTCCCGGGTATCCGTCAGATAGATTTCCTGGTATTCCCGGTCTGCCTGGAACAGTAGCAGCGCTCGGAAGTACTCCATCATCTCTCCCAGAATCTGCTCCATTTCCTTTCCCTGTTCCAGCAGCCGGTCCAGGGTATCCAGGGCACCGGGCAGGTCTTTCTGCCCGATCCGGACGATCAGTTCCCGGAGTTTTTCCCGTCCCACCAGGCCCAGGACCTGGCGGACGGTCTCTTCCGTCACCTTGTCCGCCATGATGCTGCACTGATCCAAAAGGCTCAGGGCATCCCGCAGGCCTCCATCCGCCTGGATGGCCATCAGGCGCAGTGCCTCCGGTTCCGCCTGGATATGGCTGCCCTTGGCCACTTTTGCCAAATGGGCGGCGATCTCATCCACCGTAGCTCGGCGGAAATCGAACCGCTGGCACCGGGACAGGATGGTATTGAGGATTTTCTGGGGTTCCGTAGTCGCCAGGATGAATACCACATGTTCCGGCGGTTCTTCCAAGGTCTTCAGCAGGGCATTGAACGCATCGGTGGTGATCATATGGACTTCATCGATGATATAGACTTTATACCGGCTGGAAACCGGTGCAAAATAGACCTGTTCCCGGATTTTCCGGATTTCATCGATGCCCCGGTTGGAGGCCGCATCGATTTCGATCACGTCTCCTGAGGTCCCCTCCGTGATTTCCCGGCAGTTCTCACAATGGTTGCAGGGATGGGGCGTGGGCCCCTCTGCACAGTTGAGAGCTTTGGCCAGGATCCGCGCCGTACTGGTCTTTCCGGTGCCCCGAGGGCCGGCAAACAGATAAGCATGGGAAATCCTCCCTGTTTCCAAGGCATTGGTCAGGGCTTTCTTGATGGGAGCCTGTCCCACCAGATCATCGAAATCCTGGGGACGCCAGGTACGGTATAATGCAACGTAAGCCATCTTTCCCATCCTTTCTGTTTTGATCCTTTGCTATTATACCTTGTTTTCGGCTGGGACTTCAACTAGATTCTGAAAATCTCCTAAAAAACATCTTGACAACAGATTGTAAATTCGATATACTGTTACTCGCGGTTGTCGTTTAGACGGCTGTACAAACTGAATAGCTGTACATCAGCAATTCAACCTGGAGAGTTGTCCGAGTGGTTGAAGGAGCACGCCTGGAAAGCGTGTATACGGGATAACCGTATCGAGGGTTCGAATCCCTCACTCTCCGCCATTTTATCCAATCAGCCGCGTTGTGCGGCTTTTATTTTTCCGGCGGACTGCAAGAGTGGGTCCTGCGCAATGGAGGCCCGTGAACCTTGTCAGGTCCGGAAGGAAGCAGCAATAAGCGGATACCCCCATGTGCCGCAGGGGTGCCTGCCCTTGCAGCCCGCCGGGAAAATAAAGGAAAAAGAGCTGTCGCCCTTTGGGCGGCGGCTCTTTTTTTAGCAGCGGATGATTCATTCCCCAAACGTTTTTTTGTAGCACTCGTCCAGCACCTGCAGGAACATGGGGACCTGTTTATCCTCGGCCGCCGTATATTCAGACAGCTGGAAAGCCCGGGTGCTGCTGAACATGCCGCTCTTGTTTTCCAGGCGCATGATCCGGCTGGGCTGGCCGCCCTGGGCCGGCACATAGAAATAAAGCCGCTCGTCCCCCCGGTTCCCTCCTGGTTTCAGGAAGTCCAGAGGATATCCCACTCTGCCGTCCGTAAAGATGTACTTGGTGTCTTTTTCCTTATCCCGTTTGAAATCATCCTGGATCAAGATGAGATCTTTATCCGGACGGTCAATGGACGGGAAAGCATGGATGTGGTAAGCCCCCGCCACAGCCGGTACGGAAAGCATCCCCGCCAGCAGCATCCCCAACAGCATGTTCTTTTTCATAAAACCCCTCCCTACAGACATTTTTATAGGGAAATTATATCATATCTGTCCCGGACAAGGAAACGTTCCCGGCAATGGGGTATGTGTCAACAAGTTGTTGATTTCTTCCCTGCACACAAGAAGGCCCTTAAAACACTTCTAACACCTTCCCCGGGTTCAGGATATCCAGCGGGTCCAGGGCCCGCTTGATGGTTTCCATCATGTACAGCTCTCCCGGGTCCGCCAATCGGGCCAGCTGCTTCACTTTCTTAGCTCCGATGCCGTGTTCTCCGCTGAGCTTCCCGCCCAGAGCATAAATGTATTGATAGGCCTTTTCATGGAAGGCGTCTAGGGCCTGTTCCCATTCTCCATCGGACAGTTCTCCCTTTAACATGGCGAAATGGAGATTCCCGTCCCCGGCATGGGCCAAGGTGAACACCCGGAAGGGATACTTTTTTGCTTCGGCGGACAGTTCGTCGATGGCCTGGGCGATTTTGTCCAGGGGCACCACAAAGTCGTCGCTGGTCATCACCTTGCTCAGCACCCGGGCAGATTCCAAGCAGTTCTTCCGCAGGGTCCACACCCGGTCGTCGGCCATGGATACATCAGACGCCCCATGGCTCCGGCAAAGTCCATCCAGCTTGATCAGTTTCTTATCCAGTTCATCTTCATCGAAGCATTCCAGGGTCAGAATCACATAGGAACCATCCTCATAATGGCCCAGATCCAGCTGGGAATAATCACTGGAAGCCCGGACGAAGGCGTTGTCCATGAATTCCACACTGGTGGGGTCCAGCCCTTCCCGGAGCAGTACAGGGACGATGCCCGTGGCTTTGGCTTGGTCGGTGAAGATGGCCAATACATCGGCTTTATAGGGAGCCTGGGGCAGCAGCTTCAAAGTCACTTCCGTGATGATGCCCAGGGTGCCTTCGCTACCGATCACCAGTTGATCCAAGCAGTAGCCGGTGGTATTCTTTTTGCTCCGGGTGCCCAGACGGGCGATCTGGCCATTGGGCAGCACCACTTCGATGGCGTGGACCTGGTTCCGGGTAGTACCGTAACGGACGGCTTTGTCACCGCCGGCGTTGGTAGCCAAGTTGCCTCCGATCAGGCAGCTGTCAGCGCTGCAGGGATCCCCGGCATAAAAAAGTCCCTGTTCCCGGGCAGCCTGCTGGACCGCTGCCGTACGGGCCCCAGCCTGGGCCACCAGGTACATCTCCTCCGGATCCACCTTCAGGATCTTGTCCATCCGTTCCATCAGGAGCACCAGGCCTCCGCACACAGGAATGGCCCCATCGGATACACTGGTGCCTCCGCTCCGGGGCGTCACCGGGAACTGTTCCCGGTTGGCCAGTTTCAGGATGGAGGAAATCTCTTCCGCGGAACTGGGAGCCGCCACTGCTTCCGGCAGATGGAACTTCCGGGGATCGGTTTCTTCATCGGTTTTGTACTGTTCCAGATGATCCGGATCGGTCCAGACATACTTCTCTCCTACAATGCTGCGCAGTTCAGCCAGGACTTTCTCGGTAATGGGTTGATACGTTTTCATGCTTCTTTCCTTCCTTTGCGGCCGCCATGCCTGCAGCCTCCACAGTTTTTATACAGTAAAAAGGGGCTGCTGCATGCGCAGCAGCCCCATGGCTGGCGGATGGGGAGGGATTCGAACCCTCGGTACCTTGCGGTACACTTGATTTCGAGTCAAGCACCTTCGACCACTCGGACACCCATCCATGAGAATTCTATTATACCATACTTACCGCCGTGCTTTCAAAAAATCCTGTAAAATTTCCCGACACTCCTGTTCCAGTACCCCAGCGGTGACGGCTGTCCGGAAATTCAGGGAAGCATGGGCGGGCAGATTGAACTGGGAACCACAGGCGCCGGCCGCACTGTCCCAGGCCCCGTACACCACCCTTCCCAGGCGGGCGTTCCAGATGGCGCCGGCACACATGGGGCATGGTTCCAAAGTCACATACAGGGTGGCATCGCTGAGCCGCCAACGCTGGAGCAGCCGGCAGGCCTGCTGGATCACCAAGAGTTCAGCATGGGCCGTGGCATCCCGGTCCTGCTCCCGGCGGTTATGGTCCCGGGCCAGCACCTGGCCCTCCCGGACCAGGACGGCTCCCACAGGGATTTCTCCCTCCCGGGCCGCCTGCCTGGCTTCCTCCAGGGCCATTTCCATGAAACGCATATCAGTCTGCCCGGCAAGGGAGTTCCTCTTGGTCGAATCCATAGCTATCTCTCCTTTGTTCAAAGCCAGCAAAGCTATCTTCCATCGGCGTATGACGTATGACGGGCCGCCGGCCATGCCGCAGCCCTCCTATTCTCTCTTTGTCAGCTTGTGCAGGTCGTAAGGCGTATCCTGGTACACCACATTCAGCCAGTTCAGATAGAACAGATGGGCATAGCTGCACCATTTGAACAGAGGTTCCTGGGTGGTGTCATCGGTGGGATAATAGTGTTTGGGCAGGGAAGGGTCCAGTCCTTTTTCCCGGTCCCGGACGTATTCGTCCCGAAGGGTCATCCGATCGTATTCGAAATGGCCCATGACGAAGATCCGGCGCAGGTCTTCCGTAGCACAGATGTTGATGCCGTTCTCCACACTGCGGCTGAGGACCTGAAGATCCGGAGTGCTGTAGACTTTGGCGTCATCCACCGTAGTATAGCGGGACTGGGGAATGAAGTACCGGTCATCGAAGCCCCGGAGCAGAGGATGGTTCCGGACCGTGAGCCCGTAGGGATAGATGCCGCAGAGTTTCTGGGGGAACATGATCTTCGGCACATCATAGTAATAGTACAGACCGGCCTGGGCACCCCAACAGTAGTGGAGGACGGAATATACATGGCTCCGGGCCCATTCCAAGTATTCTTCGATTTCTCCCCAGTATTCCACATCCTCGAATTCCAGTTTTTCCACCGGGGCCCCGGTTACGATGAGACCGTCATAATACCGGTCCTGGATATCGCTGAATTCCAGGTAAGCGGATTCCAGATAGGAATTGTCCGTATGGGTCCCTACCCGGCTCACCGGCCGACAGAAATCGATTTCCAGCTGCAGGGGGGAATTGCCCAAAAGCCGCAGCAGCTGCACTTCCGTCGGCTTTTTCAACGGCATCAGGTTCAGGATCAAGATTTTCAAAGGACGGATATCCTGGGTCAGGGCCCGGTCGTTGTCGATGGTGATGATATTTTCTTCACGCAGTTTTTCCTTGGCAGAAAGATGGCTGTCGATTTTAATTGGCATAATGCTCACTCCTTAATTTTCTCTAACAAAAAAAGCTCCCGCCCCCTGCAGGGACGAAAGCATCGTGGTACCACCCGGCTTCGCCTGGCGAACCAGGCCTCTCGAGCACGCGAAAATTCGGATGCTCCAGTGCTGTAACGGGCACTCCCGGATGACCTACTGCTGTTCAATCATCTGCTCCAAGGCCATGTTCCCTTTCTCCGCCGCTCTTCCTTTCACCCCAGTGGAAGCTCTCTGTGCCGGCCTGCAAAAAGTACTCTTCTTTTCATCGCAGGTATCTCTATCAAATTGCTTTCAATTTAGCACAGAAAATTCCATTCGTCAAGCCCTCCCTCCCCTTGCATTTCCAGGAAATTGGTCTTATACTGGGAACAGCATTAATGTTGTTTTAACAACGGAGGAAAATCATGGATACTGCATTCCTGGCCAAAACGGCCTTATTTAAAAATGTCCCCCCAGCTGAAATCGAAGTCCGGATGCACTGTCTGGGCGGTGTGGTCCGGTCTTATCAAAAAGGCTCCTACATCCACTATGCAGGAGATGTGGTCCATACGGTCAGCATGGTCCTTTCCGGGAAAGTCATCATTGAAAACGATGATCTGTGGGGAAACCGGAACCTGCTGGGACAGATTGGTCCCGGAGAACTGTTTGCAGAAGCCTATGCCTGTGCGGAAAATGAGCCCCTGCTGATCAACGTACTGGCAGCGGAAGATACCACGGTCCTGATGATGGATCTTTCCAAGGTCTTCCATACTTGTTCCCGCAGCTGTCCCCAGCACCAGCAGATCAGCGACAACCTGCTCCACATCCTGGCCCGGAAGAATCTTTCTCTTTCCCGGCGGATCCTCCACACTTCTTCCAAATCCATCCGGGGACGGGTCCTTTCTTACCTTTCCTTCCTGGCCGCCCAGCAGAAACGGAAGATCATCACCGTCCCCTTCAACCGGCAACAGATGGCTGACTACCTGAGCGTGGACCGGAGTGCTCTCAGCAACGAACTGAGCAAGATGCAGAAAGAGGGCATCCTGGAATACCACAAGGAAAGCTTCAAGCTGCTGAAAGAGGAGTAGAAGCGGTCAACGGTCAGCGGCCAATGGAAGCCGGCAATCCTGTCGGCATTGAATGAAATCGAATGAAAAGGAGGACTGGCGTTATGAAACAGGCTGAACTCACGGGAAAAATCCTGCCGGGGATCCCAGTGGAGGTGCATCCTTTTCCGCCTTTCCTGCCTGCGGGGGCCCGGGTACTGATCCTGGGGACTTTTCCTCCCGCAGCAGAAAAACGGGCTATGGATTTCTATTACCCCAATTTCCAGAATGACATATGGCGGATCATGGGAATGGTATATTTCAAAGACCCGTACCATTTCCGGAAAGGACAAGCCAAGGCTTTTGATGCTGCAAAGATCAAGGTCTTCCTAAGCCAAGCCGGGATTGCCCTGGGGCCCACGGTGCTCCGGGCCCAGCGGCAAAAGGGCAATGCCTCGGACAAATTCCTCCATGTGGTGGAAGAAGCACCGCTGGCTGCCATGCTCCAGCAAATCCCCAGCTGCCGTCAGCTGATCACCACCGGAGAAAAAGCTACAGAAATCGTCCTCCATCAATGTACCGATCCCCCCAAGCTGCCTCGGACCGGGACCTCCCTTCCCATTGTCCTGGATGGACAGGAACTGCTCCTGACCCGTCTGCCTTCCACCTCCCGGGCCTATCCCATGAAGCTGGAGAAGAAGGCGGAGATGTATGGGGCGGTGCTGCTCCAAGCAGCACCGCCAGTCAGCAGTCAACGATCAACTGTCAGCGGCCAAAAGAAAAAAGCAGATTGAGCATGCCGCTCAATCTGCTTTTTTGATATCCACAACGACAATCTCCGGTCTGGGACCCGTACGGATAGGGACGCCCCAGAGGCCATAGCCACTGGATACCGTGGCCAGCATCCCTTCCACCATTTCCGACCCGTAATCCAAAAAGTACATTTTCCGGGTGATCAGCCGGTTGGGAGCCATCTGACCAGCATGGGTGTGGCCGGCAAAATACAAATCATATCCCTGCTCTGCCGCTTCTTGGATCCGCCGTGGCTCGTGTTCCATAAACACATTGAACTTTCCCTGTTCCGGATGATAGGATGCTCTCCGATCCCCGAACAGGTAATCATCCATTCCCGTCAGATTCAACCAAGGATTCACAGCCTTGTTCTCATCCACGGCAAAACGGATGCCTTCCGATTCCAGAAGGGACCGTTCCACCGCTTCCGTGCCCATCCTTTTGTCATGGTTGCCGTAAACGGCGTACACCCCGTCCCGGCTCTGGTTCCGGGCCAACGGAGCCAAGCTGTCTTCCTGCTGGACAAAAGGAAGGTCCCCGTCCACCATATCCCCTCCCAGAAGGACCAGGTCGGGCTCCAGGCCGTTGATCCTCCGGACCAGGGTTTCTCCGTAGGAAGTCCCAAAAAGACCGCCGAAATGGAGATCCGACACAAAGACGATCCGGTAAGGACCGGGAATGGGTTTATCCGTTACATACTCCATTTTCCGGACCACCGGATGGAGGGCCTGCCAGCAGCCGCCTAAGACCAAACAGACAATGACGGCAGCAAGGACCTGCGCTGCCCGGGGCGCCAGCAGCGGCCAGCGGCCTAGTTTCCCCGCCAAAAGGGCAGGCAGGAACAGGATCAGTCCCAGCACGGAATAATAGAGGAAGCCCATCCAGAGCCCGCCGGCCCAGGCCAAAAAACGGATGGCCGGCCGGGGCAGGGCATGGAGGTACACATTGCTGAGGACGAAACACAGAGGCAGCAGCAGGAATATCCCCAGGGTCCAGAAGGGACGCAAAAAAGAAAGGCCTGTCCGGTACATGGCCCAGATGGCCGCGGAACCGCCCAGGCCCACAAGGAGCAGGGTTGCAAAAAAAGGTTTCACACCAACATCATTCCTTTAAAAAAATGTTTTTCCCGCCCAGAAAGCAAGGCTGGCTGCCAATAGGCCCAGTGTATTCTGGAGCAGCAGATAGAAAAACCCCGTAATATGTTCCCCATGGAGAAAGAAGTGCAGTCCTTCTTTGATGAAAGAAGAAAACGCCGTAAAACCGCCGATGAATCCCCAGTACAGCAGCATGGCCCACTTGGGATGGGGCAACTTGGTATACAGGAACGCAGCGCAAAAGCCCACCAGGATGCATCCAAAAGTATTCACAAAGACCATTTCCCAGGGAAAATCACTTCCCCAGACTCCCTTCAGGGCAGCTGCCACCAGGTATCTCCCCACAGAACCCAATGCACCGCCCAGAGCCACATAGAACAGCAGTGATACATCTACTTTCCACATCATAAACTTTTCCCCCTCATGCAATTTACAGTAAGATCACGCCTCCCAGCTACACCCTTTTTCCTTGTATTTGAAAAAACGGGCGCTGCAACCAATCTCAGCGTCCTTCTATTTATATAATAGTAAAAACCTGTGATTTTGTCAATTCATTTGATTATCTCTCAGAATAAAGGACTTCCTGTCTTTTCCCTGTCTTTCCTGCCTTTTAGGGACTTTTCCCCAGGAAACATTGCGTCCATCCTTGGACAACGGTATAATGACAGTATTATGAAAGAAAACAAGATACCATTCCAACTCAAAGAGAATATCGAACTGACCATTACCGGGCTGGGCAGTTCCGGGGAAGGGGTGGGCAAAGTCAGCGGCTTTACCTTCTTCGTCCCCGGTGCTTTGCCGGGAGAACGGATCCAGGCCCAGGTGACCCTGCTGAAAAAAAGCTATGGCCAGGCCCGGCTGCAGAAGCTGCTGGTACCCTCTCCGGACCGGGTGGAACCGCCCTGTCCCGTCTATGCCCAGTGCGGCGGCTGCCAGCTCCAGCACCTTTCCTATCCTGCCCAGCTGGCCCTGAAACGCCAGACCGTAGTGGACGCCATGGAACGGATCGGCCATTTCACCAAACTCTGTGTCCAGGATACCCTGGGGGCAGATGATCCTTGGCACTACCGGAATAAGATGCAGGTCCCTGCCGCCCAGGAACGGAACCATACCCTGGCCATCGGCTGCTATGCCCAAGGGACCCACCGGGTCATCGATGTGAAGGACTGTCTGATCCAGCAGCAGGCCAACAATCAGATTGTCCAGACCGTCCGGTCTTGGATGGAAAAATACCGGATCCCCGCTCTGGAAGAGGATGCCCGCCGGGGCATCGTCCGGCACATTATGGGCCGAGTGGGAGTCCAGACGGGAGAAGTGATGGCTGTATTGGTGACCAACGAGCCCCAAGTCCCCCATCTGAAGGACCTGACCGCCATGCTCCGCCAGGAAATCCCCGGCTTCACCACCCTGGTCCAGAACATCAATACCCGGCACACCAATGTAATCATGGGCCCGAAGAACAAAGTCATCTGGGGCCCCGGTGTGATCCACGACCGTCTGGGCAAATTCACCTTTGCCATTTCTCCCCATTCTTTTTTCCAGGTGAACACCCTCCAAGCGGAAAAGCTCTATGAAACAGCCCTCCAGTATGCGTCCCTCACGGGAAAGGAGAAAGTCATCGACGCCTACTGTGGTACCGGCACCATCACCCTGTTCCTGGCCCAGAAAGCCCAGCGGGCCCTGGGCATCGAAATCGTGGCTCCGGCCATCCGGGATGCTCGGCAGAACGCCCGGGACAACCATGTGGCCAATGTGGACTTCCTATGCGGAGATGCAGCCAAAGAAATGCCGGAACTGGTCCGCCAGGGCAGCCGTCCGGATGTGGTAGTATTGGATCCGCCCCGGGCTGGCTGTGAACAGCGGGTACTGGACGCCATTGCCAGGGTCCGTCCCCAGCGGGTGGTATACGTTTCCTGCAATCCAGCTTCCCTGGCCCGGGATGCGGCTATTTTGCGGGACAAAGGCTTCGTGGTCCGGAAAGTCCAGCCCGTGGACATGTTCCCCCACACCAGCCATGTGGAAACAGTCTGCCTGCTGACCTTGAGATAAGAGGAGTAGGACATATTTTGAAGGAGTGATCCATCCTTGCTGCAGATTTCTGAAACTGCCAAAGAAAAAATCCGCGGCCAATTCCCGATTTTCCAGGAAGCGGCCCATGCTTTTTATGCCAAAGAACTGCCTCCGGGCAAATACAAGGGGACTTCCGGGAAATTCGGCTCCTATGGAGAACGGGGCGCCAACAGCAGCATGCTCCGGCTCCGTTTTTCCGGCGGAGCCATCAGCCAGGCCCACATGGCTTTCCTGGCCCAGGCTATCGATAAATACCAGGTGACCCTAGCCCACTTCACCACCGGGGAAGCCCTCCAGCTCCACCATCTAGGGGAACAGACAGTCCTGAATCTCTATCAAGACTGCTTCAACCAAGGCATCTACTGTGCCGGTGCCGGCGGGGACAATCCCCGGAACATCACGGCCAGCCCTCTCCATGGAGTGGAAAAAGGCGAACCCTTTGACATGACCCCGGCCATCCGGGCTGCTTCCAGCTTTGTCATCAACCTGATCCCGGAACTGAAGCTGCCCCGGAAGTACAAGATCAGCTTTCCCAACGGGATCGACAACGAAGGCCATGCCACCTTCAAAGATCTAGGTTTTGTAGCCCGTCCAGACGGCACTTTCGACGTGTATGCCGGCGGCGGTTTCGGCGTCAACGGCAGCCGGTTCGGGGTCCTCATCGATACCCAGGTGGATCCCCGGGACCTGTCCTGGTACATCCTGGGCTATGCCCGGGACGTGTACATGAAATACGGAGACTATCAGCATCGGGGTACAGCCCGTTCCCGGTTCATCCTGGCCAAAATGGGTGAAGATCCTTTCCGGCAGGCTGTCCGGGACGCAGCAGCCCGTTGCCGGGAAGAAGGGATTCCCCGGCTGGAACTGGAACCCATCCCGCCCCTGGCCAAAACTGGAAAAGACGATTCCGTCCTGACGGATCCCCGGATCCGCAGCCAGAAACAAGAAGGGCTGTACTATGTAGAATACAAACCCCTGGGCGGTGTGCCGGATATCCAGGTGTTCCAGCAGCTGCTGAAAGAAGCCTCGCAGATGGAAGGAGCCCAGCTGCGGCTGAACGCGGACGAAACTTGCTACATCATCAACCTGACAGCGGAAGAAGCCCGGAAGATCGCAGCCCTGACAAAAAAAGACACAGCTCATACCGCCTTTGAACATTCCGTCAGCTGCATCGGTGCTACCGTTTGCCAGCAGGGACTGTGCGATTCCCACGGGACCCTGGCCCGGATTGCAGCATTCCTGAAAGAACAGGGCGTGGATACCCGGTATCTGCCCAAATGCCATTTTTCCGGCTGCCCTTCCACCTGTACCGTCCAGTCCCTGGCAGCGTTGGGTTTCCGGGGCGCTTTCACCCTAGTGAATGGAGAACGGGCCAGTGCCTTCCAGATATACGCCGGCGGAAACTATGCCTACGGAAAAGAAAAGATCAGCGAGCCCCTGGCCCTCATCGCCACCGCCCGACTGCCCCGCTTTTTCCTGGATCTGAACCAGATCCTACTGGATGCCAAGCAGCCTTTCTCCCAATGGTATCCGGATCATGAGGATGAGTTTTTGGAACTACTGAAGAAATATGCGTAATATTATGGTTTAAACAAACAATCCGTCAAAGCTCTTCAATGTCGGCAGAGTTTTGACGGATTATTTGTTTATATGATAAAGGAGACTTGATTGCAAAATAAGTCAGAGTCACTTATCATTCTCATCCATATTTTCCAGTAATTTTCCAGACTTAATGAGTCCATACGCTTTTTGGATATCTTCCTGTATAGGGCGCAACCCCTCTAGTGTCGGGATTATACTGCGAATCGTATCGTATGCTTTCTGTGTATATCTGCCCAACCTCACATTCCCCCTCAAATCCACAGCCTGTGCTGCATAAAGTGCTTCCATGCCCACAAGATACCGTAGATTATCGACCAGGTGCAGAGCTTTCGTTGTAACAAGAGGCAAGTTGCTGGCGTGATCTTCAATATAGCCTTCGATAGCAAAAAAATCAACAGAGGAAGGCGTTATGAGGAATCGATTTTCCGCATCTAAAGCAGAAAAAGCATCCTGAATCTGGGAATACCCATAGGATTCTCCATTTCTCGGTGCTAAAAAGCGGGTTAGACCTGTAAAATCAGGGTCTGCCATTTTTATCATGCGGTAATTAATCGTCCTGGACAGATGCCCCAAAGCGATAGAAAGCATCTCCACGGCTACAGCCAAGGAAGTCGTTTCAAAGTTGGATGTTACATACAGTTCCTGGGTTTCCGGGATAATACAAGGATTATCAGACGGTGAATTAATCTGGATTGCAAGGAACTTCTTAACCACTTCCAACGCATCTGTCACCGTTCCTGTAATGGTAAAGCCTCCCCGGAAACTCAGGGAATCCTGAAGCGCTCGTTTGGAGTCCTTATCATACAGATAGCTGTCTTCCAAAAATTTCCGGCAACGGGCAGCACACTTTTTCTGTCCTGGAAGCCCTCTCAGAGTATTGACATCCTGGCGCATGGCCTCGATGTTACCATTCAACCCTTCATAATCCAGACAATAAACCAAATCAGACATAAAAAGTAAATCTTCAACTTCCTTTACCAAGATGGCTGTTGTACCTTCCCCCTGAGAATTGGAAAGCATAACCGTATGGGCATCTTTCAGCTGCCAATGATAAGGTTCCAGTCCTTCCTGTTCCATGGCCTCTCTGGCGCTTGTCTGCTGTCCCTTATAGTATACCTGGTTTTCTCCTGCAAAAGCCATCCCGATATGGGTAATGGTCGTAATATCAGCTTCCCCAACTGATCCACGCCGGGGAACGCAAGGAGTAATTCCACGGTTCAGGAATTCTTTATATAAGTCAACCAGTTCGTCACTTGCACAAGAAGCCCCGATAAGCAGCGTATTCAGTCGGATGGCCATCATAGCTCGTACTTCTTCTATCGTATTGTAAGGTGGATATCCCAATGCATGACTATAAATGACTTTTCTGTTTTCTTTTTCGATAAGGTTTTCTTTTACATCTCTGTCTTTATTCCACCCAACGCCTCGATTATACCCATAGATTGGCTTCCCATCATGGGCCAACCGTTCCATCGTCTCGCGGCCTCGTTTTACCCGGTTCCATGCTTCTGGTTCAATAGCTACAGGATATCCTTCATAGGCAATGAGGTTCAAATCATGAAGCGTAAGATTATGCCCATTTAAAAGAATTGGTTCCATTCTCTGACTCCTTTCCACTATTTCAATTGTTTGTCTCGTCGTATCCAGCCTGACGGTATCTCCCCTTCGCACTTTTCTGTAAAAATAAGGATCCACCCTATCCACCATAGGGACACCCATGATGATTGCAGTGGAAACCAATACCGTATCCGGTTCTTCTACAATAAAAGCCCGCGGAGCCGTTCCATGCTTTTCCAATTGATAGAGCCCGTCCATCTGGACAACAGAGCTACCTTTGCCACCCGGAAATACCAGTATCTTATCTTTGATGCTGATTCCATTAAGACAGTGATCTCGTTCCATAACTACACCGTCTTCAGGACGCACATGATAAAAAAGAATTTGATCTGAGGAAATAAGGATTTCACCCTCAGCCGTACCTTTGGCTATTTCTCTGCACGCAAACACATTCATCATCATCCACATACCTTTCCCAAAATAGCCTCATAAATACATTGTTCCACATCCTGAACCGTCAGTGTCACACCTGCACTCGTCATATAATAGGCTGCTTTAGGCGAATCTGTAACACCTAACAAGCCTTTGAGAAAATGCCAGCAATTGACTTCATCCACACAAGTATGAGGAATTAACTTACCACCCAATCGCTGGATCTGGGCCTGCAGGCCATTTTTATCTGCCTGTTCAATGACTTCAACGGAAGTCAGGATATAAATGGGGACAGCCGCTGGCTTAGTAAGCAGACGACCTACCCGTTCCACCTGGGAATACGTATAATGCGGACAGCCCAAGATGCAGAAAGATATTTTTTGGCCGGATACTGGATGCTCTTTGGCTCGCAGATCATCCAAATCACCTTGTGTTATCCTAACCGTACGTAGCGGAGCTTGATTTCCAAAAGCATCCTTTTCATCTCGCACCAAAGGAGTCACCCCTGGCACGGCATAAATATCATAATTGCCAGAAACATTTAAAGAAGCCCCTAAAGCAATCAGTGCTTCCACAGGAATCAATTGAGGCAAGCCGAAGAAAACTGGATTTCCTCGTCCTATTTTCTTTCCAAGCATTCCTAACAGAGCAAAATCTCCCTCTTTCTCTACCCTGGCATCTACTTCAACCGCTACGGTCCCAAATCGGTTCTTTTCAAAGAGCATCCCATATTCTGGCACGCATCCAGTGATGGCCGCACATAAAGCACTGGCAGCACTTTCTCGATTGGTTTTTGCTCCCAGGACGGCGTTCACGAAAATTGTTGCACTAGTTTCAGAGAATGCACACACTTCATTTTTTCTCGGCTTGTTGCTGTATAGGTAAGGAGTACAACAATAAGTCATCGTAGCACCAAGTTCTCTATACACTTGATCTACCCGTTCCATATGAGTCTTTGCTGTATCCGATAGGATCGACGCAAATGTGCCCACAGAGTATCCTGGATTGACCGTTGGAGAGAGCCTGCAGACTGCTCCGGCCGACAAAAGACGGCTGGCAAACCATAAATCCGCCTCCTGTGCACTCAGTGAAACATGTGCTTTTTGGATAGGGACCATACGAGGTGCATCAAAGCATTTAGCAATTCCGACCTGGATTTCCATGGCAAGGGCTACGCCCTTACCGTAAACACCATCCAGCATTTTTTGCTGCTCATCGGACAGGATCATTCCTCCAACCTCCCTGTTCAATTATGCTTATCCACAGAAAGGTTCCCCGCTTCCTTATCATATCCAGAGTAAAACCCTCTTCCCGATTTCATGCCCAATTGGCCTCGCTCAATCATTTCTTTTAGTTTTGCGGGAGGTTTATCCCGTTCTTCTCCACTTGCCTCATAATACGATATTTCGATATTATAGATTGTATCGAGTCCAATAAGGTCCATAAGCTGGAATGGGCCGATATTGGTATTCCATTCCATTTTCCAGCCACGATCAAACTCTGCTGGATCCACATATCCATCAGCCCAAAGATGGAGACATTCCCGTTTGACAGCACGCCATACACGATTGATTGAATAGCCTTTAATTTCTTTTTCAGTAATAACTGGTTCGAACCCCAATGTGTGATAATGGGCTATAGCCGCTTTCTTTGTTTTTTCTGAAGTGCTGGCATTCCACATCATTTCAAGATAATTATTGCGGATCGGATCATCATGATCAACGGAAAAGGTACACTTCCTGCGTTCCGGAGAAACACGTGCATAAATATCACTCATAAGCAATGATGAAGTATTGGAATTGAGCAAACATCCAGGTGGACAAATTTTATCCAGCTGTTCAAATATATCTTGTTTCAAAGCTAATTTTTCAGGGACATTCTCCACAACAAGTTCTGCATCCTGACAGGCTTCTTCCAGACTCCTTGCATAACGGATACGGTTCTTTACCCCATTGGCTTCTTCTGCATTCAGTCTGCCTTCCTGGATAAAGTAAGTCAGCCATTTCTCCACCTTTGCCTGACAAGTCAAAATAGATTTTTCGGTCCGACTGTAGCCCGTAACTTGTTTTCCATACAAAGCATTCCGAAAAGCAATCATGGAACCTTGCGTTCCAATTCCCACAATCGTTACATTTTTAATTTTATCAACTCCAATAGGTATTGCCATAAATCTTCATCCTTTCCTTCCTGAACCTGTAAATAAATACTTATTAAATTAAAAAGTCCTTTCGATGATATTTCCATCGGCCGGGATTGCTATGTAGCGGACTTTTGTATTTTCTACAAGTTCTCCATAAAAAGCAATGTAATAGGGACGATAGATGGAACGCAGCTGTAAAACCTCCAAGGTGACATAACTTCCAATTTGTCGTCTGATCATCCGTCCAGCCAATCTTTTGGCATTTTCAATCAGCTTGTCCTGGGGAATTTCTGTCGTTTGCACCTGTGCCGGATCTGTAATTTGCAGAGATTGCGTCTTTATTGGTTTTTCTAAATAAGCTGGCGTTCCTCTGGTTCCTTCTGCCAGCATGAGGATTTTCTGTTTCCGGGGAAGAGATTCCTTTTGGGTAAAGATTTTCCGTAGAAAAGTGTCCATATATGTCATTTCAAAAGTAATTTCCTTACTTTCGATATACATCAATTTCAAGTTTATTTTCTTTTTCCCCAGAAGAAGGCGCCCCAGGAAATTGCCTCTTTTCTCGGCCACTTCCATAGCTTCTTCTTCGTTCATCGTCTTGGGTACCACTTGTATTTTCATATATCTCCCCCTGTTAGGAATTTTCTCTCCTCAGGCTTTTCTTTTGCTGAATTCCCGTACTTCAAACCAGTAGCGGGCGAATACACCAAATGTGATCAGCATGGCAATGCCCGGTGCCAAAATACCTACAAGAGCATCGACCTGATGGACCATGCCATAACCGAAGATGATCGCCAAAACAGCATAGAGAGCGACCAAAGCTCCATCTACACCGAACCATTCCACCGGCTCAATCTGCTGTTCTCCAGAGGAACCAACAGAGTCATCACAATATACTTTTCCAAATCGGTTGCCAATCACATAGGTGATAAAAGAAATAGGCAAGGCAATGAGGAGAGCATCCACCTTTCCTCCCAGGATATCAATGGAAATCGGATAATAATTAAAGTAAATCCAAGATAGAGAGCCAAAAATCATGCTGGACAAGCCACCCACATCTGTTTTTCTGGAATCTGAAAGGATTGCACCCAATACCGGAACAAAAAGGCCACACATAGACAAACTGTTGATGAAAAGGAATGCATCATACACAAGGGGAAAGCTGAACGCCGTTCCGAGTCCGATGATACCGAATATAATACAGCTGATTCTTGTAATGTTGATACTTTGTCTGTCCGACAGAGGATGTTTACGATAGACATTGATGATGTCCCGGGATACAATTTCTCCTCCAATCAAGAAATACGAATCGATTGTAGAAATAATGGCACCCATGATTCCGAAAACAAAAAGGCCTCTTAGCACAACCGGTAAATTAGAAAGGACCAGCTGCACATAGGCGACTTCCGGCTGGATTTCCAGTCCAGGATGGATCGTACGGATAAGCATTGCCGTAGTGATCAGAACCATGTCGAAAGAAAGCCAGATGGAGAAACACATCAGCATAGCCCGTTTTCCCGTACGAGGTGAATTAGCTGCGGTAAAGCGCTGATAAAAAGATGGATCCTTATATACATTGATACACAATACGACAAGGCAGATAGCCCGTCCAACTGGAGTCCCGCCCAATGGGGTCAACATTTGAGGAGCAACTTGGCTTAATACCTGGTTGATACCTGCAAATCCTCCTACTCCAAAGTAAACTTGGGGAAAAGCGGCGCAGACAGATGTAATCATCAGAAAAAAGAAAATCATATCCGTTGCAGCTACACCCATAAGTCCGCCTAAACAAGTGATACCAGTGGAAATAATAACCACAGCAGCTGCAACCAAAAATTTATTTGCATTCCAGGCAGCCACGCCCACATAGCCAGTCGCTGCGATTTCTGCAATAGAAAGACATGATACAACGAGGATAACAGCTCCAATCAAAGAAGCGGTTCTTCCATAATATCGATTGATCAGTTCCGTCATTGTCGTATTCACTTTTACGGAAATACGAGGTGCTACCCAAAGTGCCAGAGGAAAGCGGACCAGATGAGCACAAATGGACCAAATAAAGAAAGCTGAGACACCCATCGTCGTTGCATAGCCAATGGTCCCAATGACACCAGCCCCTCCGTACCAGGATGCTACAAGCGTCCCGACTGCCAGAGACCAGGGAATCGACTTATTTGCTTGATAGAAACTATCCATATTCCGAGAAGTTTTGCTAAAATGTTTTCCTACTAGGAATATGCCGATGACACACAACAGAACGGTAAGATTGTCAAGAAACGTTAACATACCCTTCACTTCCTTTTCTAAAATTGCAGTTTACCTACGACGGTTTCCACCACATCTATATATTTTCTCTCTTTGATTTGAGCAGACACACTTTCAATCAAGGGAGTAAGCGGAGCATCTGTTTCCAAGACAGGAACAACTTGTCGTAAAAGCTGATATACCTTCCCTGTAGCAGAAGATGGAGCAAGCATGTCATAGCAATCAAGTGCCTGCCCATCACAGATCAATTCAATGGCAATGATATAGCTCCCCATTTGTATTAAATCGTACGCTTTTTTTGCTGCATTATATCCCATACTGATATAATCTTCTTGGTTCGCACATGTAGTTAAATTATCCACCACAGCTGGATGAGAAAGGATTCTCATTTCTCCCAGCAGACCTGCAGCAGTATATTGGATCATCATAAGGCCATCATTATATTCCGCATTCTTGTTTAAGAAAGCAGGAAGTTCACTGACAAGACGATTCAATAGCCTATCGATACGGCTTGCAGTCATTTTACATAAATCGGTCATTGCGATTGCAAGGAAATCAGATGCCATTCCCAGATAAGAACCATCTGCATTACAACCCATCAAAGCAACAGCTTTCCCGTTATTTTCTTCAAAAATCAAAGGATTATCCACCGAAGAATTCAATTCAATGGCCAAAGACTGCAATCCATCTTTGACCGCTTTTTTTACGGCCCCATGCAGTTGGGGAATACAACGGATGGACAATGCATCCTGCACACGATGGCCACGATATTTTTCTACAATCTCACTGTCCTGCAAAATGGCCCGCACGTTACTGGCAGTCCTGACTTGATCCACATGTGGCCGCGCTTCCATAATACGGTCATCCATAGCCATCAAAGTCCCTTTGAGCACTTCCAGGCTAAAGGCACCGCTGATATCTGCTGTCAACGCCAGAGTTACTGCATCATACAGTGCAAGTGCAGCAAAAGCAGTTACAGAAGTCGTTCCAGAAACAATAGTCAATCCCTCTTTGGAAGAAAGAACAATTGGCTCAAGTCCAGCCTGAAACAAGGCTTCTTCCCCACTTAACAGTTTTCCCTTGTACCAAGCTTTTCCTTCCCCAATAAGGACCATACCAATGTGGGCTTCAAGAGAAATATATCCAACGGAGCCATGTCCTGGAACTCTTGGAACAACGTTCCGA
The DNA here is from genome assembly GCA_905215645.1 of uncultured bacterium. Classification (GTDB taxonomy): domain Bacteria; phylum Bacillota; class Negativicutes; order Acidaminococcales; family Acidaminococcaceae; genus Acidaminococcus. The sequence continues at coordinate 110,918 of CAJMQS010000002.1, forward strand.
TTTAACATTTCTTTTAAAAGTTCCAGTGTTTCCAATCTGATTCCCGTATGTCCAGATCCAAAATGCAACAGCATTACAAACATCATAGCTCTGGTACATTCTTCATTGATTGGCTCTCCCACAGCACAGGTATGGGCAAGGATATGATTCCTCTGGATATGGATCCGGTCTTCTTCCGGAATGAATTTTCTCCAATTGTCGCCCAATCCTGTCGTCACACCATAAATTGGAATTCCTCCTTTGCTGAATTCATCTACAAAATCTCGGCATTTTTGAACTCGTTGGATATATTCATCTGAAAATGCAACTTGACTGTGATATCTTGCCACAGAAACTACATCTTCCAATGTATTCTTTCCATCCAGTATAATGATTTTCATCTTCTTATTCCTTTCTCTTATCAAATCATCTATGAAAGTCTATCTTTATAAATTTATTGCAAATACCTTGCCAAAATCATGAAATGTGTTTCAGAGTTAAAAAATATATCTTTTATTTTCTGGTTTATACCAGAAATCTACAAATAATGTCATTTCAAAGTCCTTTATTATGAAAAAAGCAGTTGCCCATCACCATTTTAGAGAATGCCTTATAGCAAAAAAATCTGGCTGCCAAAATCTCTGGCGCCAGATTTTTTATTCTTTTTCTTCCTTAATTCCAAACTTTCGTAAATGATATTGAAAATTCTGCCGTGACAAATGCAATTTAGCTGCTGCCTTTGTCACATTTTTCCCACAAGCCTGGTACGTTTCCCAAAGGATACTTTTTTCATATTCATTGACAAGTTCTGTCAGCCCCTTTTCATTTTTATTAGGAACCTCCGTAACAAGAGGTTGGGGATGTTGTTGCAACACGGAATCTTTTTTAGCATGACGAAGGAAGTAATAAGGAAAATCACTCTCATCAAGGGTCCCATCTTTAGAAAGACTCATTGCATAGCCCAGAATGTGGAAAAGTTCCCGTACATTCCCGGGCCACTGATGCTCTCTAAGCCGTTGCCAAAATCCGGGCGTAATTTTCCGAATAGGCATTCCAGCATACTGAGGATAATTATCAATAAAGAAATGGACAAGCTCGGGCAGATCCTCCAGTCGATTCCGCAAAGGGGGGATTTCAATAATAACAGAAGCCAGGCGAAAGAACAAATCCTGCCGCATCTTTCCATTCTGGCTCATTACATATGCGTCCTCATTGGTTGAAGAAATGACCCGGACATCAACAGGAATATACTTTGTACTGCCAATGCGCTGCAGAGTATGCTCCTGCAGAACTCTGAGCAATTTCGCCTGCATAGCAGAGCTCATTGAATTGACTTCATCCAAAAAAAGTGTTCCATGATTTGCTGCTTCAATCAGTCCGATTTGATCCGAACTTCCAGTAAAAGCCCCCTTCACTGTCCCGAAAAGCATACTCTCTATTAAAGATTCTGGAAAAGCTGCACAGTTGACAGCAATGAATTTTTCTCGGCGTCGAGAGCTGTATTGATGGATGCTCTGTGCAAATATCTCCTTCCCGCTGCCCGTTTCTCCTTGTATTAAAATATTGATATCCCGTTCTGCCATCCGCTTTGCTAACTGGATGGTATTTTGCAAAGCTCCTGAAGAACCAATCAAATCATCGAATGTGTAGTGGACTTCCTTGCTCACCGCAAATCGTTCCGTCATATGCCGAGTCAGGATTTCTTCTATTTGCTTCAATTCAGAAATCTGAGATTTGACTGCGTTCATATCCTGCTCAACAGAAACAGCTCCTAGAATAGACCCATCTTCTCGGAATACAGGATATCCTTCTGTCACTGTCATCAGATCCTTGCCCGTTGTCGATTTGTACCGATCATATCGATGATGGACGTTACTCAGATTCCTAAGGACTGTTAAAATAGCACTATAATTTGGGTCAACATGAAAAATATCCAACAAATTTTGTCCTTCGACAGATTCCTTAAGAGAGATTCCCAGAAGATGCTTGCTTGCTTTATTGAAAAATTGAATGGTTCCATCTTGGGCATATAGCTGAATCACATTGGGAGATTGATCAAGAACTGCTTCCATGAGTTTTTCCCGGACCGACTCTTGCCGAAGCAATAAACAGATTCCGTAAAATACTTGAAAAGATATATACGAAAAGCGTCTTTCAAGCCACTGGACTTCTCCCGCTTCTGGTCGGAATACCATACTGCTCACTTCAGAAAGTTTCTGACCGATTAAATTTCTGCAAACCATTCTGATTTCCGAATTTTCTCCTAATTTACTGCCAAATTCTACTTGTCGTACAAATCCTCCTTCACTCAAAAGTAATGCGATATCAAAAATCACCTCCATCGCTATTCTCCCTCCCTGCTTTTATCCTTTGCTTAGTATACCATGGAATTCCGCAATGAAAAAAGCTGTATTCTATTACGGCATTCTCCAGTAGCAATGAATCCCCCTTTGTTCATCTTTTTTTCTCTTTTCTGCCCCACTTTTTCTTCAACTTCGTCTTATGATGTATACTCAGTATTGTATGCATCAAAGAAAGGCAGGAAAAAGGAATGCGATTCCTTTGGAACTTCATCAAATACTTGGTTCTCCTGACCCTGCTGCTGCTTTTTGGAGCAGGTGTCTATGCTGGGAATACGGCTTACCAGCAATTGTTCACCCAGCCCTGGGACAAACTGCTGGCCATCGAAAATCATCGGAACGATCTGGATACCATCCATGGCCTGGAACGGAAATACGGCTGGGAGCGGGTACAGGTCCATTCCAAAGACGGGACACGGCTCCAGGGCACTTATATCGAAAATCCAGCAGGAGGCCATGATACCGTCATCCTACTCCATGGGCTGTATCAGAACCGGACCATGTGCGTCCCTTATGCCCGGGTCTATCTGGAGAAAGGCTATAATGTACTGATGCCGGATATCCGGGGCCACGGGGAAAGCAGCGGCAGCACCAATGACTGGGGCATCCACGATGTGGAAGATATGGACAGCTGGGTAGCCCTGCTCCGTCAGAAAGACCCCAAGGCGTCCATCGGTTTCCACGGGATCTCTTTAGGCGCCGCCATGAGCTTGATCTACGCGGGGAGCCCCCAGGGCCGGGAAATGAAATTCTATGTAGCGGACAGTTCCTATGGCAATGTGTTGGAACTGGGACAGGAAAAGCTCATGAATTATACGGATGACCAGCGGCTGCTGCTGGGGATGGAAGTCCTGGACCCCTTCTTCCAAGCTTCTTTGTACTATCATACCCGGAAGACCCTCCGGGATGTGGATCCGGCTTCCTGTGTCCAGCGGATGACCACACCGGTCCTGTTCCTCCATGGAGATGTGGACCGGCTGATTCCGCCCCACATTGCAGAAAACCTCCTGAACCGCTGCACCAGTGCCAACAAGAAACTGATCTATTTCGAAGGCTCCGGCCACGCCAATGAAATCATGGACAATCCCAGAGGATATGCCCGAGCTGTAGGAGAATTTTTGGAGAGCCTGTAAGACAAGAGGGGGTGTTGCACGCAACGTGCAACACCCCCGGTCTCATGAGCCGCATAGCGGCTCGGTCTCGGGTCTCGAGCCGAATGAGAAATTTGCAAGCAAATTTTTTGAATGTACAAACCCTAATCTGCTAACGATAAGATATTCGTTTCTATATCCAGCACGATACTGGTTCTACACCTTCAAAAGAACCTGGCCATGGGGACAGGTTCTATCCAACGGCTCGAGACTCACGACTCGAGACCCGAGACCTCAAAAAGAGGCTGTTGCGCATGCAACAGCCCCCTTTCACGGTTCTGGCAGCACGGCGCACCAGAACAGGATGGTGAACATGCTGAGCAGGGTGGACAGGACCGTCAGCTTGGTGGCAAAAGGAGCATCACTGCCGTACCGGGCGGCAAAGATGGCCGTGGTGGCTCCTGCCGGCATCCCTGTCATCAATACAGCGATCCCGGTGGCCACCGCATCCAGCCCCAAGACGGCACTGACGCCCCAGGCCAGCGCCGGCAGCAGGAGCAGGCGCAGGATGCTGTACAGGATGCTGTCCCGGTTGAAAATGGTCCAAAGCGGCACATCTGCCAGGATGGTCCCTACGATAAACATGGTAATGGCTGCATTGCAGCTGCCGATGTACCGGATGGTCATGTCGATGAAAGCCGGGGGACGCCACTGGGTCAGGATCAGCAAGATCCCGATGTACACGGCAATCAGGCAGGGGTGGGTCAGGACCTTTTTCAGCACTTCCTTCCGGCTTTCCTGCCGGGCCATGAAATAGCTGGTCCCCACCGACCACATGACCATCCGCAGCGGGATCAGGAACACAGAAGCATAAAAGAGTCCCAGATCGCCATAGACGCCCTCTGCCACTGGATACCCCAAAAATCCGCTGTTGGATACCAGCGTTCCATACTGGAGCACTTTTTTCTGGGTATCCGGATACCGGTTGAAGAGAAAATGGTTCATGCCCATAAAGATCACCTGGAGCATGGCCCCCGCCGCCAAGATCCGTCCGCAGGTCAGGAAGATATTCCCTTCAAAAGGCATCAGACAAGATTTGAGGATGTTGCAGGGAATGATCACATTGACGCAGACGTCTGTGAGACAGCGTTTCCCCGGTTCATCCACGATATTCTTTTTCCGCAGGAAAAGCCCTGTCAGGAGCAGCAGGAGCAGGGAAAGCTGCAGATTCCCCAAGCGCAGGATATCCATGTCACCGCCTCCTAAACCAATTTTTTCATCACCCACCGGGCTGCCAGATCATAGAGCCCTGTGGGCAGAAGGGTATGGAGTGCCAACAGCAGGTAGGCATCCTTGCCGCACAGATAGCGGGCCTGGGGCTGGGCTGCATTCACCGTCAGGAAGATGGTCTTGGCCACATCTGCCGGACTGGTAAGCCATTTTTTGTCATAGAGCCGGTGGATCCCCCGGGCAGCCTGTTCCGCCAGTCTGGCATAGGGTCCCCGCCGGGCAGAAGCCGCCAGATGATCCGCTGCGATATGGCCCCAGGGTGTCCGGACCAGACCCGGTTCCACGATGCTCACCCAGATGCCTTGGCCGGCCGTTTCCATCCGCAGGGCGTCGCTCAAGGCTTCCAGCGCATATTTGCTGGCATGGTACCAGCCTCCGAAAGGTCCGGTCAGCCTGCCTGCAATGGAAGAGATCATGATCACCCGGCCCCGGTGCTGCCTGCGGAAAAGAGGAAGCACCATCTGGGTCAGCCGGATGGCTCCAAATACATTCACATCCAGCTGCCGCTGGGCTTCTGTAAGAGGGACATCTTCCACCGCTCCATAGGATCCGTACCCCGCATTGTTAATCAGGATATCCAGTGTCCCCTGCTGGTTCAGGATCTGCTGCAGGGCATTCTGACAGGAATATTCCTTGGTTACATCCAACACGAGAGGAATCACTCCATATTTAGATAACTCCTGGAGCTTTTCCAGCCGACGGGCAGCTCCATAGACTACGTGGCCGGTTTTGGCCAGAAGGATGGCCGTCTCCCGGCCGATTCCGCTGCTGGCTCCCGTTACCAGCACCACTTGCTGTTCCATACCGTCCCCTCCTCTACTTTTCTTTCCGTACTTCCGGATACGGCCGGATGGCCGGCTGATCCTTTCCGTGAGGGGCCAGGTTCTTTCCCATCCAGATCATATGGTACCAGCGATTGAACTTATACCCACAGTTCTTGAAGATGCCCACCGGTTCAAATCCCAAATGGGCGTGGAACTGAGCGCTGTTGAAATCCAGGTATTCGTCCGGCTGTTCCGGGTAGCCGATACAGGCATACACATCCAAGATGCCCATTGTCCGGAGCGCTTCCAGCAGTGCATGATAAAGCTGTTTCCCCACACCCTTTTTCCGCAGGGTACGGTCCACATAGATGCTCAGTTCTGCCGACCAGTCATACGCCGGCCGCCCCACAAAAGGTCCTGCATACGCATAGCCAAGGACGCGGCCATCCTGTAACGCCACAAAATAAGGATAGCGTTCCTTCGTATGGGAAATGCGCCGACAAAATTCTTCTACACTGGGAACCTGGTATTCAAAGGTAATCACCGTGGATTCCACATAGGGCGCATAGATGGCGCGGATGGCAGCCGCATCGCTGCAGACAGCTTCCCGGATGATCATATCTTGCATGGGTATCCCCCCCTGTTTCTATCGTTGATGGTTTTATTATAGGACATTTCCCGGACAGGGCGCAAATTTTTCCCATTCTAGGGCCCATTCTTGACGCAATCTCCCTCTTTGGACTGGCTTTCTTTCAAAAAATAAGTTATGATGGAAGAAAGGATACAGAAAGTTCAGGTTTCTAAGGGGAGGTCTTTGCATTGATCAGTCATATCGCTGCCATTTCATTCAGTCCCACCGGCCAGACCGAAAAACTGGTCCGTTCTTTCAGCCAACAGTTGGCCCAACGCTTCGAGCAAGAAGGCGTGACCCAGTCTTTCCATTCTTTCACGCTGCCCCAGGACCAGGATGCCCTGCAGTTTTTCGGGCCCAACACCCTGGTGATTTTTGGTATGCCCACCTATGCAGGACGTATTCCCAACAAGGCCCTGCCTTTCGTACAGAAGCTGTTTTCCGGGGATTCCAAGGAGCGGACCCCGGCCGTAGCGCTGGTCACTTTTGGCAACCGGAATTATGACAGCTCTCTCACTGAACTCCGGGATGAACTGGAAAAAAAGGACTTCCGGGTGTTTGCCGCCGGTGCCTTTGCCGCGCCCCATGCCTTTGCCGCCATCGGGAAGGAACATCCCACCCAAGCGGATAAAGAAAAATTCCAGCAGCTGCTGGACCGGGTGGAAGAACGGCTCCGGAGCGGAGAGCCTCTGGAAAGAGTGAGTATCAACGGGGATGCTCCCGTGGCTCCCTACTACATCCCCCTGGGGGAAGACGGGCAGCCTGCCAAGTTCCTGAAAGCCAAGCCTCAAACGGACCTGGACAAATGCGACCATTGCGGAAAATGCGCCGCCGTATGTCCTATGGGGTCCATCGATCCGAAAAATACCGATGAAGTCCCCGGCATCTGCATCAAATGCCAGGCCTGCATCAAATATTGCCCCAAAGGAGCCAAGTATTTCGATGATCCCCGTTTCCTGTCCCACAAAGCCATGTTGGAAAAGAATTACCAGCGGACGGCAGAATCAGAGATATTTTAAAAGGAAGTGGCTGTTGCACAAAACGCGCAACAGCCACTTCCTTACTTCATCCAATACACCCGATGTTCCTTCCGCAGGGGAGCGATGGGGATATCTCCTTCCACATATCCCACCACGCAGTGGCCAATGCCTTCGTACTCGCCAGTGACACCCAGAGTCTTCAGCAGAGCCTTGCCTTCCGGCCGTTCGAATTCTTCCTTGGCCCGGTGGATCCAGCAGCTGCCCAGCCCCAGGGAATGGGCTGCCAGCATCAGGTTCCCCATGACCAAAGAACCATCGTACACCGCTGTAGGTCTGGTCTTATCTGCCAGGACGATGAGCACCGCCGGTGCTCCATAGAAAGGATCGAAATCCGGATCCCAGCCTCCGATTTCACAGTTCAGCTTGCTCAGCCGCTTCACCATGGCCGGATTGGTGATGGCCAAGATGATGGTATCCTGAGTGCCTTTTCCGCTGGGGGCATAGAGCCCAGCCTTGATGATTTCCTTCAGGTCCGCTTCCGGCACCGGATCCGGTTTGAAGCTGCGGATGCTCCGGCGCAGCTGCATGGCTTCCAGTACTTCATTGTTCATGATATCCTCTCCTTTACTGATCTGTTCTGCTGTCATGATACCATACCTATTGTTCCTTGGCGCCTTTCTTCCCGAAAAGTTCAAAACTTTTTCCTTTGACAATCTTCTCTGAATGTGACATGCTAAGAAGATAGGATAGGGAACAAACAGATGTTGATCTGAAAAGGAGGCAATTTTTATGGCATTGTTAGCAAAAATCCGTGCGGCTGGTCTCTCCCTGCTGCTGGTCCTGTCCGCCGGTTCTCTGGTCCAGGCGGCTGCCCCGGTGGACAAAGCCGTGGTGAAGGATATGGTCCGCTCTCAGAGCATCATGGCCAAAGAAAAATATGTCCAATATGAGATGAAGGGCACCCTGTTCAGCCCCATCGGGGTAGGGAACCTGATCCTCACCGGAAATGCGGTGGAAGAAACGGACAAAAAATCCACCCGGATGGAAAAACTCAGCGGCGATCTCCATGGGTCCGGAGAACTGACTCTGCTCACCGGCCAGCAGACCATGAGCCAGCCCATCGATGCTTATTTCTTTGCAGAAAAGGGCCAGCTGACCCAGTACGTCAACAGCGGCAAAGGCTGGGCCAAGGCAGTCCGTCCCTACACCCTGCCTCTGCTGCCCAACCCGGACAGCAAAAAAGCTGAAAAGGAACTGCTGACGTACCTGTCTTCCGCTAAGGTGGCCAAGGACACCAGCCGGGAAAAGACCCTGGAAATCACCCTGGATGGCCAGAAGCTGGCCAACAAAATGGCCCAGGATCCGGAATTCAAAAAGCAGAAGGATGCCGAACGGATCCAAGCCCTGGTGGCCCAGGTGAAGGACGTCCCCTACACGGTGGTATTGGATAAAAAGACCTACCGGGTGAAACGACTGGGCATGGATCTGACTCCAGTGCTCCAGACCACCGGCGGCTACTTCCTGGATGCTGCTGCCAAGGCCAAGAAGATCACGCCGGAACAGCAGCAGATGTTCACCAGTCTGCTGGGCAGTTCCACCCTGGTGTTCGCCTTCCAGTTCGACTACCAGCAAGGCAAAGAAGTGACCCTGCCGGCGGCGGTGGAAAAGGCAGCAGCTGACAGTCAGAAGTCGGAAGCCTGAAGTCGGGAGCCTTAAGATAGGGGCTGTGAAAAAATGAGAAATCATTTTTTCACAGCCCCTTCTTTCATCCCACCAGTACCCCCAGCTTTTCCAGGGCCTTGTGGATGGCTTCCATCTCTTCTTCTGTTTCGGTTTCCACCAGATGGGTGTGGACCCCATTGGACATGCTGGACAAAAGAGGCGCCTTCGTCTTCTTCATCCGCTGGATATAGAGCTGCACATCCCGCCGGGATTTCAGATTCAGTTCTCCCTCCATGAAACCATATACCTCATGTTCCACCACCACATTGTGGACAATCCCCCCGTTGTCCACAATGGCATCGAGCTCCGCCTCCACCAGCTCTGGACCATGTTTGCACAGGAAAGATTCCTGACATCCGTGTTTATGGAAAGCGTGGAGCTGGTAGCCCCGGGGTGTGGATATGACCGGCGTCCCGCTGGCCCGCAGCAGTGCGATATCTCCTACGATGATCTGTCGGCTGACCTGACAGACCCTGGCCATCTCCGTTCCCGTAACCGGTTTGGACGCTTGCTGCAGCATTTTTAGGATCGTATCTCTGCGTTCTTTGTTTTCCATATGCAACCCCCCTGACGTATACATCTTCCGTTGACTGCTATCCATTATAAATGAATTTTTCTAAAAATTCCACATTTCCCGACTTTTTCTTTCTCTCTTGTAATGACCATGCCCCTATGTTAGCATAAAGAAATAAAAAATCCTATGGCAAATTCACAGGGAGGTACTGTTTTGTGATGCAGGAATATAAAAGCAGATGGTCGGTTTTCGCCATGTCTCTTCCAATCTTTATCGAAATCGGTCTCCAGATGATGGTCCCCAACATGGACCAGTTCATGCTCAGCCATTATTCCCAAGATGCGGTGGCAGCTGTGGGAAACGACAATATGATCGTGAATATGATCATCCTGACCCTGTCCGTCCTTTCCCAGGCGGCCACCATCCTGATTGCCCATTACCGAGGTGCGGGAGATATGGGAAAAGCCAGCCAGGTCTGTTCTGTTTCCCTGGGCCTGAATCTTGGCCTGGGAGCCTTGATCAGCCTGGTACTGTTCTGTTTTCCTGGCCTCTTCCTAGGGATCTTAGGTGTCCCGGGAGAGATTTGGACTGAGGCCCAGCTGTACTTGCGCTGGATTGGGCTTTTTGTCATCGTGCAAAGCGCGTATATGGCTTTCATCGCCTTTCTCCGCGGCTTCGGCCTGCTCCGGGAAACCATGCTCTGCTCCACCATCATGAACCTGCTGAACATCGGGGGAAACATGATCCTGATCCACGGCCTGGGGCCCATCCCCTCCCTGGGAGTGGCCGGAGTATGCATTTCCACCAATACAGCTAAGACCCTGGGACTGCTGCTGGTGGTACACATTCTCCACAAAAAGACCCCCCTGCGACTTTCTTTCGCCCATCTCCGCCCGTTTCCCCGCAAGACCCTGGGCAAACTGCTGTACCTGGGCATCCCTTCCGCCGGGGAAACCTTTTCCTACCAGCTGTCCCAGACCACCATCATGACCTTCGTGAACCTGTTCGGCATTGCCGTGATCACCACCAAAGTCTACGCCTATATCATCGCCATGATCAGCTACCTCTATTCCCAGGCCCTGGCCATGGCCACCCAGATCCTGGTCAGCTATTTCAAAGGAGCGGACAATAACGGAGAGGTGGACAAACGGGTCAAATTCACCATCCTGATTTCCATGCTCCTTTCCGGCAGCCTGGCCGTCCTGGTCTACACCCACAGCGATGCTGTCTTCTCTCTCTTTACGGAGGATCCGGAAGTCCATGCCCTGGGCAAGATGATCCTTTTCGTAGATATCTTCCTGGAAATCGGCCGGGCTGTGAATATGTGCATGGTCATGGCCCTGAATGCAGCTGGAGATGTGAAAGCGCCCATTACTATCGGGATCATTTTCATGTGGTGCGTTTCGGTCCTGGGCAGCTGGTATTTCGGCGTCCATCTGCTTTGGGGCCTAGTGGGCATCTGGATTGCCATGGCTATGGATGAATGCGGCCGCGGTCTGGTGTTCTTCTGGCGCTGGCATCAGGGAATCTGGCGGAAAGCCCTGATTTGATCCTGCCCCATCTCCTGCTGCGCCTTATCCCATACAGAAAACCCCGGACAGTCCATGTCCGGGGTTTCTGCTGTGCCGTCTGGGCACAGGTTCCGTTTGTAGGGTTCTATTAGATAATGCCTCTCAGTTTCAGGGGTTCTGCCAGCGCATTCAGAGCTACGATGTAAGCACCTACCCGCATGGTGGTGTTGTATTTCTTGGCTGCATCATACACATTCGCGAAGGCCTTGACCATCATTTGTTCCTGTCTGTCGATGACTTCTTCTTCCGTCCAGAAGTATCTGTACAGGTTCTGTACCCATTCAAAGTAGGATACGGTTACGCCGCCGCCGTTGGCCAGCACATCGGGAACCACAGGGATGCCTCTCTTTTCCAGGATGGCATCTGCATCTGCGTCCGTCGGACCGTTGGCTGCTTCCACGATCATCTTTGCTTTGATCTTGTCAGCGTTCTTGCCAGTGATCTGCAGTTCCAGAGCAGCAGGGATCAGCACGGTGACATCCTGTTCCAGCACTTCTTCGTTGCTGATGGCTTTTGCGCCAGGATAGCCTTTGATCACGCCGCCGTTGTTCTGGGCATATTCTTCCACTTTATACGGATCGAAGCCATTGGGATCATAGATACCGCCGCTGATATCGCTCAGGGCTACAATCTTCAGGCCTTTGTCAGCCGCACATTTGGCGGTCCAGGAACCTACGTTGCCGAAGCCTTGGATAGCCAGGGTAGCATCTTCCGGTTTGATGCCTTCTCTCTTCAGCAGTTCCAGAGCAGCCGTTACGACGCCCCGGCCCGTTGCAGAAGTCCGTCCCAGAGACCCGCCCATGCTGACGGCTTTTCCGGTGATGAAACCAGGAGTATACTGGCAGTTGATCTTGGAGAATTCGTCCAGCATCCAAGCCATGATCTGGGCATTGGTGTTCACGTCCGGAGCAGGGATGTCTTTCTTTTCCCCAATGATCGGAGCAATCCGGTCAATGTAACCACGAGTGATTCTTTCCAGTTCACCCTTGGAGACTTTCCGAGGATCTACGATGATGCCGCCCTTGCCGCCGCCGTAAGGCAGTCCAGCGATGGCGCATTTCGTGGTCATCCAGAAACCCAGGGTCTTTACTTCGTCCATGGAAACGTTCTGATGATACCGCACGCCGCCCTTCACAGGCCCCAGTACCGTGCTGTTCTGGGAACGGTAGCCGGTGAATACTTCTACATGGCCGTCATCCATCTTTACAGGGATGCTGACTTCCAGAGTACGTTCAGGTTGGGAGATAACAGCCTCAGCGTTGGGATCCAGATTAATCAGTTTGCTTGCTTTTTCCATAGGGATTTTTGCCATTTCAAACAGACTCATTTGTAACGCCTCCTAAAATTGTATCTATTGAACCCTTACAAAACCCTTACGATTGCATTATAGCACGATTCAGAAATAACTGTTTATTTTTTTGTATTTTGTATACAATTAATCAAGTGCGGCTTTCCTTGCATTTTTTGTGGAATTTCGTTATGATTGGAACAAACAGCAGTTTGATTTTCTTTCCAAAGGAGGTATTTTCCTGTATGGACAAGATTGCAGTCCTAAAAAAGTATTTTGGATACACTTCTTTCCGTCCGGGACAGGAGGTCCTGATCGATGCCCTGCTCCAGGGCCGGGATGTACTGGGGATCATGCCCACCGGGGCCGGCAAATCTCTCTGCTACCAGGTCCCGGCCCTGCTTTTTCCTGGGATCACCCTGGTCATCTCGCCGCTGATCTCTCTGATGCAGGATCAGGTCCAGGCACTGGAAACGGCTGGGATCAAAGCAGCCTACATCAACAGCGCTCTTTCCGGCCGGGAATTCTATACCACCCTGGAACAAGCCCGTGCCGGAGCCTATAAGATGATCTATGTAGCACCTGAGCGATTGGAAACCGAGCTGTTCCGGGATTTTGCCAAAGAGGCGGATATCTCCATGGTGGCCGTGGACGAAGCCCATTGCATCTCTCAGTGGGGGCAGGACTTCCGTCCCAGTTACACCCGGATCCTGGATTTCCTGGAATTCCTTCCGGAGCGCCCCGTGGTAGGCGCTTTTACAGCCACTGCTACGGAACAGGTACGGGATGACATCCTGCAAAGCCTGGAGCTGCATCATCCCCGGATCCTTGTCACTGGATTCGACCGGGCCAATCTGTATTTCGGCGTGGAACATTCTCAGGATAAGGATGCCTGGGTCTTCCGGTATCTGAAGGACCATCCGGAGGACAGCGGCATCATCTACTGTTCTACTCGGAAAAATGTAGACAGCCTATATGACAGCCTGCGTGGCAAAGGGATCCCTGCAGCCCGGTATCATGCTGGCATGAGCCAGGAAGAACGGCAGAAAGCCCAGGAGGATTTCCAGTACGACCGGGCCCAGGTCATCATCGCCACCAACGCCTTCGGCATGGGGATCGACAAATCCAACGTCCGCTATGTGCTCCACTACAACATGCCCTCCTGCCTGGAAAACTATTATCAGGAAGCCGGACGGGCCGGCCGTGACGGAGAACCATCCCAATGCATCCTGCTGTTTTCTCCCCAGGATGTGGTCATCCAGCGCTTCCTGCTGGAACACAAAGAATCCAGCGAAGTCTTGGAAGAAGTGGAAGAAGCCAATCTCCGGAAGCTCTACGCCATGGAACATTATTGCCAGACCACCAGCTGTCTGCGCCAGACCCTTCTCCATTATTTTGGAGAAGCCGCTCCCGCCCGCTGCAATCACTGTTCCACCTGCAATGGAGAATACGATGAAATCGACATGACGGAAGAAACCAAGAAAATCGTCAAATGCATCCACGAAGCCCGGCGTCCTTACGGGATCACCCTGATTGCCAATACCCTGGCAGGAAGCCGCTCCACCCGGGTGGAGGAAACGGGCCTTGCCCGGCTGCGGATGTTCGGTTCCCTCCACCAGTATTCCCTGAAAGAAATCAAAGAAATGATCCAGAACCTGCTGGACCAAGGCTATCTGCTGATTACCCGGGACAGATACCCGGTGCTGAAGATTGCAAAAAAAATCTGGGAGCTCCAGGATGCCTCCATCCGGGTGCTGCTCCGGAAGGAAGTGAGCTCCCTGCCTGATGGCAAACCCGGACGGAAAAAGAAGAAAGTCCTTCCGGAGCTGGAACTGCCGGAAGGCTTCACCCAGGAAATGGGTGCTGAACTGTTCGGCCGGCTCAAAGCCCTGCGGAAACAGCTGGCAGAAAAGGCCATGGTGCCGCCCTTTGTGGTGTTCGGGGACCGGACCCTCCATGAGATGTGCCGTCGGCTTCCCCGGACCCATGAGGAATTCCTCCAGGTCACCGGGGTAGGACAGCATAAGGATGAAAAATACGGAGATGTCTTTCTGGAAGCCATCAACGGATTCTGCAGAGAAAAAGAGGTGTGAGACAACCCATAGGTTGTTCCACACCTCTTTTTTAGCGAAACTGTCCATAGATCTTTCCGAAATCGATCCCGCCGATGATCTTTCCTTGGTAAGCCTTGGGCAGGGCTTCTACCACTCCCGCCAGATGGGAAGAAGTGATCCCGCACTGGATGCTGAGCCAGGCTTCCAGGAAGGCCGCCAGATGGTCGCAGCCCTTCAGCACCCGGCCGTCTACCGGGCTGTACGCATCCTTGTTGTACTGTTCCGGGATATCTCCCTCCAGCAGCCGGATCTTTCCGTTTTCCCAGATCCGGTTCTCAAACTCATGGATCGTAAAATTCAGGATGTCTTCATGCCAGCTGGCGGGGAGCAAAGGCAGCAGGATCTCTTCCATCTGCCGCTGTTCGATGTCCTTGATCAGTTCCTCCAGTCCTTCGATGGAGCGCTTGATAGGAGAAATGATGTCCCGGGTCAGGACTTCCGGCAGATCGTGCCACAGCCCTCCCAAAAAATCATTCACCAGCCGGGCTTTACAGGCCCCCATGGCTTCTCCGCAAAAATATCCCATGATGGCTACGATCAGCACATGGCCCATGACAGAAGTCTCCGGCACCCGAGGAGACTGGGACCAGCGCTTCTGGAACCGCAATTTGCCGATTAGATCCACGAACTTCCGGGTTTTCCCGTTCATGGCGATTTTCTGGACTCCGGCCAGATTGTAATGGTCTTCGATTTCATCGGCGATCCGCTCCCGGATCTCTTCCACCCCGAAGATTCCCTGATTCATATGATAGATAATCCGGAATTCCCACTCTGTAGCTAGATAATGAGCAGCCCGGATCAGCTGCTTTTCCAGAGGATGGCTGTCTCCATCCAGGTACTGCTGCATTTTGTCCATAAAAGCACTGCCCTTTAAGGACGGGACCCGGCGGACCAGTTCCTTGTAGACCCATTGGTTCAGCTGATGGCCGCTTTTCCTCATGAGTTCGTGGAATACCGGCGGTTTGATATCCGTCAGCACCACCCGGTGGAGGAATTCGAAGATGCCCCCTTCCACCAGCACCTGCCAGTCCAGGCTGGCCCCATGGTCCTGTTCCTCATACCGGGCCAGCACATAGAGGATCATCATCTTATGGGCCTGCTTATCCAGTTCCGTAAAGCCCTGGGGCCGGATATGATCGTTCCAGCGCTGGATATAGGCCGCTTCAAAAATAAACTGGATCAGATCCCGGGGCAGTGGGATCCTTTTCTCTTGAGCCATGCAAGCACCTCCTCGGACAAGTTGCCACAATCTATCATATTCCATGGGAAATATATCCTGATTGTATCATATTTATTTCATTCCAGCCAAGGGAGTCCCTGCAGGCTATTTCTTCCCAGCCGCCAGTGCCAAATTCCGCAGCAGTATCTTTTTCCCCCGCCAGGCAAAGGAACGGTCTCCGTAGGCTTCACGGAACTGCCGGTTGGTCATCGTTTCCAGCTTCTCTTTTTCCAGGCGAGGGATCCTGTCTTGGTGGAATTCCGGCAGCGGAGTTTCCTTTGCCCGGGCATTGTAGGGACAGCATTTCTGGCATTCATCACAGCCGAAAACCAGCGGAGTTTTCTGGATGATGGCGGTTTCCTCCGCCGTCAGTTCCCCCTTTTTCTGGGTCAGGTAGGATTTGCAGCGGCGGTACTCATACTGCCCGGACTGAAAACAATTCCCCGGACAGTTCCTGCTGCAGGCGCCACAGTGGAGGCATTCCCTGTGCCGAGGCGTATCCGGCACCAAGGGCAGGGTGGTCAGGACCGCCCCTACAAAACACCAGGAACCGTACGTATCGTTGATCAGGCAGCCATTATCCCCCAGGAATCCAATCCCGGCTTGGACCGCCAAGTCCCGTTCCGCCAAAGGCGAAGTATCCACAATGGCCATCTGCTGGCTTGCCGGGGCCTGCCCCTGGAGCCAGCCGGCAATTTTCTCCAGATACAGCGGGACCACTTTGTGGTAATCGGTCAGCTGACAGTAGAGGGAAAGATTGCTTTCCTCCACCGGCGCCAGGAAATAGGGAAAGAGCACCACTACAGCTGCCCGGCAGCCAGGGAGGAGCCGGGCCAGATCGTACCGTTCAGGGCCTTTGCCAGCTGCCAGGGGACACACTTCCGGCAGGGGATCAGGCACCGGCAGCCGTCCAGGGGCGATTCCCACTTCCGTCAATCCCAGCCCCCGGCAGAAAGCTTTCAAATTCTCTTTGTCCATGGTATCTTCCCCCTTACTGCATAGGGTCATTATACCATAGTCCCTTATAAAAACTCCTTCACATGTGCATTGATCACCTGGCCCATGATCTGTTTCATGGCCACATCTCCATGGAGTCCATCCAAGGCCATTTCCGTGGGGAGCTCCGGCCCCATGGCTTCAAAAGGTGCGGCCACGTCGATATGAGGCTGGGTGCGGATGTAGGCATTCACCTTCCGGAAGGACTCCTGCCAATCTCGGTCCGTCGGTTCATCAAAGGCCTTTCGGATATTCCCTGGATTGATGGGAGCCAAAGTCAGCAGCACCGGTGTGATCCCGTTTTCCCGGCACAGGGCCTGCATCGTCTTCAAGTCGGCAATGACTTCGTCCGGATCCGTCCCATCCCGCAGGCTGTTGGAACCGCCCATGATCAGGAGGGTTTTCAAGCGGAAGGGCAGGACATCCCGCCTGAACCGTTCCACCATCATTTCACTGGTATCTCCGCTTTCTGACAGATTGACCGTGGGCACCGTGAGGTAATGGGCATAGCTGTAAGCAGCATCTGCCGGGCTGAAGGAAAGGTGCCCGCCCCCGTGGGAAATGCTGTCCCCGTAGATTCCCACTTCCACCTGTCCGGAAGGTTCCAGGGAAACCTTTTCCGGCAGGCTCCATTCTCCCAGCGGACGGCCCCTGCCGTCCATCCCTCGGACCCGCCAGTAATAGGTCCCGATCCGGGGCTCTTTGTCATAGAGATCCGTCAAGGAGGTAGTTTCCGCATAGACCCGGTGCCGTGAAGGCAGGATTCCTTCCGTCTGTTCCGGCATCTGGTCAAGGACTTCCACTTCATACTGCTGGGCACCGGGCAGGGCGGTATACGAATAGACCGGATACAGCAGATCCATCCCATTTTCCCCTTCGGTGCGGCTCCGGGGCACAGGAGCGTCCCGCAGTTCCCGTACCAGGGTCGTCTGCAGTTCTTTCGGCTGGGAATAGCTGCTGATGGGATTTCCATCCAAATCATAAGCCCGTACCCGCCAGAAAAGAGGCAGGCCGTCATCCAGGGAAGGCAGTTTGCCTTCATCCAGCAGGATCCGGTTGGTATAGATCTCTCCATCCCGGTAGACCGCTCCTTCCACCGGCTGTTCCGGATCCAGTTCCTCCGGGACCTGGGAAAAGATTTCCAGTTCATACCGGACCGCCTGGAGATTTTCCGGCCACTGGAGCAGCCCCAGACTGAGCCCGCCCTGATTGTACCGTACCAGATAGCGGGGAACCCGATGCTGCAGGGGATTGTCCATCTGTCCCAAGAAGATCCCCGGCAGCATGGCTCCGATCAATAGCCAGCGCCAATACCCTTTTAAACTTTGCTGCAGCATCCTGCTCCCCTCCTTTTTCGTACGCCCATCATAACAGGTGTCTATGAAAAAGGAAGCACAAAGCTGTGAAGTTTTTGGCACAAAAAAAGGCTGGTGCCTGGGCACCAGCTCTTTTTTTATTCACCCTTGATGGTCTTGATGATCAGCTTGTTCACCATGCCCGGGTTGGCTTTGCCCCGGGATTTCTTCATGACCTGGCCTACCAGGAAGCCGATGGCCTTGTCCTTGCCGGCTTTGTAGTCGGCTACAGACTGGGGATTGGCAGCGATGGCTTCGTCCACCATAGCTTGGATGGCCCCTTCGTCGCTGACCTGTTCCAGGCCCAGCTTCTTCACCAGATCTGCCGGAGCTTCATCCTTCTTCAGCATTTCTGCAAAGACTTTCTTGGCCAGTTTGCTGGACAGCACACCTTTCTTGATTAGGGCCACCATCTGACCCAGATGAGCCGGGGATACGGGGAATTCCCCGATGCCACAGTTGTTGCTGTTCAGGTAAGCGGATACATCTCCCAGGATCCAGTTGGCCACGCCTTTGGCGTCGTCAGTTTCCTTGGCGGCTGCATCGAAGTATTCCGCCATCTTCTTGTCAGCCACGATCAGTTCTGCAGAATAGTCATCCAGCCCTTTCTCATCCATGAGACGGGCTTTCCTGGCATCCGGCAGTTCCGGCAGTTCGCTCTTGGCCTTTTCCACCCATTCTCTTTCGATGATGATGGGTGCCAGGTCCGGTTCCGGGAAATACCGGTAATCGTGGGCTTCTTCCTTGGAACGCATGGAGAAAGTCATGCCCTGGGCATCATCCCAGGTACGGGTTTCCTGGACCACATGGCCCCCGTCTTCCAGGATTTCCTTCTGCCGTTCCACTTCATATTCAATGGCTCTTTCCAGGGCCTTGAAGGAGTTCAGGTTCTTGATTTCCGCCCGGGTGCCGAATTCCTTGGACCCTACAGGCATAATGGAAATGTTGGCATCGCAGCGCATAGAGCCTTCCTGCATCTTACCGTCGCAGACTCCAGTGTACTGGAGGTACGCCCGGAGTTTTTCCATATAGGCACGGGCTTCCGCCGCAGACCGCATATCCGGTTCGGATACGATTTCGATCAGCGGCACACCGGCCCGGTTGTAGTCCACCGCAGAGAAATCAGAAGTGCTGATGGAGGCGCCGGAATGGACCAGCTTTCCAGCATCTTCTTCCATATGGATCCGGGTGATGCCGATCCGTTTGGTTTCCCCATCCACATTCACGTCCAGGTGCCCGTTCAGGGCGATGGGCTGATAGAACTGAGAAATCTGGTAGGCTTTGGCCAGATCCGGATAATAGTAGTTCTTCCGGTCGAACTTGCTGTAGCGCTGGATCTCGCAGTTGACGGCCAGGGCAAACCGCAGGGCAAATTCCACCATTTGCTTATTGATGACGGGCAGAGCGCCGGGCATGCCCAGACACACCGGGCATACATGGGTGTTGGGGGCACCGCCGAATTCCGTAGAGCAGGAGCAGAAAGCCTTGGTCTTGGTTTTCAGTTCTGCATGGACTTCCAGACCAATTACGGTTGTATATTCTGTCATTATTTCAAACCTCCCAGAGGTGCCACGGCTTTATGGAAATCCGTAGCCTGTTCAAAGGTATAAGCCGCCCGCAGCAGGGTCTCTTCGCCCAGGGCCTTGCCGATGAGCTGTGCCCCCACCGGCATATTGTCTACAAAGCCGCAGGGAATGGAGATACCGGGCAGGCCGGCCATGTTCACAGGAATGGTGGTCACGTCCAGCATGTAGACGGTCAGAGGATCCATCTTGGCATCCAGAGGATAGGCCACCACCGGGGAGGTGGGAGTCAGCAGGAGATCGCATTTCTTGAAAGCCTCCGCAAAGTCCTGGCGGATCAGAGTCCGGACCTGCATGGCCTTGTTATAATAAGCATCATAGTAGCCGGAGCTCAGCACATAGGTCCCCAGCATGATCCGGCGGCGGACTTCCTTGCCGAAGCCTTCCGTACGGGTCTTGCGCATCATTTCCGGAGCACTTTCTGCAGACATTTCCCGGAAGCCGTACCGGACACCGTCGAAACGGCCCAGGTTGGCAGAAGCTTCTGCCGGAGCGATGATGTAATAGGTGATCACGGCATATTCCGTGTGGGGCAGGGAGACCTCGATCACATGGGCACCCAGTTCTTCGAACTTCTTGGCGGCCAATTTGATCTGGGCTGCCACTTTGGGATCCGTGCCTTCCCCGAAGTATTCCTTGGGCAGGCCGATGGTCAGGTCCTTCACATCCTGGCGCAGGGCCTTGGTGTAATCAGGGACCGGTGCATCATAGGAGGTGGAATCATGGGCATCCAGGCCGCTGATGGTGTTCAGCACCAGGGCCGCATCTGTCACGTCCCGGGCAATGGGCCCGATTTGATCCAGGGAAGAAGCAAAAGCCACACAGCCGTACCGGGAAACCCGGCCGTAGGTAGGTTTCAGCCCTACGCAGCCGTTGAAGAAAGCCGGCTGCCGGATGGAACCGCCGGTATCAGAACCCAGGGACCAGATGGCTTCCCCGGCTGCAATGCTGGCTGCGCTGCCGCCGGAAGAACCGCCGGGCACCCGGGACAGATCCCAGGGATTGTGGGTAATCTGGAAATGGGAGGTTTCCGTGGTGGACCCCATGGCGAATTCATCCATGTTGGTCTTGCCCAGGAAAATGGTCTCGTCTTTCCGCAGGTTTTCGATGACATGGGCATCGTACACCGGCACGAAGTTTTCCAGGATCTTAGAGGCACAGGTCATCCGTACCCCTTTGACGCTGATGTTGTCTTTGATGGCACCAGGGATCCCAGCCAGGGGTTTGATGGTTTCCCCGTCAGCGATCATCTTGTCCACCTTGGCTGCCTGGGCCAGGGCATTTTCCTTGTCCAGGGTGATATAGGCCTTGACCTGGTCTTCCACTTCATCGATCCGATCATAGACCGCTTTGGTCAGTTCCACAGAGCTGATTTCCTTTTTGACCAGCTTGTCGTGGAGCTCATGTGCAGTTTCTCTGTATAAAGCCACTGTTCTGCCTCCTCTTATTCGATCACCCGGGGAACTTTGAAGCCGCCTTCATATTCCTCAGGTGCATTCTTCATGGCGTCCTCATGGGACAGGCTCACCACAGGGACATCTTCCCGCAGCACATTGCTGATGGGAAGCACATAGGGAGAAGGCTCGATTCCCTGGGTATCCACTTTCTTTAAGATTTCAGCATAATTCAAAATCTGGTTGAACTGCTCAACAAACTTGTCCATTTCATCGTCCGGAACATTTAACCGGCACAGATTTGCGATATGCTTTACATCATTGACTGTAACGCTCATTTTTTCACCGCCTATCGAAAATCTATTCCAGCAGGCTGTCAGGGCCCGCCGGAACCAGTTTTACCAAATGATTATATCACAGTCCCTTCATTTAGAAAACCATTTTACCCCGCTTTCCCTGTCTGCAGGCCGTTTTCAGGCACTTGACAAATTCCCTTGGAACAAGTAATGTATTCCTATATAAATACTATGTGTTCACGGCACGATTGTGCCTGCAAGGAGGAAAAAATCATGAAATTCACCACTGCCTGTATCCATGGAGGCGGCCCCAACGATGCTACGGGGGCCGTTTCCCCTGCTCTGTATCTCACATCCACCTTCGCCCATCCCGGCTTGGGAGAATCCACCGGCTGGGCCTATACCCGGGAATCCAACCCCACCCATGCCAGACTGGAAAAAGTCCTTTCCACCCTGGAAGGGGGCACCGATGCTCTGTGCTTTTCCTCCGGCATGGCGGCCATCGATGCGGTGATGCGGCTTTTTGCCCCCGGCGACCACCTGATCACCGGTTTCGACCTGTACGGCGGTTCCTTCCGTCTGTTCCGGACCACCTACGAACCTTTGGGGCTTTCCTTCACCGCCGTCCATACCAGCGATCTGGAAGCCGTGGAAAAGGCCATCACTCCTGCTACCAAGGCCATCTACTTGGAAACGCCCACCAACCCCACTATGGAAATCACCGACCTGGAAGCCCTCAGTGAGCTGGCCCACAAACACGGGCTCCTGGTAATCGTGGACAACACCTTCCTCTCCCCCTATTTCCAGCGTCCCCTGACACTGGGGGCGGACATTGTGCTCCACAGCGGCACCAAGTATCTGGCCGGGCACAATGACTTGCTGGCCGGCTTTGTAATCAGCCGGGAACAGGATACGGCCGCCCGGCTGCGGACCATCTACAAGACCACAGGAGCCGTGCTCAGCGTCTTTGATTCCTGGCTCATGCTCCGGAGCCTGAAGACCCTGCCGGTGCGGATGAAACAGCATCAGGAAAATGCTCTTTACCTGGCCCAGTGGCTGGAAACCCAACCCCTGGTGGAGAAGGTCCTTTATCCCGGCCTGCCCGGTCACCCGGGCTATGCCGTCCAGAAGAAACAGGCCAGCGGCTTCGGAGGGATGATTTCTTTCTATGTGAAATCGCCGGAAGCCGCCAAGACCATCCTGGGAAAGATCCAGCTGATCCAATTCGCTGAAAGCCTGGGAGGCACCGAAAGCCTGCTCACCTATCCCATCACCCAGACCCATGCGGACCTGACCCCGGAAGAAGCGGAAGAAAAGGGCATCACCCACACCCTGCTCCGATTCTCCGTAGGCCTGGAAGACAAAGAAGACCTAAGAGACGATCTAGCCCAAGCCTTCGATCAATGTAAATAACAAAAGAGCTGCCGCGGCGCGGCAGCTCTTTTGTTATTTTTCCAACAGCCGTACGGCTTCGTCCCCCACTTCTTTGGTGGTGGCGGTGCCGCCCATATCCGGGGTCAAGACTTTCTTTTCCACCATCATGGTCTCGATGATGTCGATGAGTTTCTTGCCCCAGTCCTTGTGCCCGAAGAAGTCCAGCATCTGGCTGGCGGACCAAATGGACGCCAGAGGATTGGCCTTGCCCTGGCCGGCAATATCCGGCGCACTGCCATGGATGGGTTCGAACATGGACGGATACTTCCGTTCCGGGTTCAGGTTGGCACCAGCCGCCAGGCCCATGCCGCCGGAAATGGCCGCCCCCAGGTCCGTCAGGATATCCCCGAACAAGTTGGAGCAGACGATGATTCCATACCGTTTGGGATCCTTCACCATGAACATGCTGGCCGCATCCACCAAGTAGGAATGGGTTTCTACATCGGGATATTCTTTCCCTACTTCTTTGAAGATCTCATCCCAGAACACCATGGAATAGTTCAAGGCATTCCCTTTGGAGATGCTGGTGAGGGATCTGTGTTCCTTCCGGGCCAGGTCATAGGCGTACCGGATGATCCGTTCCGTCCCGAACCGGGAGAACACGCTGTCCTGGATCACCACTTCCCGGGGCGTATCCTTGTACAGCCAGGCACCGGCCCCGGCATACTCCCCTTCGCTATTTTCCCGGACGAACACCATGTCGATGTCTTCCCGCTTCACACCGGCCAGAGGGCAGGGAGCCCCTTTCAGCAGTTTCACCGGCCGCAGGTTCACATACTGGTCGAAGCTCTTGCGGATCTTGATCAAAAGTCCCCGGAGGGAAATATGGTCAGGAACCCCAGGATAGCCCACTGCACCCAGGTAAATGGCATCGAAATGGGACAATTGTTCAATGCCGTCTTCCGGCATCATTTCCCCGTTCTTCAGATAATATTCACAGCCCCAGGGAAAATAGGTGAAATCAAAGGCAAAAGACCCATCCAGCTCCGCTGTCCGGTTCAGCACCTTGATGCCTTCTGCCAGTACTTCTGGACCGATCCCGTCCCCGGCGATCACCGCAATCTTGTAGATTTTCTTTTCCATATACTGTCCCTTCTTTCCACTGACTTTCCAATAAGTATGGACGTGATTCCTCTTTCATGATATTACTATAATACAGAAATCATCTTTTGTGAACATTCTGTCTTTCAGGAAGACAAACTTAAAGTTTGGAAAATCTCAAAATCCCAGGAGGGGATTCCCATGTCCATTACCCCGGAACAGATCCGTTATTTCATCACCGCCTGCCGGTACCAGAATTTCACCAAAGCTGCCGCAGAGCTGCATCTCACCCAGCCCGGTCTCAGCAAGGCCATCCGGGAGCTGGAGGGACAATGCGGCGCACCGCTCTGGGAGCGGAAACACAACGCCCTGACCCTCACTTCTGCCGGACGGGTTTTCTTGGAACAAGCCTTGAAATTCCAGGACCAGTACGAACAGTTGGAATATACAGCCCGTTCTTTAGGGTCTGGAGAGTCCCTGCTGCGGATCGGCCTGGTCCCCATGTGCGGGAATACCATTTTCCCCGCCCTCCATCGGGCCCTTCTGGAAGCCTGGCCCCAATTCCGCCTGATGACTACGGAAGCCACAGGCCCCATCCTCTATTCTCTCCTGGACCAGAAAGAAATCGATCTGGCCCTCTGTGTCACCAATCATCTGCCGGAAGCCCCCTACTCCTGCTATGTACTGAAAGACAGCCGGCTCATGCTCTTTGTCCATAAGGATCATCCCCTGGCCCGCTGCTCTGAAGTGGACCTGAAAGACCTGGAAGACGAACCTCTGGTGCTGTTCACCGACCAATTCGGCCAGACCCGGTACCTGCGCCGTCTCTTTGCCGCCTGCCAGATCCATCCCCGCATCCTCCACCAGACCACCCAGGTATTCACCATCTTGGAATACATTCGGCACAAGGCAGCTGTAGGCTTCCTTTCTGAAGAATTCGCCCAGGACGAAAAGAACTTGGTGGCCATTCCCGTGAAGCAGATTGCCACCGGCCACGTGAATTTTGTCTGGAACCGGGACCCGGAGCAGTTCCCGGCCCTGAAGCAATTTCTGGAGTTTGTGAAAAAGAGGTGGCCCCGGCAGGGGCAGCAGCCCCCGTCACTGCTCTCCAGTCGGGAAGCTCTATAGCTATCGAGTAGGAGGGATTTCTGACTAGAAATCCCGACCTCTCACACCACCGTGC
>CAJMQS010000003.1 GCA_905215645.1 uncultured bacterium
TCCTCGACAGTGAGTTTGTGGGCAAATTCGCCGTAGGTCTTCCCGGCCTCAAACGTATATGTGGTCGTCGTGCCGTCGATGGTCTCGGTCGCCGTGCCAGCAGAGACGATGGCCCGGCCTGCCGGGATGGCCGTCCAGGTGCCAAATCCCAGGATGGCGTTGGGGTTGCGGGAGTCGGTCAGCGAGGTGTAGATGCTGCCGACCGGGAACACCTTTTGCAAGGCAGATGTGATGCCAGCGTTGACTGTGGTCGTGATGAGCGTCTTGAGGGCGGCGATGTCGATGGCCTGGCCCTTGTCGTCGTTAGTCGCAGCCGTAGCATGGGAAACGTTGTTGACTTTGGCCGTTGTTTTGGTGGCGTCCTTATGGATAAAGGTGATTGTGTCGTTGGACACGGTGGTGGACATGACAGCCCCGGCCATCTCGGTCTTGGTGTAGTAGTTGGATAGGTCTACCGTCCCGCTCTGGTCATCCCATCCGCTGCCGTTGTAGACCAGGTTGTCCCCGGCCTTGATGGACGTCCCGTTGGCATCAGTTCCCCCGGCCGCCTTGACGTTGTACATATCACCTGTGCTGAGGCCTGTAGTCGGCAGGGCGGAGTAGCTGGCCACGGAGCCCCTGTACTTGACTGCACTGGTAAGGGCCTGTAGGCCGCTGTTGACCTGGCTCTGGATGTTTTGGCAGCTGGCCAGGGCCGTCTTGGCGTTGGTCTCATGGGTGGCTGCCGTGGTGGCAGAGCTTGCGGCGGCGCTGGCAGAGGATGCTGCTGCCGTCTGGCTGTTTTTGGCAGCCGTAGCGGACGTGGCGGCGGCACTGGCAGAGTTGGCAGCAGCAGTAGCGCTGGTGCTGGCATTGGTTGCCTTGGTGGATGCGGTAGAGGCAGAGCTTGCCGCACTGGATGCGCTGCTGGCCGCTGCTGTTGCCCGGTCCTTGCTGTATAGTGCCCAGGTCTTAGAGGACTGGGTCTTGCCCGTGGAGCTTGCCGTGTCGGCTGCCCCGTCCGGGGAGCTGGTGGACTCCGCCCAGGCCTTGGCCATATCCCGGGCGGCTATGGCGTCGTTGGCCACGTTTCGGGTGTTGTCTATCTCCACGTATGAGCTGGTGGCCGGGTTCCAGTAGTACCATTTCCCGGTATCATGGGCGATGTAGACGTTGGCCACGTCCCCCGTCTTGGGCAGTGCGGCCTTGTTTGCCACGTAGACCCGGCCCCCGTTGATGGCATCGTGGAGGGCCTCCAAGTCGTTAGCCACGTAGTCAATCCACCCCGTACCCTCGGCGTTGGCCAGCGGGGTCTTCTTGCCAAATGCCCCGTCCTGGATGATGCTGTCGTTGGCATCCCGGAGCTCCGGGTGCTGGTATGCTTGTCGTTTCATTCGGCCACCTCCTTGGGCGGGTCGTAGACCAGGGCTCCGTCACGGAGGACGTAGTCATGGGGATTGTCCACAGTTTTGTCACTGCCAAAAACGGTAGTACCGTCTACCGGCCCTGGCATCTGGTCGGCAAATCCGTAGCATCGCTTTGTTTTATCGTCAATCAGGTAAAAAATCATCATTTTACTCCTATAATCCAGTAGGCCACCCAGTGGTCCTTGACGCTGTTGTCACAATAATAAGTCCGGCTGCCATACGCCTCTTTTAGCGTATCGTTATTACTAAAACTAGACGTATTAGATGTTGACAGCACTTGATAAGGCTGCTGCCAGTAGTGCCAAGTATCACCTCGATCTACCCCGCCTTGCGTATAGCAATCCCAGATACACTGACTCTCTGTGTAACCGGCTGGCAGAGGCACGGTGACGCATCCATTATTGACATCATCATCAGCCCAAAGCACCCCACGCATGATAGTGACAGCTCTGACGTTGTAACCATTGATACGGATTGTGTTACCGTCTATAGTACCGGATTTTAACGTCGCCCCGTAGATATTCCCGGAGTCGTCCACGCTAAAGCTCCCGCTGGAATTTTTAAAATTCGTTCCCACAATCTGCGTCCCGGTGATGGTGCCACCCTTTAGACTACCCACGTTTGCCGTGATGGCGCTCAAAGAGTCCACGCTCATCTTGTCCGCCGTGACAGCCTTGGCCTGCAGCATCTTGCTAGTGACGATGTTATCGTCAAAGTAGGTCTCGCCGGTGATGTGGACCTTGGACCCGTCGATGAGGATGCTCTCCGGGCTCACATTGATTTGGTTGATGACATCCCCCTCTTTAACTCGGAGGTTGATGGCGTCGTTGAGCTGGGTCAAGGCACTGTAGTTTTTATAACCGTCCTGGGCATTGAGGTTGTCCACCACGACGCTGACCTTTTTTTCGGCGTCTACGCCCTTGCTCAGCTGGTCCTTGATGGCTGCATTGACCTTGTCCAGGCTGATGGCCTCGTTTTTGATCATGGACTCGTCGATTTCGACCTTGACCGTCACCAGGGCCTCGTCCGATTTGCCGCCCTCACCAAAGGGGTCGTAGTAAGCCAGTCGCACAGCATAGACCCCGGCTCCACAGGTGCAGCTATAGACGTTGTTGGGCGTCCGGATGACGTCCTGGCTGTCGATATAGATGGCCATGCCGATGCAGCCGTTGGGGATGGCCCCGGCCATGATACCAAAGCCTCCGATAGTCGCTGTCAGCTTGGGGACTGCCGGAGTCGGCGGCAGGGCCTTGCTGTATTTGAGGGTAGCGGGGTCGGAGTACTTGCCCAGGGCATTGCAGGCATAGAGATACAGCGTCCCGGTCCGGGAGGTCAGTGTCAGCGATGCTTTTAAGCCGTTGGTCCGTGCCAGCAGGCTGGCCCCCTCGACTCCCGGGTGGTTGTCCAAACGCAGCTCGTAAAAGCTGATGTCTGTGTTGGTGACCTCTTTCCAGGTGGCCACAGCGGCGGCCCCAAAGTCGACGGTAAAGCCGTCCGGAGTGTTGGGGATGTATGTCTTGAGGGCCACCACGATGTCCTTGCTGGGGGCCAGGTCAGGGCTGGTGGATGTGCCCCACTCGTCGACGGTGGTCACGCAGATCCGGTAGGTGTCTCCTACGACTGCCTGGGGGATGACCACCTGGTCCTTGCCGGATCCGCCAAAGATCCACTCGCCGCTAAAGCCCATGCTGTCAACGCTGACTCCCTCGGCGGCAGCCAGGTTGTCCACCTGCCCGTGGTCCGTCTTGTACCAGACCCGGCCCTCCAGGTAAGAGTCCAGTGCAGGAGGCGTCCACTTGACAACGATGTCATAGCGGCTGACCCCGTCGGCCTGCTGCCGGTATCGGTTGTAGCAGGTGATGCCCGTCACAGGTGGGATGTAGTAGGGTTGGATGGTGTACTGGTAGGCTTTGACTTTACTCAAATCCTGGTTTCCGGCCCCAAAAATGTTGTAGGATACAAATTTTAACCAGATCTTTTTGCCGATGTCCGACTTAGTAAATGGCGCCTTGAGCAGGGTGGAGTCCATGCGGGCAAACTGCACACCAGCCCTGTGAGCGGCGGCGGTCGTAAAATACTGTCCCCGGATGCACCCGGACAGCTGCCAGTCGCCATTGCTCAGCAGGGTTGCCGTCTGGTAGCTAAAGCACTCTCCATCTACCCAGCAGAGGGTGTTGCCTCTCTCTGCATCCTGGGCGGTCCCGCTTAAAAAGTCCCCATTGCTGGAGACCTCCAGGGTGGTGGCGTCCTTTGTGACGTCAGCGGCCAGGGTGCCGATCCGGGCGGAGTTGGTGATCATGCCGATGGAGCGGTAGGTAGTCCCATCGTCGGAGGCGTAGACCTCGCAGCCGCCCCAGAGGTCACCCTTGCCTTTGGCCCCGATCCACAGCTCCAGGCCGTTGGTGGTCAGATCTGCCGGGGGCTGGATCAGCACGGGGGTGTCCGTGTCGGGAGCTGTCACATTGTAGTCGACGTAGGGGCGGTCCAGACTGTGGACGTCGTACTGGGGAGCCGTCACGTCCATGGGCGGCACGCTGACAGCCGTAAAAGTCAGCACCCCGTTGGTGCCCTCTGTGACGGAGCTGATCCGGACCACCTGCTTGTCCAGGCCGATGGATGGATCCGTAAGGGTGACCAAATCGCCCACCTCCAGACGGCAAAACGCCCAGTCTAGCTTAAAAGTGTACTGGTTGCGTCCATAGATGGCCTTCCGGGCCAGTGCCTCGGCCAGCTTTACCGCTCGCTCTTTGGTATAAAACCAGTGGGCCTTGGTGGTGGATGCCTGCCGGACGCCGTGCTCTGCAATGTCCTTGCTCAGGGCATAGGATACGGTCTCCTTGTCGTAGGAGTTTTTACGGCTGATAAACTCCACGGGGTACTGGTTGTACACCTCAGAGCTGTCCTTGCGGCTGTAGGTCACCAGGGTGGCCCCGCTCTGGGGGAGCAGGTCATCCGGGGTCAGGGCATAGCGGATGGTGGTATCGGGTTTCCAGCTGCCGTGCGCCTGGTCGTCCAGGACCACGATCTTGTAGTGATCATTGGACCAAAACATATAGGCGTTGGTGAGGTTGATGATCTCGTTGATGATCTCCCGGGTCTCCCGGGCTGTGGTATCGTCCATAGGGCTGGAGATCAGCAGGTCGTTTTCTCGGCAGTAAGTCCGATAGTTGTCCAGGCCGTCGATGTCCACGCCGGAGAGCCCGGTTTTGTCCAGGATGTACCTGATCACGTCGGCCGGGTTGGCGTCTGTGTAGTCACCGGTGCTGAGCAGCTTGCCACGGATTTCAAAGTTGTAGGTGGGAAAAGTGGCATTATCGCCCAGATCTACCACCCCGGCCATGTAGGCCAGACCCTTGTAAGGCAGGGCCTTGTCCGGGTGTTTGCCCTGGACATAAGCCCAGGGTTGCTGTGTATCCGTGCCGGTCCAGCAGGTCAGGCCGATGTTGTCATTCGGGTAGTCGTAGACTGACTTCCCAACCCACACCTTGCCGATGCCGTTGATGGGTCCCTCGCACAAGCCCAGGATGGTGGCCACAGTGTAGGTATAGGTGATGGTGACAGTCTTTTTCCGTCCACCCTTCCCGGCCTTGTGGCTCTCCCGATGCTCGTGAGCCGTAAAATCATCGTAGTAGATGACGTTGCCAGACCTACGGGTGGTGCCAAAGACCTCGGGGACAGCGGATCCATACTCGGCCGTCGTGACCGTAAAGTTGGAGATCTTGTCCGCCCGGTTGTAGGTCGTGTGTGATTTAAATATCCCCATGGGTTAGCACCTCCTTGTATTTGTCTGGATCAAAGCGGTAGATTGCTCTCAACCGGCTGCATCCGTGGGCGTCCACAAACATGACCTCATCCAGATCCGACAGGATGACGCCCTTGTCGATGACCGCATGACAGATTTGGCCATGGCCGATATAGACGCCGCCATGGCTGATACACCGGCCAAATTGGTAAAGTAAAAAATCCCCCGGCTGCATGGTCTCAACCTTGTCGCAATAGGTCTGGACGTAGTGCAAAAACCACTCGTCGGAGTGGTGCAGATGCCACTCATTGCTGTATGGCTTGATGGGGATGCTGTCCTTGGCCACGGCTCCGGAGTCCTCCAGACTGGCAATGAGTAACATGCCGCAATCCACGCCCCTGCCCTTGACCCGGGCCATGTTGATATGGGGAGTCCCCAGCCAGGTCAGGGATGCCCGGGCGATCTTGTCTCCGATTGTGCTCATAGCAGCACCTCCTTTTGAGGGACAAATGGAGCGATCAGGCAGGTCTCCTCGCTGGCCTGGCTGGAGATGACGTTGGAGTCGCTATTAAGGGTGTAGGTCCCCTGTGGGTAGTATTTGCGCAGAGGGAACTGCATGTTTAGCCCCTGCGTCTTGCTCTTGACGGTCAGCTCCACTTTGATGCCTCCGGCCTGCTTGACCTCTACCTGGCCACCAAAGAGGGCGATAGCTCCCACCACCGTCTGCCCGTTAAAAAAGCAGCGGCTCAGATAGAGCTTAGCCTGGTCCAGGGTCCCGTCATGGGCCGCCTGTAAAAATGCTTTGCTCTCCAGGCTGTCATTTTTGTCACAGTATACCGTGACGGTCATGGAGTCCACGCTGATGCTCGGGTTTGTCTTGATCTGCTGCCTGCTCAGCAGCAGGGCGTTGTGCCGGTAGATGCTGCCGTTGTAGGTGATGTCCTGATCCGTGTCGCAGTACCTGTAGGTGTTGCCGGAGTCCAGCACCAGGTCATACAGGTCGCAGCTGGTGAGGCTTTTGACAGTGCTCAGATAGGACGCCAGGTCCTTAGATACGTCTTTCATGGCTGGTCACCTCACCTTACTGTGACCAGCTTGAAGCTGCTGGTCCGATTGATGTTGTCGTACTCATGCTCGATCTCGATGCCGTCTCCGGAGAGATACACCTGCCAGTAGTAGCGGTAGTCGGCTTTGACAAGCGCCGTGGCGGACGGCAGCGTGCTAAATTTGATCTGACCGCCTGCCGTGAGGCTGTACTTGCTGCTGTCTTGCTTGACGTTATCCACATATACACTCAGGTTATCCACATAGGTCACCGGCTCTACGTAGTCACCCATCTGCATCAGAGGCTGGTATAGACCGCTGCTGACCATGGGGAGCTGGAGGCCTTTGACCTGGTAGTCCTCTGCGTCCAGCCAGTAAAAAGGAGTCAGTGCTCCTTTGAGCTTAGCCACAAACCCATGGAGGGCTCTGGCCTCCTCGTCCGTCAGGTAGTTGACCTTGACCTTGATGGTCCACTCCGGGTACAGCTGATTAGTCAGGGCCCGGCGCATGCCGGACCCTGAAGTCTGTACCTGGGTACTCCATTTTTGAGATTTAGTCGACTCGTAAGCGATCTTGCAAGCCGGGAAAAACAGTCTGCTCATAGTCCTCTATCACCCCTTACCATACCCCGGTGCTCCCGGTAAAATCTCTGTCGTTGTCCAGCAGCAGCTGCTTGATGGCGTTACCACCGCCGTTGCGCAGGAAATCCATAAAGCTGGAGACATCCAGGGCGCTCACGTTGAGGTTGATGGGTCTCCCTGCTTTGAGGATGATACCCCCGCCGCCGGAGCCGCTCACCAGGCCGCCGCTGGCAAAATGCCGGATGCTGCGTCCCTGGTTGATGGCATCCAGGAGCGGAGCACCCACCCGGGACACTGCGTCAGCACTAATGACGTACTCGCCATTGGACAGCATAGCCGGTATAGAGTCGCTGGTGCTGGTGCCCGGGCCGCTGATATAGCCCCCAGAGGCAAAGCCAAAGATGCCGATGCCTCCGGAAACGGACATGGTCTCCAGTGCCAGGGATGCGCTCAGTGCGGCAGCGCCCAGGGCAGTAATGGAGGCGGTCGCAGCAACGGTGGTGGCAGATTCGGCCGGTTTGGTCGTCATGTTGAGCACTCCCTGGACGACGTTGTAAGCACCTACCAGGTTACCAGCTGTACCGGTCGCCCCGCCCATGGCAGTGACTGCCGTGGTGGCCGTGTTGAGCCCGGTGCTCAGTGCGCTCAAGCCGGTAGACAAAGCTCCCACGCCCATATCTCCCACGCTGATTCCTGCAGCGTTTCCTCCGGATCCATTGCCTCCTCCGCCAAAGATGCTCCCAAAATTGTTAAACAGTCCGGCCATGGATGCGTCTCCAATGATGCTCAAACCGCCACCCTGGGCGCCATTGTTGCCGTCCAGGAATCCGCCGAAGAGGCTGGTGACGATCTGCGCCGCCCACTTTTTAGTGATTTGATTGACGATCTCCAGCATGATGCTGTCAAAGAGATCCAGGATGGAGTCAGTAAAGCTGTTTTCTCCCGTAAAGAGATTGGTAAAAAAGTCCTGGAGCCCTGTCTGGGCCTTTTCGGCTACGGCCGTCATCTGCTCATCAACAGATACGTTGGCGGCCTTCCACATGTCGTAGTACCTCTCCATGGCTTCGGTCCGTCCATCCCAGTCCCGGCTGTCCTTGCCTTCCTGGCTGTTCAGGACGCCCTGAAGCTGGATCATGTCGTGGGCCTTGATGGCGTACTCAACCTGACGGTCAAAGGACTCCCGGTAGGCGTCAGCCCGTTTCTGTGCGGCGGCCTCCGTCTGGGCTGTGTACCAATCCTCGACGGCAGCCATGGCCTCCTTGTCGTCCTTGTTCTTGGCCACATTTTTGAGGCGCTCGTCCCGCTCTTTGTTGAGGGCGTCGAGGTTGCTTTGATACTCGGCATCGGCCAGGCTCTTGTAGTCACCTTTGACCTCGGCATTGGCCTTGGCCGTATCGGTGACCAGCTTGTCCAGGTTTTCTTTGCGCTGCTTTTCCACCTTGTCCATCATGGTGGTCTGATAGGTGGCCAGCTCCTGGGTAAGGGCCTTAATGGCAGCAGCCGGGACCCCGTCCTTTTGGAGTTGAGCGATCTCCTGGGCTTTTTTGCGGACATCCTCGGCCACGCTGGCCATGCCGGACTCGTAGGTGGTGCCGGTCTCCTTGCCGATGGCATCCCGCATGGACACAAAGAGCTGGAGTGCCCGGTCCTTGGCCTCCTGGAGTCTCTTGAGAGCCTCCTGTTGTTTGCGCTGGTCGGGCAGCATGCTCTCGGTAGCGGTCTGGTTGCCCGTAAACTGGGCGATGGAGCCGTAGCCGGTGATGCCGAACTCATTATTCCACCCGGACAGGCTCCAGGTCCGCACCCCACCAGATGAGTCACGGCTCCGCACCTGGTCGTTGCCGATGTACATGCCAGCGTGCTCGCCACTGGATACAAAGTCCCCAACCTGTGGCACATAGCCAGATCCAACATCATACCAGGCACCTCTGGAGGCAAAAGCACTCTCCAGATTATCTACCCGTGCCGTATAGAGTCCGGTGACCCCGGCGGCGGCGTACATGGTGGACACAAAGGAAGCACAGGACCGCTCCATGTCACTGGTCAGATCAGGGTTTATCCACTGGAGTCCCTCCTCCACGCTGGTAGCCTGTTGGGCTGCCAGCTGTCCGATGGGGACCTGGACCTCTACAGGTTTTGGCTCGGCGGCCGCCTTGGGCACAGATGCCTTGGCCCCGCTGCTCTCTTTGTCGGTCACAGCCTGGAGCTTGGCCATAGCCTCCTCCATGGAGGCCTTAAAGTCATCGATGCTCTTATCCGTGGCCGGTTTCTCGGCTCCGGTCTTGGCCTGCTCGGCTTCCTGTTTTTTCTGCTCGTTCATTTGGTCCAGGACTCCGGCCAGGTCCTCGTCGCTTACATCGCTGTACTTGTAGGTTCCCTCCCGCATGGCGATGGCTTCGGCGTCGTTGACTTCCCGGAGCTTCCATTGGCCATCAATTTTTTTGTAATCCTGGCCATTGTACTGGACTACATCCTCGTAGTACTCCTTATTAAATTGTGCCTTTTTATACTCAAAGAGCTTGTATGTCGCATAACCGATGGCAGCCGCCACGCCCATCCAGCCCCCGATTAGTCCCCAGATGGCCGACTTGATGGTCCCGATGGCCGTGACGCTGGTGGCCGCTGCGCCTACCGTCTTGACGGCTGCCCCGGTGGCTGCCGTACCCGTGGTGGCGATGGCTGCAGAGGTCACTGCTGCCTGTCCGGCCACCTTGGCACCGGCTGCACCCTGGACGGCTGCCGACTCGGTGGCCGCCGCATTGACCTGGGCATAAGCCGCCGTCATGGCGTTGCGGATAGCAGCGGCTTCTTCCGCAGCCTGGATTTCCCTCTGCTTTACAAACTTTGCGTAGATGGCGGTCTTTTCCGCTTCGGTGGCCTGCATGGTGGACAGGCTCTGATAGTATGCCTTTTCTTCCGCCAGGGCCGCCGCCTGGACCATCTTGATGCGCTTTTCGATGGCCTTTTCCTGGACCCGGGTCAGGGCCTCCTCAGCCGCCGTAGATCCGGCAGAGCCAAAGAGACCGCCCACAGCCCGGCTGGCCGCCTGGAGAGTCTTGTAGACCGCCAGCAGTGCTACTACGTCCCGGGTGATGTCCACGATCTGCTCTTTGTTGGCTGCCAGAAATTTAGCTGTAGAGGACAGGCCCGTCATGATGTAGGGCAGATAGGCCTCCACAATGGGGGCCAGTGCGGACCCGGTGGCCAGGCCGATGCTGCTGGCCTGCATCTTGAGTGTGGTCAGCTCCTTGGAGAGGCGGTCCATCTCATCCGAATCCAGACCAATACCGCTGATTTTGGCCGCCTGTTCCTTGGCCTCTGCGTACTCCCGGAGAGTACCGGCCAGGGCCATGCCCTTGGCTCCCAGGGTATTCATGATGAATTCCTGTTGGTAGCCTGCCTTAGCTGCTTTTTGATAGCCTTCGGCCAGGGCTTCCAGTTGCTGATTTACTGGCAGCAGCTTGCCGTTGGAGTCCTGGAGGGATACGCCTACCGCCTGGAGCATGATCTGCGCTTTTTCGGCGGCAGTCCCGCCCCCGGTCAGTGTCTTGTCCAGCTTCATAAACGCCGTGCTGGCCGTCTGGATGTCGCCTCCGGCGATGGCCACCGTCCTGCTAAACATAGATGCCTCGGCAGCAGAGATGCCCATGGCCTCAGTCAGGTCATGGATCCGGGCCCCTGCCTCCACTGCCCCGCTGATCAGCTGAACAAAACCAAAGCCCGCCCCCGCAAGAGCAGCGGCCTTGGCCACCTTGCTGGCAAAGCCCTCCACGGATGCAGAGGTCCCGTTGATGGCCTCGGTAAAGCCTTTGATTGGAGACGGCTCAAAAGTCTTGTCGATTTGGCCCTTGGCGTTTTTGAGCTCCGTATTGAGCCCGGAGCTGTCAGCCCCGATCTTGATAAGTAGGTCTGCAATCGTCGACATATTTTCACCGTCCTTTCTCTTGGTTTAATCCAAATTCATCTATGAGGATCTTGCGGTCCTCCATCATCTTCCTCATCCGCTGTTGGGGAGTGGTCCAGAGGGGTTCTATGAGGTCTTTTACCTTGACAGGCTCCTTGGAATAGGGGGACAGCAGCACGCTGACCCAGTAGGCCGTGCGGCAGTCCCTGGCTTTTTGAGCCTCCTGGGAGGCCTCAAAGCACTGGTAAAACTCCCCTGGCTGCATGTCCTCAAATTCCGCCGGGTGGATGCCGATGGTAAAGGCAGCCTTTTCGGCTACCTCTATCCAGTCGGCTACGCTTTGGATTCGAGGGGTGCCAGCACCTTCCGATAAGTCTGGATCGCTTTCTCGGTCGCCTTGCTGTCCCCTTTCGTAAAAAGCCCGCTGGCAACGATGGCCTCAAAGATGTAGGCGTTGAGCTCGTCCAGATTGCCGCCTTGTTCACAGTAGGAGTCGATAAAGTCGTAGGCATCAAAGTCTTTTGGCTTATCCTGGATCCCCGCATTAAGACAAGCCACAGTAAAGTCGATATTGATTGCGTTGCCCATAGCCGGATTGACAATCACCTGCCCTAGCATAAAAACAAGGGAGCGGCCGATGGACCGCTCCGCTGCTGCCAGAGCCTTGGTATTGTACATCAGAGAGTAGGTCTTGTCCCCGACCTTAATATCAATGCTCTTTTTCATGCTCTACTCCTTATGCCCCGGTGGTTACTTCGGAGATTTCGCCCTGGCCTTCCAGGGTGGCGTCGATGGTGGCGGCGTCTTTGTAAGCCAGGCCCTTTTTAAATTTGGTGACAGACGCCCAGCCCTGCTGATAGCTCTTGTCGGGATATACGATTTTGGCATGGACGGGCTTGCCGTTCATAAAAGCGTATTCCATGATTTGGGCGCCGTCATCGTTCATGACCTGCAGGCCGGTGTAGGTGATGCTCCAGGTCTTGAGGCCTTGCAGCTTGGTCTGCCAGCCGCCGCTGGTCTTATGGGATGCGTCGATGGAGTCGGAGCTCATGTCCAGGGTGCAGTCTCTCTGGCCACCCACCAGAGTCCATTTCGGAGTTTCGGTAGTGCTGCCGGGGGCTTCCAGGTACAGCAGGGTGTCTTTCCCGGACTGGGCTTCCACCGTGCTGGTGGGAGTCGGGAGTTTTTTCAGGTCTTCAGCAGTAATAGTCATATGGTTTCCTCCTATTTTCAAATCTTATTGAGCAAAAACGATGCGGTGAGAGTCCCGTGGTAGCCGGTGGTGGCCTCCGGAAATGCCTCGATCACATCGATGTTTGCTGATATGGTCTTGTAGCCGTCAACCTCCAGGGTGGGCCCGTAGTAGGACAGCAAGGCAGAGACGTCATTGAGCACGTCGTTGACCTTCCGCTTACCGTTTGTGTCGGCCCACACATCGATGTTAATGGTGGCGGTCCACAGGACCATGTTTTTTACGGCCTCGGGCTTCATGGTCACGGAGCCGATGGTGATATATGGCAGCTTAGCATCATCTGTCACATCCCCGTAGACTGGAGTGGTCTGTCCATTCTTGATGGCCTTAAACACGGCCTGCTGCAGAGGGACCAGGGGGACGTCCTTAATCAGAATCATGCTCAATCGCCTCCTTCATGTCGGCCTCGATCTTGTCCTTTTCTTTGACGTAGGCGGGCCGCATAAACGGATGCTTGGGCATTTTGCCGTTGTAGATGTCGCCTTTCACAAACCGGCCGTCCGGCATTTTCATGGCGTGCCGTTTTCCCAGCTTGGGGTTGGGATAGGTCACACGGGGACCGGTCCCCATCTCCACAGCCCGGGAGTGGGGAGCCGTAGACACAACTTCCCCGGTCTGCCAGTCGTTTGTGGATCTAAAGCGGATGCCACGCTTAAGGTTGCCGGTCTTGCCCATGGGAGCCATGCGGACAGCGGAGTCAAAGATGGCCATAGTGCCCTTGCGGATCACTCCACGGATGCGGCCCTGGACCGCCTTGGAGTAGCTGTCAATCTCCTTGGTGGCCAGTTCCACAGCCTCGGTGGATTTCATCCGGATCACAAATCCCTTGCTCATGTCCGCACCTCCTGGGTAGTCAGCACATAGATCTCCGGATCAGAGCGGTCCACGTCGTAGACCTCGTACTGGTGGCCATCGTGCTCGACTCTCCACCCCTTGTCTATGTCTGCCCGTGCCCGAATCCGCATGCCCTGGGTGACCAGGACGGCAGCCCCGTCATCAGCGATGACGCCGGGGGATACCCTGGCCTTTAAGAACTCAGCCCACACCGTGGCGGCCACCGTCCAGGTGGTGGTCCCACCAAAGCCGTCGTCTTCGCCCCGGGTCAGCTGCAGCAGCTTGACTCTCTTGTTGAGCTTCGCAGGGTTTAGCATAAGTCATCCCTCCCATAGGCTGAGCTGGTGGAGCATGGACTGGATGATGTAGCCCATGTCCTTTTTCTCGCCGACTCTATCTTCATAGAGGTTTGTGACGATGGCCAGCATGACCATGTCGGCCTTCGCTTTAAATCCGGCATCCCCAGCATAGAGGGTGGCGTAGCTACTGACAGCGTCCTTGACGTAGCTTTCGGCGGCCGCTATCTCACTGGTGATCAGGGCATCATCCTCGGAGCCTTCCACCCGCAGGTGCTGTTTGACTTCGTCGAGGGTCATTTAGAGCCCTCCCTTCCTTATGCGCCGACTTTGTAATTCAGCAGGACCATGGCCCCGGCGTCGTCTGCTTCCACGTCAAAGCGTTCGATTGCTCTGATGTAGGTGGCGTTTTTGGTAAACCCGGCATCGCTGGAGGCTTCGATGGCCACCTGCTGCCGGTCAAAAAATGCCACTGCTTCGGCCATCGCTCCCACATAAAACGGGATGCCAGCGGTCGGGGTGGCCAGGATGCTGTCAGACACGGGGACAATGATCTTGCCCCGGAGGGTCATCATGGACGGGTCGGCCAGGGACGGGGTCAGCAAAGGACGGCCCTGGGTGTCGGTAAGTTCGTCAAGGTAGTCGAAGCCGCTCTGGTTGGTGAGGATGATGGCAGCGATGGCCTGCATGGGGTCGATCTTAGTGTTAAGGGCATTTAAGATGCCTTTGTAGTCGGTAATAGCGGAGCCTTTGGTGGGCAGCTTGGCCAGGATCTTGTCGTTTTCCGTGTTGATAGATTTGGTGGCAAAGCGGCGGCCGATGACTTCCATCAGGTTGATGTTGTTGTCTGCTGCCAGTTCGTTGGAGACAGGGATAATGTCGCCGTAGCTGGAGATCTTGTAGGTGATCTGGCCAAAATCCAGATCGTCCTGGTTAATTTCATTCAGTTCGTCAAATGCCACCAGCTTGTCTTTTTCAGAGGACAGCGTGGGGCGCTTGCCGGTGTCACTGGTCACAGTCTGATAACCACAAAAGCTGCGCAGTGCCAGATTAGCCCGGCGATATTCCCGGAGGATAGAGATCTGTTCTTCCGGCACGATATAGCCGCCCTTGCCAGGAGTGGTTTCCACCAGGCCAGGAGTCCCTGCTGCATCTGCAAATTCCCGTTCCTGAGCGTCCAGGGCCCGGCCGAACACCATTTTGTTAAATACTCTGTTGCGCAGTCTGGCCATGTTTTCGCTCTTGATGGGAGCGCCTTCCGGAGCGGACGGGTGCTGCATGGCCTTGGTCAGGTCGGCGGCTTCCACGGCTTCCTGGGTTTTCAGGTCACGGATAGCGTTGTTCAGTTCGACAGCCTTGGCGGCTGCTTTGTCCATTTCTTCCTGGCCCTGGAGGTCCATGACTTCCTTGCGCAGCTTGGCTACGATCTGTCTCAGTTCATCAGATTTCTTCATAGGTTCAAACTCCTTCTGCTGCCATAAGGGCAGCCTTGATAAATTTCGTCTGTTCCTGCCGTTTCTTCATGGCTTCCAGCTTCCGGGCCATGGCTTCCTTGGCGTCCACCAGGGACAGCCCGTCCGGGATGCGGTCCAGCAGGTTCTTTGCACTGCCGAACTTGGCCACGGCTTGGGTGGGCTTCAGGACGTCCACCTTAAAGTACTTGGCGGCGTCCTCCCCGGTCAGCCAGGTGGTGCTGTTGACCATGTCATGGATCTGGTCGGCCGTCACGCCCTGGCGGGCGGCATTGCGGTAGACAGCCTCGATTCCCTCCTGCATGGTGTCCAGCGTCTC
Organism: uncultured bacterium; assembly: GCA_905215645.1. GTDB lineage: Bacteria > Bacillota > Negativicutes > Acidaminococcales > Acidaminococcaceae > Acidaminococcus. Next base: position 14,851 of record CAJMQS010000003.1, read on the forward strand.
CGCCGCTTTGAGCAAATCGTCGCTGTTCCCGCTGACCACACAGCTTGGCTTATGGATCATCAGGTAGCTGTTGGCCGGGATCTTCCGCTCCCGGGCCGCAAAAAAGATCTCGGTGGCGATGCTGCACGCCCACCCCTCCACGACCGACGTCGTCGGCCCTCTGTGGTTGGCGATCATTCTGGCGATGGCCACACCTGCCTGGATGCCGCCGCCATCGCTGTTGATGTAGACGGTCAGCGGCATGTTGGTGTCGATCTGGTCCAGCTGCTTTCGGATGTTGTCCGGCCAGTCAAAGCCGGATTCGATTCCCCAGGCTTTCACAAATTCTCCGTCCATGTCGTCGATGATGTCTCCGTTGATGTGGATCTCGGCCCCTTCGGCGCTGTTTCGGATGTCGATCATTCTCCCTCACCTCCTTTCGGTGTGTCCTGCTTGTAGGCGATGCCTACGTCCTTTACGTCGACCATGGATCCGTTGATCACATGGACATCGCCGCCATCTACAGGAGGCATATCCAGGAGTCTCCTGGCCTCGTTTGGGCTATAGATTCCGGATGCTACGCACTTTTGCAGGATGTCGGCCTGCTGGCTCGGGTCGCCTCGCAGGATGACTTGGACGTTAAATTTAAAGCCCAGGCCCCTCTGGAGCTCCTGCTGGGTCAGCAGCTTACAGTTGAGTTCCTGCTCGTACAGGCTGATGTTGTAGAGCAGGGTGTCAACGTAAAAGCTCAGGTTCTGGGCGGCGCTGTTGGCATAGCTGCTCTTGCTGTAGTCATTGAGGCTGTTCGGCTTGATGCCAAAGGCAGCGGCGATCTGCAGAGCATTGTACTGTTTGAGCTCAAAAAATTGGCTGTCAGTCAGCTTGAGGTCCAGGGCCTGGATGTCAAACCCCACCGGCAGAGTGATCATGCGCCGGTTGTTGTCCTTTGCCTGCTCTTCCAGGCGGCGCAGCAGCAGTTTTTGTTTCTCGGCATTGAGATCACCTACATACTTGACCACAGCGTTGGCGGTCAGCCCGTGCTGGTACAAGTTATTTAAAAAGGCCTGGCTGGCCTTAGCCCCGGCCATGTTGGTGGCCAGGATTTCCCGGACGCTCTTTCCCGCCAGCCCGTCGTCGGTGGTGATCCAGCTCTTCACGTGGACAACCTCCTCCGGCCTGAAAAGGTAGCTCTTACCACTCCGAGAGTCCATATAGCTGTAGTAGTACCCACGGCTGGTAAAGACATCGGTGTCATTGACATAAATCTGTACCTGCTGGGGGTTGAGAGGATACAGGCCAACGATGCGGCCCTGGCTGTCCGTCCCGATGTAGGCATAGGCATTGCCGTAGTGGTTCCGGCAGCGCTCTAGATAAGTAAAAAACTGGACCGGGGTCAGATACGGGTTGGGCCGGGCGCTAAAGAGCCGGATGGCGTCATGGTACTGTACCCGGTTTTTGTCCTGATCCATCAAGTAGATGGGCATCTTGCCGATGGATTCGGACAGGGTTTTGAGACACGTAAAGTAGGTGATCTCAGAGAGATCTGTCCCGTACTGCCGCATATCCCCATTAAAAAACAGCTCGTTGATGTCGGACAGACTGACCGTATCAGCAGAGCTGTTTGTAAATTTTTTCTTTATCTTTTCGATAAAATTCATTTATTCGTTCCCTCCGGTTCAGTAATTCCCAGCCAGGTGTCCAGGGCTTCTTCTCCGCTGACCTTGGCGTCGTCCTTCATGACAAACCAGATTTTCCATGCATCCAGGATGGCGTCCACCGGGTCGATGCGGTCCGTCTGCGTCATCTTGTCCACCTTGATTTCTCCGAAACTGTTGGGGGCGCTGATAATGGCATTGATGATGGACCAGGTCAGCAGGCTGTTGTGTTTGTCGTACCGCACCTGGTTGGCCTCGACGGACAACTGGAAATCCTTGGTACAGTCGTTGAGGCTCCTGGCCGACTGCTTGACTTCCGTCAGGTCACAGTCAAGGACGCCCTCTAGATCAGCAAGAAAGGCTGCAGCATTGTGGGCATCGTACCCACACCCGGCCACATGGATCTGGTAGGTCTGGATGATCTGACGCAGGTCCTCGATGATGGCATGATAGTCGGTCTTGATGCCGTACATGCCAGAGGTCAGGGTGATCAGGCCACTCCGGGACCACTGGCCATACGGGGCCTCGTCGGTCCGCTCATGCTCGGCCAGCCGGAGCTCTGGCATGTAGGACTTGCTCCACAGATAGACCCGGTCGTCCTCCATGGGAAACAGCAGTGCAATGGACGTCAGGTCCCCGCCGCTGGACAGGTCGATGCCCAGGTAGCAATCCCGGCCAGCCATTTCAGCTATGGTCAGATCCGACTCACAGGCTTTCCATTGGTCAGCCGGAATCAGACAGCCGCCCGTGTAGGTCACCCAGGTATTCAGTGATTTCGTCTGAAAATTGACGAGGTCAGCTCCCTGCTTCTCCCTGGCGTCGATTGCCTTCTCGGCCATTCTGGCCATCATTTCCTTATCCAGTTCGGTGTCCGATTCCCACAGAACGAGAGGGTTGGCCTTGGCCCAGTTTTCTGGCTTCCAAATGTCGTCATCTGGATCCATCTCGGCAATGTAGATGAACTGGGAGTCTTTTGTGATTGCCCCTTCTAGGATCTTTTTGCAAAAAAGGTACTGCTGATAGCAGGCCCCGTTGAGATTAAAGCCTGCCGTGGTGATGGCCATGGTCAGGGCACTGTCCACCCTGATCTGGCCGTCCAGCATCAGCTTATACATCTGGTTTGTGGCGTGGGCGTGATATTCGTCGACGATTGCCAGGATAGACCGAAAGCCATCAGCTGACTTGGTGTCCCTGCCGATGGCTTTAATTTCAGTTCCGCTGATTTTGCTGATAATAGTTGAGTTGTACTCTTTAATCTTATACAGCTCCGAAAGCTCTTTATCCGCCCTAATAAATTTGGCGACTTCATCCCACACGATTTTTGCCTGCTCATACTTGGTTGCAGTGCAGTAAATCTTGCCTTCTTTATAGCCGGAGAAAGTAGCAAAATCGTTGACCATTTCCCCTGCCAGGAACGATTTCCCGTTCTGGCGGCCTATCTGTATGTAGGCTTCCCGGTATCTCCGCTCCCTGGACCGTTTCTTTCTCCAGCCGAAAATGGATCCGATGATAAAATTCTGAAAGCCCCGGGTGACCAGGGGCTTTTCTTCCATCCCTTCCCCGATGGTCAGGGTGTTGGCTATGTTGATATGCCTCTCAGCAATCTCCGGATCAAAGATGTACGGGAAATCCTTTCCCCGCTCCATATCGTCCAGGTGCCGCTTACAGCAAAGATATTCTGACCGCCCGGCCAGTCGTTTCCCGCTTACGACTAGCCTTGCGTAGTCCGTCGTTCGGTCCGTCATGCCTGCAGCAGCTTCAAAAATTTATTTTCTTTTTTCTCGGGCTGCTGCGGGACGATCAGCTTGAGCCGGTCCGTTGTAGCCAGGCCCAGCTTGGCGGATGCGCTCATGATCCGCTTGACGTACATCTCCTGGGCGGTCAATGCGGGATTGACTTTCGGGGTCCGATTGCCCTGGGAGCCAACCACCTCGATGACATTGCCCTGTTTCTGGATCTGAGCATGGAGGGCGATGTAGTTGGACCAGGCATCAGCATAGACGGCCAGGACGGAGAGGTCCAGGTTGTCCAGCAGATCTATCCGGGCGGCTTCGTCCACCACCCGGGTGAACTCCTTCCTGGCTTCCAGGTCCAGCCAATCGGGAGGGTCCAGCCCATCCCGTGGAAGCTTGTGCTGGTTCTCGGCCAGCTCCCGGTCCAGCCTGGAGTCTTTAGAGATTTTTCCACGCATCATAGATGTGGATTTTCTGCATCTTCCCATGGGCTCACCTCCTCAAAAAATGACTTGGAATTTCTGGCGTTTTTGCGGAAGAAAAGAGATCGCGCGGTCCTATCTTGGGCGGCCAAAACAATTTTTGCCCACCCCCGTGTCACTCGAATTTGCGGAGAATCTCAAATAGCTTTGCCTGCATCTCCTGCTTATGCCCAGACCTGTACTGATCATGGACCATTTTGTGGATCTTGGCACTGAGCAAGATCAGATTGTCCAGATCGGCACACCCCTCGGGATCCTCGGCCAGCGGGATGATGTGGTGGACGATGGTGCCAGGGACAATGCGATGGTTGACGCACCACTCATAGGCATCCATGCCGTGGAACCTGTCCTTGACCATGTCGTGCAGGGCTGTCCACTCTTTGGAGTGATAAAAGCCAGCCCGTGCTCGGTCCCGATGGTCCCGGTCGTACTCCTTATGCCGACGCTTGGCCAGAGGGCACCTCTCGCCCTGGTTGTGGATGCGGCCACAAATCGGACAGATACGTTTGAGCATACGATCATCTCCCGGGCAAAAGAAAAAGCCATGCACATGCATGACTCTGTCCTTTGTTGTTGATGATACCATCATAGCATGGATAAGCTGCCCCGAACGATGGATATTAGCGGAGAATTGCTCGAAAACTGCTAGAAATCTGCTAATCTTGGTGAAAGAAGACAATGCTGGTCTGGAACGGTACAGCCTTGGGCCCAAAGACCATGCGGGTCAGGCTCACCAGTCCGTCCTGGGCCTGGGCTCTGCAGGTGCTGTAGCTGACGTTGCAGGCCATGGCCACAGCATCCCAGGAGTGTCGCTTGCGGTAGCGGGCCTCCAAAATGTGGTGCTGGAGGCTGTTGAATGACTTGAGCGCCTCCATGCTGCTTTTAACCTTATGGAGTAGCGGCTCTATCTCTGCCAGCTCCTGCTCATAGCCTGCAATCCTGTCCCTCAGCTTTTCGTGGGCCGCAAAAGCCCGCTCCTCCACGCTCTGTTTCTCACCGCCTCCGCCGCCTGCAGATGACAGGACGGGAGATGCAGGAGCGGCATCCTGGGCCAGCAGGGCCTCACAGTAGTGGATCTCCTGCCTGGTCGCTTTGACATATTGGCTAAACTCGTCGTATCTCTCCAGATACTCCTTGACTGCGTTGACGTAGTCATTGTGTTGCATCTTATCTCCTCCTGTCTGCTTTAAAAGCGGTAGTCCTGGCAGGCAAGGCAGCAGCCTGTCAGGACTATTTTAAGCCTCAGTGATAACAATATCTACGCCAGGACTGGACTGGTATCTCTTGATGGCATTGATGCCCACAACCCGGCTGTCGTCCTTGACGATGACCGTGTTGATGGCGTCCAGGATGCCTTTGACGTAGTTGTCCAAATCCGGCTTGCTGGTGGGTCTAATCTCCCCCTTGATGGCCATGGCCTGCTTTTTTTTGCTCCAGGACTTGGGGATGGATCTCCCAACGGTCAGCAGCATATAGCACGGCCCATCAATGGGGGCAAAGGCCTTGTCCATCTCGTAGATTCGCTGGGCCTCTGACCGCACCAGAGCCTTGTAGTTTTTACTTTTGTCCGGATCCCTGGCTGTGACGTGGCCACAGACCTGGCTAAACCTTGGGCGGCCTTGGGCTACGGGCTCGCCCATCACGATGATTTCTATTTTCCATTTTCCGGATTCTCGGCTGACGCTGACGCTCATTTCCCTCTCACCGCCCTTCTAAAAGCCTTCTCGGCGACATCGGTGCGCCGGTTGTAGCAGGCCCGCTCGTTGTTGCATTTTTTGACCAGCTGGCCAAACTCGTCTCTCATCCAGTGCCAGCTGGTGGCGGTTAGCAGCCTGCCACAGTAGGCACATCGTCCATAGTAGAGGTCCTCTGCTCTGACGCTGACGGGAGTCCGGCCCCTGGTGGTCCTCATGGCGGGCTGGCCGTGGCTGATGATCTGCTCGTAAGTAAAGGTGTCGATCATCTGCCGGTCAAATCTGGACCGCTTAAATCTCACAAATCGCTTGCGTCCCATCGTCAGTCCTCCCACCGTTTGCTCAGGGCCAGAGCGCACAGCAGGGCAGCCGCAAAGGATGCCCCGGCCATCGCCCCCAGAAAAAAGATGCCTGCAGTCTCCATCTCTATCACTCTCCTATCTGTAGATCCGTCCGGTCCGGACGTTGCGCAGGACGATGCGCCCCACAACCTCAAAACCTGCCAGTTTAAATGCCGACTTGGCAATGGCCAGGGAGCGCTCCATGCGCTCTGTGTCCTCTGCCTTGAGTGGGTCCGGTTCTGGTTTTTCCATTTCCTCAATCACCCGCCCGGGTGTCGGATCGGCATAGTGCTCATCGTTTCGCATGACCATTGGCGGCCTCCTTCTTTCCTCTGGCTTCTTTGATCCGCTTCGCCCATCTTTCCAGCTTATCCCAGTTCCTGACGCTGTAACCACCGACAAGGCCCAGAACATAAGCCACAATCAGCACATCATTGACTTCTTCCAGAAGATTTTTCACGGCATCCTCACAGCTGACTGGTGTCGGGTTCTCGCTGAATCCTTGGGCTCTGATACACTTCAGGGCTGCCTGGGTGAGCTCGGCCCCCTCTTCGGCCAGCTGGGCATACAGATCCTGCGGCGGGAGGTCCATCACTTCCGCCAGGCTGTCATAAAAAGCATCGTCACTCATGTCTTGTTCCATTGGTTTCCTCCTTCTTTTCACGCCCGGGACATACGGCCAGATCCAGGATCTTGTCTCCGCACGCCTTGCAGGTCATAAATGGCCATAGTCTCGGGTAGGGCTGGTACTCCTGGGGACTCAAAAACCGGCACCCGGAGCACCTGATCACCCGTCTCTTGTCATCGTGCTCTTTTGTTTGCATGTTTTGCTCTCCTCTTGGCCACGATGCCGATGTCCACCAGGACGGAGTGGAGATCCAGCTGCACCTGCCTCTGGAGCTTGGCCAGGGCGTTAAACACCTGGTCGATATGCTCCATGTCGGTGTCGTCGTCCTGATCCGGCTGGATCTCGGCCGCCGCCCTGATGATCTGGTCGGCTGCGCTCATGTAATGCTTGGCCATGTGTCGGTAGGACCATGCCAGCTTGCTGGCCTCAGCCTTGTCCATGGTTTTTCCCCCTTTCTCAGTAAAAATTAGCCCCCGCTAAAAAAGTGCCATATCAGTGTCAGCTCTTAGGACTATTTTGCTGATTCTTTCTTTATCCCATTTCTTGTACCGGAGGTAGTGCTTTCCACTTTTTACCATGTATGTTTTAGGTACTAAAGGCGGAATGCCCCAGTAAATTTCTTGTGGGATCCGGGCGTTTTCTTCCGCTGCTTGACTGATTAACTGGTTTTTAAAGTAAATGATGTGGTTTCTGACAAGATTCATGTTGCATCCGTCCTCCCAAAAGGGATCACTGCATCCATGCTCGGCTATCTCATCCCACAGCTTGTACTCATTCTGGATTGCTTTTACCAGCGCTCGTAGTTTCATTTTCCGCCTCCTCCTTGTGTTTGCAGGTCGGACCACAAAAGTAGAGATTGTGGCCATGCCGGACCATGATGTAGGGATACCGTCCTGTCGGTGGTATCCGAAAGATCTTGCCGCACCGGCAGCACACCCGCTGTCGGTGATAGAAGCCGTTGAGCCCCTCATGCATGACCATCGCCGTCGCCTCCTCCATGCTGATGGTGCCACATAGGGACCACGTTGTCCTTGGGCTTACGCTGGCCCCATTTGTTAATCTCTGGGGACTGCTTCGGTTGCTCAGACTGCTGCAGCTTTAGCCATCCTTCTAGGATATGGTCGTAGGTTATCTCTTTGTGGCTCCGATACCGGTTGACCAGGCTCCGCCCCTGGTCAATGCCCCAGATAATGAGATCCAGGGCCAGGGCAAAAAGCACCAGGTTAAAAAGGATTGTCGTCATTTGGCCGCCTCCTCCCGGATGATCCGTCTGATGTGGATCCGATAGATGCCGTCTCCGCCGTTAGGCGCATACAGCCGCATGTAGTTGCGCAGCGGCTCATGCCACCCGTGGATCAGCTCGATGTCCCGCATCATCATTCTCATGCCCCACAGCAGTTTCCGACGTTTTTACGTTTTTAGTGCGGAGGCAGGTCGTTTTTGGTGCGAACGTCAGGTCTGTCACTGTTAACTCCACGCTTGGGTCAATCTCTCTGATCATATCGTCGGCTCTCATAAAATCGCCCTCCTCAACTTGTAGCTCCGTGGATACAGCAGCGCCTCTTTTGAGGTCTTGCCCATCCCCTCAAACCGGTTGAGGCAGTCGGCCAGGTCTTGAGCATCCCGCTCCGTGGCCATCCAGTCCTCACAGACAACTGGCACCCCGTTGTCCCCGTTTTTGAGGACGATGTAGTCCCCGTTGATGTTTGCCACCACCCACGGATTGAGGGGGATAAATACCGCCCCGACATTTTTAAACCTCGTCATGATTGCTTGCCTCCAATCCTCTGGTTTTTTCCAGCCACGTACAGCCCGTATGGCTCGATCATTTGGTAGATCCGGCTGCCCAGGGCCATATCGATCTGGGAGATGTCCTTGATGCTGTACTCCCCGGAAAAAATCGTGGTCTTGTGGTTGAGGTATCGGGCATTGATTAGATCAAAGACGACTCTCAGCTCCTCCCGGTCGATGTCCACCAGGTGGCCATCCTGTACCCGGCCGGACAGTTTAAAGAGATCGTCGACGTACAGGTTGTCGGCGTTTTTCCAGAGGTCCATAGCGACGTCGTAGTCCTGGCTATAGCTCCTGGCCGCCTTGATTAAGTCCGGCATCTCAGACCGGTACGAAAAGTAGTGATGCGGCTCACTAAAGTGCTGGGTCAGCGCCAGACAGACTGCGATGCAGATGTGGGTCTTGCCCATCCCGCTGGCTCCAAAGACCCCGAAGCCAGGGCCTCCCTTGGCGTGCTCATTGAGATACCGGAGCGCCAGGTTGGCCATCTTTGCCGCCTCCGGGCTCCGGTCCCGGTCAAAGCTCCGGAGGTTGTACCGCTTGTAGTCCTCCGGATTGACGCCGGTCGCTCTCAGCATCCGGGCCACCTTTCGTCGGGCCCAGCACTTGGGGCAGTGGGTCATGCACCGGTGGCCATCCTCGGCAACCTCAATCCATCCGGTGCTGCCACAGGTTGAGCACTGGATGCCGTCCTCCGGCTGGGGCATCGGGATGATGTTGCTCCGGCCCGCTGCCTTCTTCTGGATGCGGTCCATCATTTCGTGGTAGTCGCTCTTTACTTGTTCCATAATCAGCCTCCTGCCTTAATCGTTCTTTACTTGGTCTGCTACATCATGTAGATGGTAGATTCCAATCTGTCCATTACTTAGCAAACATTTGAGCACATTCGGGTAGCAAATCCCGCCTTTCCCTTCGGCATTGATCATGCCTTTGTTGGTTTCGTAGTCAAGGATTACCTTGGCTCCAACATGGTCAACCCTTTCATGCTCTCGACATTCGGATGCGCTTTTAAAAATCTGGTGGCAAAAGCTGCATGCATATAATGTTTCCATATCTTCACCCTCCTCAAAAAGGTATCTCGTTGGCCTGATCGATGGTCTCCTGGCTCTGGGTCGATGGGCCGCTGCGCTTTTTAGTGCCCGGTCGGCTCTTGTACCCTTCGACCTTCCATCTCTCCAGGATCTTTTCCGTGTATCTCAATCCACGTCCCCCGCCTTTGATGGTCTCCTTGAGTGCCTCAATGGTCCACTCATCGCTGTACTCATCAGCCAGGTCCAGGAGACAGCTTAGTTCGTACTCTGACGGAGTCGGACGGATGTTGTGGGTGTAAAAGTCAGAGACCGCACGGTGACCGTCTTTGACTTTTCGTTGTTTTGGGCTGCTGCAGCTGCTGCTATATATATCTTTTTCTAATTCTTTTTCTTCTTCTAATTCTAGGGGCGTTACGTAACGTCTCCGTAACGTTACGTTTTCCTGTTCTCCGTTTAAAAAGTGGTTATTTTCGTCGTTTCCGTTACGTAACGTCTCCGTAACGTTACGTTTTTCACAAGTTGGTTCCAAAAGTGGTTTTTTCTGTCTATCCCTCCATCTCTGCTGCCGTTCTTTATTCCGCTCTTTGGCTTTGGCGATAGCCTCAGCCTCTGATTGGTATTTCGTCCAGTTTGGCAAGGCGTAGGCCCCTTCGATTTGCTCCATCATGCCAAAGTCCATAAATGTTTTGAGGGCCAAACGGACTGTAGCGACATTTTCCAGGAAAATGTTGGCCAACATCTCCTCGTTGTAAGGGATTTTCTTGGTCAACAGGAAAACGCCATCATTATCAGTCTTACCGGCAAAGCAGAGGAGCTCTACCCATATGAGCAGGATTGACCGTCCCTCTGGCATGTTTTTGATGAGCTTGATTTTCTCGTCTTCAAACATCCCGGTACTCAGTTTGATCCATGGCCGTCCCATATCATCACCACCTTAGTGCGGAGGGAAGCCCCTCCGCATTTACTTGCCATCGTCAAAAAGCGTCGCCTGGGCCCGGTTGCCCTGGACGTATTCCTCGGCCTCAAAGAGCAGCGTCTCTACCCGCTTCCGGTCGGCATCGTCCCGCATGTCCATCATGGGGATCGGCGGCAGGGCGATGGTGGCGTAGCCTTTGAGCCCAGGGCAGTAGAGTCTGCCGGTCATCTTGAGCACCTTGCCGCTTTTGGTGGACTCACTGACAGAGACAGAGGTGATAAAGAGACGGCGGACGGTGTCCTCCACCTTTAACTCCGTCACCTTATCCAGCGTGATCATCGCATGTTTTAAAAACACGGTCCGCATGGCCGCCATGGCCGTGTAAAATTCCGGCCGGGGCAGTTCGCTGGATGCCAGGCGGAGGGTGGAGCTCACCCCCTCACCCGTCTCCCGGTAGTCGATAATGACTCTCTCAGTCCCCACGGGGCTGTCTATCTTAAAAATCTCGATGACTTTTTTGCTCTTGGACATGATCATTTATCCCCCATTTCCTCGGCAGTAAACGGAGTGCCCGGGTCGATGAAGCCTTGCTGCTTCTCGGCCGGGGCCTGCTCCTGATCTCCCTGGTCGTCCACGCTGCCGGTGGTGTCGTAGGCGTCGGCGTACTGCATCTCGTTGGGCGCATCGGCAGCCATATCCGGCATGATGTTGGTTTTGATGGTCTCGTCGGTGCTGACGGCCCGAACAAATTCGGTTTTGAGCGGTGCATACTTGAGCAGGCGCTTGAGCACCGTCTTTTTAGCCATCTCATCGAAGTTGGTCTGCCAGGGGCTAAAGCCCTTCCCGGCGGCCTTGCTGTATTTGCGCTTATGCTCCTGGACGTCCTCCAGGCTCATGACCATAAAGCTACCACCACCATCCTTTGTATGGTAAACAGCGTAGTAAGCGATGGGATCTCCACGGTCAGCCATAGCAGGGCGATGCACCAGCTTAGGCTCAAAACCATACTCAAACTCAAACACGTCTCCGCTATAGACAGTGTGGGCGCTGATGTCCCTGATTGCTCCGGATCTGTACGCCAGGTCAATCAGGCCTTTATATCCCAGCTGGAACTGGCACTCCAGAATTTTTACCCACTTGCCATTAGCATCCTGGGTGTTGCGGTTGTACGGGATCAGATAAGCCTGCCCTAGCGGGGTGTTTGGCTCTACACCCAGCTGCGCCGCTTGCATCATGGCACCCAAGAAACTCTGGGGGGTGCACTCCTGCAGCTGTCTATTGGTGCTGAGGGCAGTCAGCACCATCCGGGTAAATCTCTCAGGTGTCAAGATAGACGGGAGGGCCGCCTTGATCTGCCCCTGCATGCTGGTGATCAGCCCCTGCATGCTCCGGATCGGTTCGTCCTTTTTGATTTCCGCCTGGCGTTTGGCCAGGCCTCCCTTAGTCGTTGCCATTGTCATCAGCCTCCTTAATCCGTAAAACTCTGATTGGTTTGCCTACTTTTTTACAGGCCTCATAAGCATCCGGCCAGTCCTTGGCCAGCTTTTTGCTGTCAATGGTGGTCCTCCCTGCCTGGGGTTTCCAGGTCACCCGGGCCCCGGCCGGAGTCATGCCCACCTCGTTATCCTCCATCATGGCCATGATTTTGTTGTTGACCTGCTGGAGCCGGGCCTTGCGGTCATCGATGTCCTCGGTGAGTCTGCTCCGCATGGCTAGGAGCAGGTCCATCTCCTTGGGGAGATCCACCACGTCGGTGCCCCCACCCGGGTATCTCTCGATCAGGGCGTCCTTGGTCATCTGGCTGCCGTCAATCTCCGGCATGATGTGCTGCTGGACGTTTATGGTCCAAAAGGCCCGCTCTCTCTTGTACAGCTCGTCGATGTCCTCCTGGCACCGTGGGACCTCCTTCCAGCGGAAATCCTGCCCGCCAATCAGCACTGCGATGTACCAGAGCGGCTGCCCCGTGCACATCATGTAGTGCTGACACTGCCAGTAGTAGCTGTCCGGCAGGTTGTCGCCATCCCAATCGGATGCTCTAAAGGCGTTGGTGGTCTTGATCTCCAGCCCGGCATCCTCGTGCATCACTGCCCGGTCCACGTTGGCCAGCATCCAGGGGTCACTGATGTGCCGCAGCATCCCCAGGCGCTCCACCTTTTTCCCAGTCTCCTCGGCAAATTTTCGGGCGATCAGCGGTTCCAATTTTGTGCCCCAGTAGACGGGGCCCTTGTTGCTGATGTCCTCGGCCTCCACCTGGCCAGTCTTTTCTAGCCACAACTGGTAGGGGCTTTTCCATGGGTTACTCCCCATGATAGTCCCGGCGTCGCTCCCGCCGATTCCGGACGTCCGGATCTTGAGCCAGGCGTCCCGGTCCTCCATCTCCTTGACGGTCATAATCAACTCGCAGTTTTTGATCTTCATGCTTTTTTCCCTCCGTTGTGGTAAAATAGGAGTAACCTTACTTGCCAGAGTAAAGGTTCACCTGCCACCGGCTCCCACATGCCGGTGGCTTTTATTTTTCGTCGATAAACTCCAGTCTCTTCCGGATCTCTCCGTCAATCAGGAGCCCGCCCCAACATTCGTGACACTGGTAGTTCTCACCATACTTCTCGGGATCTTCTTGAGGGCACTCTTTGAGCATATGGATCATCGGTTCAAATTGCATCGGGCAACAGTTGTGGCTCCATTCCACAAACAGGTCCAGGTCATCCCCGTTCTCAATTTCCTGGCCCATCTTTATATTCAAGGCCTTGCGGATTCCGTCCAGCAGGGCCTTTTTTCTTTGCCAGTTTTTCATGGTTACGCCTCCTCGATAAAGGCCCGCCCGGCCACCTTAAAGATGTCGTACATCATGGCCATAGGGTTATCCATGTTGACGTTGACCACCATCTCCGGCTTTTGAGATCGCACAAACTTGATGTGTACAGTCTCTGCATGAGGATCGTAGCTCAAAAACACATGGACATTAGCGGCTTTCAGGGCCGTTTCCAGATGACCCAGGACCCTGGCTTTTTGTTCTGTGTCGATTTTTCGCAACCGTGCCAGCTCTTTGTCTTTATCCATCTTCATCAATCCTTCCTCCAGCCGTTTACTCTGGCCAGCTCTCTTAACTCGTCCTGGGCATCAATCTCGTAATGCCACCAGTGCGTCCCGGGGACTACCCTGAGATGTCCATTTTCGGAGTAATAGGGCCGATATTGATAAACACCCAGCTTGTCCTTTTTATACATAATCATGTAGGCCCGATCGGTTTTTACATCTCTAAACTGCATCTCGCTCACCTCTTGTATCTGATCATGAGGACCTTCCCCGGCTGCATAGCTCCGGGATCGTCCACGTCGTTGTCTACCCGGCACCGGTCAATGATGGTCCGGATGTCCTCGCTGCTGTTGAGCTTGCTGCAGATGTCCCAGAGGCTCTGCCCGGGCTGGACCACCCGGGATACCGTCTCATAGGGCCGGTGCTCCCGCTCTACAGCGTCCACGCCGTGACTCAAGAGAGTCATCCCGGTCAGTACCAGGACGACGGCAGCCAGCTTTTTACGTCTTGTCATTATCATCCCTCCTTATGAGTTTTGCCCGTGGCCAGCAGCCAGGGATCTATGTCCAGATGGTCAACGATGATCCAAAACGACTGCAGGCTGATGATGCCCCCACGGTTATAAGAGCTGTACGCTGCATCCGATATGCCGATTCCATCGGCAAAGTCGGCAATGGTTTGACCGTGGGCCTTGCGGATGGCCTCCAGGTTTTCCCGGCAGATGGCCTGGTCGATGTCGGCCAGATGCACCGGCATCTCGGCGGGTTCTCTGTAGAGCACCTGGATCGGGATGCCCAGGATGTCCGCATACCTCTGCTTAAGGCCCGGATCCAGGGCGATGAGTGCGTACCGCTCGTAGTCAAATATCATGGAGTGCCCTCCTAGCTTCTCACTGACAGCTCTCTGAGATAGTCCCTTACGCATCCGCCACAGCCGGGTGTTGTGGCGGAAATTGTCCTCCATGATGGCCTCTTTCCCCTCCAGTTGTTTCATTTTCTTCACCTCCTCCTTGGGTGCTCAGCCAGGCCTCATACTCTGCCTGGTGGGCCTGGACGTAGTGACTGATAAAATCAATCAGATCATGCATAGTCAGCCTCCACTGATTGCTCTACGCAATCTTATCAGCAAAAAAAAAGTCAAAGTATTCCAGATTATTTAACTCCAGTTTTTTTCCGAGCCGTTCTGCCTGCGGGACAGTGAGAGGTCTGCGCCCGTTCAATTTCTGGCTGACCGTAGACAGAGCGCAATCCAAGCAGTCAGGGCCCATTAAATCTTTCTGGGTCAGCCCTAGCTCTACCATGCGGGCTTTTATTTTACGTTCGTTAACCATAGCCAATCTCCTTTCCGATTGCTCTGCGCAATCCTTACGGTTATTATGGTAGCACACACGCTGTAATAAGTCAATGCTCTACGCAAAAATATTTTTATTAAATTTAAAAATATTATGCACAGCGCAATTATGTATGATATAATATTGCCATAAAGGAGGTCGGAAAAATGGTCGCCATGAGCAATGAGGAGATAGGGAAACGGATCACAGAGGCCCGCACAAAGGCGGGTTTGAGCGGCAAAGAACTGGCCGAAAAGATTGGGGTCGCAGCGTCGACCATAACGAGATATGAAAAAGGCACTTTTGCAAAGATCAAGCTGCCGGTTATCGAGGCTATAGCTAGAGAGCTAGGCCTGAATCCTATGTGGCTATTAGGCAAATCAGAATACCAGAGCACGGAGGAAATGAAACGGAAGTGGCAGGAGCAGGAGCCATACTACCGGGATCCGGAGACGGTCCGCATGGCCCAGGAGCTGATGGACAATCCCAACGGCCGTATCCTTTTCGACGCCAGCCGGGATTTATCCCCCGAAGACATCAAGATCGTCCTCAATCTCATCCGGGGCCTCAAAGAAAAGGAGGGCAAGTGATATGATCATCATCACCTATCAGGACCTCCCCCGCCGGGTCCCGGCCCTGGTCCACGAAAATGACGACGACAGCTACACCATCATCATCAACCGGAGCTTGTCGGAGGCGGACCGCAAGGCGGCTGCATGGCATGAGATCCGCCACCTCAAGGGCGGGGACCTGGGCGGCAAAGACGGGGCAGATGTCTGCTCCATAGAGTCGGCCTGTCATGGATCCAGCCAGACCTACCGGATCGCCGAGGACCCTGAGATCTACATAAAGGACGGAGAGTGACAATCCGTCACCACTCGTCACGACTGGTGACGGGTGGACAGGGCTCGTCACCAGCTGTCACAATTTGAGGAGGATAAAACCATGAAAAAGATCATCATCCTGGTTACCATGCTTTTTACGATGCTACAGTCGGTGGCCATGGCCGCCGGGCAGGTCAAAGTCATGCAGATCATCAGGGCCCCTATTATGGCCTGGGGCAACGCCCAAAAGGCTGCAGCCTACTTTGACGGCTCCTTTAAGGCCATGTTTAAGGGCAAGGGCGTGGAGCTGATGGACCGGCAAAAGACCAACCAGGTGGGCCGGGTCTACTGCGAGGACAACCGGATCAAGGACATCAATAACGATGACTGCGCCAAAATCGGCCAGCGGGCCGGGGCTGACTACGTGCTCTTTGTGGCCTATAGCCTCAACAACCTGCGCCAGGGGACTGTCTTTAGTCCCTCCCCCACCATGACCGGCACGGCATCCATCCGGCTGATCAGCGTCAAGGACGGACAGCTCAAGATCATGGAGGCCCAAGACTTTGATGGCAAAAAGTCGGAGGCCCGGGATGCTTATACCACCGTCGAGCGCAAATTTACCCGGGACATCCGGGGTTTTGAGCTCTAACAGGCAATAAAAAAATCCCCACCCGTGAGGCAACACGGGCAGGGATGCACACAATCGTAGCGGAGGCTGATCATGTACGATTATTATACCATTTCCGCCTCCTGCATGCTAGAGGAGGCTATTTTTTATGGGTCAAAAATGTGTCATCTACACGAGATACAGCTCAGACCGGCAGCGGGAGGAGTCCATCGAGGGCCAGATCCGGGTCTGTGAGGAATACGCCCAGCGCAACGGGCTGGAGGTGCTGCATATCTATGCGGACCGGGCCATGACCGGGCGCTCTGATCAGCGGCCGGAGTTTTTGACGATGATCCGGGATGCTGCCAGTATGACCTTTGACACGGTGCTCGTCTATAAGCTAAACCGCTTTGCTCGTAATCGGTACGACAGCGCAAAGTACAAACATAAGCTCAAAAAATACGGCGTCAAGGTGGTATCGGCCATGGAAAACATCGCCGACGATCCCTCCGGTATCCTGCTGGAGTCGGTCATCGAGGGCATGGCCGAGTACTACAGCGTGGAGCTGGCTGAAAACGTCGTCCGGGGCATGACCGAGAACGCCCTGGAAGGCAAGTGGCCCGGCGGCCTGGTGCCCCTGGGGTACAAGCTGGATGCAGACCGCCACCTAGTCATCGATGAGCCCAATGCCCTGGTGGTCCGCCGGATCTATCAGATGATCTTGGACGGCCGGACCCCGGCATCCATCTGCAGGCAGCTCAACGCCGAGGGCAAGCGGACCGCCACGGGCAGGCCGTTTAACCATAACTCTCTCCATACCATACTCCAAAACGAGCGGTACATCGGGACCTTTAGCTGGCGGGATGTCCGCCGCACGGGAGTCGTCCCCCGTATCCTGGACGACAGGACCTACTATGCGGTCCAGGAGCTCCGCAAGAGCCGCAAGCGCCACAAGGGCGTGGCCAAACGGTCCGAAAACTACATGCTGACCGGCAAGGTCTTTTGCGGCCTATGTGGGAGCCCCATGATCGGTAAGAGCGGCACCAGCAAGGGCGGCTGCGCCTACTACTACTATAACTGCCAGCACCACCTGGATGGATCCGGATGCCCTGCCCGGCCCGTGCGGACCGACAAGCTGGAGGACCGGGTGGTCCAGGTGACCACCAAGATCCTGAGCCAGCCGGACGCCATCAAGGCCATCGCCCGGCAGGCCATCGCCATCCAAAAGGAGCGCCGGGAGTCCCTGGAGGTGCAGTCTCTCAAGGCCCAGGTGAGCGACCTGTCTAAAAAACTAGATAACTGTCTAAAAGCCATTGATAACGGGGCTTTTTCCGAGGCCCTATGTAATCATATGCAAGAGTACGAAAGTCGGCTCAGAGACCTAAAAGCGGCGCTCAGCCGGGCACAACTGATGGACAGAGGTGGTAAGCTGACGGAGAAACAGATAGAGTTCTTCTTTTTTGCCATTTCCAGACAATTAAAACAGGAGGACCGCTATAAAGAGATCCTCCTGTCCTCCCTGGTCCGCTGCGTGATCGTCAACGACGACGCCATTGAGATCCGGTATAACTATAAAAAAGAACTCCCCACCCTGGCCAATCCGGTCAAAGTAAGGAGTTCGCATAAAGTCTCTATGGTGACCCTGGAGTGATTCGAACACTCGACACACGGCTTAGAAGGCCGTTGCTCTATCCAGCTGAGCTACAGGGCCAAATAAAATGGAGCGGGTGATGGGAATCGAACCCACGTAACTAGCTTGGAAGGCTAGGGCTCTACCATTGAGCTACACCCGCATTTCTATTGGTCGGAGCGACAGGATTTGAACCTACGACCCCCTGCTCCCAAGGCAGGTGCTCTACCAAACTGAGCTACGCCCCGTCGCAATACGATATCATCCATATGTAAAAATTTCGCAACAATAGTGGTGGGCGCTAACAGGATCGAACTGCTGACATTCTGCTTGTAAGGCAGACGCTCTCCCAGCTGAGCTAAGCGCCCGAAAAAAATGTGGTGACCGGAGGGGGAATCGAACCCCCGATACCGCCGTGAAAGGGCGGTGTCTTAACCGCTTGACCATCCGGCCACATGGCTCCCCGAGTAAGACTCGAACTTACAACAACTCGATTAACAGTCGAGTGCTCTACCATTGAGCTATCGGGGAATTTAGACGCTTATGCGTTGCGAGGATTATTATATTAAATATGGTACAAAATGTCAACAGGGTTTCTCGATTTTTTTCAAGAAAATTTGAACAGCCCCGCCTCACGCTAAAAAAAGATGTCAGAGTAGGTCAGATGCGCGAATGTGAAGATATAGTCTGCGTGGCATTCCTCCGATTTTTTCCAGGCACACGAGATGTGTCCAGCTGCGCGAAAGCGGGGATTTTCGAATGCGGCATAGTACTCTTTCCAATCTCTTCCAGGTGCGGAAGATGTGCCCAGATACGCGAAAGCGGGAAATTTGGTCCGTGGCATAGTACATATTGGTACATGCCGCGAACCAAATTTCTCGCTGACAAAGTAGATGGGTGCATATTCCGCACCTGGGTTATGCGGCAGCGCTAGCCCTGCTCCGCCACCCTCGCCTCCGCTACTTTCCCCTTCTCCGCGCCTTCCAGGAGCACTTCCACACACTCCAGGACGGTCTGGGTCATGTTCACTTCCCAGAACTGGCCCGCTTCGGTAAGGTGATACAGATATCCATTGTACTTCCAGAGGCCGTACTCTTCCCATAGGCCTCCCAGCCACTGGAGACCGGAAAGACGGCTGTCCATCCGGGCCAGGTCTTCCAGATCCAGACGGCACTGGTTCAGCTGGGCCTGGATCCGGTCAGCGATCCGGGCATAAGGAGATTCCTGCTGGAGGAACATAAGGGGTTTCTGGCGGGCGGATACCATCCGTTCATACATGGGCAGGGCCCGGTGGAGCATGGTGGAGACTCCGTCCACATGACCTCCGGCTCCGCAGCCGAAGGGGAACAGATGGACTCCGCTCCGGGCAAGGGTGTTGTACAGGCTCCGTTCTCGGTTATTCCGGGCCCAATGGCAGAAGCTGAGCCGCTTCCAGCCCTGGGCATCCAGGTAGCCTTTCCCCCAGGCAAAGAGAGCCGTCTGCTGCCGGGTGGTGGCCGCCGGAGACAGTCGGCCCTTTTGGATGGAAAGGGCCAAGTCGCTTTTGTCGAACACATCCAGCTGGTACAGATCCGCGCCATCCACTCCGGACTGGACCAGCAATTCCACATCTTTTTTCCAGACTTTCAGGGTCTGATCCGGGAGCCCGTACATCAGGTCGATGACCACGGCACACTGGTTCCAGGCCGAAAGAGCCCGGAGTTTTTCCAAAACGGCATCCTGATCATCGATCCGACCCACCTGCTGGCGGACTTTGGTATCGAAGGACTGGACTCCCAAGGACATCCGATTGACCCCTTCCGCAAACCACACTTCCATCTTTTCTGGTACCAGGTCATGGATCCGGCCTTCTAGGGTCAATTCACAGTCATTGGACAAGGGCAGGCATCGATGGATGGCGGAAAGGAGCTTCCGGGCATTTTTCGGTGCCAGAGAAGTGGGCGTCCCCCCACCGATGAACACGGCCTGGATGGGAGCTGCCTGGAGCCGGGGCTGGGCCGCATCCTGTTCCAATTCCCGGACCAGGAGATCCACATAGCGGTCTTCTGCCTCCTGGCTGGTTCCATTCTGGAAGAACCCGCAGTACAGGCATTTGGTCTTGCAGAAGGGAATGTGGAAATAAGCCATTTGGGTGGGCTGGCCCTGGGGGGCTCCCTGGAGGGTCTTCTGCCATACATCCTGGACCAGGGGCGGCGGGATCATTTTCCCCTGCATCCCCGCATGGACCACCCGCTTCCGGTCAAAAGCCAAGGCCAAGGGGTCCGGGCTTTTCCGTCCGAACTGGAGTACCTGCGCTTCCGGAGAGAGCTGTGAGAAATATGTTTCCAGATCCATGGCTCACCCGTTCCCTTCCAGCTGCCTCAGCACGTCCCTGGCAAACGCGGCGGCAGCTTCTAAGTCCTGGGCATCGGGATGGGTGGAAGCAGCCTTGTGCCGGGCTTCGCTTTGGGGATTGCGCCCATGGAGGCTTTCCGGCGGAAAACGCTTGTACATGGCTTCAATGAGCTTAGTGTCCACCTTTCCCTGGCAGATGAAGGAGTCCACTGGCTCCACTCCTTCCGGCAGCAGAGCGGCCCCTTTTTCCAGCGATCCTCTGGCATGATCACTGTGGGGATCAGCTCCTAAGGTAGCAAAGAGAGCCACATGGGGGTTGTGGAGCCGAGGAAGGGCTTTCTGCGCTGCCGCATCAGCGGTGCCTTTGTCCACCCAGTACCCCAGGAATACACAGTCATAGGCATCCAAATCTTCCGGAAGCGGCTGTGTCAGATCCAGGCAGGGTGTCCCTACCGGCAGGGCCGAAGCGATGGCTTCCGCTACTTTGCGGGTATTGCCGGTACGGCTGGAATACAGTACGATGATTTTCATAGGCTTCCTCCTTAGAATTTCCATTCAGCGCCCGCTCTCCAGACGCGGCCGTCGGTCCAGATGCTGTCGCTGCTGTCGAATTTCTTGTTGAACAAGTTGTCGATGCCGGCATACAGGGACATTTTTCCAATGTCCTTGGTAACTACGAAATTGGTCAGGCTGTAGGAATAGGATTTGTTGTTGGCGCTGGTGAGATAGTTCTGGTACCACTGGTTATAGAGAGTGGCCGTCCAGGGATCCTTCTTGGCATCGGTCCAGGACAGTTCCACAGTGCCGGTATTGAGAGCCCGTCCCGTGAGCCGCTTGTTGGTGTTCCCATCCCGGGCATCCAGGTAGGTGTAATTGGCCCGAGCGCTCCAGTGTTTGTCGAATTTGTACTTGGTTTCCGCTTCCACACCGTTGAAAGTAGCTTTGTCCACGTTCCGATACCGGTAGATGAAAGTCATGGCCCCACCACTGAAGCTGCGGGATACGCTTTCCGCATCGATCAGGTTGGAGATTTTATTGTGGAAATAGGTGAGTTTTCCCGTGGCTTTTCCCTTTTCTCCTTCCAGGCTGATATCGAAGTTGGTGGATTTTTCCGGCTGCAGGTCCGGATTCCCTTCTACGATCACCCGCATAGAGGCAATGGGGGAATGGATCATCTGGGAATACAGTTCGAAGATGGTAGGAGCCCGGAAAGCTTTGCCATAATTGATCTTCAGACGGCTGGCCTTGCTGAAGCTATAGGTGAGCCCGGCCCGGGGAGACCATTCGCTGCCGAAACTGTCATGATGGTCAAACCGCACAGACGGGATGAACATCAATTTATCCCCCAGCTTCATCTCATCTTCCACATAGAAAGCATAGGAATTCTGGCTGGCTGAGCCATAAGGACTGCTCATGCCCAGATAATACTCCGTCCTTGTACCGCCCCCCGGATTGGCAAAGCGGGTCCCCCCGGCTTTCTGGTTCTTCACTTCCATACCGTAAGTCAGGGTGTTATTCTTATCCATCTTGTAGGTGTTCTTGGCTTCATTGACCCAGGTAGAATACCGGGCATGGTTGAAATCGTTCCAGGCAGTCACGGTCCGGGTCCGGTCTACTTTCCCCAGCCGGCTGTAATAAGACTGGATCTCCCAGTCGTTTTTCCGGTCAAAGCCGTAATATTTCACATGATAGTCGGAGCGATTGTTGTCATAGTAGCTGGTGGTGGTTCCTGCAGTGGTGCTGGCGGACAGGCTGGTGAGCTGTTCCTTCATGAAGCTGGCTCCGAAATCCAGGCCGCTGTGGTCATTGAACCGATAATTGCCGTTCACGGAAAAATTCCGCCGGGACCCGTACATGTTGGTGCTGCCGTTGTTGTCCTCTTTCCGGACCTTGGTCAGATTGAAATCGAAGTTCATATTCAGCTTCCCCATGTCCCCGGTGGAAAAACCTCCGTAAACGGAAGATTCCAGACTTCCGGTGCGGGTCCCCGCATAGCCTCCCTGGGGTTTGTTCTTCTTGGTGATGATATTGATGACCCCGCCGGTGGCATCACTGCCCCACACGGCAGAACCGGATCCCCTAAGGATCTCGATCCGGTCGATCTGGTTCACGTTGATCCGATCCAGCTCATACGCATTCATGGTGCTGGCGGAGTCTTCTCCGGCAATCCGGCGGCCGTCCACCAGGATCAAAGTTTCCGTAGTTCCCATACCCCGGACGCTTACGTTGTTCCCCACCATGGAAGTGCCATTCCGGGACACGTCGATGCCCGTAGCATTCTTGATGGCATCCCGGACATTGTAGGCCCCTTTCTTTTTCATTTCTTCTGCCTTGATCACCTGGACGGCCATGGGGACTTTCTTTTCTTCCAGCTTGCTCCGGGTGGCGGTGACGACCGTCTCTCCCAGTTCCAAGTTCTCCATGGCATCCTCAGATGCTTCCGCAGCACTGCACAGCTGGGCACCGCCCAGTACGGCTGCCAGGCTGATTGCCAGCAGGATCCTTCTCTTCAACCATGCTTGATCCATCGTAACGCTCCTTTACTGTTGAATTTTGCAAGTCATTCCTTGCCGCATATTCCAGATTCCCCCTGGGAGACTGAGCCGCCTGAAAAGCCGCGCCCAGTCTCCCTGTTTCAGTTCAGCCGGAAGGTAAACGTTTTCGTTGCGTAGCACCGGACCGGATACCCTTCCTTATACGCCGGTTCGAACTGATATCCATAAGCCGCATCCAGAGCCGCCTGGTCCATCTGGCTATAGCCGGATCCGGAGATCACAGAAGCACTTTCCACGGAACCGTCTTTGCCCACGATCATCCGGACCCGGACGGATCCTTGGAGGCCATGGTTCTGCAGGGCCGAAGGATATTCCGGATCCGGTCCCCCTAGGAAACTGGCGGATACGTCGGACTGGACGGCTTCCGTATCGAAGCCAGGCCCGTCACCCCCTGCCGGTCCCGGAGGTTCTCCTGGGCTTCCTGCCGGATTGCCCCCGTTAGGGACACCCTCCGGGCTTCCCCCTTCCGGATCCCCCTGGGCAGCCGTCCCGGGCTGGGCTGCCGCTCCAGCTGCTACTGATCTGACAGAGGAGGCCGCTGCCGTCGGACGGTCCTCTGCCACCTGTCCATCAGAGATCACATCCTGAGGGGCTGACTGTATCACCGGTGCGGGAGTGCTTTCCTGGGAGGCCGCCTGCTGCTGGGCTGCAGCAGGCGCCGGGGGATTCCCGTTCCCCAGATGGGCTCCCGGCACTTCCCCATAGCCGTGATAGGGACTGCCGGAAACGATGTCCACCGTGTAGATTGGATCCTGAACCTGCTGCTTCTGGTAGGCCTGGTAGCCGGCAGCTCCCACCAGCAGAAAGAAAATCAAATGGGCTCCCAGGGACACCAGCAGTCCTTTACTGCCGTCACAGATTTCCATGGGCATCCGCCTTTTCCGCTGCCAGCCCCACACGGACGATCCCGGCCGCTTTGCAGTCATCCAGCAGGCTCAGGATGGTCTGGTAAGAGGCCCTGCCATCTCCGTAGATGACCAGAGAAAATTGGGGATCTTTGGCAGCTGCCTGCTTGGCCTGGGCCAGCAGCGCCTCCCGGGTGATGGGCTTCGTCCCCAGGTACAGGCTCCCATCTTCCCGGACTGCCACATTGAACCGACTCTCCTGCTGGGTCTGCGCTTGGGTAGCAGCCGGCAGCTGCACCGGTACGGTCTGCACTTCGCTCATGTTCATCGTGGTGACGATGAAGAACACCAGCAGCAGGAAGCTCATATCGATCATGGGACTGATCATGATCCCGATTTCATTCTTTTTCCGGTTTTTCAGCTTGATCATGCCCGCCTCCTTTCCGGATGGCAGCACACGCTGCAGGTTTCCTTTTTCCGTACGGCTTCCAAGAGGGTGTTGCCCATTTCTTCGATGTTCAAAGTAATGATCTTCATCCGCCGCTCAAAGTAGCCGTGGAAGACCACTGCTACGATGGAAATGCATAGGCCAAACACCGTAGTGATCAAGGCTTCAGCCAGACCCGAAGTGACTCCCATGGGGTTGGTCATCCGCTGGGTGATGTGGTTGAAGGCGCCCATCATCCCGGTTACTGTCCCCAAAAGCCCCAGGACTGGTGCCAAGGTGACGATGATATTCAGATAGGGCAGGTGGTTCTCGAACTTGTCCAGAGCCCGCTCCGCTCGATAGCTGATGAAATTCTCCAGATATTCGTAATTGTCATGGCGTTCCATGACGATGGTGGCCAGTTTGGCGATTTCTCCCTGGGTCCGGTCCGCCAGTTCCTTGGCCTGGTTCCAATCGTTGTTCTCCACACACTGGCAGAACTGTTTGGTAAAGTGCCGTCCGCTGTCCGCTTTTCGGAAGAACAGCATCCGTTCCACCCCAATGGCCAGGGCAGCAATGGAACAGACAAGGAGGGGCCACATGACCCATCCTCCTTTGATGAAATAATCCACGCCTGCAGTCAAGATGTTCATTTTCCTTCTCTCTTTCCAGCCGTTGGTATCCCGGCTTCTTTCTTCCATAATGCATAATAAAAACCCCGTCGCTGCAGCAGTTCTGCTGGAGGGCCTTTTTCCACGATCCGTCCCTGGTCCAGGACCAGGATGGTATCGGCTTGGCTCACTGTGCTGAGCCGATGGGCCACCATCAAGGTAGTCCTGCCCCGGGCCAGTTTTTCCAGTTCCCCTTGGATCTGCCGTTCGGTGATATTGTCCAAGGCGGAAGTGGCTTCATCCAGTACCACAATGGGAGCATCCTTCAGGAAAGCCCGGGCTAGAGCCAGGCGCTGACGCTGGCCTCCCGAAAGCCGCACACCCCGTTCTCCGATTTCCGTAGCAAAAGCGTCAGGAAGATCCTGGATGAAATCCAGGGCCCGGGCCGCTTCCGCCGCTTCCCCGATGGCTTCTGCCGGTTTGCTGAAATCCCCGTAGGCGATGTTGTGCCGGATGGAATCGGAAAACAGGAACACGTCCTGGGAAACCAGTCCAATCTGCTTTCTCAGGCTTTCCCGGCTGTAGTGGCGGATGTCCAATCCGTCCACCAGGATGCAGCCCTCCGTAGGTTCATAGAACCGGAGGAGCAGGCTCACCAGGGTGGTCTTTCCGGCTCCCGTAGCTCCCACAAAGGCTGCCTTCGTCCCCGGTTCCAGGATGAAGGAGATATGCCGGAGAATGGGCCTTCCTCCCGGGTACTGGAAGGACACATTCCGGAATTCGATCCGGCCCCGGAGGGGAGGCAGTCCAGGAAGCTCTCCCCCGCTTTCCTCCGGTTCTTCCAGGAGACGATATAACCTCCGGAACCCGGCCATGCTTTTCTGGTAAGTTTCCACGAACAGGGTCAGTTTCATCACCGGTTTCAGGAATACCCCCACATAGAGGAAAAAAGCCACCAGGTCCCCCAGATCCAGGGCCCCCTGGCGGATGCGCCAGGCCCCAAGGAGAAGGATCAGCAGGTTGATGGAATTGGTGAAGAGATTGATGCTGGCATTGAAATAAGCCCGGATCTGGAAAGATTTCCGTCTGGCCTGGAAGTATTTTCCTGCAGCCCGGGCAAAAGAACGCCGGTTGTGGGTTTCCGCTGTGAAGGCCTTCACCATCCGGATGCCGTTGAGGTTTTCTTCTCCCAGAGCGGAAAGCCGTCCATACTCTTGCCGCACCGCCTGGAAACTGTCCCGGAGCTTCAGGTTGATCCAAGCAGTATGGATGGCCTTAACGCCCATCAGAAGGACAACAGCGCTTCCCAGGTAAGGGTCCAAGGTCACCAGCAGGAAAGCCGTCCCCGTCAGGCTGAAGCAGCAGACCAACAGATCATTGGGGATCCGGGACGCCAGTTCCCCCGCTTCCGCCACATCCCCAGTGAGGGTAGCCAGCAGCTGTCCGGTATGGGCATGGTCGAAAAAAGCAAAAGGCAGCTTCTGGAGATGGGCAAAAAGATCTTTCCGCATATCATTCTCCATACCGGCGCTCAGGATCCCACTGCCCCAAGAAACGGCAAAGAGCAGCAGGAAATTCAGGCAGTAAGCCATGCCCAGCCAAAAGCACCAGCGAAGGATCCGATTCCATTCCCCACTGGGCAGTTCCGTCTGCAGGATATGCCGCACGCCCCAAGGGAACAGCAGCTCCAGCAGAGCTCCCAGGATGGCTCCCAAAGCAAGCAGCCCTGTCAGCATCCGATATCTCCGGTAATAGG
This sequence comes from uncultured bacterium, assembly GCA_905215645.1. Classification (GTDB taxonomy): domain Bacteria; phylum Bacillota; class Negativicutes; order Acidaminococcales; family Acidaminococcaceae; genus Acidaminococcus. The sequence continues at coordinate 41,056 of CAJMQS010000003.1, forward strand.
ACAAAAAACAGCGGAGCATCAGCTGATCTCCCGATAGGCCAGGATGGGCCGTTTCCGGCCCGGCAGCCGGACCACATCGCAGTCCACCTGGTAGACTTCCCGGAGCATCTGGGAGGTGATCACTGCTTCCGGCGGTCCTTCGGCGTATTTCTTCCCGTCTTTAATCACTACCACCCGGTCGCTGACTTCCAAAGCCTGCCCCAGATCGTGAAGGACCATGATGATGCCCAGACCATTTTCCCGGTTCAGTTTCTTCACCAGCTGCATCACTTCGTATTGATAGGAAATGTCCAGAAAGGTAGTAGGTTCATCCAGGAACAGGAGATCCGGCTGCTGAGCCAGTACCGCTGCGATCCATACCCGCTGGGCCTCACCTCCGGAACAGTCACAAATCCGTTTGTCCCGGAGTTTCCTGACTCCGGTGGCTTCCATGGCCCATTCCACCACTGCATCATCTTCCGGTGAATTTCCGCTGTGCCAGTCTTGATAGGGGACCCGTCCAAAGCTGACCAGCTGTCGTACGGAAAAATCCGGGGGAGCCAGATGCTGTTGGGGCAGGATCCCCACCTTTTGGGCAAAAGCTCGGGAAGAGATCTGGGGAAGGGGAGTCCCATTGCAGAGCACCGTCCCCTGCCGGCAGGGCAGGAGCCGAGTCAGTGTCTTGAGCACTGTGGATTTTCCCGATCCGTTGGGTCCCACAAAGGTGGTGATTTCTCCCTGGCGGATCTCGATGTCAAAATCTTGCAGGACCATCCGTCCTTCATATCCCAAGCCCAGTTTCATACCTTTAATTTCCACGGACTTTGCCTCCTTTGCGCAGCATATATAGGAAAAAGGGTCCTCCTGTCATAGCCATGATGACCCCCACTGGGATTTCCATCCCTGGGATCAGGATCCGCCCCAGGGTATCCGCTGCCAACAGGATGACACCGCCCAGCAGGGCGGAAATCGGCAACAGGGACCGGTAATCCGCACCTCCCAGGATCCGGGCCATATGGGGGACTACCAGTCCCACAAAACCGATCATCCCGGCCACGGCCACTGTAGCCGCCGCCAGGAAGGCCCCTACGGCAGAAATGACGATCCGCAGCAGGTCCACATTGACCCCCAGGCTGGAAGCCATTTCGTCTCCCAATTGGAGGATATTGGCACTTTTGATGCAGCCGGCGGCCAAGACCAGCCCCACCCCGGCATAAAGGGCCACAGTGGCCACATGTTCCCAGCCCCGGCCGGAAAGGCTCCCATTGAGGAATCCCAGCACATTGGACAGATTGTCCGCATTGAGCAGCTGCAGGAAGGAGGTATAGGCTCCCAGGACGGTGTTGATGGCCACCCCAGAAAGGACGATCCGCACTGGATCCACCCCATTCTTCCAAGTCATGGCATAGATCAGCACACAGGCCACTAGAGCACCCCCGAAAGCAAAGAGGGGGACAGAAGAGAGCAGGGTAGGAGCCAGCAGCATGACGGACGTGGCCGCCGTGGCCGCTCCGGCAGAGACCCCGATGATGCCTGGGTCTGCCAAAGGGTTCCGCATGACGGCCTGGAGCAGGGCGCCTGATACCGAAAGAGAGGCCCCTACCAAGATGGCCATAAGGATCCGGGGCAGCCGCAGATTCAGGATCACCACTTGGATGGTCCGCTCTCGTTCCCACAGTCCCGTAAGGATCCGAGCCGGTGAGAACCAGGCACTGCCCAGTCCCAAGGCGAACAAGGCCAGGATCCCCAGGAAGCAGAATAGCAGGAGACAGATCCCTGCGGTCCGGGAACCGCGGAATACCCGGTTCATACCTTGCCTTCTTTCAGGCTGTCCAGCCGGCGGATCAAGTCCTGGATCTGGTCCAATTCATCCAGACCCCCGGACACTGCGAACCACTTGGGCAGGTAAATGACCTTGCCTTCCCGGATGGCCGCAAAATGATCCCAATAGGAGGCATGATCCTGGAATTCCTGTTCCATGGCTTCCCTCTGCTCATTTTCCCCCGCCATGGCCGAAACACAGACCACCAGATCAGGCTGATAGGAAAGTGCCTTTTCCTGGTCCATGGGGACCATGGAGCCCCCCATTTCCGGAGCCACGTTGGTGAAGCCCAGCAGCTGGAGCATGGATCCCACAGTACCATTTTTGTTCTGGAGATAGAAACGGGGCGGCGCAGCCTGGAGGACCATGACTTTCTTTCCCTGGTTCTGCTGCCGGGCATTTTCCATTTCTTTTTCCACCTGCTGGAACTGTTCCTTGATTTTCATCCCTGCCTCTGACTCTTTTCCGAAAGCATCTACCAGGATCAAGGTCAGTTCTTTGATGGAATCATAGGAAACCGTCGGACCTGCATCCACGTAATAGACCGGGATCTTTTCCCGTTCCAGGATCTTGCCGTAGGTGTCTCGAGCATGGTAGCCCACGATCACCAGATCCGGCTGGAGCGCGATGACTCCTTCCAGATCGATGTTGGAGCGCATCCCGGTCTGGAATTCTTTGGCATTGGCTTTCAGATCTTCCGGCCACTGGATGATCTTGGTGGCGGGAATCCCCACCAGATTCACCCCCAGGGCATGGAGGGTCAGCACCGGGGTATTGGTCAGGGCCACCACCCGTTCCGGTTTTTTGGCCAGGGTTACGCTGCCGTTGATGCCGTATTTTTCCAAGGCTTTGGGATAGGGCAGGGTCAGCGCTGTTTTCCCCGGGGCAGAAGGAGCCTGGGAAGGGCTGCCGCAGCCGGCCAAAACCAGCAGCAAGAAACAGGAAAGCATCAGTAGGATCCATTTTTTTACCATGTTATTAGTTTCTCCTAACTTAATTTTACTGTTTTCCATCATCTTTTCACGTTATTTTCATGTTTGGTTAGTCTAATATAACTCATTCCGTAAAAAAGATAGCATGCTGAGAAAAAATTGTCAATAAAAAACCTGCAACATCTTTGCCACAAATGTTGCAGGTTTGTCATAAAAAGCTGCCGCATATGCAGCAGCTCCTTGACTATCATTGATCCATCCGTACTTTGATTACAATCTTCTTAACACTTTCCGGCCCCTCTTCAAACCAGCAGTTGGGCCGATGGACTTCCCAAGGGAAGAAAATGGCAAAGTCTCCTTTTTCCAACCCAACAAAGTTCTCCTTCTCCACCTTGCCGTAAAACACCACATCGTTGGTTTCTCTTCGGTCTTCCGTGATTTCTCCGGCATTTTCCACATCCGTATAGCCGATTTTTTCTCTTCCGGCTCCCAGGACCTGGATGTCGATGTACTGGAAGTGTTTCTCCGGCCGGCGGTCCGCTGCCGGTTCTGTTTCATAGGCATTGACGCTGGCAAAGATATCTTCTCCAGCCAAAGGGGTCTTCCCTGCCGGCAGTTCCGTCACATCCCGTTCCGCCAGAAGTTCCAAGGCTTTTTTTACCGGACCGGTGAGCTGACCGGCCAGCCGTTCCAAATGGGCAAGATTTCCTGTAATCATGGTTCTTCCTCCTTAGGCAGCAGCCCCAGCAGTTTGGTATAGACCCGCAGGGCATTTCTGTAGAAAAATTCTTCATGGTGTTCTTCCGGAACCACCAGCTTCATGGTATCGATATAGCTGTGGATATTGATCAGGGGCCAGTCCGTCCCATAGAGCACCCGGTCATACTGTCCCACATAATCCAGCCACATCCGCAGATACCGGAAATAGTCCCTGTGCTTTTCAAAGAAAATGGAACCATCGAAATTCCCTTCCAGGAGCCCGGACAGATCCACATATACATTGGGATTCTTGGCCACCACTTCCATGGCATCCAGGATCCATGGATTGCCGCAATGGGCAATGACGAATTTCACCCGGGGGAACTGGCTGGCCACTTCATCGATGGTCAGAGGATGGGCGTATTTCAAAAGGCCGTGGCCTCCTGCCGTATCTCCCGTATGGAACACCACCGGCACCTGACAGGCTTCCGCCAGTTCATACAGAGGAAAATGCCGAGGATCATAAGCATACACCTGATTGTAGCCGGTGTAGATCTTGATGCCCACACAGTGGGGATTCCGGACCACCGGTTCAAATTCCTGGGCCGTTTTCTCACAGTTGTCCTGGGTCAGTCCATTGCTTTCCAATCCAGCACAAAAAGCGATTTCTGCTGGCTGGTTGTAGGGTTCCAAGGTACAGGGGCCTGCCAGATCCGGTACCCGGGGCACCACGCCTCCAAAGCGGCTGGGGCCCAAAGGCGCATTGCCCATGGCCACTGACAGCACCACGTTGTTCTCCCGGCAAGATTTTAAATAATTCTCCACGGTATTTTCATGGCCGGCGGCTTTGGCCACTTGGTCGAATCCCTCATACCGGAAAAAATGCATATGGCCGTCAATGATTTTCATTCAGAGTCCCCTCTTCTCGTAAAAATATCCATAAAGGTTCCTGCCTCTTGGTTTCGGGCAGGAACTTCTGCAATTCTTTTTTCTGGTCTTCCCACAGATTCAGCAGGCTCTGGAGTACCCCCTGTTCGAAGCGCACCCGGGTGCTTCCGGCAGCGACGGCATGGATGCCCCCGGTCCGGAGGCCCACCACTTCCTGTCCCAGCTGGATGGACCATTTATCCGTCTGTCCCACCCGCTGCCGTTCCACCTGGGCCACTACCAAGATATCCGCTCCGGCCTGCCTGGCTTTCTGCCGCAGTTCTTCCTGGGGCCAAAGGCCTTCCCGACCGGCCGTATGCCGGTAATCCAGCACCACATACCGGGGCAGCAGGCTCCTGTATTCATCCAGGAGGAACTGGCCCAGATCCGGGGAATAGCGGGTATCAGCTCCGTTGTCCCTGCACAGGAGCACCAGTGCTGTCAGAGGACCTGTCCCCTCCCGCTGTTCCAAGGGAGCTGCCGGCCAGATCCTGTTCTTTACGGCCGCCTGTCTTTCCCGATAATAGTCCCGTACCGCCAGATCCAGATAATAAGAAATGGGATGCTGGTAGTCGGTATATTTTCCGGAAAGGGCATATTCCTTTTTTTCTCCAAACTGCCGGTATCCGGACCGTGTCACCGTCTGGAGGGCTCCCGGCACTGGATCCAGGGAAGTCACCACCCGGAGGAGATGGATCTTCGGGCCATACTGCTCGGCAAAAGCCTGGTTTCCCACGGCCGGTGCCCCAAAGGTGATCACCGGGATCTGGTCTGGAGCTACGCCCTGTCCTGCCAGTTCCTCTCCCAGCAGGGTGGCTCCAGCGCCTCCCAAACTGTGTCCGGTGAGCAGCATCTTTTCCTCCGGATGGGCCTTCAGATAGGAAGCCAAATCTTCTGTCCGGCCGTCCCCATCCACATCCAGGGGCTGAGAAAGAGCCGCCCGGGCATAGCGGAGGAAGCCTTCATGGACAGCCGGTTTCTCCTTCTTTTCCTCTTTGGATCCGCTCTGCCCTGATGGATAAGGGACCGTTTTCATCTTGAAATTCAGCTGCCAGTCTTTTTTGGTGGCACTGCCCCGGAAAGCCAGCACGTTCCATTTTTTCCCCTGGAGCATCCCGGAATTCCGTGCCAGGGTGAAATGGGCTTCCGTTCCCCCATCCTTGACGGTATAAGGGGTCAGCTTCCAGCCATAGCTTTCCAGATAGCGGTTTTCCCGGCTGTCTTCCGGGTCATAGCTTCCGGCACAGACAGCGGCTGCCATGGCTGTCAGCGCAGCCTGTTTCACCGGACCGGCCGCATCAGCCCCCCAACACAAACGGGGCACTGTCAGACAGAGGAGGGTCATCCCCTGCCACAGCCAGCGCCCCCAGTGCTGTTTCAGCGTGCCCATCTCAGCTTCTGGGATTCCGGGTATTCAGTTCCCGGAGATCCTGTTGGGTCAGGCGGATGTACGCCGGACCATCCAGCAGCGTCCCCAGTTCCTCGGTCTGGAACAAGATGGAAATGCTGCCATCCTGGTTCAGGAAGAAATCTTCCGGCACCCGGGTCACTTTTTTCTCCGGATGGATCTTCACATCGCTGCTGTTGTAGCACTGGTTGGACAGATAGCCGTTCATGTCATTGACGGTGACCCGGACAAAGGCCGACAGGGGAAGCCGCTGGCCGCTGGCCAGTTCATAGACCACTCCTGCTGTCCTCACTTTGTTGTCGTTTCCCTGGGAACGCAGATCGCTGAGTACCAGGGAAACCAGCTGGGTGTCCTCATATTTTTCCTCGTACCAAGTACGGCCTGCCGTGAATTTCCGGTCTACGAACCCGGCCCGGAAATCATCCATGAAGGATTTGATATCCTTGTTGATCAGGGTATCCGCTTTTTTATTCTTAGTATGGACCACCGGCCAGGTCATCTCCAGGTTCCCCACCTGGGCTTGTTCGCTTTCCACCTCAGCAAAGACCGGGATGGATAAACTGAGGCAAAGGGCTAAAGCTGCCAGAGTCGCTTTTTTGAACATGGTCGCACGCTCCTTTTTGTGTCTTTTAAATCTTAGTATAACACAAAAAAAGGGGGTGTTGCACGTAACGTGCAACACCGGTATGTGTCAACAAGTTCTCGGTGAAACCTTCATCGCCGTATAGTTATTCAGAAATGGAGTCAAAATTTTTTTATCGCTGCTTCGAGGTCGACGACGTAGGGTTCGCCGCAGGCAAACCCGTCCCGGCCTCCCAGAGGGAAAAAGTCCTCCTATACCCGTACTGACCTGCACCTCACCCTTCCGCCGGGAGGGCAGACCCGTTCGTCCCTGGCGGGAGGCTCACAGCCTATCGCCTTGCCCTGACGGTCAAAGGCTGCGGCTACGGACCAGGAAGCCAGATGGTCTCGCCCGCGTGCTCCTCCCGTGGAACGACCACTGTCGATGTTATCCCGCCGACTCCTCCTGGGCCTGCCCTCCCAGCTCCCGGGGTATCGACGTATACTTTCACAGAATGCCAGCAGGGGCGGAATTGGGGACCGTTCTCATCACCAGCTCAGTGCTGCAGGATAGAATGGCTTTCCGCCTTCGCGCCGGACCAGACGGCGGGAGAATGTGATGGTCCCGAACATGCAAAGCACGGTGCGCTGGTCTAACCTCAGGACCTTCTGTTTCCCCGCATACTGCCTGGCCATCTCAGCATCGTAAGTCTCCAGAGCCCGGGCGAAAGCCTGGCACTGGAGCTCGATTTCCCGCCGCCAGACCTCCTTTTCCAGACTCAGTCCGTTGGAACACCCCTTTATTAAGTTGATGAATTCTGATACAATGAAATCCATGGAAGACCTTCTCCTATCTATAGTGTTGGTGTCGAGACTTATACTATAAGATGAAGGTCTTCCTTTTTGCAAGTTTATAAGGGATTATTCATTTCACCGAGAACTATTTTACACTAAGGAAAAAAGAGCCATTATCTGCCAAAAGCAGACAATAGCTCTTTTTTTACTTATTTTTAAGCATTCTCTAAAGAGATTACATATACATTTCCTTCTGTAATCCGGAATTTCACATTCCACTGTCCAAAGGCCATCCCATAGACCCGATCCGGATCTTTCTGGTAATGAGGCCGGGGATCCTGGGCCAGGATTCCCAACAAGGCACTCCGCTGATTTTCCGGCAGTTTCGCCAAAAGCTCCGGGGAGCACTGGACCTCCAGGGTGCTGTCCGCTCCCTGGGCAAATCCGCTCCGGGCTTCCGGCCGGGCATCAGCATAGGGAACGTAGGGCTTGATGTCATAAATGGGAGTCCCGTCCATCAGGTCCGCCCCCCTCACCCATATCTCCGGGCCCTGGGGCCCATCCCAAGCAATCTTTTCCAATTCCACTAAAGAAAGACCTAGAGGATTGGGGCGGAAGGGAGAACGAGTGGCAAATACCCCCAGCCGGGTATTGCCTCCCAACCGGGGCGGCCGCACCGTGGGAGACCAGGTATGATTCTGGGAGAACCCCCAAATCAGCCATACATGGGAAAAGCCTTCCAGGCCCCGGAGGGCTTCCCGTTCCCGGAACCCTTCCGCCATTTCCACCCGTCCCGTCAGTTCCGGCACCAGGCCGCTCTGCCGGGGCAGGCCGAACTTTTCCGGCAGCAGGCCCCGGTACCAGGCCACTGGCCGCAAGGTCAGCAGCCCGGTTTCGTTCTTTTGTGCCATCAGTCGACCACCGTATCCACATTCAGATCTTTATCCACATAGAACCGGGTGCCCTTCACAGTCAGATCTGCAGCCAATCCTTTGGTGGTCACCTGGTACATCCACATGCCGGGAGCCACCTGGAAGGATCCTTCTAAAGCGTCCCCGTTGACACCGTCCCCGGCAGCGGCCACCGCTTCGCCACCAAATGTCCAGCCTTTGGTGATGAAGGAATTGAAGGCGTCTTCATTGCCGAACACAAAGATGATATTGGACTGACGGACACCCAGGCCCAGGCCCACTTTCATCTCACCCATCTTCATGAACACTTCCCGGCCGCTGTGCTGATTGATGGCCCGGCCCCGGCCGTGGCCGCCCCCTAAGAGGCCCACGCTGTAGCTGGTGTCCACAAATACTGCATACCCAAAAGCATTCTGGATGGCCTTCCTGGAATTGGGTTTCTTCTGGTACAGGTCCAGCAAAGCCTTATAGGTTTTGGTCCGCAGTTCCGCCCGTTCCCGGTCCTCTTTGGTCAAAGGCGCCGTCTGGGCCGTTTTCCCACTGGCCGGCTGAGCCGCCGTCCCCGCCGCAAAGCAGGGAGCCGTCAAAGCCAAAGCGGCCAGCAAAGATGCTGTGATTTTTTTCGTGTTTTTCATGATCTGACCCTCTTCACTTTTTACTCTGCATTCTTTGCTCTTCACTCTGTACTCTTACTTCTCCGGTTTCAGATAGCCGCCTCCCTGGAGTTCGTAAGTCTTGCCTCCCAGCCAGGTGTTGGCCGGATTGCTGCTATTGTAATAGATGGTATGGCCGTTGCCTTTCAGGTTGGTCATAGTCGGATTCCCGTCCGTAAAGGCATCCAGATGACAGTCAGCCGTAATGGACCAGCTGGAAGAAGCATCCAGGTTCACATCTGCCTTTTTCGCCGTCTTGTCCGTATTGATGGCGCCGGACCAGTGGCTTCCATTCTGGAGATCCATCAAGATGGTGCTGCTGGCATCCACGGACACATTGCCGTAGAGTCCTTGGTTATTGGCCATGAAGGTCAGATCCCCGCCATTGGTCCCAGCCTCTCCGAACTGGTTGGCTTCCACCCGGATCAGGGTCCCGCCCAAGTACTGCATGGTGGTCATTTCCGAATAGATCCGGGCTGCGGTATTGGTCACATAGAAAAGCGGCCCCTCTTTCAGGCTGCGGAGGGCAGAACCCTTGACAGAGAGCCGGCCCAATGCCTTGCCATCGGTGCCGTTATCCCGGGTCTTGTTCTGGTAGAGCATCACCCCATGGGTGCCGTTGCCTGACAAATCCACATATTCCAGATGGATGGAGTTGTTCCCTTCCACCACAGCGATTTCACTGGCCCCAGCCGTGCCTTTGGCCTCACTGAGTTTGATGGCTCCCTTGGAATACAGCAAGGGGGCTCCTTCTCCGGAGGTATTGATGGTGCTCTTGCTCACAGTGACGCTGGCACCGGACGGTTCCGTTGCCAAAGCGGCAGATCGGAGACCTGCCGTACCGATATTGATATTGTCGGCGGTGATTTGCCCTCCTTCTGTAGCATCCAGCCCCCGGGAAGAAGCCCCGGTGGTCCGGATGTTAGAATCATGGAGCTTCACACTGCCCTTAGCTCCGGTGGCGAACACTGCATTGGCTCCGTCCGCTTCCGTACGGATGGTACAGCCATCCATGGAAAGAGCTCCATCCGCTGCCAGGACGGCAGCATTGAGTCCATGGAATTTGCTGCCCAGTACGTCCGTAGTGGCTCCGCTCTTGGTGATGGCTCCATGGGACAGGGACACATCCGCTCCATTCTTCACCAGGAGAGCGCTTTCATCCGCTTTCAGGGAAGCATAGCTGTCAGCCAGGGCCGTTTTTTCTCCTGTAACGATTTTGGCGGCTTCATAGGCATCTGCCGGCAGAGGTTCTGCAGCTGCTTCCCCGGTGGCTGCTGGGGTTTCCGTCCCGGCTGCTGCCGTTTCTGTTTTGGCAGGAGCTGCTTTTTCCGTCTGGACGGCAGCTGCTTTTTCTGCTTCCGGTGCTGTTTTCTTATGGGCTGCCCAGGCACAGGGCGTGGACAGTAAAGAGGCCAGGATGGCCAATGTCAAGATTTTGGATTTTTGCATGAGAATCCCTACTTTCTTGTGTAAACTTCTATACGTATAGTATATCGCAAAAGGGTGCTACCGTAAACGTTGGCACTCTTTTGTCACCAATGGAGCGTCTCTGCAGCCCCATCAACGGTCCCTTCGATTCAGCAGACAGGAGAGCACCTGACAAGGAATATCGTAAGAAGGCAGGCTCACCACATAGGGGTTGTCCCTGCCGCTCTTAAAGATCTGGATGCCCCCTTCTCCGCTGGTGATGGCATCCAGTTTCGTCAAATCGAAGGAAAAATGTTTGCTGCAGCCCAAAAAACCGATTCGCTGATCGGTGATCCAGAATTTCCCATCATCTTCTGCGTTCCAATACTCTTGGGTCTCTTTTCCCACTTTCATGGAGCCCACCCGATAATACACCCCTCGGCAGATCCGAAAGCTGTAAACGGGGCCGCCATAGCGGACTCTTGTCACTTTCTTCACTTTTTTGACCAGGCTGGCCGGTCCGCAGAAATGGAGGATTTCATCATCTTTAAAGAGCATACGGATCAGGGATTTATCGTAAACAGGAAGCTGCTGCTTATGCCGGATATTATAAAGGATATTCTGGATCTGGCTTTCGTAAATATAGTTTTGGATGGTCTCTTTGTGCAGCCTTTTGCAGATCAACAGAAACGTCAGGAAGCTTTTCCGGTGGGCATCATCCATCAGATCCCCCTGACAGAGCTGCTGCCAAATCATATCCAATGCCGCCTCCTGGGCCCACTGGAGCTGCTGTATGCTCAGCTTTTTTTCTTTCTGATACTGGTTCAAACGGCCAATCAGGCCATCATCCAATCTGCATTGTACCGTGGCATCGGCAATCAGATGTGCGTATTCCTGGACGTCAGGATTGTCTTTTCCGATATGCAGGAAGCCAAACAAGACGAACCCCTCCTTTGGGTATTTCCTACTTTCCCACCATCTTGACAAGATATGTAAAGAAACTCTCCAAGTCTTGTCAGATAAAACATATTTTGTATATTATACCATAAAAGAAGAAGGGGCTGCTGCACATGTGAAAACCACATCGGTGCAGCAGCCCCTTTTCCATAGGTCAAGTGCCAAACGTCATACGTTTTGGGAAATCAATTTGGGTTAATCGATCCGCGAATGTTAAAACGCCACCATGGCCACCCCTGTCAGCAGGAGATTCCATAACGAAATGATCAGGAAAAGTTTTCCGTAAAATTTGACCCAGGTGGTATATTCGATTTTGCAGACATTCAGTGCTCCCATGATCGTTCCTGAAGTAGGAATGACTCCAACGATATGGTGAGCTGCAATATAAATGGTGATCATCACTTCCGGTGCATAGCCCAGAGAATGGGTCAAAGCTCCCATGGTCGGAATGGTCGCTGAAGCAAGGCCAGAAGTCGAGGTGATCAGGAAAGTGAAACCACTGTAAAAGATATAGGAAAGGGAAGAAAACAGCGCACTGGGCACTCCAGAAAGGGCCTGGGTCCCCACCTGCAGCAAATAGGTATTGAAGCCCGTATCCTTCATGATGGCAGAGACACCCCGGGAAAGTCCCACAATGAGGGCAGCCCCCACCAGGTCGCCAGCCCCTGCCACGAACAGCTTCATGATTTTCCGTGAATCGAAATGGTTGAAAAAGCCGATGACGAAACTCATGACCAGGAACCACACGCAAAGTTCATTGAAATACCATTTTCCAAGAGGAGTCCCTGTAAGGAAGGCAGACCAGCCATCGAAACAGTGGATCTGGTAAGCCTGCCAGGGCACGAGGCCCAGGATCATGATGGCAAAGGAAAGCCCGAACAGTTTCAAGGTTTTCTTCATGGCCGGGGTCAGTTCCATACTTTCGGCCGCTTCTGTCTCTTTTCCAAAGATTTCCATGGCCTGCTGCCGTTCAGCAGCCGATTGGACAGAACGAGAAGGATCTTTTTTCACCCGCAGGGCATACCGCATGGTATACAGGCAGGAAATCAGATAGGAGGACAGCCAGACCACCGTTCCCATCCCCAGGATGATCCCCTGGTTGGGCTGGATCCCAGTCTCTTTCAGGGCATCGATGGCTGCGTTGATGGAAAACGGGTTGATGGTAGAGCCGGATACCCCGGAAATGATCCCGCACAGGATGGTAGCCGTTGCTGTAACGCTATCAAAACCGCAGGCCAGCATAGCACTGATCAGCAGCGGATAAATAGGAAGGGCTTCATCGGAAAGTCCGTAGGTAGTTCCCCCTAAAGAAATGATGAACATGATGACAGGGATCATCCAGACTTCCCGGCCTTCCAGCCGTTTGACAATGCTCCCTATGCCCACTTCCAGAGATTTCGTTTCATTGACGATCCGCAAATATCCACCAATGATCAGGATGAACAAAATGACGGAAACGCCATTTTTAAACCCGTGGATGGGAGCCATCAGTGTCATCCCCAGCGTAGCGTGTTTGATGGCAGGGATGAACCAGGTCAGGATGGCAATCAATACGATTACCGAAAAAATGATTACGTAAGAAGAAGGAACCGTCATTTTTTTCTTTGTTTTTCCGTTTGTCATTTCTCCCCAGCCTCCTTTAGGCTTTCGCCATGGCCGCTTTATTCTGCCGGAATTCATCCTGGACCTGCCGTAGATTTTCAGGTTCCGCAATCAAGTCGCAGGCGGTCATGCCAATGGCTTTGGCTCCCATGAGCAGAGCAGCATGGGCTCTTTCTCCCATTCCCTGTTCCACCCATTCCACGGTGTGGGATGGAGTTCCCTGATCCACGAAAGCCAGTCGCAAGCAGGTCCCAGGAACGTTAAAGGTCACATTGCCAAAATCAGTGGAACCCGTTTTCTCCCGGGCAGGTGCCATGGCAGGTGCCTTCAACGATTCAGCATTGGCCATCACCAGCTGGTTCAGATACCGAGCGGGCACCTTGCTTTCAAAGCGGTCATCCCAGGAAATTTCATAGGTTGTCCCAGTCATCAAAGCGGCTCCCTTGACAATATCTTTCACTCGTTCCACCAGTCCATCCAAATACAAGGAATTATAGGAACGGATATCCATAGACGCCTTCGCCAGGGAAGGTACAGAATTCTGATGCCCTGGTACTTCGTCCACTGTATAGTGGATCCGGGAATCTTCCCTGACATGCTCCCGGAGAAACTCAATGCCATTGAACATCAAAATCATGGCATCCAGTGCGCTGCGGCCTTTGTCAGGAGCAATGGCTGCATGAGCAGCAACACCGTGGAAAGCTACGTGAGCCGTCACTAGGGCCATGCTTTTTACATCCACCTGGGTATGATCTCCTCCATGGACCATCAATGCCACATCGATATCCTGGAAACAGCCATTCTTGACCATGGTGATCTTGCCGCCAGTGGTTTCTTCTCCCGGAGTCCCATAAACCACCAGCCGATAAGGAAGATCTTTCAGACAATCTTTCACAGCACAGGCGGCTCCCAGGATTGCTGGAGCCTGCAAATGATGGGCACAGCCGTGTCCCAACCCGGCCAGTGCGTCATATTCACACAAAAGGCCGATGGACGGTCCTTTTTCCCCTTGTTCGTAAACCGCCCGGAATGCAGTAGGAAGTCCTCCCACTCCGGTTTCTACTTGAAAGCCATTCTGTTCCAGATAGGTCTCTATCAGTTTCGCAGACTGGGTCTCCTGATAGGAAACTTCCTTATATTCATGGAGCTGGTCAGCCATGGCAATCAGTCCGGCCGCCCGTCCCGTAATATTTTTTTCGATAGCCTGTTTCAATGGTCCCATTGTTTTCTTCCTTTCTGCTCCATATCATGCTTGTCCAAACCAGCCTATTTTTTCTTCCAGGAGCTCCAATTCCGTGAGCAGCCTGTTCTTCTGTCTCTGGAATTCGGTCTGTAAAAAGAGAAATTCAGCCGGATCCGTATTGTTTTGATAAGAACCTGCCACCGCCGTCAAATGGGGGAACATCCCATACGCATAAGCCAAATCCTGTCCATAAGGAGACCCGTAGGTCTGCATCAGCCAGTTCATCGTCCCGCCCACCAACTTAACCAGCCGGTTCTTGGCTTCCCCTGTCAGCTGACCGTACATTGCTGCGGTTTTTTCCTGGATTCTTTCCACAGCTTCTATGCAGGGAGAAAAATCAAAGCAGGCATCGCTCTGTTCCTGGACGGACTGGAGCCGTTCGATCATCTGTCCAAAATATCCTGGGAAATCCACTGGAAGAGTTTCTTGTCCGGCAAACTGTTCCACATTCTCATAGAATATTTCCGTTTCTTTCAGCAAAATATCCGGACTTACTTTTTCAAAGGTATCTTCTACCGTATGCCACCAGGGACTCCCTCCAGGAGCTGTAGTCCTGCGCCTTTCTGGAAGGACCTCATACCGGGTCATGAGATTGTAAGGGATCCCGGCCCCCCAGAAACTTTGATCAGCCCCTCGGCCAAACCGTTTGAATGCTACAGGCGCTTGGGGATCAACAGTGCAGACCAGCTCCTTTTCAAAATCCCTGCCTTCCAGTCCTGTAGTAATGACCGTTGCAACTTCGCCCAGCTGAGACCCGATCAGATCCGAATTGATATGGGCCAGGCAGTGTTTTCGCAAATCCTGGAAGAAATGATCGTAATACCAGGCAGATCCGGCATATCTTCCGTTGGAATGGCCAGCCCACCAGGCAATCCGCACTGTTCTCCGAGGCTTCTCCCCTTTCTGAAGGACGCGAGCTATTTCCAGGCAGGCAGCATTGGCCGTCACATTGTCCATAGCTCCGGCATACCAGGTATCATAATGACCGGAAACCAGTACAAAATCTTCCAATTCTCCCTGGATCATGGCTACGGGCACTTCCACTTCTTGTACCGCTGTCGCCACCGAAGTGGAAAGAAAGACTTCATGCTCCGCTTCCTGTGCATATCGGATCAGCCGATTCCCGTCGGATAGATTTACGCATAGGACAGGGATTTGCAGCAGCATAAGGGAAGAATCAAGATCCGGTGTACCCCATACGGAACTCACGGTGTCTTCATGGATCTCTGTTTCTGGAGAATCCCAAATTTGGATCCAAGCCAGAGCTCCTGCTTTTTCCAGCTGTTTGGCATAGCGTTCGTCAAAACCATGGCTGAGGACGACTTTCCCTTTCATCCCTGCGATCCTTCTGGATTTTTCTAAAGGAGTCAATTGCTTCTTCCAGTGTGAATCATCATAGACCAGTTCCCCTTTCAGTCCTTCCGGCAAATTCAAAGAAAAGGAACGGGGTCTCGACCGGATGACCTTTCCATCCTGGAGCTGGAGCATACTGCTGATCGGATTTGACAGATACTCCTGGAATCGATAAATTTCCACTGGGACGCCATCCTTCTGCAGTACATCCGTCATATATTCCACAGCTTGATGGGCTCCCTGACTGCCTGATAATTTTTCAAATCCGCTGAGATACCTGACATGCTGCATCAAGTTCTCTGCAGAGATCTTCCCTTTCATCCTCTATGCCTCCTTATATGAATTCTCAGTGTTTTCTTGTTTTTTATTATAGACTGTTTTATAATTAGTTCCAGACAAATATTTTTAATATAAAATTAGTTATTTTCTAATTTAGGAGACGGAAATGGAACTTCGAGAACAGCATTATGTCCTAGCCCTAGGAAAATACCGCAGCATAAAAAAAGCTGCAGAAGCGCTGCATGTTACACCTCCTACTCTCAGCGTCTTTTTGAGCACTCTGGAACGTCAACTAGGCACAAAACTTTTTGACCGACTGGGCAAGACTTTTGTTCCCACCACTGCAGGGACCCTCTACTTAGAGACAGCTGAAAAAATGGTCCATTTAGAAGAAGACTATCAAGCATGCATGGGAGACCTGCTCAAAGGCATCACGGGAAAAATTGAATTTGGTATCCATCTGCGCCGGACTTCCTGGCTCCTGCCTCCAGTCCTCCATCAATTTATGAAAGAATATCCCCAAGTGGAAGTCCTGACCCACGAACTGCCTTCCGAACCGGCCTATCAGGGACTGTTCCATGGCCAACTGGATTTCATCATTGCCAATACAAAAAAAGAGCAGCTCATCCTTCACTATGAGCCGCTTTATGAAGATTATCTGGATGTCGTACTGCCAGCTGGGCATCCGGCCTGCCAGCAAGCCAAAGAACTTTCTCCCGGTGTTTTCTGGCTGGACCTTGCCTTGCTGCAGGATGAATGTTTCATCCTGCAGCTGCCGGAACAATCCTCTCGGGTCTATACGGATACATTCTTACAGCAGGCAGGGATCACGCCCCGCCGGAGCATCATCCTTTCCAATTTGGAAACAGCTTCCCAGATGGCTGCTGAAGGCATGGGGATTGCCTTTAATTTCGAACAGTACATCCGCCACTTTTCCTATACAAAAGAAGTACGGTACTTCCGGATTGGAAATTGCCAGAGCATCCCTTATTCCATCGTTACACGGAAAGACAAATATCTGCCGGGCTACACCAAAAGGCTGATCCAGCTGTTCATGGATTCTGTCCAGCAAAATTAATAGGAAGGGGCTGCTGCCTGTGCAACAGCCCCTTCCTGTTTTACTTTTCTTCCTGTTGGATCCGGGATCCATAAACATCCCGATATTCTTTTTTCTCTTTGCTCTCTTTGCTGTTGACCCGGACCCGTTCCACTTTGTGCCGATCATTGTCCTTCCCGGAGATTCTGTCCACCCGGAACCGTTCAGCTTCCTGGACCTGGGTCAGTTCTGGTTTGAATTCTTCTACCGATTTGGCCATGCCTGCATCCACCGGAGCTCCATTCTGCAGTGCCCGATAGATGATGGCAGCATATTCGTACCGGGTCATGGTCCGGTCTCCTTTGAATTCTCCATCTGGATACCCTTCCAGATAGCCCTGTTCCCTGAGGCCCTCCACATACTGGTACGCCCAGTGGGTTTCCGGCACATCGCTGAACTTCCCCTCCATTGGCTTAGCCGCCGGTGTTCCCTGGAGTTTCAGGGTCTGGAGGATCTGGGCATTCTGGTTCTTCAGCATTTCCACAGTGGCCCGCAGATCGATGATCTCTTTGGCCATGGCCACTTTGGACCGGGTCACATGGTTGTGCTGTCCCAGCTTGAAAGTGACCCCGGCATTGACCATATTCTCGCCTCCGCCAAAGCTGCCTCCCACACTGATCAGGGTGTCTTCAGAAGGCCGATAGAAGGCTCCGATGGCGGCTGCATGAGCGTCCTTGTAATTGCCATATCCGGCAGCAAAATCCCATTTATCATCGGGATCGAAATCCTGGGGGTGGAGGGCCGCCAAGGCAGCTGCGCCGGCTCCTACCCGGTTCAGCCGGCTGCCCAGCTTGTTCACAGAGCTTCCCAGGTTCCGGATATCCCCCGCATTCTTTTCCACGGCCTGATTGGTCCGATACAGCTGTCCTCCGTTGACGGCTTCCTTAGAGCCTTCTGCCACGGACCCATCTCCCACATTTTTGATGACAGTACTGCTGCCACCCTGGTTCAGGGTAATGGAGCTGTGGGAGTCGTCATCGTAAGAAACCACATTGGCCGTCACGGCTTTCAGCTGGTCCTCCGTCGCCGCCTGGCCGGAAACGATCTGGGCCGGATCCCAGGTGGTATTCTGGAGTCCGCCGATGGTCCCGCTGTTTCCCTGGTTCAGCTGGATGCCTCCTACGGAAGCAGTCTGGGCCGTCACCGAATCCACCGTGATGTCCTTTTTCAGAGACACCTGATAGTTGGCTGCTTCCCCCGCTCCGGCCGTATTCTGGACGGAGATGTTGTCTCCGGCAGAGACAATGGAATGTTTCCCGGCCTCTGCCGTTGCCTGATTCAAGGCTGAATCCAGCTTCCCGATGGCTACGGTCACCGTATCTCCGTTGGTGACCACTTTGCCCTGGGTCCCCGTGCCGCCGGCCACATAATTCAAATCGCCCACATCACTGGCTTTGGCCACATCGGTGATGATGACTTTTCCAGCCGCATTGCCGGCTTTGTCCACCAAATCCAGGGCCACTCCCTGTACATTGCTGCCGGCCTGGTTTTGGACCGTACCCACCGCATATTCTCCGGCTTTGACATGGATATCTGAATCATTGGCTTCCGCTGCCTGGAGAGCCTGTTTCAGCTGGGCCACGTTCACTGCGTCCGTATCCTGGGTCCCTGCAGCTACACTGGTGATCTGCCGAGTCAGTTCCGTTCCCTTGCCCACTGACACAGCCGCTCCCGTTGCCACCCAAGTAGAAGAGGTAGCCGTGGAAGCCTGCCGGGTGGAGGGATCATACCCGGCAGCTCCAGCTTCCACCGCAGCCAGGGACCCGCTGCCCAGGGCCACACCTCCGGCCACTATGGCATTGGCATTGTGTCCCAGGACCACCACATTCTGCTGATCCGTGGTGGCCACGTTGTCTGCGGATCCGATCACCAGGCTGTTGGTGGCTCCGGAAAGGGTCCGGTTGTCCCCCAGCAGCAGGGCCGTATCCGTATCCTTGACGGTGTTGCCGGATCCGATGACGGACACATGCTGTACATTGGAAGCCGTATTCTTGTACCCGTTCACCATATTGTAGCGGCTGACAGAACCGCTAGTACCAGTCAAAGTATTGTTCACCCCAATGAGCTGAGAAGCCTGGGTGTAGTCGGCCGTATTGCCGCCCCCGATGGCCAGGGTGGCTCCGCCTTCCGACCGTTTCACCGCAGAAGCCAAGCCATCCACCATTTCATCCACCGTATCAAAGCCGCTGGAGGTAGAAATATCATAGATAGTTTTGATGGAATTGGTAATCTTGTTGCCGGCCCCGAAGAGCAGGGCTCCGTTGGCATTTTCCGCAATGTTGGCCACCCCCACGATGCTGTTGGCCACACCGCTGTTCCCACTATACCCTTTGGACCGGTTCTGGTTCAGGGAACCAATCAGATTGGATCCCATGTTCTGGGAACCATAAGAAAAGCTATTCCAACCGCCACTGCCGTCGAAATCCCCGGTATTGATGGAATAGGATCCCACAATAGTCGCCATCAGGCCTTTGTTGTAGGAATTGCTCCCGATGGTGGTCATATCGATGATGTAAGCAGATGTATTATCCACCGTAGTTCCACCCATGGTCAGGCCCTGCATGGTATGGGAACCGATTTCCACACTCCCTGTCCGGGCAAAAGAATTGGTACCCACAGCAATCCCGCCGGGCAGCCGATCCAGGGCATCCGAACCAGCTTTGGGGCTGTTGGACCCATTCCAGCTGCCCTTGTTGAAGCTGAATTGATATTCTTGCTGTCCGGTTCCATTCAGCACATAAGCATTCCGTCCCATGGCGATACTGGTCAAGGCATACCCATTGGACGCAATCCTGGCCGTATCCCCGATGGCAATGCTGCCTGTCCCATCCGAATTGGCCCCGGAGCCAATGGCCACGGCCCCAGCCGTCGTTGCCCGGGCACTCCCCCCTATGGCAATACTTCCCTTATAATTGGTAAAACTGTTGGTGCCGATGCTCACCCCATTCTCCCCGTGGCTTTGGGCATTATATCCCAGAGCCATAGATCCAATGTTATTGCTGGAAGACCGGCTGCCCAGAGCCACGCCCTTTTCCTTATGTACTTTGGCATTGTAGCCCACCGCAGTGCCTTCTTCTCCAACGTCTGCTACGGTAGCATTGATCCCGGCTGCCAAGGAATTCTTCCCACCGGCTCCCGCCGTTGCACTGGCAGCTCCCTTATTGTTGAAAAGAGGTGACGCAGCCGTTCCCGTTGCATTGGTATGGAAATAAGTGGCACCATCTGCAGAGACCTGTAGGGCCAGCCCTTTCAGCTGGGCTACGTTCACCGCATCCGTATCCTGAGTCCCGGCAGCCACACTGGTAATCTGCCGGGTCACAGAAGCCCCATTTCCCAGGGACAGAGCGCCTCGGTTAGCCACCCAGACCGAATTGGTATTCGTAGAGGCCTTCCCTGTAGCAAAATCCCATCCGGCTGTTCCGGCAGCCCGATTCCCTACAGCGTTGGTGCCCAAGGCGATCCCGCTATCCACGCTGACAGAAGCCCCATTCCCGATGGCTACGCCTTGCGTTCCAGTGGCAGAAGTGTTGGCTCCATTTCCCATCACGATGGCATTCATTGCCTGGGCATTGGTATTCACCCCTATGGCGATACCGTTTTCGGCCGCTGCCTGTACTTTAGCGCTGACCCCGATAGCAACGGAATTTTTTCCAGCAGCACCAGCGGTGGCACTGACAGCCCCTTTATTATTAGGCACCAGGGTGGCCGCTGCATTGGTTCCATTCACATGGACATAGGAATCTGTGGCATTCTTCAGCTGGGCCACGTTTACCGCGTCCGTATCCTGTGTCCCTGCGGCTACGCTGGTGATCTGCCGAGTCACATATACTCCATTCCCCAGGGACAGGGCTCCCCGATTGGCAATCCAAGTTCCGCTGGTATTGGCGGAAGCTTTGCCAGCAGCAAAATCCCATCCGGCTGTACCAGCAGCCCGATTCCCTACAGCATTGGCACCTAGGGCAATCCCGCTGTCCACGCTGACAGAAGTTCCGTTCCCGATGGCCACGCCCTGCGTACCAGCAGCAGAAGTGTTGGCACCATTTCCCATCACAATGGAGTTCAGAGCCTGAGCATTGGTATTCACCCCTATAGCGATGCCGTTTTCGGCCGTTGCCTGCACTTTGGCGTTAACCCCGATAGCTGCTGAATTTTTACCAGCAGCGCCAGCGGTGGCGCTGACTGCCCCTTTATTGTTGGACACCAGAGTACCGGTTGCATTGGTTCCATTCACATGGACATAGGAATCTGTGGCATTCTTCAGCTGGGCCACGTTCACCGCATCCGTATCCTGACTGCCGGCGGCTACGCTGGTGATCTGCCGGGTCACAGAAGCCCCGTTCCCAAGAGAGAGGGCTCCCTGCTTGCTCACCCAGGTACCGCTAGTGTTGACGGAAACTTTGCCCGTGGCAAAATCCCATCCGGCTTCACCGGCAGTCCGATTTCCCACTGTACTCTGCCCTAAGGCAATGCCGCCTTCTACAGAAACTGACGCCCCATTTCCCAACGCCAGGGAATTTTTAGCTTGAGCATTGGTATTGATTCCGATGGCAATGCTGTTTTCGGCTGCAGTCTGGGTCTTTGCCCCAGTTCCCAATGCCAGAGAATTCTTGGCCATAACAGAAGCACCATTCCCCAAGGCAACGCTGTTGCTGGCATCCACTTCCCCGTTAAAAGCTGCCGTAACGGCTCCTGTAACAGGATCTACCGTCACGGCGGCCCCTGTATTGCTCACCCCAGCTCGGGAATTCTGCCCGATGACGACCGCATTGGCAGAAGTGGATCCGACTGCATTGTTATACCCTGCAGTCAGAGAATTTTGTCCACCCGTCTTGTTGGTGGAACCCACTGCTACAGACCGGCTTCCCGTACTTACATTGTTGTCCCCCAAAGACAAGGAATTGGAGCCGCCTGCTTTGTTGGACAGTCCAAAGACATAGGCAGCCGTCCCGGAAACTGTATTGGAAGATCCAACAGCATAGGCTGAATCTCCACCCAGCAGATTTTTGCTGCCAAAGGCAAATCCATTGTTTTTCAGGATCTTGTTCTCAATCCCAGCCCCGACCGTTCTCAGTCCCTGGGTCTCATTTCCTTTGCCAAAAAGAAAACTTTCCCCGTCAGTGGCATTATTGCTGATGCCAAAAGATCCGGAACCGCTGCCCACGGTAGTATTCCCGATTCCTATAGCCATAGTATTATTGGTTTTGGCTGTGTTGTTCGTACCCAGGGCCAGGGCATTATCTCCTTCCGCTTTTCCATTGCTCCCAATGGCCACTGCAGTCGTTTTACTGGCTGAAGACCCCGTCCCTATGGCTATGCCGGGACCTTCTCCCGCTGGATTGACAGCCGGTGCAGCCCAGTTTGTACCCATCGGCACCAGTAAAGAAGCACCCAGGATTCCAGCAGCCACACAAGCTCTGCTCTTTTTTCCCCCTCTATGATTTTTGGCCAGTTCCGACACCACCACATAACAGTTCTTTGCGCGGCTCCAAATCACCTTATAGATTTTATTCACAACAAGCTCCTTTCTCCATACTACTACTTTTATGTAATTGCAGTAAAAGGCGAACAAAAACCATTGATTCCTTTTCTTCCCGCTCCTTTCCGGCCATTTTTTCATTTTCCCTTTGAAGTCGCCAGTATTATAGTATATGGCTTTTATCATTACAACTTAAATATTTGTAAATATGTTTACATTCGGTATAATCACATATATTGACTTTCTAGCCGATTCTGCTCCAATTTTTTATAAAAAGCCTGTCTCTTCCGCCCTTTTCCCCAAGTATCTGTCCATACTTCATTTATTTTTTACAATTCCATAAGAAAAAATTTTGTGAAAGAATTCACATTTTTACAGTGGGGCGGCTGTGTTTTTTCCTTGCAGTATTTTTCCTGCTGCCTTTTCCTTTGGGCTTTCTCCACAAAAAAAGGGATGCAGACACCTTCCAAAAGATGTCTGCATCCCTTTTTTCATTTTCACATCTGTCTGTTCTGGATTCTATCTACCAGTCTATTTTTAGATAGATTTTTCCCTCCGTTCCAACCAGGTGCGGATTTTCCGACCATCCACTTTTCCTACTCCGTTCAAAGGCAGCTGTTCCACCCTGATCCAGCGGCCAGGGATCTCTCCCGGGAGCAGTTCCCGATGGAGCGCCTGGCGCAGGTTTCCCAGTGTCATGTCCTGTTCCAGTACCACGGCTGCCCCTAGGTCTCCCCCTCTTTGAGGGTCTTCCACCGGAACTACGCAGGCATCCCGGACTCCGGGCACCTGGAGCAGGACCTGTTCCACCCGGCTGCAGCTGATGGTCAGGCCTCCTTTGTTGACCACCTGCCCCCGGCGTCCCAGGAAGATCAGATACCCATCCTTATCGAAATATCCCATGTCTTCCAGAGTACAGGGCCTGGACATGCCGGCTACGCCGTAAGGAGTATCGATATAGATCATCCCTTCCCGGATTTCCACCTTCACCCCTAGGCAGGGCTTCCCCACACTCTGGGGATGGGCCAGCAATTCTTCATAGGTAAGCCAGGTAATATAGTCCAATTCGCTGGCTCCGTAATACAGCAGGATCCGGCTGCCCGGGAAATGTTCCTTCAGAGCTCCGGCTGTTTCTCCATCCAGCAGCTGGGATCCCGCCAGCACCGTTTTCATCTCCGGATAGGCCCGGTCCAGCACTTGGAGCAGCAGCTTCAATTTCACCGGTACCAGGTACAGCAGGGTCACTGGATACCGGTCCAGCATGGCTTTCCACCGGGTGCTCCGAAGGGTGGTGGCCAGCACCAGGGTGGCCCCGGCATGGAGCAACTGGGCCCATAGGTTCAGATTTCCGGTAAAGCTCATGCTCCCTTCACAGAATCCCACGGTCTCCCGGTCTACCAGGAATTTCCGGTCCTGTTCCGCAAAGAAATCTTCCCAGCTAGCATAGGTCCGGAACATCAGTTTGGGCAACCCTGTGGATCCGCTGCTCAGTACCCCCATGCACAGGTCCGCAGCCGGCACCGGGGCTTTCTCATATCCCTGCCGCAGCCGGCCGTCATCGATCCAGCCGATCTGCCGGACCCTGGCCAGTTTCTCGGTTCCTTGGGCTGACAGATCCGGATGGCCTAGCACCGGCACCCAGCCGGCCTGTTCCGCCCCTAAGAAGGCAGTCAGCTGGTCCGCCGGTTTCTGTCGGATGATCAGTACCGTCTGCCGGGACATGCCCTGGCTGCGAAGACTCTCTGCATACTGATGCGCCCGCCTTTCCATTTCCCCATAGGATATGACCTGTCCCTCTTCGATCAGGCAGGCTTTCTCCGGCTGTATCCGGCTCCATTGTTCCAATATCCCTGCATAATCCATCACGGCAAACTTCTTTCTATCATAAAATTTCCAAGAGTACTCCGGCCCCCGTCCCTCCGGCACCGGCAATGGCGCATAATGCTTTTCTTCCCTCCTGCCCTTCCAGAGCTGCCAGGGCATGGAGCACCAATACTGCTCCGCTGCATCCGTAAGGATGACCGTAAGCTAAGGCGCCCCCCAAAGGAAGATACCGGTCGGTGCAGGTGGGATACTGCCGGGCAAACAGAGCAGAAATCACGGCAAAAGCTTCATTGTATTCAAAGTCATCGATGGCTTCCACCGGCAGCCCGCTTTCTTCCAAGATCTTTTCTCCCACGACCAGGGCTCCCAGGGGACTGAACCGGGGATCTACACCTGATTCTGTACAATAGAGGATCCTGGCCAAGGGCCGTACTGATCTTCCCCCCCGGCGCCAAGCGGCCAGCTGCCGTCCGGAAGCCAACACCAGGAAAGCTGCTCCATCCTGGGTGAGACAAGCGTTGGCCGCCGTTAAGGCAGGAGTGCAGTCCCCGGCCAGGTTCCGTTCTTCCGGTGTCAGCAAAGCTTCCGTCTCATCCTGACTGAACAGGGTTGGCATCCGCCGAGCCAATTTTCCATTCATCCGGGGCCGGAGGCTCTCATCCCGGCTACTGCCGAATAAGGATACTACCCAGGGGGCCAGCCGGCCTTCTTCCGCCGTCTGGGCTGCCTTCCGGTGGCTGCGCACTGCCCAGCTGTCCAATTCCTCCCGGGAAACCCCATAGACCTGAGCCGTCCGTTCTGCTCCTTCCAGCATGGCCCGAGGACTGTTGGTGTCGGGAGAAAACTGGGCGGTCATGGTCCCTTCCGGAGTGTACCGGCTGTCCCAGGGCTGATACACCCGCCGAGGCTGCATAGAAGAAGATTCCACCCCCCCGCACAGGACCACATCCAACTGGCCGCTGGCAATCTTTCCCCAGGCCAGGGACAGGGCCTCCAGGGCAGAGGCACACTGCATGTCCAGGGTCAGGGCTGGAGTCTCCACCGGGAATCCTGCGATGAGCGCCATGAGCCGGGTCAGGTTCCCTCCGCTGCCCACTGCATTGCCGCCCAAGATCAGCTGAGCTTCCCGGGCTGCCGGGTACCGGATACAAAGCTGCCGGAGAAGGGCAGCGCCCAGTTTCTCCGGCGGTACGTTTTGGAAGATTCCGTTCTGGAGGCCCAGATGGCTGCGCAGGCCTCCCACCAGGAATACCTCCTGGGCCAGGCGCTCAGAACCCATAGCGCTGGAGCCGGTTGGCCAGGAAAGCGGCCAGGACCACTTTCAGGGTGTCCCCCACCAGGAAGGGGAATACCGCCATCACCAGGGTCTTCCAGATGCCCACTTTGGCCACCAGATACATGCTGATGCAGCCTCCCACATAGATGATGGGCATGCCCACACAGATGCCGATGATTACCAGTTTCTTAAAAGACCGGCTGTTCCCCCGGACGGCGCTCATGGCCACGGCTGCCGCCAGGAAGCCCAGATTGAATCCCCCGGTGGGCCCGATCAGTTTGATCAGCCCGGAGGTTCCCCCTACGAACACCGGCACTCCCACAGCCCCCAGGAGCAGATAGATGCCCAGGATGATCCCGGCCTGTTTCGGCTTCATGATGAAGGCCACCAGATTCACCATAATGGTCAGCGCCGTCACCATGGCCGGCGTAAAAGGCAGCGGAAAAGAAATGTACGCCGAAACTGCCAACAGCGCGACACAGACGGCGCTGCCGGTCATCACCCGGATCTGTTCCCGGCTGCCAGTTACGGCCACAGACGACTGCAAATTCTCTCTCATTTCGCTCATTGATTTTTTCCTCCTTGCAGTAAATCATTTCGCCTCCATGGACGGGGGCTTTGAATAAGATATGGAGCTGGCCTGGCTCCCCCAAAAGGCCCAGCAGGCTCTGCCACAGGAACAGTCCCTGGACCACGGGAGGGTCTCCCAGATGGATAGGATTGGTGTCCCCGGTGCGGCGGGAAAAATCTCTCACCTGTTCCGGAGCAAAAGCCCGCCAGGGTCCATATCCTCCCGGGGGCCCAGCATCTTGTTTTAGTAAACTTATTTTATTGATATGGTTTACATTAAAACCGTGAAAAAACAATTCCACCTGAAGTGTCCCCACCCGGCAGTTTCCCGCCCAGGCTTCTGCCTGGAGCAGCTGGCTCCTGGTCCGGTCCCACAGGCACACACATTGGAACCGGCAGTCCGGCCCGGCTTTCCGGATCCGTCCATAATGGATCCGGACGATATAACTGTTGTCATAGCGTCTGCCCTGAAACTGGCCCAGGGCTCTGATGTATCCTTCCGTGTATTCTTCCATAATGGTTTCAGTGTACCGAATTTGGGCGGATTGTTCAACCATTTTTACAGGTAGGTTAACGTAATTTCCATTAAGCAGAATTTCATGCATCCAGCAGGGACACTTGTTGAAGAAGCTGACTTTTCCTTGTATTTTAGATAGGAAAGTTCTATAATTTGTTCATGTCTTTATTTCATACTTATTTAGGGGGAGTTCTTATGACAACCGCAAACCGGTCAAGCCGCTCCGCGTTGGCCAACTATCGGGATCCCATTATCCTGATCACTTTCTGTATCCTGGGGGCCATCCTGGGCCTGGTGCTGGGGGACAAAACTTCATTCCTGAAACCCATCGGGCAGATTTTCCTGAACCTGCTGTTCTGTCTCATCGTCCCGCTGATTTTCTTCTCCATCGCCGGCTCCATTGCCAACACCAAAGATACTGGGAAAGTAGGAAAAATGATTGGCTACACCCTGATCATCTTCATACTGACAGCCACCATTTCTGGATGCCTGATTCTGCTGGTGACCCACTTCACAGGGGTCCCCACTTCCTTTACGGCTCCCGCAGCAGCAGCATCTCAAGCAGCAACCAAACCGGTGACCATTGCTGACCAGATTGTCAATACCCTGACCGTAGGGGATCTGCCCCTCTTGATTTCCCGGTTCCATGTGCTGCCCCTGATCATCCTGACCATTTTCTTTGGCATCTGCGTCTCTCTGATCGGGGAACCGGCCAAGCCGGTGGTGGACTGGATGAATGCCATGAGCCTGGTTTGCTACAAGATGGTAGCCATCCTGATGAAAGCGGCTCCCATCGGCCTAGGTGCCTATTTTGCGGATCTCACTGGAACCTATGGAATCGACCTGCTGAAAACCTATGGCAGCGCTATGCTGGTATTTTACACTGTGGTCTTCGTGTACTTCTTTGTATTTTTAGGCTTCTATGCTTGGCTGGCTGCGGGTACCTGGGGGATCCGGAACTACTTCCGCGTCATCCTGGCCCCTGCCTTGACAGCTTTGGGGACCCGTTCCTCTGCTGCCACGATTCCCCTCCAGATGGAAGCCTGCGATAAATTGGGAGTCCCCCGGGATATTTCTTCTGTAGTGGTTTCCATGGGAGCTACCTGCCATATGGATGGTGCCTGCATTGCCGTAGTCTATTCGGAAGTGCTGGCCACCACCTTGTTCGGCCATCCTCTGGCAGGGTTTGACTTTATCCTGGCCCTGTTCCTGGGCGTTGCCGCTTCCGTAGCCACTTCCTCCGTACCGGGCGGCGGAGCTGCCGGGGAAACCATGATCGTCTCCGTGTTCCACTTGCCGGAAAGTGCCTTCCCCATCCTGCTCATGGTCATCGAACTGTTCGACCCCGGATGCACCCTGCTGAACTCCTGCGGAGATACAGTGGTTTCCATGCTGATCACCCGGATTTTCCATGGGAAAGACTGGTACAGAAAGAATCTCAACGGAGACGCTGCTGGAAAGGAAGCCTTGACTTATGAAGATTGATGCCCGCTATGTACTGGAAGAGCCGGATTACCAGGACGCACCTCTGCCGGATTCCCTGGAACTTGATCTGCCCATTGACGGGGACCGGGCGCTGGGAGAGATTTACCTGCCCTCGGGGATCTATGAGGCACCCCACCCGGCAGTGATCCTGTGCCACGGAGTCCCGGGCACCAACAACAATGACGACCTGGCCCAATGCCTGCGCCGGATGGGCTGTGTGGTGATCCGTCCCTACCATCGAGGTGCCTGGGGCAGCGAAGGGACCTATTCCTTTTCCCACTGCATCGAAGATGCAGTGACCCTGGCCCGGTGGGCCCGGGAAGAAGTAGCCAAAGCCTACGCCATCGACCCTGCCAACATCTTTTTAGTAGGCCATTCCAACGGTGGGAACACGGTGCTGAATGCCTCCCGGTATCTGCCCTTTCTCCGGGGCACCGTGGCCTTCTGTCCCTATGACCACCAGGCCGGGCTGGAACACGTGCCCCACAGCCAGCTGAAGGACCTGTTCACCCAGGCGGCTGCCGTGCTCCATGTGGGCCGGTTCGAAGACCTGTGGCAGGACAGCGTCCAGCACGCCCGGCAGTGGAGTTTCGTCCAGAACGCCCACCGGTTCCAGGACCGGAACCTGCTGCTGATTGGAGGCAGCCGGGATACGGTGGCCCCTCCAGAATGGATGGTGGAACCCCTGTGGAAGGAGCTGGAAGCCCTGCCCGGTACCGGACACCACAAAAAAGTGATCCTTCCCAGCAACCACGCCCTGGACACCGCCCGGCTGGAGCTGGCACGGATTGTAGGACAGTGGATCGAGGAAATGGTAAAAGGGGCTGTTGCCTGAGCATCAGCCCCGTCAACAGTCAGCTGTCAACGGTCAACGACCATAGGAAGCCAGTATAGCTGGCATTGAACAACGGTAAAACCAGTTTTGTGAATCATTGTTTTGACAATTTCAAAATCAATTTGTCAAAATTGATTTCCATCGGCCGCTGACCGTTGACCATTGACCGCTGACAGAGAAAAAAGAGGCTGATGCTCAAGCACCAGTCTCTTTTTTCTCTATCCACTTCATCAGCACAACTGCATTGTTATGCTCCTGGTCTTTGGCTCCGTACAATAATGTTACGTTGCCCTGGGCCAGGGCTTTTTTTATTTTCTCCACGAAGGGTCCTGCCTCTGGATTGGCTTCCAGCTCTTGTTCGTAGCCGGCGGCAAATTCCGGGAACCGTTCCGGTTCATGGGCAAAGGACCGACGCAGCCCGTTGGTGGGAGCGATTTCCTTGTCCCAGCCGGTGAGGGCTGCATTTTCCTTTTTGATGCCCCGGGGCCACAGCCGGTCCACCAGGAACCGGCTGCCGTCCGTTTCAGCGGGGGCTTCATAAATCCGTTTTACTTGCAGCTTTCCCATGGAAAAGCCTTCTTTCTTCTCAGCGGGCCTGCCGTTTTTCCCGTTCGGCCACCTGTTCACAGGCGGTCAGGGGATATTCCTCCGAATGGTGGTGGAATTCGATGCAGGGCTCACAGTCCTTATAACGAGGGCAGCGGGTATGGCTGCAGGGGCAGGTATCCGGATTGTACAGTTTGATCATTTTTCAGGCTCCGAAGAACAGTTTCATGTCGTCTTCCACGTTGGTGATCCCGGCAATGCCGAAGTTTTTCACCAGCACGCTGGCCACGTTGGGGGACAGGAAGGCAGGCAGGGTGGGTCCCAGATGGATGTTCTTCACACCCAGGTACAGCAGTGCCAGCAGGACGATGACAGCTTTCTGTTCGTACCATGCGATGTTGAAGACCAGGGGCAGTTCGTTGATGTCCTTCAGACCGAAGACTTCCTTCAGTTTCAGGGCGATCAGAGCCAGGGAGTAGGAGTCGTTGCACTGACCGGCATCCAGTACCCGGGGAATCCCGCCGATGTCACCCAGATTCAGTTTGTTGTATTTGTATTTGGCGCAGCCGGCGGTGAGGATCACCGTATCTTTCGGCAGAGCCTTAGCAAATTCCGCATAGTATTCACGGCTCTTCATCCGGCCGTCGCAGCCGGCCATGACCACGAACTTCTTGATGGCGCCGGATTTCACAGCATCCACCACTTTGTCAGCCAGGGCAAAGACCTGTTCATGAGCAAAGCCCCCTACGATGCTGCCGGTTTCGATTTCGGTGGGAGCCGGGCAGGTCTTGGCTTGGGCAATCAGTTCACTGAAGTCCTTGTGGCCGTTTTCGTCTGCATCAATGTGACGGCAGCCGGGGAAACCAGTAGCACCAGTAGTCCACAGACGGCCCTTGTAGCTGTCTTTAGGAGGAACGATGCAGTTGGTGGTCATCAGGATGGGTCCGTTGAAGCTTTCAAATTCTTCCTTCTGTTTCCACCAGGCGTTGCCGTAGTTGCCAGCAAAGTTCTTGTATTTCTTGAAGAACGGATAGTAGTGGGCCGGCAGCATTTCAGAATGGGTATATACATCCACGCCGGTGCCTTCGGTCTGATCCAGCAGCATTTCCAGGTCTTTCAGGTCATGGCCGGAGATCAGGATGCCAGGGTTCTTCCGGACACCGATGTCCACAGTGGTGATTTCCGGATTGCCGTAAGCGGTGGTGTTGGCTTTGTCCAAGAGAGCCATGCCCTGTACGCCGTATTTCCCGGTTTCCAGAGTCAGCGCCACCAGGTCATCCACGCTTTTGCTGTCGTCCAGGGTAGCAGCCAGGGCCCGCTGGATGAAAGCATCTACTTCTTCGTCGTCCTGAGCCAGCACGTTGGCATGCTTGCTGTAGGCGGACAGCCCTTTCAGACCATAGGTGATCAGTTCCCGCAGGGACCGGATGTCTTCGTTTTCCGTAGCCAGGACGCCCACGGTTTTGGCCTTGGCATCGAATTCGCTTTCGTCCCCGTTCCACAGGGCAGCAGCCGGCAGGCTGGCAGTGTCATCCAGCAGGGTCAGCAGATCAGCTTTTACAGCCAGGGTTTCCTTGATCCGGGCAATGATGGATTCCCGGTCGAAGTTGGCATTGGTGATGGTGGTGAACAGGTTCACGGTCACCAGATGGTTCACGTTCCGGCTGACGGATTTCCCGGCAGCACGCAGGGCGGTGGTCACAGCGGACAGCCCTTTGGTGGCATAGACCAGCAGGTCCTGCATAGCGGCCACTTCCGGCTTCTTGCCGCAGACCCCAACAACGGTGCAGCCCTTGCAGCCGGCAGTTTCCTGACACTGATAACAGAACATCTTGTTTTCCATTGGTATACTCCCCTTTTCTTATAAAAACTTCAACAGATTTTTTCTCACTCGATGGCTTTATTATAGTCCCGAGTTGGAAAAGAATCCGTTGTTTAAACAACGGATTCTAAAAAATACTTACCCCAGCGCCACATCCAGGGTCATCATCACCGTGAACCCCAAGGCGAAGGTGAGCACGCCAATATTGGAATGTTCTCCTTCGGACATTTCCGGGATCATTTCCTCCACCACCACGTAAAGCATGGCCCCTGCAGCGAAACTGAGGAAATAAGGCAGCAGATGACCGATGACACTGGAAGCCAGGATGGTTCCCACCGCTGCAACAGGTTCCACGATGCCAGACATCACGCCCCCGGCAAAGGCTTTGTGCCGATCCATCCCTGCCGCCTTGAGAGGCAGGGAAATGATAGCCCCTTCCGGAAAGTTCTGGATGGCAATTCCCAGGGACAGGGCAATGGCACTGCCCAAAGAAATAGATCCCGGATCCGTCAGGAATCCAGCGTAGATCATCCCCACCGCCATTCCTTCTGGAATATTGTGGAGCGTCACCGCTAACAGCATCATGGTGGTCCGGGCCAGATGGCTCCGGGGGCCTTCCGGCTCATCGGTGTTCATGTGGAGATGGGGGATCACCACATCCAGGAGCAGCAGGAACAAAATCCCCGCCCAGAACCCCACCACTGCCGGTACGAAGGCGAATTTTCCCAGCCCGGCACTCTCCTCCAAAGCCGGGATCAACAGGCTCCAGATGGACGCTGCCACCATGACACCGGCCGCAAATCCGGTAAGCCCCCGCTGGACATTTTGGTGGAGCTGCTCCTTCATGAAATATACACAGCCGGCCCCCAGACTAGTTCCAGCAAAAGGAATCAAGATCCCTTTCCAGACTTCTTCACTGATCAATCGTCCACCTCCTTCAAATCAATTCCTTCCCCTCCATGGTCATGGCCAAATTGCTGAGAGCGTACTGGATTTCCCGTTCCGGGTGGACGGCCAGGGCCACGTCCGTGGTCTCCACCTTCCGGAGCTTCTTCTTCATGTACTTCCCTGTATCCTTCCGGTAGATGTACATGTCCGCTCCGGACACCACCCGCAGCAGGGTATCCGGTCCGTCGTCATCCCAGCCTCCCAGGAACATGGGCTGGATGTAGTATTCGTCCATGGCACGGACCACCAGAAGGGACACCACCGTGGCCCCTGTTTTGTCAGCGATTTTGTCCATCACTTCCTTTTCAATGGGGTACTCGTCTCCTCCGAACTGGAGCAGCACCTCATTGGCCCCTTCCACTGCCTGGGCATCGGGCAGGAAAGAGAACTTCGCCCGAGGATAGGCTTGGCGCACCTGGCGTTTCCAGACTTCCTTCATAGAAGGCGTAGCTTCTCCCGTATGGTCATAGACCACAAAAGCAATGGTCTTCCGTTCCAACGGGTCAGCGGCGGCCGTCTGTTCCGCCGCCTCCGCCGGCACCATCAGGAACAGTCCCGTCAGGACAAGACAAAGGGTCAGCAGCAACTTTTGGAATCTTTTCATTTCAGCACCTCCTGGGCTTTTCCCCGGGCCAGTTCCAGCCCCAGATGATGGGCCAGGATCTGCCCTGCATCACTGTAGGTATCCATGGGTTCCAGGGGCCCGGGCTTCACTTCCGGCCCGAAGAATAGCATGGGCACGTGTTCCCGGGTGTGGTCCGTCCCTTTCCAGGTGGGGTCGCACCCATGGTCCGCCGTTACCAGCACCAGATCTCCCGGCCGGAGCCGTGCGGCCAGCTCCGGCAGGCGCCGGTCGATGGTCATGAGCCCTTCTCCATAGCCCCGTACATCTCTCCGGTGGCCATAAGTGGAATCGAAATCTACGAAGTTGGTAAACACCAAGCTCCTATCTCCAGCAGCATCCATTGCCTCCAGGGTAGCGTCAAAAAGAGCTTCCAGGCCGGTGGCATGCCAGGCCTGGGTAATGCCCCTGTGGGCGAAGATATCCGCAATCTTCCCTACTGCATAGACCCCGCCAGCCTTTTCATACACTGCATCCAATAAGGTCTTTTCCGGTGCCGGTACCGCATAGTCGTGGCGGTTGCCGGTGCGGGTGAATTCTCCAGTCTTTTCTCCCACAAAGGGACGGGCGATGACCCGGGCGATGTGGTAGGGCTGGACCAGCTTGTAGGCAATCTCGCAGAGCTTGTACAGGTTCTCCAGGCCAAAAGTCCGTTCATGGGCAGCGATTTGGAGCACCGAATCAGCGGAAGTGTAGACAATGGGCTTCCCAGTACGCATATGCTCTTCTCCCAGTTCTTGGATGATCACGGTTCCGGAAGCATGTTTTTCCCCAAGCACTCCGGGAAGATTTCCCTCCTGGATCAGCCCGTCGATGATATCCTGAGGAAAGCAGTGGGGCGTATCGGGAAAATACCCCCAATTGAACATCACCGGCACTCCTGTCAGTTCCCAGTGGCCACTGAGGGTATCCTTGCCGCTGCTGATTTCCTTTGCATAGGTATAGGCACCGGCCAGAGGCTCCGGACAGCCGATGGAATGAGGCAGTTCCTCGCCGGTACTCATCTTGTGGGCCCGTTCCAGCCCGTACCGTGCCAGGTTTGGCAGGGCCAGGAAAGACGCTCCCGTTTCCTGTTCCTTCTGCCGGGCAAACCAGCCGGCAATGTGTCCCAAGGTATCCGCCCCAGCGTCTCCGAATTTTGCTGCATCAGGGGCTCCCCCGATGCCAAAAGAATCCATCATCAGGATGATGCACCGTTTCATTTCTTTCCCTCCCTTGCCAGTAATTCATTCAATGCCCGGCGGACAATGGTCTGGAACCGGTTCTCCGCCAGCCGGTAAATTTCCGGTGAAGCAATGCTCTCACTTTCCGTCCGTTTGGCTACCACCCCGCACAGGCTGGCCGCCTTCAGCCCCAGGGCCTGGGAGGTGACAAAGACCGCGGCCGTTTCCATTTCATAATTGGTGACACCCAGCTGCTGCCATTCCTTCATGCTGCCCTGGAACCGGCGGAGTACATAGCCGGTAAAGCTATCGTACCGCTCTTGGCCTGGCCAGAACGTATCCGAACTGCAGCAGATGCCCACCTGATGGGGTACATTCTCCACCAGGGCTGCATAGGCCAACAGCTGGGTCAATTCAAAATCTGCCACCGCCGGGAATTCCAGGGGAGCATAGTGGGAACTAGTGCCTTCCAGCCGGACGGCAGCCTTGATGATCACCACATCTCCCAATTCCAGTCCTTCTTGGATGGAGCCGGTGGTCCCCACCCGGATCACCCGTTTGATTCCCAGCTTGGCCAGTTCTTCCAGACAGATGGCAGTGGAAGGACCGCCCATGCAGGTGGAGCACACCAGTACTGGCTGGTTCTGGACCTGGGTGAGACAGCTGGTATATTCCCGATGGCTGGTCAGATCCACCGTTGGGCCCATGGCTTCCGCCAAGGACCGGACCCGTCCCGGATCCCCGGGCAGCAGGGCCGTATCCGCTCCCATGAGCAGAGCCCGGGACAGCTGGGTATGATACATGACTTCATGAGGTTCCGCATAATGATGATCCATCGTATCACTTCCTTGGTTGCAGTTCTCTTTCCCTTTATTATACGAAAGAGCAGGACCCCTGTTCAAGGTCCCGCTCCCCCCGTTTTCAGCCCATCAGGCCTTTCCTTCTTCTTTTTCCATGGTTTCCCGTACGGTTTCTTCACAGGACCGCATGGCCAAGATGCTCTGCTCGAACAATTTATTCAGATCCCAGCCCAGCATATCCGCGCCCTGCTGGATCACATCCCGGCTGCAGCCAGCAGCAAAATGCTTGTCCTTAAATTTTTTCTTCAGGGATTTCACTTCCATATCCTGCACGCTTTTGCTGGGACGCATCAAAGCCGCTGCCCCGATGAGCCCGGACAGTTCATCCACTGCATAGAGGACTTTTTCCATTTCCTCTTTGGGTTCCACATCGCTGCAGCGAGGCCATCCGTGGCTGGCCACCGCATGGATCAGACGGTCATCCCATCCCTTTTCTTTCAGGATCTCCGCTTCCTTCCGGCAGTGCTGTTCCGGATATTTCTCGAAATCCAGATCATGGAGCAGACCTACCATGCCCCAGAAATCTTCTTCCTTCCCATAGCCCAGTTCCCGAGCAAAATACCGCAGGCAGCCTTCCACCGTCAGACCATGCTGGAGATGGAAGGGTTCCTGATTATACTCCTTCAGCAGTTCCCAGGCTTCTTCTCTCGTATTTGCCATTTTTCTCTCTCCTTCCAGCGTCACTAGTCCTAGTATACCACAAGACTTTCCCTTGTGAGAAACAAAAATACAGGATACCAGCACGATTTCCTGCAAAAAACGTTCAAACTGTGTATTTTCACCGGTCTCCTCCCTGGCTATAATGTAAAGCTATAAGGAGTTGATCAAATTGCAGGAACAGCAAATCAAGAAACTGACCCTGGCAGGAATGTTTGCCGCCCTGGCCTTCGCCTGTTTTTCCTACCTTCGGATCGAGATTCCCATGGGACTGGGACTCACAGGGAAGATTTACGTAGGCCATGCCTTCATCCTGCTGTCCGCTCTGGTCCTGGGAGCCAAATACGGAGCCCTTTCCGGGGCCGTAGGACTGGCTCTGGCGGACCTGCTGGCTGGATACACCACTTCAGCCCCGCCTACCTTCCTGGCGAAGTTCCTGCTGGGCTGGTCCACCGCCTGGGCCGCCCAGCATCTGTGTCATCTGGACCAACTGACAGAGGACAGAGCCCGTCTGCGGGGTGCTGCCATTGCCTCCATTATAGGCTCCATCGTAAACGTAATTACCGAACCGGTGATCCGCTATACTTTCAAGGTGTCCATCCTGGGCCTCCCCCAGCAGGTAGCCTACGTAAGCGCCGTGAACTGTGCCATCAGCATGGCCGTCAGCAACGTGGTGTCCGTGGTGTTGGCGGTGATCCTGTATAAGGTGATGGAGAAAAGCATAGGGACTGTTGCCTAAGCAACAGTCCCGTCAACGGTCAGCTGAAAAAAAGTACTGCCCATGTACCAAACACAGGCAGTACTTTTTTATTTCTATTTCGCGTAATCCACCGCCCGGGTCTCCCGCACGATGACCACTTTGATCTGTCCTGGATATTCCATATCCTCTTCGATTTTCTTGGCCACATCGTGAGCCAGGATGGTAGCGGCATCGTCGTCCACCTTGTCCGGTTTCACCATGATGCGGATTTCCCGTCCGGCCTGGACAGCATAGCACTTTTCCACGCCGTCGAAGGATTCAGCAATTTCTTCCAATCGTGTCAGTCGTTTCAGATAGGTTTCCAGCGTCTCCCGGCGGGCTCCCGGCCGTGCCGCAGAAATAGCATCAGCAGCAGAGACCAATACGGCCTGGACGGACGTGGGTTCGCAGTCCCCATGGTGGGACATGATGGTGTTGATGACGATATCGGATTCGTGATACCGCTTGGCCACTTCCGCCCCCAGATCCACATGGGACCCTTCCACTTCATGGTCCACGGCTTTGCCGATATCATGGAGCAGCCCGGCCCGTTTGGCCGAGTTCACATCCACTCCCAGTTCGGCGGCCATCAGGCCTGCCAGATGGGCCACTTCCGTAGAATGTTTCAGCACGTTCTGTCCATAGCTGGTCCGGTATTTCAGACGGCCCAGCAGCTTGAGCAGTTCCGGATGGATACCGTGGACGCCCACCTCGAAGGTGGCCTGTTCCCCGGCTTCCTTGATTTTCTGATCCAATTCCTTCTGGGCCTTTTCCACCATTTCCTCGATCCGGGCAGGATGGATCCGTCCATCGTTGATCAGTTTCTCCAGCGCGATCCGAGCCACTTCCCGGCGCACCGGATCAAATCCGGAAATGATCACCGCTTCCGGCGTATCGTCGATAATCAAGTCGATACCGGTCAGGGTTTCCAAGGTCCGGATGTTCCGTCCTTCCCGGCCGATGATCCGTCCCTTCATTTCATCGTTGGGCAGGGGAACCACCGTTACTGTGGTTTCCGCCACCTGATCCGCCGCACAGCGCTGAATGGCCAGGGAAATGATTTCCCGGGCTTTCTGTTCCGCCGTATCTTTGGCTTCCTGTTCCATTTCCTTGATCAGCCGTGCTTTGTCGTGCTTGACTTCCTCCCGCACATTGTCCAGGAGTTCCTGTTTGGCTTCGTCACTGGTCAGGCCGGAGATCCGTTCCAGTTCCACCATTTGCTGGTCGTACAAGGCATCGACTTTGGCCTGGGATTCCCGCAGGCGGTTGCTTTGTTCCAGAAGTTTTTCTTCCTTCTTTTCATAAGCATCCATCTTTTTGTCGACATTTTCTTCCTTTTGGACCAGACGCCGTTCATTTTTGCTGAGCTCCGCTCTTCTTTCTTTATTTTCCCGTTCCATTTCAGAACGCAGACGATGGATCTCTTCTTTGGCTTCCAGCAAAGCTTCCTTCTTCTTGGCATCCCCCGCTTTCCGGGCATCTTCCAAGATTTGCTTCGCTGTCTCTTCCGCTGAACCGATTTTACCTTCTGCTACGTTTTTACGAGCCAGATATCCGCCTCCAACGCCTAATAAACAAAGGACTACAGCAATAACTACACTTATGGGATCTATGATGAGCACCTCCTCTTTTGCAAATTTTTCATAAAACCCTACTCATACAAGAAATAAGGCAACCAGAGGTCGCCTTAACACCCAATGAACGCGATTGGACAGAAATATTTTATAGTATTTTCACAGACGTGTCAATAAAAAGGGGCTGTTACATGGGCAACAGTCCCTTTTTAGTCACTAGTCTCTAACCGATGGAAGGAACCCGGGCTGCGGGGTCCTAGGATTCCAGTGAAAATTCTTCCAGTGCGCTGGCTATGGAGCCGGTTCCGAAACCCCGGCTGGCCAGCATCCGAGCCAGGGCAGCCTTCCCCTTCCGGGGTTCTTCCCGGTACTTCCGGCGGATCTTGTCCCCCTGGGCTTGTGCCAGAGCCAGAGCTCGTTCCGTTTCTTCTTCTTCGGTGACTTCCCCCAGCACCTCCCGGACTTCTTCCCCGGAAAGGCATCGGCGGGTGAGCATCAGCCGAAGGTACTGCCTGCCATAGAACTTTTTCCGCCGCCAGGCATCCAGCACAGAACGGGCACAGCGGGCATCATCCACAAAATGATGGTCCGCCAGCTTCTGGAGCACCTGGTCCTGGAGTTCTTCCGGGCAGTCCCGTTCCTTCAGCTTCTGCCGCAGTTCCTGGGTACTGTGATCTCGGAGCGCCAATTTGTCCAGACAGAAATTGTAGGCATCCGCATGGGTGGCAAGAGGCTTTTTGGCCTTATTCCACATGATCTCCGTCCGCTTCCGGTGTCATCACCAGTTCTTCCGGTTCCTGGACCGTTTCCTGGGCCTGGACCGGTTTGCCGTCCGCCGGCAGGCCGGCAGCAGCCCGGATCTTGGCTTCCACATCGGCCGCCATATCCGGATGTTCTTTCAGGAAGGTCTTGGTATTTTCCCGGCCCTGGCCGATCCGCTGGTCTCCGTAAGAATACCAGGCACCGCTCTTGTTCAGGATGTTGTACTGGACTCCCAGGTCCACCAAGCATCCTTCATGGGAAATCCCTTCCCCGTACATGATATCGAATTCCGCCTGTTTGAAGGGAGGTGCTACTTTGTTTTTTACCACTTTCACCCGGGTGTGGTTCCCGATGATGTCATTGCCGTTCTTCAGGCTCTCCACCCGGCGCACATCCATCCGGATGGTGGAATAGAATTTCAGGGCACGGCCCCCGGTGGTCACTTCCGGATTCCCGAACATGACCCCTACTTTTTCCCGGATCTGGTTGATGAACACCGTAGCCGTACGGGATTTGGCAATGACCCCAGTGAGCTTCCGGAGAGCCTGGCTCATGAGCCGTGCTTGGAGCCCTACATGGGAATCCCCCATATCCCCTTCGATTTCCGCTTTGGGCACCAGGGCCGCCACGGAGTCGATGACGATGATGTCAATGGCACCGCTGCGCACCAGGGCATCACAGATTTCCAGGGCTTGTTCCCCGGTATCTGGCTGGGAAATCAGCAGATTATCGATATCCACTCCCAGGTGCCGGGCATATTCCGGATCCAGGGCGTGTTCCGCATCGATGAAGGCCGCATAGCCGCCCCGTTTCTGGGCTTCGGCGATCATGTGCAGGGCCACGGTGGTCTTCCCGGAAGATTCCGGTCCGTAGATTTCGATGATCCGACCCCGTGGAATCCCTCCCACTCCCAGCGCAATGTCCAAGGACAGGGCTCCGGTGGGAATGGTTTCAATATTCATCTTGGCACTGGCGGCTCCCAGTTTCATGATGGACCCCTTGCCGAAGTCCTTCTCGATCTGTTTCAAAGCCGCATCCAGTGCTTTATTTTTATCCGCATCCAAACTCATGTTGTCATCTCCTTGTACCACAATTGCTCTATTTAGTATATAAACATTTGTTCGTAAAGTCAAGAGTTTCTAGGGAGATCTTTCAGTTCCTGCTGGGTAAAGAGATAGGATTTGTTGCAGTACTGGCAGTGGACCTCCGTCTGGGGGTCCTGGAGGATTTCTTCAAAATCTTTTTGGGGCAGGCCGCAGAGCATCCCTGCCACCTTTTCCCGGCTGCAACCGCAGTGGAAGGAAACTGGATGGGATTCCAGGATTTCCACCGGCAGCCCCTTGGCCACCTTCTGGATCATTCCCTCTGCATCCAAGCCAGTCTGGAGCAGCTCTGTCACATAGGGCAGGGTCAGGATGTTGTCTTCCAGGGTCTTGATGGTTTCTTCCGAGGCATCGGGCAGCAGCTGGACAAAGTACCCTCCGGAAACAGCCACGGAGCCGTCCTTTTCAATGAGGACACCCAGGGCTACGCTGGACGGTGTCTGTTCTGAAACGGCCAGATACCGGGTAAGATCCGCGGCGATTTCCCCGCTTTTTAAAGTAGAGACCCCAGTAAAAGGTTCCCCCTGGAGAGGGCAGCGAGTCACGGTGATCATCCCGTAGTGGCCCACGCCGCCTCCTACATCCAGCTTGCCGTTTTTCAGGGGCAGCATCACTTCCGGATGCATCACAAAGCCCCGGACCTGATAATCCCGGGCATCGGCCATGACCTGTCCCAAGGGACCGTCTCCCTTGATCCGGACCGTCACGGCTTCCCCTGCCTTCATGGTGGCCGCCAGCAAGAGAGCCCCAGCAGCAGTACGGCCCAGGGCCGCCGCTGCCAGAGGGCTGCAGTGGTGGATCTCATTCATGTGCTGGGTCAGGTGGGTGGTGGTCACGGCATAAATCCGGGCATCCCCGGCAGTGGCCTTGACTAACACATCTTCCATAGGCACCTCTTACAGTTCCTTGG
This sequence comes from uncultured bacterium, assembly GCA_905215645.1. Taxonomy (GTDB): domain Bacteria; phylum Bacillota; class Negativicutes; order Acidaminococcales; family Acidaminococcaceae; genus Acidaminococcus. Next base: position 81,369 of record CAJMQS010000003.1, read on the forward strand.
TCAGATTGACCATTTCGATCACAGCCATGGCTGCGTCGGACCCTTTGTTCCCGGCCTTGGTACCGGCCCGTTCCACTGCCTGTTCGATGTTTTCGGTGGTCAGCACCCCGAAAGCCGTAGGGACTTCCGTTTCCATGTTCACCAAAGCAACGCCCTTGGATACTTCGTTACACACATAATCGTAATGACTGGTAGCCCCCCGGATCACAGCCCCCAGGCAGATGATCCCGTCATACTTGCCGCTTTTGGCCATTTTCTTGGCAATCAGGGGGATTTCAAAAGCCCCGGGTACCCAGGCCACGGTAATATCGTCTTCATTGGCCCCGTGCCGGCGCAGGGTATCTTCTGCCCCACTGAGCAGCTTGCTGGTGATGAATTCGTTGAAACGAGAAACCACGATCCCGATTTTCAGGCCTTCCGCTAACAGTTGTCCTTCCAGAATTTTCATTTTGCATCCTCCACATTTTCATGTAATTCATGGCCCATACGCACTTGTTTGGTCACCATGTACCGATGGTTGTAACAGTTGTCTTTCATGATGATGGGCACCGTTTCCGTAATGGTGATCCCATAGCCAGAGAGCCCCGCCCGTTTGGCCGGATTGTTGGTCATCAGACGGATGCTGGTGAGCCCCAGGTCTGCCAAAATCTGGGCCCCGATGCCGTAATCCCGCATATCTGGTTTGAAGCCCAGCTTCACGTTGGCGTCTACCGTATCCAGCCCCTGATCCTGGAGTTCATAGGCCCGGAGCTTATTGGCCAGGCCAATGCCCCGGCCTTCCTGCTGCATGTACAGCACCACCCCGCAGCCTTCCTTTTCGATCATCCGCAGGCTGGTAGCCAGCTGGTCCCCGCAGTCGCAGCGGAGAGACCCCAGGGCGTCCCCGGTAAGGCATTCGGAATGGACCCGGACCAATACATCTTTCTTGCCGGCCACATCCCCTTTGATGATGGCCACATGGCATTTGTCGTCCAGGTCGTTTTCGTAGCCGATGGCCCGGAAGGTGCCGTATTTGCTGGGCAGGGCCACGTTGGCGATCCGGTGGACCATCTTTTCCGTCTTCTTCCGGTAGGCAATGAGATCCGCCACAGTGATGAAGGTCAGGTTGAACTTCTTGGCGAATTCCATCAGTTCCGGAGTCCGGGCCATGGTGCCGTCATCGCTCATGATCTCGCAGCAGATGCCCACCGGTTTCAGCCCTGCCAGCCGGCACAGGTCCGTAGTGGTTTCCGTATGGCCCGTACGCCGGAGCACCCCGCCTTCCCGGCTGCGGAGGGGGAACACATGGCCCGGCCGCCGGAAGTCTTCCGGTTTGGCGCTTTCGTCGGCGCATTTCTTGATGGTATAGGCCCGTTCCACGGCGGAGATCCCGGTAGTGGTGTCCTTGTGGTCGATGGATACAGTAAAGGCGGTTTCATGGTTGTCCGTGTTGTTGGCCACCATGGGTTCCATCTGGAGCCGGTCCAGGATGGCCCCGTCGCAGGGCATGCAGATCAGGCCTTTGGCATGGGTAGCCATGAAGTTGATATCATCCGGAGTCACATACTCCGCACTCATGATCAGATCCCCTTCGTTTTCCCGGTCGGGGTCATCGGTGACCAGGACCATTTTACCGGCACGGATGTCCGCAATGGCCTGTTCGATGGAATCAAACTGAAATTTTTTATCCATGGTTTTCACTCCTTAAAAAAATCCATTTTCGAAAAGGGTTTCCTTGGTAAGGCCCCCAGTTTTTCTGGTTTCCAACATCCGTTCCACATATTTTCCCAGGATATCTGTTTCCAAGTTCACCTTGTCTCCGGTCTTTTTGAAGCCCAGGGTAGTGAATTGGACAGTAAGAGGGATCAGGGAAACGGAAAAAGTGGTATCCGTCACTTCCGTAATGGTCAAACTGATGCCGTCAATGGCGATGGAGCCTTTGGTGACCATGCCTCGGAGCAGGTCCGGACTGCAGCTGATGGTGGTGACTTTGGCGATCCCTTCGGGACGGATCTTCACGATGGTCCCTACCCCGTCCACATGGCCGCTGACAATGTGGCCATCCAGGCCGTCCCCTACATGGAGGGTCCGTTCCAGGTTGATCCGGTCCCCCTTCTTCAGGGAACCGATGGTGGTCCGGCGGGCAGTTTCCGGCATCACATCCACGGTGAACCGCTGGCTGTCGAATTTCGTCACCGTCAGACAGGCCCCGTTGCAGCAGACGCTTTCTCCGATTTTCAGAAGGGGCGGGATGGTCTGGGCGGCAATGGTCAGCCGGTAGGAATCCTGTTCCCGGCGCAAATCTTCCACCTTGCCCAGTTCCGCAATGAGTCCCGTAAACATGGGATCAGCTCCTTTCCAACAGGCCGGTGACCATCAGGTCCGTGCCAAAGCTCTCATAGTGAGGTTCCTGGAGAGTCACCCGCAGGTCCATGTTCCGGGCGCCCCGGCCCCCGATGGGGCTCAGGTTCCGTTTGCCGCCGATCAGGCAGGGAGCGATGAAGGCATAGATCCGCTGGGCCAGTTTCCCGTCAAAGAAGGCACCATGGACCTGGCTGCCTCCTTCCACCAGGATGCTGGTCTTTTCCTGCTGGCCCAGTCTGTCCAGCAGGATCCCCAGATCCAGTGCCCCGTGTTTTTCCGGGATCTGCCACACCGTCACCTGGTCCATGGCCTGAAAGGCCGCCACTTTTTCCCGATCCGCCTTCAGGGAGGTGACCAGGAGGGTCTTGGCTGCTCCGTCGGTGAATACCTTCCGGTCCATGGGCAGCTGACAGTGGCTGTCCAGGATGATCCGGAGAGGATTTTTTCCTTCCACCAATCGGCAAGTCAGGGAGGGATCATCATTGAGTACCGTATTCTTTCCCACCAGGATGCAGTCGTAGATGCTCCGGAGCCTGTGGGCATAGGACCGAGACTTTTCGTTGGAAATCCATTTGGAATCCCCGGAAGCCGTGGCAATCTTTCCATCCAGGGTCATGGCGTATTTCAGGGCCACAAAAGGACGGCCCGTCTTCATCCAGTGCATGAACACCTCGTTCTGCCGGTTGGCTTTATCCGCCAGGACCCCTTGGACCACTTCCACTCCCGCTTCCCGGAGCCGGGCAAAGCCCCGTCCGGACACTTTCGGATTGGGATCATCGGCCGCAGCTACCACCTTTTTGATGCCCGCCTTGATCAGGGCTTCACAGCAAGGGCCGGTCCGGCCGTAATGGGAACAGGGTTCCAGTGTCACATAGGCGGTGCAGCCTTCCACCTGGTCTCCGGCGTCCCTCATGGCCATGATTTCCGCATGGGGCTGGCCGGCCTTGTGATGGTATCCCTTCCCTACGATTTTCCCTTCCGGGTTGACGATGACACAGCCGACCATGGGATTGGGACTGGTGCAGCCCCGAGCTTTTTCCGCCAAATCCAGGGCCATCTGCATATATTCTTCGTCTGTCACAGTTTCACCCGCTTTCAAGATTGCGAAATACAAAAGCCGTGCCATCCAGGGAGGATAGCACGGCAAATACACTTTCCCAGCGCTGTCTTTTCTCATCCAGACTGTACTGTCGGTATCGGAATTCCACCGATTCGTGCCGAGGCTCGCGGACTTTACCGCCGGTAGGGAATTGCACCCCTCCCCAAAGACAAAACTTATACTGTTATTTCCTGTCCATTATATCATATCTGGAAGGGAATGCAAGGAGGGGCTGTTGCATGAGCAACAGCCCCGTCAACAGTCAGCTGTCAACGGTCAACAGCCAAAGGAAAAAATTTGCAGGCAAATTTCAGCAATGGACCATTAATTCCTTCCGTCCCGCTCTGCACTCTTCACTCTGCACTCTTCCCTTTTTTGTTGTCAGAACGAATATTCCGCTCCGACGATGATCCGCCGGCCGGGCATGGGATAGCTGTCCTGCCCATTAACTACGCCGCCCTGCTCGGCATAAGCCGCATTGTTCAGGTTGTAGAAGTTGGCGAATCCGGTCCAGCTCTGGTCAAATTTATACCGGGCGATGAAATCCATGGTCAGGTACCGGTTTTCTCCATATTTGGTTTTGCTGAGCCCATTGGCTGCCCTTGCCCGAAGGTTCAGGTTCCATTTGGTGTCATGATACCGGACACCTGCCTGATAGTAATTGGGCGCATAGTTTTCATCCCGTACATATCCGGTATCGTTCCGGTCGTTTTCTACCTTCACGTAGGTGTAAGAAGCGTCCACATCCCACAATTTGTTCAGTTTATGGGTCACTGTCAAGGATAGGCCCCGCTTCTTCTGCCGGTCGATGTTTTCGGCATAACTGTCATAGTTGGGCATCAATTTCCAATTGATGGCATTGTGGAGATTGCTGTAAAAAGCGCTGATTCCCACATCCGTCTTGGGATCCGTCTTGAAATTGTACCCTAGAGTATATACGTTACCCGTTTCTGCCTTCAGGTCCTCATTGCCTACGTATTTGCCCCACATCCCATAATCTACGAAATAATAGAGATCATCGATGGTAGGAGTCCGGAACACCTGGTTCCAGGAGAAGTAGGCATTGCTGTCTTTGCTGAACTTCTTGTTGATGGCAGCACTGCCGGTGGTCCGGTTGCCGCTGCGGCTGTGGTCATCATACCGAATCCCAGTATTCAACTGCCAGGTAGGGGCGAATTTCCACTGGTCCTGGAGGAAGATCGCTTTGTTATTATAGCCTTTTTTGCCCTGGTAACTGGTTCCGTTATGGGCCTTGGCATCTCGGTATTCCAAGCCTCCTACCAGGGTATTGGTATCGGACAAGACGAAGTTCTGCTGACCTTCGATGCCCCAGTCCGTTTCATCCATGCCCCCTTGGTTGAAATAGCTGTAATAATTCCGGTAGGCCTGGAGATATCCGCTGTTTCCGGCGTCCCGGTTCCAGTCGTAGCGCAGCCCTACATTGTTGGTCTTTTTGTTCAAATGGGAAGGGAAGTAGGAAGTCACACTGTAGGGATTGTTCCCTTCCATGATGGAATAGTCGTAATTCAGGGTCAGACCATCGCTTGCGGTAAAGTCATGGGTCAGCTTCAGGGAAATGTTGTCCTGGGTATAATTAGACTGTCCCGGCCATTTCTTGGTATCCCCATTGGTATCTTTATATTTGATGTAGGAAGCTTTGTTCCGGCTGGCCGCCACCTGGATGCCGTTTTTGTCCACTTTGCCCCCTACGGACAGGCCCAGATCCTGGCTGCCCCAGGAACCGTACCCCACCCGGATCTTTCCTGTGGTCTCCTCTGGAGTCTTGGTAATGATATTGATCACGCCTCCTACGGCATCGGCGCCGTACAGGGTGGAAGCGCCCCCCTTCACCACTTCGATCCGCTCGATCATGTCTACTGGCGGCAGGGTATGGGCATCAAAAGTGGACTTAGCCATACTACCCATACTGTTGTTGAACCGGCGGCCGTCCACCATCACCAGCACCCGTTCATCCCCGTTGAGCATGATATGGGATTCATAGGCTCCCACCCCGTTCTGCATCACACGTGCTCCCGGCACATCTTCCAAGGCATCGGTAACGTTCCTGTAACCCCGGTCAGAGATCTGCTGGCTGGTGATCACCGTTACATCCGCCGGCGTATCGGTCTTGGCATTCTTCAGCCGGTTGGCCGTAATGACGACTTCTTCCGGTTTTCCTTCCGCCACAGGCTCTTCTGCCCAAGCTACTCCGCAGCTTTCCAGTGCCAGGGCAGCCAGAACAGCCCCGGTCAGTTTTTTGTTCCAAAGAATTTTCATTTTCGTACTTCCTTTCGTTTCATGTCCTAGTACTCTCCTAGTGTACCGTATAAAGAAAAATACCGCAAATAGGCGGAAGCTATGGAGTCCTATAGATTGAAGTTATAGCAAAAGGGCTACCGCATCTGCAGCAGCTCTTTTTCCTCAATAACTCACATGCATCAGATACAGCCCCTGAGGTGGGGCAGCCATGCCGGCCTTTTTCCGGTTCCGGGCCGCCAGGATCTGGGCGAAATCGTCTTTATCCCATTGTCCTGTCCCCACCCGGACCAGACAGCCTACGATATTCCGGACCATACGGTACAGGAATCCGTCTCCGGTGATGGTGAAGGTGTACAGGTCCCCGTCCTGGACCCATCGGGCTTCTGTCAGGGTCCGCACCGGAGAAGTATCCTGGCTCCCCTGGTTCTTGAAGGAGGTAAAGTCATGCTTCCCCAAGAGCAGTGCCGCCGCCTGGTTCATGGCCTCCACATCCAGTTTTTCCCGGATTTCCCAGGTGGTATTCCGCTGGGTGGGGTCCGGCAGCGGAGAATAATAGATTTTGTACTGGTAGGTCTTGTCCACCGCGTCGAACCGGGCGTGGAAGTCATCCCGGACCACTTCCGCCTCCCGGATGGCAATATCCGGTGGCAGATGAGGCTCCAGGGCCCGGCGGTAATTTTCCGGAGGGATCCGGGATTCCGTAACGAAGGAAATCACCTGGCCCAGGGCGTGGACTCCCGCGTCCGTCCTTCCAGCCGCCTTTATGAGGATGGGTTCCTGCAGCACTTCCGTCAGGGCCTTTTCCAGCACCTGCTGGACCCCCACTCCATTTTTCTGCCGCTGGAAGCCCTGATAGTTGGTCCCGTCATAGGCTACTGTGGCTTTAATGGTCCGCTTCATGCAGGGAGCCCCCATCTGAGAAAGGCCAGCAGGGCAAAGAGCCCCAGCATCACCAGGCCGGTCAGGACATCCCCCTTGCCGTAGACCAGTTCATGCATCCGGGTCCGTCCTTCCCCACCTCGGTAGCACCGGGCTTCCATAGCCAGGGCCAGTTCGTCAGCCCGGCGGAAGGAGGAAATGAACAGGGGGATTAGGATGGGCAGCATGTTCTTGGCCCGCTTCATGATATTTCCGGAAGAAAAGTCAGCGCCCCGGGACATCTGGGCCTTCATGATCCGATCCGTCTCTTCCAGCAGAGTGGGGATGAACCGGAGAGCGATGGTCATCATCATGGCCAGTTCATGGGCAGGCACCCCGATTTTCTTGAAAGGCCGGAGCAAAGATTCGATGCCGTCGGTGAGCACGATAGGCGAAGTGGTGAAAGTCATGAGGGAAGATACCAGGAGCAGCAGTACCAGGCGCAGGGACATTTTTACTCCCAGCACGATTCCTTCCTTGGTGATGGTGAGGAATTTCCACTGCCACAGCACTTCTCCCGGATCCGTGACAAAATGGATCACCATGGTCAAAAGGATGATGATCCACAGCGGCTTGATGGACCGGAGCAGGAGTCCCGCCGGCAGTTTGGCCAGGGCCGCCCCCAACACGATGAAAGCGATGAGGATGCCGTAGGAAAGAGGCGAAGCGGCCAGGAACACCATGACCATGTAAAACAGTACCGCCAGGATCTTGGTCCGGGGATCCAGCCGGTGGATGCAGGAATTCCCGGGATAGTACTGTCCCAGGGTAATGTCTGTCAGCATGCTTTCCACCCCTTTGCTTTGTCAATGGCCCGGATCAGTTCGGCTTTGGTCAGAGGCGTCCCTTCAATGGGCAGGCCCTGTTGCCGGAGTTCTTCTGCCAGTTTCACACTTTCCGGCACATCCACGGAAAGGGACTCCAGCTTTTCCCTTTCATGGGTGAATAGTTCCCGGGCCGGGCCGTCCAGCTGGAGCTTACTGTCGCTCATGACCAGGAGCCGGCTGGCGTACTGGGCCGCTTCCTCCATGCTATGGGTGATCAGCAGCACCCCCATTTTCCGTTTTTCGAAGATCTTCCGGAGCTGGCCGAAAATGCTGTCCCGACTGATGGGATCCAATCCGGCGCTGGGTTCGTCCATGATCAGATAATCCGGTTCCATGGCCACCACCCCGGCAATGGCCACCCGGCGCATCTGTCCTCCGGACAGCTGGAAGGGAGACCGCTGGGCAAAATTGTCGAAATCCAGATCCACGAACTCCATGGCACTGCGCACCGCTTCTTCCACTTCCGGTTCCGTCTTTCCTTGGTTCCGGGGACCAAAAGCTATGTCTTCATAGATGGTTTCCGCAAACAGCTGGTGTTCCGGGTACTGGAATACCATACCTACCCGGTTCCGGGCAGCTTTGGCTTCTGGGGTCTTAGCCGCCAGGTCCACTCCGTCCACCAGCACTTTCCCAGCCATGGGATGGAGCAGCCCGTTGAGATGTTCCGCCAGGGTGCTTTTGCCGCTGCCAGTGTGGCCGATAAGAGCCACGAATTCTCCCTTTTCCAGGGTAAAACTCACATCATCCAGGGCCTTCTTTTCCAGGCTGGTGTGGGTCATATAGGTATAGGAGATATGGTCTACTTGGATGGACATAATGCTTCACACAACTCCTTATGGGTAATGATGGGAGGCAGCTGATGGCCCTGTTTGTCCAGAGCATCGGCCACTTCCGCCGCTAGGGGACATTCCAGTCCCAGACCCCGGATCCGGTCCACCTGGGTGAAGACTTCCTTGGGAGTCCCTTCCAGGACGATTTTCCCTTTTTCCATGGCGATGATCCGGTCCGCCAGGATGGCTTCCTCCATTTTGTGGGTGATGTACACAATGGTGATGTGCTTTTCTTTGTTCAGCCTCAGCACCGTGGAGACGATTTCTTTCCGACCCCGGGGATCCAACATGGCAGTGGGCTCATCAAAAACGATGCACCGAGGTTCCAGGGCCAGCACCCCGGCAATGGCCACCCGTTGTTTCTGGCCTCCGGACAGCCGATGAGGGGCCCGTTTGGCGTAGTCCAGCATATCCACTGCCGCCAGAGCTTTTTCCACCCGGGGACGGATTTCCGGTCCGGGGACGCCGATGTTTTCCAGCCCGAAGGCCACATCTTCCTCTACGATGGCCGCCACGATTTGGTTGTCCGGGTTCTGGAACACCATCCCCACGGTCTGGCGCACCGGCCAAAGGTTTTCTTCTATGGCGGTATCCAGCCCACCTACCAGGCAATGCCCGCTGGTGGGGGTCAGGAGACCGTTGAAATGACGGGCCAGGGTGGACTTGCCGCTGCCGTTGGTCCCGATAATGGCGACAAATTCGCCGGGGGCAATGGACAGGTCGATGCCCTGGAGCGCAGTCATTTCCTGATTTTGCCCATCCACATAGGTATGGGTCAGATTTTTCGTTTCAATGATTGGTTCCATAACTTCCTCCATAAAGTTAAATTATAGCTTTGTTTACTGGATTCAGTCAATAAAAAAGGAGTTGTTGCATGTGTGAAAAACCACACACGTGCAACAACTCCTTTACAAATATATTACAGCACTCCAGCCGGCAGAGCAATGCCCACACCCGGTCCGAAAGGCAGGCCCAGCATCATCCAGATCACCAAGAAGATGATCCAGGCAATCTGCAGGACCACAGCAACGGGGATCATATTGGAAATCAGGGTCCCGATGGCACAATCCGGCATATACTTTTCTTGGGCTACACTGAGGATCATCCAAATGTAAGGGCTCATGGGGGTGAAGCAGTTCCCCGGGGAGTCCCCCAGCCGGTACAGCAGCTGGGTAAAGCCGGGATGGTATCCCAGCAGCATGAACATAGGGACGAAGATGGGTGCGAAAATGGCCCACTTAGCGGAGCCGGAAGAAACGAAGATGTTAACGAAAGCGGAAATCAGGATGAAAGCGATGCACATAGGAACTCCAGTAAAGCCCACGCCTTTCAGGAAGTTGGCTCCGCTGATGGCCAGCAATGTCCCCAGCTTGGTCCAGTTGAACAATCCCTGGAACTGACCGCAGAAGAAACAGAACACCACATAAGCCCCCATGCCGCTCATCTGTTTCACCATGGCGGAGTTGATGCTCTTCACATTGGTAAACTTTCCGGTAGTCTTCCCATAGACGATGCCGGCAATGCTGAACAGGAAGAACAGCAGCGGGATCAGGCCTTTGAGCATCAGGGAGCCCACCACGGTCACTCCGTCCTTGGAAAGGATCTGTGTCTTGAAGCCGATGATGACGATGATGATATATACCAGGCAGGCCAGGCCAGCATTGTGCAGGCCCTTGATTTCCAAAGGGGTCACTTCATCCATCAGGGCTTCTTCTTCCGACCCTTCATATTTGGGGAACCGAGGCTCGATGATGTGGATGGAAACCCAGCCGATGACGGCGCCGCAGAGGAAGGTGGAAACAAAGAGGAAATACCAGTTGCAGGTCACGTCCACGGCAAACAGTCCAGGTGCCCCCAAGAAAGCATCGATGGCCTGATTGGTAAGGCCCTGGAGCAGAGAGTCTGTCCCGGCCACCATCAGATTGGCCGTGAACCCGGCCTGGGCTCCGGCATACCCCACCATCATACCCACTACCGGGTGTTTCTTGACCCCGATGTACACAATGGCAGCCAGAGGAGGAATCACAATCATGGCCGTATCGGAAGCAATGTTCCCGCAAGTCCCTAAGAAAGCGATGAGATAGGGTACGACTCCGGGAGGTACATTCTTCAGGGAGCGTCTCAGGAGAGCCACCAGGAGCCCAGATTCTTCACAGAACCCGATGGCCATGGTCATGGTGATGACCAGTCCCAGCGGTGCAAATCCCGTGAAATTCTTGACCAGATTGGTGAGGAGCCACTGGACCCCGGCCTTGGAAAAAAGGTTTTGGGAAACAACGGCTTTCCCTGTTGCAGGGTTGGTCAGGCTGAAGCCCGTACTGGTGAGCCCTGCACCGATAACGGCTGTAATGAGGAATAAGACCACAAACAGGATGGCGGGCGGCGGCAGTTTGTTGCAGACCGTCTCGATGGTATTCAGGAAACGGTCCACCCAGGTTTTCTTGACTGCATCTTTTGCGACCATTGATTGACAACCTCCTTAAAAAAGTATTACTCAATACAGTACCAAGATACTGCATTACAGCCGAAAACATCAAACATTTTTTATTCAAATTGTCTTATTGTTTATATAATATCATGTTTTTACAAACCTTGTCCAGCCTTTCTTTCTCCTAGACGGGCCATCTTTTTCTATGTTATAATTTGAACAAGTTTTTTCTTATATTTTTGTAATTCGAAAGGAATGAATATGTGAAATGGATGAAATAGTGATACAGATTTTTCCCAATATGACCGTATGGAAGCTACATTCCTTCAAAGAATACCTGATTTTCTTCCTTCTGCTCCTGTCCGGCTTCCTTTTTTTCCATGGGTGGATCAAGCGACTCCAAAAAGCCAGGACTCCAGCAGGAGCAAAAAAACGTGTCTTAAAGGCTATAAAGTCTGGTTCCCACAACCGATTTCATTGCTTTTCCTGCAAAAATGGTGGATTTTCCCCTGAATTGACTGTTGTCCTGCTTCCCCATGATCTGCTCCTCCTCAGGATCATATCCAGAGGGTATCAGATTAAAGGTTCGGAACATAGTGAACAATGGTTGTTAAAAGATAATTCTGAAAGTATATCTGTTCCCAATCCATTGACCATATTGAAGAACGAGAAAGATAAGCTGGAAAATCTGCTAAAAACAGCCAAAAATGCCTCTATAAAAGTCCATACTTTTGTCATTGCAGCAGATAACTATGCCGATCCCATCTTCTATCTGGATGGACCTTCCCGCTCCAAAACCCTGAGCCTGCCGGAGCTGAAGCAATGGATCCGGCAGCGGGATCTGGATCCCCTGCCGGAAGAACAGCAGCAGGAAATCCTAGGATTGCTGCAATAAAAATAGGGGCTGTGAAAAAATGAAGAATCATTTTTTCACAGCCCCTATTTTTATGATCCCGCTTATTTCTCTGCAGGCTGTTCTGCAGGAGCTTCAGCAGGCTGTTCCTCGCTGACTTCCACCGGACGGTGGAGTTTCAGCTGGATGTTCCGGTATTTGGGCATACCCGTACCGGCCGGGATCAGTTTCCCGATGATGACGTTTTCTTTCAGGCCCAGCAGCGGATCCACCTTGCCTTTGATGGCAGCATCGGTGAGGTTCCGGGTGGTTTCCTGGAAGGAAGCGGCGGACAGGAAGGAATCGGTGGCCAGAGAGGCCTTGGTGATCCCCAGCAGGATGGGATGACCGGTAGCCGGCTGTTTCCCTTCGGCCAGCACTTCGTCGTTCTCATCTTCGAACTGGGCGATGTCCACCACGGAGCCCGGCAGCATATTGGTGTCGCCGGCTTCGTCGATCTTGTACTTCCGCATCATCTGACGGACCATGACTTCCACGTGCTTGTCGTTGATTTCCACGCCCTGGGACTTGTAGACGCCCAGTACCTGCTGCACCAGATAATGACGGGTGGCGGCAGGGCCGGAGATCCGCAGGATATCATGGGGGTTCAGGGAGCCTTCGGTGAGCCGGTCGCCTACTTCTACTTTATCCCCTTCTGCCACATGGATCTTGGCGCCGTAAGGAATGTGGTAGGATTCGTCGGTCCCATCTTCCTTATGGATGATGATGAACCGTCCTTCTTCCTTTTCCTGGATTTCCACAGTGCCAGCCACTTCCGTCAGGATACCAGGATGTTTCGGTTTCCGGGCTTCGAACAATTCTTCGACACGGGGAAGACCTTGGGTGATATCGTCCGCACCAGCAACACCGCCGGTGTGGAAGGTTCTCATGGTCAGCTGGGTACCCGGTTCGCCGATGGCCTGGGCAGCGATGGTGCCGACGGCTTCGCCCACTTCCACCTTCTTGGCAGTAGCCAGGTTCCGGCCATAGCAGGCACGGCAGACCCCGAAATGGGATTTGCAGGTCAGTACGGAACGAATCTTGACTTTCTCCCGCAAGTCGGCGATCACATCAGCCATATCTTCAGTGATGTAGTCGTTGATGCGGTAGATCACTTTGCCATCCTTGTCGGTGATGTCTTCGGCCAAGGTACGGCCCACCAGACGATCCCGGAGGGATTCCAGCACGGTGCTCTTGTTTTTCCCGGAAGTGATGGCTTCCACATAGACGCCGTCCACTTCATTGTTCCGGATCTTCAGTTCTTTTACGGTCCCGTCTTCCAGGATCTTTTCGATTACGTCAGCGGTGAACTTGTCGCCAGCCTTGGCCAGGACTTCGTCCTTTTCGTTGACAATGTCTTCTTCCACCTGTTTGTCCAGGAAATGATGGGTCATATGTTCCCGGAAAGCACTCTTGACCTTTTCTTCCGGCACGTTGATGGCCAGGGTTTCCGGTTCTTCATTGCTTTCTTCATCGGCCGGATACAGGCTGATTTCCAAGATCCGGGCAGCCATCAGACGGTCAAAGACTTCTTCCGTGACCACCGTATCGGCTTCTGCCAGGATGGAATCATCTTCTGGATTCATCACACTGGCGGCCAGGGTACGGCCCACCACATATTCCTTCAGCTTGTGCTGGCTGGACCCCAGGACAGCCTTGCAGAAACGGGCCCGTTCCCGGACCAGGTTCATGCCGGTCACATCGCAGTCGTCTTCCCGGACGATAACGTCCTGGGCAACGTCTACCAGACGGCGGGTCAGATAACCAGAGTCAGCCGTACGCAGAGCAGTATCGGTCAGACCTTTCCGAGCACCATGGGAAGAAATGAAGTATTCCAAGATGGTCAGGCCTTCACGGAAGTTGGATTTGATAGGACGGTCGATGATCCGGCCGGAAGGGTCAGCCATCAGACCGCGCATGCCGGCCAGCTGACGGATCTGCTGCACGTTACCACGGGCACCGGAGTTGGCCATCATGTACACAGGGTTGAAAGGATCCATGGTGTGTTTCATCAGGGCATTGGCCACGTCTTCGGTGGCTTTATCCCAGATGGCGATGACCTTGCGGTACCGTTCGTCATCGCTCATGAGACCGCGGTTGAAGATGGTTTCCACTTTATCTACCTGCTTTTCAGCAGCAGCTAGGATGGAAGCCTTTTCTTTCGGGATCTTGATGTCGGAAGCGGCAATGGACAGGCCGGATTTGCAGGCGTTGTCATAGCCCAGCTTCTTGACGATATCCAGCACCCGGGCAGTGCCGAAGTTTCCGTACAGCTTGTGGGCTTTGGCAACCAGACGGCCCAGTTCCTTCTTGTCGATTAGTTTGCCCAGGAGCCAGGTCCCGTCTTCCTGTTTAGAGTAATACCGCATTTCCACAGGCAGTTCGGAGTTGTAGATGATGTTGCCCATGGAAGTAGTCACCAGGCTTTCGCCCTTGTCGGAGGGTTCCGGGAAGATTTCCGCATTGGGAACCTTCACCTTGATCCGGGCCTGGAGGTCAATCACATGGTTGAAGTAAGCCAAGCGGGCTTCGTCGAAGCTGATGAACCGGCGGCCTTCCCCTTTGGCCCCATCCTTGAAGATGGTCAGGTAGTAGGCCCCCAGAACCATATCCTGGGTAGGAACGGTGATGGGTTTCCCGTCTTTGGGAGCCAGGATGTTGTTGACGGACATCATCAGCACCCGGGCTTCGGCCTGGGCTTCAGCGGACAGAGGCAGATGGACAGCCATCTGGTCCCCGTCGAAGTCGGCGTTGTAAGGGGTGCAGACCAGAGGATGCAGCTTGATGGCCCGGCCTTCGGACAGGATCGGTTCGAAAGCCTGGATACCCAGTCTGTGCAGAGTCGGAGCACGGTTCAGCAGTACAGGATGTTCCTTGATCACGTCTTCCAGTACATCCCACACGGCGTTGGTGGCCCGTTCCACCATCCGTTTGGCGCTCTTGATGTTGGTGGCAGCGCCGGTTTCCACCAAGCGCTTCATCACAAAGGGCTTGAACAGTTCCAGTGCCATTTCTTTCGGCAGACCGCACTGGTGCATCTTCATTTCAGGCCCTACCACGATTACGCTACGGCCGGAGTAGTCAACCCGTTTCCCCAGCAGGTTCTGACGGAAACGGCCCTGTTTCCCTTTCAGCATGTCGGACAAGGATTTCAGAGGACGGGTGCCGGGGCCCGTTACGGCACGGCCACGGCGGCCGTTGTCGATGAGGGCATCCACGGCTTCCTGGAGCATCCGTTTTTCGTTCCGGACGATGATGTCCGGAGCCTGGAGTTCCTGGAGCCGTTTCAGACGGTTGTTCCGGTTGATCACCCGGCGGTACAGGTCATTCAGGTCACTGGTGGCGAACCGGCCGCCGTCCAGCTGGACCATGGGGCGCAGGTCGGGAGGGATGACCGGGATCACGTCCATGATCATCCATTCCGGTTTGTTGCCGCTCTTCAGGAAAGCTTCGCACACATCCAGACGGCGGACGATGTTCCGTCTCTTCTGGAGGCTGGTCTCGGTTTTCAGGGCAGCCCGCAGTTCTTTGGTCAGTTCTTCTACGTTGATTTCATGGAGCAGTTCCTTGATGGCTTCTGCCCCCATGCCCACCCGGAAGGTAGGACCATATTCATCCAGTTTTTCCTGATATTCCGCTTCGGTGAGCAGCTGTTTCTTGGTCAGGTTGGTGTCGCCCGGATCCAGGACGATGTAACTGGCAAAGTACAGGACTTTTTCCAGCGCTCTCTGGCCGATGTCCAGGATAGCCCCCATCCGGCAGGGAATCCCCTTGAAGTACCAGATGTGGGAGACAGGAGCAGCCAATTCGATGGATCCCATCCGGTCACGGCGGACCTTGGAACGGGTGACTTCCACGCCGCATTTGTCGCAGACCACACCCTTGTAGCGGATGCGTTTGTACTTACCGCAGTGGCATTCCCAGTCTTTGGTGGGCCCAAAGATCCGTTCGCAGAACAAGCCGTCCCGTTCCGGTTTCAGGGTTCTATAGTTGATGGTTTCCGGTTTGGTCACTTCCCCGTGGGACCAGGCTCTGATTTTCTCCGGAGAGGCCAGACCGATTCTCATAGAATGAAATTTATTTACGTCCAACAAGAGCACTCACTCCTTCCTACTCTGCATCAGACCCGTTGTCATCGCTGTCATCATGGGAATCGTCCAGATCCATGTTCCCGATATCGGCAATCACATCGAAGTCGCTGCCTTCCGGCTGGTCTTCATCCGGGCTCAGTTCTTCCTCACCGCTCTGGGCAGGGTTCTCTTCCCCTACATTGGCTGCCGTATGGGGAGCCTTATTGGCCATATCCATATCCAGCTCTCTGGCGATGTCGCCCATTCCGATATCTTCGTCCTCGTCATCCAGATCGATTTCGTCATCGTCTTCATCCAGTACCTGGATATCCAAGCCGATGCTCTGCATTTCCTTCACCAGTACCTTGAAGGATTCAGGCACCCCCGGTTCAGGGATGTTTTCGCCCTTCACGATGGCTTCATAGGCTTTCACACGGCCCACCACGTCATCGGACTTGACGGTAAGGATTTCCTGCAGGGTATAAGCAGCCCCGTATGCTTCCAGGGCCCACACTTCCATTTCCCCGAATCTCTGGCCGCCGAACTGGGCTTTACCACCCAGAGGCTGCTGGGTAACCAAGGAGTACGGACCGGTGGAACGGGCATGGATCTTGTCCGCCACCAAATGGTGGAGCTTCAGGTAGTAGATGCAGCCTACGGTGACCGGGTTGTCGAAGGGTTCCCCAGTACGGCCGTCGTACAGAGTGGTCTTCCCGCTGGGATCCACTCCGGCCAGCTTCAGGGTCTTTTCCATATCGTCTTCCCGGGCGGAATCGAATACGGGCACAGCCACCGGTACCGCATGGTCAACGGTTTCCGGCATGCCGTACTTATCCACATCGTAGCCAGCTTCTTTCAGTTCGCCTGCCAGTTTCGGGTCTCCGGATTCGATCCGCATCCCCAGGGCACAGGCGGCCCAGCCCAGATGAGCTTCTAAGATCTGTCCGATGTTCATACGGGAAGGTACGCCCAGAGGGTTCAGTACGATTTGGACCGGTTCCCCGTTGGGCAGGAACGGCATGTCTTCCCGAGGCATAATCCGGGAAACGACACCCTTGTTCCCATGACGGCCTGCCATCTTGTCCCCTTCGCTGATCTTCCGTTTCTGGACAATGTGGACACGGACCTGTTTGCTGACGCCAGGAGGCAGTTCATCGCCGTTTTCACGGGTAAAGATCTGCACGCTGACGATGATCCCAGATTCCCCATGGGGCACCCGCAGGGAGCTGTCCCGGACTTCCCGGGCTTTTTCGGCAAAGATGGCCCGGATCAGCCGTTCTTCCGCACTCAGTTCCGTTTCCCCTTTGGGAGTGACTTTCCCTACCAGGATATCTCCCGGACGGACTTCCGCACCGATGCGGATGATCCCGTCTTCGTCCAAGTCCTTCAGGGCTTCTTCCGAAACATTGGGGATGTCCCGGGTGATCTCTTCCGGCCCCAGTTTGGTATCCCGGGCGTCGCAGTTGTATTCTTCGATATGGATGGAGGTGAAGACATCTTCCTTCACCAGGTCTTCGCTGAGGAGTACGGCGTCTTCGTAGTTGTAGCCTTCCCAAGGCATGTAAGCAGCAATGGCGTTGCGGCCCAGGGCCAGTTCGCCGTGATCCGTGGCAGGCCCATCAGCCAGCACCTGGCCTTCTTCCACCTTATCTCCCTTGAATACGATGGGGCGCTGGTTCACGCAGGTGCTCTGGTTGGAGCGTTTGAACTTCAGCACATTGTATTCATCTACACCGGCGCCGTCGGCACGGGTGACGATGATCTTGTCCCCGCTGACGTATTTAACGGTCCCAGCATGTTTGGCCAGGATGCAGACACCGGAGTCCACGGCCACTTTGTATTCCATCCCGGTCCCTACCACAGGAGCCTTGGGGTTCAGCAGAGGCACGGCCTGCCGCTGCATGTTGGCCCCCATCAGGGCACGGTTGGCATCGTCGTTTTCCAGGAAAGGAATCAGGGCTGCGGCGATGGACATAACCTGTTTCGGGGATACGTCCATGAAATCTACCCGGCTGGGAGGAATGGACAATACGTCATTCCGTTCCCGGCAGGTTACATGGCTGTTGACGAAGGTCCCGTCATCGTTCAAAGGTTCGTTGGCCTGTGCCACGATGTAATTATCTTCTTCATCCGCTGTCATGTAGACGATTTCATTGGTGACTTTGCAGGTCTTCTTGTCTACTTTCCGGTAAGGGGTTTCAATGAAGCCATACCGGTTCACCACCCCGTAAGCAGCCAGGGAACCGATCAGGCCGATGTTGGGACCTTCAGGGGTTTCAATAGGACACATACGGCCATAGTGGGAAACGTGCACGTCACGGACTTCGTAGCCGGCTCTTTCCCGGGACAGACCGCCAGGCCCCAGTGCGGACAGGCGGCGTTTATGGGTCAGTTCCGCCAGAGGGTTGTTCTGGTCCATGAACTGGGACAGCTGGCTGCTGCCGAAGAATTCCTTCACAGCGGCTACTACGGGACGGATGTTGATCAGGGCCTGGGGCGTGATCACATCGGCATCCTGGAGGGTCATCCGTTCCCGGATCACCCGTTCCATACGGCTCAGGCCGATCCGGAACTGGTTCTGGAGCAGTTCGCCCACGCAGCGGACACGCCGGTTGCCCAAATGGTCGATATCGTCCTTGCCTTCCATGCCATCGATGACATTCAGCAGATAAGCAAAGGAAGCGATCACATCGGCCGGCGTGATGACCCGGACGGAAGCATCGATATCTTTGGTGACAATGATCCGTTCCGGTTTTTCCTGGTATTTCACCCAGACTTCTGCATAGCCGGGCTGGCTGTAAATACCGCTCTGTTCCAGCTTGTCGATTTCTTCGTCCCCGATGATGGTACCGGCCGGCAGGACCACTTCGCCCTGGCTGCCGTCAGGATTTTCAAAAGCGATGGGAGAAGTCAGTTCCTTGCCCAGGAGACGCTGGCGCCACCCCAATTTCTTGTTGACCTTGTAACGGCCTACATTGGCCAGGTCATACCGCCGATTGTCGGAGAAGATATTCTTGATCAGCTGGGCGGCGTTTTCCAAGTTGGCCGGTTCGCCGGGACGCAGTTTCCGGTAGATTTCCAGCAGGGCATCGTCTTCGTTTTTGGTGGTGTCCTTGGCCAGGGTTGCCACCAGGAAAGGATGTTCCCCGAAAGTCCGGATGATATCATCGTTGGTGGGAAGGCCCATCACCCGGAGCAGCGCGGTAGCCGGCAGTTTCCGGGTCCGGTCCACACGGGCGTAGATGATGTCGTTCAGGTCGGTTTCATATTCGATCCAGGCACCCCGGTTGGGGATCACGGTGGTCCCATAGAGGAATTTCCCCATAGGATCCATGTCTTTGGCATAGTAGACTCCGGGAGAACGAACCAGCTGGCTGACGATGACACGTTCCGCCCCGTTGATGACGAAGGTGCCGGTATCGGTCATCAGAGGGAAATCCCCCATGAAAACAGTGGATTCCTTGATTTCCCCTGTATCTTTATACAGCAGACGGACATCCACATTCAGCGGTGCCGCATAGGTGGCATCCTTTTCCTTGCAGGTCTCGATGTCATACTTGGGATCGCCAATGGTGAAGTTTTCAAAACTCAGTTCCAGGTTATCCGTAAAATCTTTGATAGGAGAAACATCCTTGAAAACGTCATGCAGCCCTTCTCTTATGAACCACTCATAAGATTTCCTCTGCAAGTCGATCAGATGAGGCATTTTCAGGACTTCTTTGATCCGAGCATAACTGTACCGGATGCGGTCGCCATTATGAACCGGCTTAAACATGTGGTCTCTCACTCCTTTTCTCTAGGCAGGTATTCGAAGAAAGTACTAAGAATCTATTACACAAAAAAAACAAGGCAGTCAACACAATCAAGATTGATCAGCCTTGTATCCTGCAATGTCTCTCAGTCAGCATTTCGTGCTCCTCTCCTCACTTGAGCGGGAACGCGATGTCCAACCACTGAGCACTCGCGAAACCTATATATCCTGCTTTAGCAAACTTCATGGACGACAATTATATCATATAATATGGCTTTTCGCTTATTTATTATGTAAACTTTATGTGAATTTTTAATGGAATTTCTTTCCATCTCGGATCAGGCAATTCCATTCCGGACGGTCCAGTGCCAGCCGGATCACCGTCACCAACCCATAATTGGAATTATACCTGTAGAAGATCAGGAACCGGCCGGCAGGGTAGCACCGGATTCCTTCCAGATCCAGCAGGGAATCCTGGGCATTGGCGGCCACTTTGGGGAACGTTTCCACTTCTTTCAGTACCCGGTCCAGTTCAGCCAGTTCTTCCCGGCTGCAGCAGGCTTCCGCTGCTTTCCGGTCCCGGAGGGCTTCCTGGGTAGATACCAGGTTTCCCTGGGCATCCGGCATATCTTCCTGTTCCAGGCTTTCCAGTCCCTGGGCCGCAAAAGCTCGGACCTGTTCCCGCATGGCTTCATCCATCTTCTTTCCCGTCCTTCCATGAAAAAAGAGCTGCCGCAAAGCGACAGCCCTTTGGGTCTTTAAGCTTCGGCTTCCACCGGATAAACGCTGATGGTACGGCGATCCTTGCCCCATCTTTCGAAAGCGACCTTACCGGCTACTTTTGCATAGATGGTGTAGTCCTTGCCCATGCCAACGTTCTGGCCCATGTGGAAACGGGTGCCGCGCTGACGGACGATGATGGAGCCGGCAGTTACCAGCTGACCGTCATGGGCTTTGGTCCCCATGCGCTGTGCGTTGGAATCGCGGCCGTTGTGGGTAGAACCGGACCCTTTCTTATGAGCGTGTAATTGAAGGATTAATTCGAACACGATGTTCACCTCCTGTGTTCCTTGATCATGAGATAATCCTGGGAATAAGTCTTCTGGAGATGGCGCAGGCCGCAGACCATGGTCTTGAGGACTGCATCCGTCTTCGCATCGGGCTCATCCACCAGTCTTACCGCCAAGCTGCCGTCTTCCTGGTCAATGGAGTATTCCACCTTCCGGTGGAGGACTTCATTGAGGCCATTGGCGGCCACCTGGGTATTCAGGGATACAGCATAGCAGACTTCGTCGAACCCTTCCGGGCTGTACTCCGCATGCCCCGATACTCTGTACCGCCTGATCCTGCCATGCCGATTGTAGTAGATATCTACGGCAATCATGGCTTATGCTTCGATAGAAGTGATTTCAACCTGGGTGAAAGGCTGACGATGACCCTGGCGTTTCCGATAGTTGGATTTTGCTCTATATTTGAAAACAAAGATCTTATCGGCTTTGCCCTGTTTGGCAACCTTTGCGGTCACCTTGGCACCAGCTACGGTAGGAGCCCCTACTTTCACATCGCCATCGTTGACAACCGTCAGGACTTCATCAAAAACGACTTCCTGGCCTTCTTCAACGTTCAGTTTTTCAACGTTCAGTACATCGCCTTCGCTGACGCGGTACTGTTTGCCACCTGTACGGATAATAGCGTACATATTCTGCACCTCCCTCATTCCAAGACTCGCCGAATACGGTAAACCCCTTCCGGAGTTTTTCAGGACCTCTCCGGGCGGTAGTGCCAAATTCACATTCAGCCTTGCTAGTATACTATAAGATGCCGAAAAAAGCAAGGTTTTCTTTCTGGAGTGCCTCTTTCCCAGCTCTGGAAAACCGCAATTTTTTCTGTATTCCTAGGCTGGGAAACATGCTATAATATGTGAATTGCAAACCAAAGAAAGGTCGTGAGAATCAAAGATGAAAGAAATGATTCGTCTGATGGGGATCACCAAGGAATTTGAAGATGAGCTGATCATCCCCACTCTCAATCTGACTATCTACGACGGGGAATTCGTGACCCTTTTAGGCCCCTCCGGCTGCGGGAAGACCACCATGCTGCGCATGATTGCCGGTCTGGAAACGCCCACCCAGGGCCATATTTTTTTGGATAACGAAGACGTCACCCACCTGGCGCCCTACAAACGGAATGTGAATATGGTGTTCCAGCACTATGCCCTCTTTCCCCACATGACGGTGGAAGAAAATATCCGTTTCGGACTGCTGATGAAAAAAGTTCCCCGCAAAGAGCAGCAGAAACGGATCGCCGATGTGCTGCAGCTGACCCAGCTGGAGGAGCTCCGATATCGGAAGCCTCAGCAGATGAGCGGCGGACAGCAGCAGCGGGTGGCCATCGCCCGTGCCTTGGTCAACAATCCCAAGGTGTTGCTGCTGGACGAACCTTTGGGTGCCCTGGACTACAAACTCCGGAAGACAATGCAGCTGGAGCTGCGGAATCTGCAGCAGAGGCTGGGCATCACTTTCATCTACGTAACCCACGACCAGGAAGAAGCTCTGACCATGAGCGACCGGGTCATCATCGTCAATGGCGGCCGGATCGAACAGGATGATCCGCCGGCCAGGATCTACCAGTATCCTCGGAGCCGGTTCGCCGCCAGCTTCATCGGAGAAAACAACTTCTTCCCCCTTCCGGATGATGACAGCCGGCTGCTGTCCGTGCGGCCTCAGTTCATCAATGTCTGTGCCTTGGATGACAAGGAAAGGAAAGGACCGGAACCCTTCCATACCGGGACCATCGAACAGATCCTGTTCTGCGGGACGTTCGACAAACTGTTCATCCGCCTGGATGACTCCCGGGATATGGTCACTGCCTACCAATATTATGAGGATTATCGGAAATGGTCTGTAGAAGACCGGGTAGGGATCTGGTGGAACACCCAAGACGGTGTCCAGGTGACGAAATGAGACGGGGCAAACTGCTGGTGCTTCCGGCCATGGGATGGCTGGGTCTTTTCTTTGCCCTGCCGCTCCTGATTGTGGTGGTGGTTTCCTTTGCTTCCCGGACGGCCTACGGACAGGTGGTCTTCCAATGGAACCTGGACAACTACCTCCGCTTCCTGGAACCCCTGTACCTGAAGATCTTCGCCTTTACTCTGGGGACCGCATTTGTCACCACACTCTGGACTTTTGCCATGGGGTATCCGGTAGCCTATACCATCGCCATGATCCTGCCCAAAAAATGGCAGCAGGCCGGAATCATCCTGGTGATGATCCCTTTCTGGATCAATTTCCTGATCCGTTCTTATTCCTGGGTCATCATCCTGCGTGCCCAAGGGCTAGTCAACACCTTCCTGCTCCATTTCGGGTTCATCGAAAAGCCCCTAGGGCTCCTATACAACAATACGGCCGTCCTCCTGGGCATGGTCTACGGCCTGCTCCCCTTTATGGTCCTGCCCATCTATGTTTCTCTGGAACAGATGGACAAACGGCTGCTGGAAGCGGCCAGTGATCTGGGAGCTTCTCCCTTCACTGCCTTCCGGAAGATCACCCTGCCCCTGACTCTGCCGGGAGTAGCAGCCGGATTCATCCTGGTTTTCATCTCTTCTTTGGGGATGTTCGTGGTCCCGGACATCATGGGAGGCGCCAAAAGTTCCCTGATGGGCAATGTGATCCAGAACCAGTTCCTGGCGGCCCGGGACTGGCCTTTCGGTTCTGCGCTTTCCATCATCCTGGCACTCCTGTCCTTGGTGATGATCATCCTGTACTACAAGGCCTTGGAAGCCCAGAAAGGAGGGAAGCAGCATGAAGAAAAATTGGCGTAGTGCCACGCTGGTGGCATATTCCCTAGCCATTTTGGCCTTTTTGTACCTGCCCCTCCTGATCCTTTCCCTGTACTCTTTCAACGATTCCCGGATCAACGCCGTATGGACCGGTTTCACTTTCAAATGGTACATTTCCCTGCTCCACAATGACCGAGTCCTGGAAGCCCTGGGCAACAGCCTGCTGATTGCGGCCATCACCACCGTAGTCACCACAGTCATGGGCACCCTGGCCGCCCTGGCTCTCCACCGCTACCAGTACCGCTGCAAACTGCTGATCAACAGCCTGCTGTACCTGCCCATCCTGATTCCGGAAATCGTCATGGGCCTTTCTCTGCTGGTGCTCTTTTCCCAAGTAGGGATTCCCTTGGGCCGCCCCACCTTGATCATCGCCCATATCACCTTTTGCATCTCCTTCGTGATCATTACCGTAGGCGCCCGGCTGGAAGGCTGCCGGCAGGACCTGGAAGAGGCGGCCAGCGATCTGTATGCTACGCCTTGGCAGGCTTTCCGGTATGTGACCTTTCCCATGATCCTGCCGGGAATCGTAGCCGGTGCCCTGATGGCCTTCACCCTTTCCATCGATGATTTCGTCATCAGCTTCTTTGTGGCCGGTCCCAATTCCACCACCCTGCCCCTCTACATCTACGCCATGGTCAAGAGAGGGATCTCTCCCCAGATCAACGCCCTCTCCACCTGCATGATGCTGGTCACCATCTCCCTGGTAGTGGTCTCCCAGCTGCTGCAGAAGCGGGGCTATCACTCTTCCCGAAAGGACTGATGCTGCGTGAAAAAGATCCAATGGCTGTGCTGCCTCTTTTTGACTCTCCTGCTGCTCATGACCGCCGGCTGCGGCGAAGAAAAGAAACAGCCGGAAGAAGGGAAGCAGGTCCTGAACCTGTTCAGCTGGGCCGATAATTTCGACCCGGAAGTCATCAAGGCTTTTGAAAAGAAATACAACTGCAAAGTCAACTATGACGTCTTTGCCAACAACGAAGAACTGCTAGCCAAGCTCCAGGCAGGGGGTGCCCAGTATGATCTGATCCAGCCTTCCGACTATATGGTCTCCACCATGATCAAGCTCCACCTGCTGGAAAAGCTGGACAAAAAGGCCATCCCCAATACCCATAACTTGATGGACAATCTCCAACATCCCCAGTTCGATCCAACGGGAGAATATTCCGTGGTATACACTTGGGGGATGACGGGCATCGTCTACAATAAGAAGTATGTGAAGACCCCGCCCACTTCCTGGAACGATCTGTGGGACCCGGAATACAAGGGACGGGTCATCCTCCTCAACGACAGTCGGGAAGTCATTGGCATGGCTCTGAAGAAAAACGGATGGTCCAACAATTCCACCGATCCGGAACAGCTGAAAAAAGCTTTCCAGGATCTGGAACAGCTGGTCCCCAATATCCTGGCC
This sequence comes from uncultured bacterium, assembly GCA_905215645.1. GTDB lineage: Bacteria > Bacillota > Negativicutes > Acidaminococcales > Acidaminococcaceae > Acidaminococcus. Next base: position 106,029 of record CAJMQS010000003.1, read on the forward strand.
TACGATACCGATGGACTCAAGCAGAAATTCATCGCTGAAGAAGGCTGGATCGGGACCATGTGGTCCGGAGACGCCTCCTTCAGCTACAAGGAGAACCCCAACCTGGGCTTTGTGATTCCCAAGGAAGGGACCTTGGTCTGGGCGGATACCCTGGCCATTCCCAAAGGAGCCAAGCACAAGGAGCTGGCGGAGAAATTCATCAACTTCCTGTTCGATCCGGAAATCAGTGCCAAGAACTATGAAGCCATCGGCTATAACGATCCCAACAGCAATGCCCGGAAGTACCATTCCAAGGAATATCTGGAAGACCCCATGCTGAATACGGCCATCGCCCATCTAAAAGAGGGTGAATGGCTCCACGACATCGGAGACGGGATCACTTTGTATGACAAGTACTGGACGGAACTGAAGACGATACGGTAAAAAGGGGGTGTTGCACGTTGCGTGCAACACTCCCTAGCTGTAGAGCCGCGTAGCGGCTCAAGTCTGGAGTCTGAAGTCTGGAGCCGAATGTTAAATTTGCATGCAAATTTTTGAATATGTAGAACCTTTGGACGAAATGATTGCTCAGATTGATTTCGATTCTGGTTTTACATAATCAACAGGATCCGTCCAGCCAGGCGGATCCTGTCCTGAGGCTTTCAACTTCAGACTCCTGACTTCCGACTAAGGGGCTGTTGCGCATGCAACAGCCCCCCTTTTTACAATCCCTCCGGCAGACAAAATGCGGCATACAGGGGAACAGACCGGATGCCGTTTTCACAGCCGAAATTTTTCAGGGACAGACGGATAGCGCCAGTGGGATGCTCCTGTTCCAGGAAGACCCCCAGGCTCCGGGACCGGGTATGCTCGCCTTTCTTGACTTCCACACCATAGATACGGGACTGGACCGGCAGAACGAAATCCACTTCCGCCGTGCTCCGGCTTTCCCAATAATACAGGGGTAGTCCGGCAGCTGCCAACTGCTGGGCCACATAGTTTTCCGTGACTGCCCCCATGAACAGGTTCCCGGCCCCGGACAGGATGGTTTCCGGAGAGAGGCCTGCCTGGGCGGCCAGCAGTCCCACATCGCTGCCATACAGTTTGAAGGCGGACAGATCTGTATAGGCAGCCACTGGTTCCGCCGCATGATTCAGTCTCTGACAACGAAGGACGATGCCAGCCTGGGAAAGCCATTCGATGGGGGCCCCGAAAATGGCGGAACTGCCCCCTTTCTGGACCACCTTATACTGGAACTTTTTGTTTTCCTTGGCCAGCTGGACAGGCAGCGACTGATAACAGGCCCGGATTTTGACCGTTTCAGAAGGCGTGGCATATTTGGCCATATCTGCTGTGTAGTTGTCCAGGATTTCCTGCTGGAGAGGCGGAACATCCAAGAAAGAACCGGTTTGGAGAAACCCATTTACTACTGCCGGCATGCCTCCCATGACCAGATATTCCCGGTACAGCCGTATGGCTTCCTGATGGAGTCCCAAAGGAAGGGGCTCCATTTTTTCATAGTTCCGGCGGATGGTCTGGGCCAGTTGTTTCCGTTCCCTGGCCCAGAGAAATTCCTCAAAATCCATGGGAAACAGCTGGAGTGTCTCCACTTTTCCCACAGGGAAGGAATACCGGTTCCGGTTCAGTGCCACCCCCAACAGGCTCCCGGCCGCCGCCACATGGAATTCAGGCGCCTCTTCCGCAAAATATTTCAGAGAGGTCAGGGCCCGTTCCGCTGATTGGATTTCATCCAGGATCAGCAGGGTCTTTCCCGGGATCACCCGCTGGCCGGTCACTGCTTCCAGATAAGGCAGTACCTGCCGGGGAGACAGATTCTCTTCAAAGCAGTCCGCTGCCCTGCGGTTGGTTTCCAGATTGATATAGACCACGGATTCGAAACATTCTGCGCCAAATTCCCGCAGGATGTAAGTCTTCCCCACCTGACGGGCCCCGCTTACCAGGAGCGGCAGCCGCCGGGGAGAGTCCTTCCACCCTTTCAGTTCCTCAATGATTTTTCTCTCCACAATATCCCTCCTATCTCAAGAAAAATATATCAATCTTGTATTTTTAAGTCAAGAAAAATATAAATTTTATCTATTTTTCTTGACTTAATCCTTTTTGGCATAAAAAGAACCCGGCCATCGGCCGGGTTCTTTCCCTCAGCCCGAGACTCGAGACCCGAGGCCCGTGACCGGTGCCGCTTAAGCGGCACCTCTTATTTTGCCTGTGCGTTTTGGTTGTTCTGTACCTGTTTCACTTCCACCGGGATCAAGTTCAGGCCCTGGAGTTCGGCCTTTTTGCCTTTGACGCTGAACACAAAGGTCATCTGCACATTGGGAGCCTTCTTGGCATCGCCGATATAAATCAGACGATCCGCATCAGCGAATTTGTCCAGACGGACCAGTTTCAGATTGCTGATACCGCCCAGCTGTTCCGTTACGCCTTTTTTCATATTGTCCAGTGCCGCCGCATTGAAGTTTTTCTGGAGAGCCGGAGAGAACCCGGTGGAAACTTCTGCCAGCTGGCCTTTCCCCTGGATCAGTCCGATGACTTTCGTCGTAGTGGTTTCTTCCTGGGCCAGCAGGTCACTAGCCGGGCTGGCAAAGCCCAGGCTGGCCATTCCCAGAGACAGTACTGCCGTCAGCATCATAATGATTTTTTTCATATTCGATCCATCCTTTCCCATCTATCAGATATTGTCTTTTTCGATCCGTTCCATGGCTTCTTTGGTGCCTTCGTGGGTCCCGAAAGCACTGAGCCGCAGATATCCTTCGCCCATGGTGCCAAAGCCGGCGCCGGGGGTCCCCACAATGGCCAGGTCGTTCAGCAGATGGTCAAAATATTCCCAGCTGCCCATACCATTGGGGCATTTCACCCACACGTAGGGAGAATACACGCCGCTATAGTATTTGTACCCCTTCTTGTCAAAGGTTTCCATCATCATCCGGGCGTTTTCTCGGTAGTAGGCCAGCATTTCGCCGCATTCCTTTTCGCCCACAGGGGACATGGCAGCTTCCGCGCCTCTTTGGACTATGTAGTTCACGCCGTTGAACTTGGTGGTCTGACGGCGGAGCCACATCTTGTTCAGGCTCAGTTCCTGACCTTCCGGAGTCTTCCGGGTCAGCTGCAGCGGTACGACGGTATATCCGCAGCGGGTACCGGTGAATCCAGCAGTCTTGGAGAAGGAACACATTTCAATGGCACATTCCTTGGCTCCCGGGATCGCAAAAATGCTCCGAGGCACATCCGGATTGGTGATGAAGGATTCATAAGCCGCATCATAGAGGATGATGGAATCATTTTTCCGTGCATAATCCACCCATTCCTTCAGCTGTTCTTTGCTGTAGGCAGCCCCAGTGGGGTTGTTGGGAGAGCACAGATAAATGATGTCCGCTTTGACAGCAGGATCCGGCATGGGCAGGAACCCATTTTCCGGAGTACCGTTCATGTACAGGATCTTGCGCCCCCGCATCACATTGGTATCCACATAGACCGGATACACCGGATCCGGAACCAGGACCACATTGCTGTCGTCGAACAGATCCGTAATGTTGCCGCAGTCGCTTTTGGCCCCGTCGCTGATGAAGATTTCCTTTTGTTCCACTTCCACCCCATGGCGGGCATAATATTTCTGGATGGCTTCCTGGAGGAATCCATACCCCTGTTCCGGGCCATAGCCTCTGAAGGTTTCCTTATGGCCCATTTCTTCCACAGCTTTTGCCATGGCTGCGATGACGGACGGTGCCAGCGGAAGGGTGACATCCCCAATGCCCATCTTGATGATTTTCTTTTCCGGATGTGCTTCACTGAAAGCTTTCACCCGCGCTGCGATATCCGCAAACAGGTAGCTTTCTTTCAACTTTGCAAAATTTCCATTCACTAAAGCCATATCTGACTCTCCTTTGATGCAAAACGATGTATTCCAATGCGGAACCTTTATTTATTGTAAAGTAGCCCCGGAGGAATGTCAATTATTTCAAATTTTCTTCCACAATTTCTTCCGGGATCTCGATTTCCCCTTCATAGACTGTAGTGGCCGGTCCTTTCAGGGTCATAGCGTCATCCTCTCCCGTACGGACCTGGAGCAAGCCGCCTTTGGCTTCCACTTTCAGGAACTCTCCCCGCTGGCCGGCTTTGCCCAGTGCTGCACAGGTATAGCCAACAGCACAGGCGCCGGTGCCGCAGGCCCAGGTTTCCCCGCTGCCCCGTTCCCAGACCCGGAATTTCACATAGTTTCCGTCCACCACCTGGACGAATTCCACATTGGTCCGCTCTGGAAAGAGGGGTGAATTTTCGATGATCCGTCCCACGGCTTCCACAGGCGCAGTTTCCACATCCTCTACAAAGGTGACGAAATGGGGATTCCCCATGGAGACGGCTGTACCCCTCACGGTGATTTCCGTTCCATCGGGACGGGTAAAAGTCACCGGCTGATCCACACAATTTTCTCCGGACCATTCCATGGGGATAGAAGCCACTCGGGTTTCTGCCCTTCCCATGTCCACTTCCGCCAGGACCACTTTTCCCTTTTCCACAGTCATGTGGATGGTCTTGATGCCCCCCAAAGTATCCAAAGTAATGGTATCTTTGTGGGTCAGCCCCTTATCATAGACGAACTTGGCGATGCATCGGGACCCATTCCCGCACATTTTCCCTTCCGATCCATCCAGATTGAACATCCGCATCCGGAAATCCGCCTTATCAGAAGGACAGATGCAGATCAGGCCATCAGATCCGATACCGAACCGCCGTGGGCTGATGTATTCCGAAATTTTCTCCGGATTGGGCAGCATCCGGTCCATGCAGTCCACATAGACATAATCGTTGCCGCAGCCATGCATTTTGGTGAATTTCATTTTCATGGAGTCTTCCCCCTCATTTTCGCTTGATTTCTTATTATATCATGAAACTCTATCCACTGCACTGACCCCGTAAGATCAGGTATGTGTCAACAAGTTCTCGGTGAAACCTTCATCACCGTATAGTTATTCAGAAATGGGGTCAAAATTTTTTATCGCTGCTTCGAGGTCGACGACATAGGGTTCGCCGCAGGCAAACCCGTCCCGGTCTCCCAGAGGGGAAAAGTCCTCCTATACCCGTACTGACCTGCACCTCACCCTTCCGCCGGGAGGGCAGACCCGTTCGTCCCTGGCGGGAGGCTCACAGCCTATCGCCTTGCCCTGACGGTCAAAGGCTGCGGCTACGGACCAGGAAGCCAGATGGTCTCGCCCGCGTGCTCCTCCCGTGGAACGACCACTGTCGATGTTATCCCGCCGACTCCTCCTGGGCCTGCCCTCCCAGCTCCCGGGGTATCGACGTATACTTTCACAGAATGCCAGCAGGGGCGGAATTGGGGACCGTTCTCATCACCAGCTCAGTGCTGCGGCCAAATGTCCCATGGGACTGCTGCTGGGACCGTAATTGGCAATCATACACTGATGGGCACCTACGTGAGAGACGAATACCGGCTTTTTCAGCGCTTCCCGCACCGCATCCCGGTACTCTTTCCGGGTTTTCATCGGTATACCGCGTAAGTCTCCTGCCAGGGCCTGCTCTAAGTCATCGTTCTTTAGGCCACTGATCACCTTAATCATCGCCAGACCGCCTCTATAGCTCCAACGCCGTCCCTGCTTCTTCATCCGATAGGTATACATCTGATGGTTGCTTTCACATGTTCCCAATCATAGGCCTCCAGAGCCTGGGCGAAAGCCTGGCATTGGAGCTCAATTCCCCGCCGCCAGACCTTCTTTTCCAGACTCAGTCCGTTGGAACACCCCTTTATTAAGTTGATAAATTCTGATACAATGAAATCCATGGAAGACCTTCTCCTATCTATAGTGTTGGTGTCGAGACTTATACTATAAGATGAAGGTCTTCCTTTTTGCAAGTTTATAAGGGATTATTCATTTTACCGAGAACTATTTTACACTAAGTAAGATCACACCAGTTACCTCAAGGTACCTTCTTTTTCTTTTATGTTGGTTATGTTAAACTAACTAAGACAAAGGAGGTCGTTCTGTTATGATCAAAAGAAAATTACTGACCCTTTCTCTAGGTCTGCTGCTGTGCGGAATGGTATCAGGGACGGCGGGTGCTGCTCCCCAATTCAAAAACAATAAAGAACTGGCTGCCTATTTCTGGAACCAGATCTTCAATGAACACCATACAGCCGTCATTGACGAACTGACAGGAGATACCTATATCCAGCACAGTCCCGGATTCAAGGACGGAAAGCAAGCTTTCAAAGAGGGCATTGCCGGATTCCTGAAAGAATTCCCGGAAAGCACGGCAGAAATCAAGCACCTGGGAGCAGACGGGGACCTGGTGTTCATCCACAACCACATCAAGCTGAATCCCCAGGACCGGGGCCAAGCTGCCGTGGATATTTTCCGGATCAAAGAAGGAAAGATTGTGGAACACTGGGATGTAATCCAGGATATTCCGGAGAAAGCAGAAAACAACAATACCATGTTTTAACATAAAAAGAACTGCTGCAGTTTTCCATGCAGCAGTTCTTTTTATGACAAACACCGTCCTACCCACTGATTGATCTGTCCCATAACCTGGGTAAGCTGGATTCCTGCTGGAGAAAGCCGGTATTCCACCATACCGACAGAATTCTCCTGTTCCCGCCGTTCCACCAGATGGTTCCGTTCCAGGATCCGGAGATTTTCCGTAAGGACTTTGGCGCTGATGCCTGGCAGGGTCCGCTGGAGTTCCCGGAAATGGCAGGAATGGACCGCCAGTGCCAGCAGCAGGTCCGTACGCCATTTTCCTTTCAGCACAGCCATGAAACAGTCAAAGGGGCAGTCATAGGTTTTTCCGTCAAAATGAGCCATGGAATCCCCTCCCCTTTTTCACTCTCCGCTTTTCCTCACCGTCACCGTATCCACCAGGGTTCCGTCGGGGAGGAAACACTGGAGCCGGAGTTGGTCTTCTTGTTTTTCCAGCACCAGGTAGTTGTCTGTTTCCGGTTGGGGGGCCACGGTCACATCCAGGGCATGGCGCTTCCAGAGGCTGGGATACCGCACGTCCCCGGCCACCCCGGTAATCACATAAGAGGTTCCCCGTTCCGCCCGCTGGAAGTCATAGATTTTCCCCCGATTCCGGTAGGTATGGAGATGCGCACTGAGCACTAGATCCACCCCGTACTCATCAAAAAGGGGCATCCATTCCCTGCCTTCCGGAGAAAACCCTTCCGCCCGGTCCCGTCCCGGCCGGGTTGCTGGATCAAAAGCGTATTGGAGAGGGTCCTTGTGCATCAGCACGATATTCCATTTGCCCCGGTTCCGTGCCATGTCTTCCCGGAACCAGGCCTCCTGATCCTGAGCCAAATCCGGTTCCCATTCCTTCAGTTCCTCATTCTGGGTGTTGAGCACCACAAAATGCACATCCCCCACCGTAAAGGAATAGAACTGGTTCCGGTATTTTTCCCGGCCGTTGTCCGGCAGGGCGAACCGGTGGAGATACCCTTCCGGCATCCGCACCTTCCAGTTCAGGTCGTAGGTTTCATGGTTCCCCATCAGAGGCGCTGCCGGGATTTTTTCCGCCATGGGTTCCACTACCCCGAACCAGGCGTTCCACTGGCTGCTGTCTTCCCCGTTGTCCACCAGGTCCCCCATATTCACAAAGAAGCTGGCATCCTGGTTCCGCTGCCAGGCAGGCTGGGCGGTGGCCTTCCACACGCTGTAATCCGCTGACTGGGAATCTGGGAAGATCAGGGCCTTGAAGGTGCTGCCAGCAAAGGCTTTCAGGGTCATCCATTCCGCAGCCTTCTTCCCCGCCCGGATCCGATACTCATAGGCTTGTCCCGGTTCCAGCCGTTCCAGCCGGGCCGTATAAATCCAGGTATCCTTTCCTCCGTCCCTGAATTTTTCTTCTGTCACCGAAGCAGCTGCCAGGGAGCTTTCCCCGGCCTTCCGGTATTCCAGCACCGGTTCCTTCACTTCATAATCCGACTGCCACTGGATCACCCGGCTCCGGGAGGGATCCGCCGTCATCACCTGCCGGATGTTCCGTGCTTCCACTTGGTCCAGCAATTCATAATGGATGGCTGCTCCTCGGGCCTGGTCCAGCTTTCCCAGGGCCCAGGTCCGGAACCAGGGAGACAAATGCCAGATCCCGGCCAGCAGGGCTCCCAGCAGTACCAAGATCCCCATCAGGATCCGTCCTTTATCTATAGATGCATGCTTTTTCAAAGTCGCTTTACTCCTTTCGGCTTTCTGTTTTTCTGTCTATAGCATAGAAGATTGACCGCCGCAATACAAATACCTTATGTTCATGGGATTTTATACAAAAACAGTATACTGACCAAAAGGCCAAAAAGCAACGGAAAATCCAGGGTTCCCAAATATACGTCCCCGGGGTATAATATGGTTATATAAATTCTTAGTATTTCAGGAGGATTTCCATGAAGAACCTGCAGAAACATCTCCGGGCCGCCATTGTCCAGGCTGCCCCTGTTCTCTTTGACAAAAAATCCACCCTGGAAAAGGTGGTCCGGCAGATCCAGGAGGCCGCCGCCAACGGGGCAGAGCTTATTGTATTCCCAGAATCCCTGGTCCCCTGCTACCCCTACGGGCTGACTTTCGGCTTTACCGTAGGCAGCCGGAAGGAGGAAGGCCGGAAGGACTGGAAAGTGTACTATGACAACGCCGTCCTGGTACCGGATGATACGGTGTCCCTGGCAGCCGCCGCCAAAAAGGCCCGGGCATGGGTGAGTATCGGAGTCACCGAACGGGATCCGGTGAACTGTTCCCTATACTGCACCAATCTGGTCTTTTCCCCTGAAGGGAAACTGGCCTCCGTCCACCGGAAAATCAAACCCACCGGTTCCGAACGGTATATCTGGGCGGATTCCCATGTACCGGAAACCTATTTCCCGGTAGTGGATACTCCTTGGGGCAGAATGGGCAGCCTGATTTGCTGGGAAAACTACATGCCCTTGGCCCGGGTGGCCCTGTACCAGAAAGGGATTTCCCTGTACCTGGCACCCAACACCAATGACAATCCGGAATGGCAGGACACCATCCGGCACATTGCCATCGAAGGCCACTGCTATGTGTTCAATGTGGACCAGTACTTTACCCGGGACATGTATCCGGCTGACCTGTTGGAACAGGAAGAGATCGGCCGGCTGAATGACACTGTCTGCCGAGGCAGCAGCTGCATCATCGATCCTTACGGCCACTGTGTGACGGAACCGGTCTGGGACAAAGAAGCCATTGTGTATGCGGATCTGGACATGGACAAGGTCCCCATGAGCCGGATGGAATTCGACGCCACCGGCCACTATACCCGTCCGGATATCCTGGAACTGAAGGTCCATGACGGGGAAGCCCGTTGACAAAACCGGAAAAACAGCCTATACTGCAGATAACAGATTTAAGTTTATCAATATGAAAGGAGGCTGGCTGATGGAAAACCGTGCTCACAATGCCCGTTTGTTCAAGGCCCTGGCCGATGAAAACCGGCTCCACATCCTGGAACTGCTCCAGGGCGGGGAACGGTGCGCCTGCGTGCTGCTGGAAAATCTCCACCTGTCCCAGCCCACCCTTTCCCATCATATGAAGATTCTGTGCGACGCAGGGCTGGTCACCGGCCGGAAAGAAGGCAAATGGGTCTACTATACCCTGAACCGGGATACGGCCCGGGAACTGGAAGAATTGATCCGGGATCTGTTCCGGGAAACCCCTTCCCTCCAACCGGCGGATTGTGCCTGCCCCAGATGCCAGTAAAATTTTTTGCGTTAATAAATTGATAAATTTCAATCTATAAATTTATTTTTCTGGAGGAAGCTATTATGGAAAGAAAACAGGTACAGATTTTTGAACAGGCCATGTGCTGCCCTACCGGCCTCTGCGGTCCTTCCATCGATCCGGAACTGCTGCGGATCTCTGCCTTGCTGGACACCCTGGAAAAGCACGGCATCTCCGTGGAACGGTACAATCTGAGCAATGCGCCCCTCAAATTCATCCAGACTCCTGCGGCAGCGGAATTCCTGCAGCATCATGGACCGGAAGAACTGCCCCTGATCCTGGCGGACGGAAAGATCTGGATGGCCGGACGTTACCCCACCAATGAAGAATTCGCCCAAATGCTGGATTTCGATCCGGCTCTGCTGGACGAAGCTTCTGCCCAGCAGGACAGCGGGACGGAAGGGTCCGGCTCCTGCTGCTGCGGTGGAGAAGAACCGGCTGCCGAATCCCCCTGCTGCTGCGGCGGCGGTGAAAAAGAAGACTGTGGGAATTCCGGTTCCTGCTGCAGTTCGGATTCTTCCAGCTGCTGTCAGTGACGAAAGGAGACTGCCATGGAACTGTATGATCCTTTTGCCGCCATCCGGACCCAGTATGTGTTCTTTACCGGCAAAGGCGGTGTGGGAAAGACTTCCACAGCCTGTGCCACAGCGGTGGCCCTGGCCGATGCCGGCCAGAAGGTGCTGCTGGTCAGTACGGACCCGGCTTCCAATCTCCAGGACATTTTTTCTCTGGAACTGAAAGAAACCCCCACTCCCATTCCCGGTGTCCCCGGCCTGGAAGCGGCCAATCTGGACCCGGTGAAGGCAGCAGCTGCCTACCGGGAAAGTGTGGTAAGCCCCTACCGGGGGCTTTTGCCGGAAGCCGCCCTGAAAAATATGGAGGAACAGCTGTCCGGCTCCTGCACCATCGAAATCGCCGCCTTCAACGCCTTTACGGATTTCCTCACGGATCCGGAAACCGCAGCGACCTATGACAAGATCCTTTTTGATACGGCTCCTACCGGCCATACCCTGCGGATGCTCCAGCTGCCTTCTGCCTGGAGCCAGTTCATCAGCACCAGTACCCATGGCGCCTCCTGCCTGGGGCAGCTGTCCGGTCTGGAAAGCCGGAAAGTCCTGTACCGGCAGGCCGTGGAAACCCTGGCAGATCCTGGCCGTACCACCCTGCTCCTGGTGGCCCGTCCTGACCGGCCCCCTCTTCTGGAAGCGGACCGGGCCTCCCGGGAACTGGCCAAACTGGGCATAGGCAGCCAGCAGCTGATCATCAACGGTCTGCTGGAAAAAACCGATGATCCGGTCACCCGGCAACTTTTTGCCAAACAGCAGGCGGCGCTGGGAGAAATGCCTCCGGGTCTGAAAGAACTGCCCTGCTGGCAGATTCCCTTCCGGAGCTACAATGTTACTGGTCTGGACCATGTCCGGGCTCTCCTGAAGGGAGAAGTGGCCCCTGCTGCCAGCCGGGAACAACAGGCTCCCGTCCATACCCTCCAGGAGGTGGCGGAAGATCTGGAACGGAACCACCGGAAAGTCATCTTCACCATGGGAAAAGGCGGCGTGGGAAAAACCACTGTGGCTGCGTCCCTGGCTCTCCGGCTGGCTCAAAAGGGCCACCAGGTGCTGCTGACCACTACCGATCCGGCCGGCCATCTCCAGGAAGTCCTGACCCAAACGGACCGGATCCAGCTGTGCCAGATTGACGAACAGGCCGAACTCCACCGGTATCAGCAGGAAGTCCTGGACCAGGCCCGGAAAAACAGATTGAAGGAGGAAGACCTGGCCTATATCGAAGAAGACCTCCGTTCCCCCTGCACCCAGGAGATCGCCGTATTCCGGGCTTTTGCGGAAATCGTGGCCCGGGCCGGGGACCGAATCGTCATCATCGACACTGCCCCCACCGGCCATACTCTGCTGCTCCTGGAATCCACGGAAAACTACGACCGGGAAATCCGCCGGACCCGGGGCAGTGTCCCTCCTGCCGTTCAGCAGCTGCTGCCCCGACTGAAGGGGCCGGAGACGGAAGTGGTGATCGTCACCCTGCCGGAAGCCACTCCGGTGTATGAAGCCCTGCGTCTGGAAGAGGATCTGAAACGGACCCGGCTTTGCAGCCGCTGGTGGATCATCAACCGTTGCTTCAGCCAGACTGCCGCCAAAAGCCCTCTGCTGAAGGCCAAAGCAGATCGGGAGATTCCCTGGATCAACCAGGTGGCAGCCCACTCCGGCGGCCATGCAGCGGTGATTCCCTGGAAGCAGTCGGAAATCAAAGGAAAGGTGCTGGAAACCTTATGAACCGAAAACCTGTTGTCGCTTTTCTCTGTATCCAGAACTCCTGCCGGAGCCAGATGGCCGAAGCCTTTGGCCGTCACCTGGCAGAAGATGTGTTTATCAGCCGTTCCGCCGGCACCTGTCCAGCAGAACGGATCAACCCCTCCGCCCAGCAGCTGATGAAGAATCTGTACGGAATCGACATGGAAAAAGAAGGCCAGTTCCCCAAAAAGCTGGAAGACCTGTCGGCGGTGGACATGGTGGTCACCATGGGCTGCGGAGTCCGCTGTCCGGTACTGCCCGGGGTGAAGACCCTGGCCTGGGAAATCCCTGACCCGGCCGGGAAACCTGATCCGGAGTTCCGGTCCATTATGGAAACCATCCGGTCCCAGGTACTGGCCCTCCGGGACCAGCTGAAAGGAGCTGTCACAAAATGACGGAAGCCAAAAATCCGGGCATCAGCCCCTTCCAGCGGTATCTTTCCCTGTGGGTCTTCCTGTGTATGGCAGCCGGTGTGCTGGTGGGCCGTTTCCTGCCGGCGGTGCCCCGGTTCCTGGACCGGCTCCAGATTGACGGGATCTCCATTCCCATTGCCATCCTGATCTGGATCATGATCTATCCCATGATGATGAAGGTGGATTTCCAGAGCATCAGGGAAGTGGGCCGGCATCCCAAAGGGCTGTTCGTCACCTGGATCACCAACTGGCTGATCAAGCCCTTTACCATGTACGGCCTGGCTGCCTTTTTCTTCTATCAGGTGTTCCAGTCCTTCATCCCCCGGGACCTGGCCACCCAGTATCTGGCCGGAGCCGTGCTCCTGGGGGCCGCCCCCTGCACCGCCATGGTCTTTGTATGGAGTACCCTGACCCAGGGAGATCCGGCCTATACGGTGGTCCAGGTAGCCACCAACGACCTGATCATCCTGGCAGCCTTCGTGCCCATTGTGAAATTCCTCCTGGGAGTGTCCCATGTGACGGTCCCCTACAGCGTGCTTTTCCTGAGCATCTTCCTGTTTGTGGTGATCCCCCTGGCAGGAGGCATCCTGACCCGGGTCACGGTGATCCGCCAGAAAGGGGAAGCCTATTTCAACCAGGTCTTTGTCCACAAATTCGATCAGGCCACCACCTGGGGACTGCTGCTGACCCTGTGCATCATCTTCAGTTCCCAGGCCCAGGTGATCCTATCCAATCCCTTCCATATCCTGCTGATCGCCATTCCCCTGGTGCTCCAGACCTATCTGATCTTTGCCATTGCCTACGGGGCCAGCATCCTGCTCCATCTTCCCCACAGCATTGCAGCTCCTGCAGGGATGATCGGAGCCTCCAACTTCTTCGAACTGGCCGTGGCCGTAGCCATCGCCCTGTTCGGAGTCACCAGCCCCGCTGCCCTGGCCACCACCGTAGGGGTTTTGACGGAAGTGCCAGTGATGCTGAGTCTGGTGAAGATAGCTAATAAAAAGAGGCTGTGAAATAATAGCTCTATGAACACGAAAAAGGGGGTGTTGCACGTTGTGTGCAACACCCCCAAGCTGTAGAGCCGCATAGCGGCTCAAGTCTGGAGTCTGAAGTCTGGAGCCGGAGGTTAAATTTGCAAGCAAATTTTTAAATATGTAGAACCTTTGGACGAAATGATCTCTCAGATTGATTGCGATTCTGGTTTTACAGAATCAAAAAGATCCGTATAGCCAGGCGGATCCTTTCCTGAGGCCGATCCGGAATGCCGGACGGACTACTGGCTGGTATGTCTGAAAAATGAATTGCACCGTTTCAAAGAACTGTTCCGGCAGGTGGATGAAAACACGATACGGTAAGAGGCTGTTGCACGGGCACAGGCTTATTGGCGGTCAATGGCTGGTGGGAACCCCCTACCCGCTCCGCAGGTCCTTTCCCCCTTTGCAGGGGGACACAGCTTGACCGACAGTTCATCCGCCCGCTGACCTCTGACACAAAAAAATTCCGCATCCATCAGATGCGGAATTTTCCTAACCGGCAGCTCCCTA
>CAJMQS010000004.1 GCA_905215645.1 uncultured bacterium
ACACCATATGAAGCCTATTTCTCGAAGGTGTTGCACTTGGCTTGACAATCCGCCTTAGTTAAAATGCTTCGTACTGTTCCAGCACACCAAGAATCTTTCCCGGCTGGGCTTTTAATACCTTTTTCAGTTAATTTGCGTGCAATAGAATGATATGTGAATCCGCTAAGAAATAAACGATATATTTCTTTTACAGTCTCTGCCTGTTCCTTATTAATTACTAGATTGCCATCTACCCCTCTCTCATATCCAAGGAAATGACTATATGCGAGACTAACTTTTCCATCAGCAAATCGTTTTCTATGTCCCCAAGTAACATTCTCTGAAATACTACGACTTTCTTCCTGTGCTAAGGAGCTCATAATCGTAATGAGAAGTTCCCCTTTGGCGTCTAATGTCCAAATATTTTCCTTTTCAAAATAGATTTCGATGCCCTTGTCCTTCAATTTACGGACCGTCATTAAACTGTCCACCGTATTCCGTGCAAAACGGCTAACGGACTTAGTAATAATTAGATCGATTTTCCCAGAAAGGGCATCCTCTATCATCCGTTTGAAACCTTCTCTATATTTTGTGTTAGTGGCCGAGATACCCTCATCTGTATACATCCCGATAAATTCCCAATCGGATCGGCTTTTGATGTAATGAGTATAATAATCGACCTGGGCTTCATAACTGGTAACCTGGTCATCATGATCTGTTGAAACTCTTGCATAGCCTGCGACCTTTCGTTTGCAATGACGATCCAGAGGTTTCTCTGAATACTTTTGAATTGAAGCTGGTATTACATGTACTTTTTTCATTAAAGTGTCACTCCTTTACTATAGCCATTAAAAAATTGAAACGACAAACTACCATCCCTTTGAATTTCGATTCGTTCTACCTTTTTTTGAAATATTTCTCCGTCAAAAGAAACCATCTGTAGTACACTAGCGGCAATGATTTTCAAAGTCTCTTCTTTAATTCCAGTGACGTGACTACATTTCCGTTTCCCCTTGCATCGCCAATAAGCAACTTTTTCTCTTTTTCGTTTCTCCAAGCAGCGAGTAAAAGTTACACCACAAATTGGGCAACAAATACGTTCTGAAAAAGCTGTATATCGTTTAGAAGCATCATTTTGATGGTATTTCTTCATCCACTGTCGTTGTTTCTCTTTCAGTTCATCTGTCCAACACTCTTTTCGAGCCGTCGAATTCCATTGCTTTTCTATAATGCGTCCATCTTTCAAGTGGAAAACCAATACCTTATAAGCGGGAACAACAATCTTTTTTACTTGCTGAAAAAATGTATTTTTATTAAAACTGTCTGTACCAAGAATAGTCGCACATATCTCTTCCAAAACGGGTTGGGGAACAGAACCATAAGCACCACAATTGGTACCTTTGCCTTTATGCGATTCGCAAGTCCAGTATTCATGGCATTCGCCTTTATATTTACGCTTTACATGTGTATAGCTTTTCCCGCATATTCCACATTTTATTATCCCTGTGAAGCAAGAAGTGTTCAAAAACTCCCTAGCATAACCACCCTGGCGTTTTCCCATCTCCTTGCGTCGTTTCAGTTCTTGCTGAGCCTTCTCAAATGTGGCAGCCGTAATAATTGCCTTATGATGGCGTTCTACTATGTATTTACTTTTTTCTCCATTATTAGCAACTTGATGTTTTGTGATTGGATCTGTTACAAAAGTTTTTTGGATCTCAAGGATGCCCGTATAAATCCGATTCGTAAGAATTTGTCTTATACTCGAATCTCTAAAAAAATGACCATATCTAGTGCGTATCCCATTTTTCTCTAAATCACGTATAAGTTCCTTTCTAGTTTTTCCGCTTAGATAGTCATCAAAAATTTTTCTGATAATCTTGGCTTCTTCTGGTTGAATTACTAAGGTATTGTATTCCCACCGATATCCGTAAACCAAAAACTTTGCATGAGGAATGCCTTGCTCAAATTTTTTGTGAAATCGCCACTTGATATTATCGCTAATAGAACGGCTTTCTTCCTGAGCAAAAGAGGCGAGAATAGTCAACATTAATTCTCCTTCGCCGCTCATTGTATGGATATTTTCTTTTTCAAACCATACATCTACCCCGATCTCTTTTAGATGACGTACAGTATTTAACAAGTCCACTGTGTTGCGAGAAAATCGTTGAATAGATTTTGTCAGAATTATATCTATTCTTCCTTTTTCGACATCTTCCAGCATCCGCTGGAACTCCTGCCGCTTCTTTATCCCGGTGCCCGAAATCCCATAGTCGGCATAGACCCCTGCATATTCCCATTCTGGGTTTTTCTGGATCAGTCTGCTGTAATAGCTAACCTGGGCCGAAAGGGAATGGTGCATCCGCTCCGATTCCACGGATACCCGGGCATAGGCGGCCACCTTCTTGCGCTGTCTTAGATTGGGTATGCTTTGTTCGATTTTACGGATAGTCCGCATAGCATCAGCTCCTTCCGACACCATATATCACTCTGTTTGATACAATTAGCAAGTAAATAAGTCCCCGGAAAAAGGCTGACAGCGGCGGATCATATCCTTCTCAAAGTCCCGGTACTCCTTCTCGGTGATGAGCTTTTGGGACAGCATCTTTCGGGCCAGATGCAGAGTCATTTGGAAGGTGGCTTCGTTTTGAAAGGTCTTTTTATCCATGGCGCACACCTCTGAACCGGTAGGCAATGTAGCAGGCATGGGAACAAAACTTCCGGTGATTGTTTCCGTAGACGGTAAACTCTTTCCCGCAGGTCGGACAAGTAAAGGTGTAGACTGCTTTCCGCTTCACCAGTTCCAGATGGCAGTTCCACCACTTGTTCCGGCATGCATCGGAGCAGAACCGCTTCCGTTTCCGACCAGTGGCCTGTTCAATGAAGCTGCCGCACTGCTCACAAACGGACTCTGTCGGCGGTGCGGCAAGTCCTTTTCGCCGGCAGAAAGATTTCACGGTGTTGATGGAAAGGCCCAATTGGCAGGCTATGCTGCCATACCCTGCCCCATCACGGCGCAGGGCAATGATCTGTCTCTTCTGTTCGCCCTTCATAACGAATACCTCCTGAAAATTTGTTTTTCAGGAATAACAGGACAAAAAGGGTGCTATTAAGTACTTTCGGTTGCAAAAAAAATGCCCGTTAAGAGCATCCTGTTTTTCAACATTTTTAGTTCAACCATCACTTGGCATTATCATTTTTCTAAGCCGTGATAAAAGTTTGATATAGTAAACTGGATCATTATGTTCTTTCATTTTCCAGTCTACTCTAGTCTCACAATTCTCTATTTTTTCTGTCTAAATAGTTGCATTTTTCTATTTTACTAGAATGATTATACAACAAGCAATGATGGCATCTTATTTGGTGAAAAAAGTATATACTGTAATTTCTATTAAGTATCTGTCTGAAAAATACAATCCGTGATGGGTATTTCTAGTTTTTAATATTAAAGCAGCAACCTGGCTTTTTTATTGACAAGTTTGGTTTTTCTAACTATAATTAAATGCAAATGCAAACTATTTGCAAATCAGGGGGCTGAAAAATATTGAAAAAATGGATTGCTGTATTGTGTATGTTGTTTTGCTGCTGGGGGCGTGCGGAAGCTTCGGGGCATATCACGGATGTTTCGTACGGTGTCAATCAGGCAGGGCAGTTGCGGGTTGTCATTGAGTCAAATCAACCGCTTCCTTACGAAATGAAGATTTTAGAAGGAGAAGCCCATGTTTTTGTTAACGGTACACTGGCTGCTTCGATTGCGCCTGTCTACCATCCCCGTGAATCCACCCATGTGAAAACGGTCCGTTTCCAAAAAACTACCAACGGAACGCTAATTCATATACATACAGATGAAAAACCAACCCTGGCTGACTTTAAAATCTTTTCTTTAAAAGCAGATACGACAACCAAGCGGCCGAATCGCATAGTCATTGATGTGGCGCCGGTATTTACGCGTGGATACCGGGTAGGTGGCGGTCTTAAAGGCAAACGGATCACCCTTGATCCGGGGCATGGCGGTACAGATCCTGGTACCCATGGGCTTGAAACCGGGCTCAAAGAAAAGGAAGTTACACTGCCCCTTGCCTTTCGTGTAAAGAAGATTCTTACGCAAAAGGGCGCTACAGTCTATTTGACGCGGCTCAGTGATCGTGACGTCTATGGGCCAACTGCAACGGACCAGCAAGAGCTCCAGGCCCGTGTGGATGTGGCCGAAAAATCCGGTTCCGACCTGTTCCTCAGCATCCACTGCAATGCAAGTACGGACCGAAGTGTGGGCGGATATTCCACGTATTATACCCCCAAGACTCCCTATGACAAACGTTTTGCTGCCATCCTCCAGAAGGAGCTGATGACAACGGCCAATGTACCGGACCGGGGCATCTACGATTCCGGGCTGTATGTCAATCGGAAGTCCACCATGCCCAGTGCCCTTGTAGAGTGTCTTTTTATGACCAATGCTCGGGAAGAACAGTTGCTTTTGTCGGATAGTTTTCTAGATAAGATTGCCGAGGCAATTGCGAGGGGGATAGAGCAATTTGAAAAGTGATTTGGAAAGTCATAATTTTGGCAGCTTTAATTAAAGACGTAAAGTCATTCATTTGTAAATATGTTAATGGTGCAATGGAGTATCGCAAGATAGAAAGTCCGTAAATCTCAGTGATCGGCTTGTCCTTTATGAGGTTTCCTCTTATTTTTATTCAGAGTAAAATTGATCCGATTTGCTGCAGATTTCTATATTTCCATTGATTTATTTTATAGATTCGATATATAACCACTGGAACTATAACGCGCCGTAAAGAGTTTTAGTAAATTTCATCTTTAAGTCGTTCAAAAAAAAATTGTTGTATGCCCCTTCTAGTTTTTAACTCTTCTTTAGAAAATTTTTCGTCGACTGCCATAATTTTGTTCCGCCTATGTCAAATGTAGTGTCAGAGTTATGTTTTGTTGTCATGTGAAATCATGTAGAAAAAAGGTCTGCATTTCTCTTCTCACCGTAGTAAGCTCATTGCGCTATTAAAAATATATACCCTCAAAAAAGCCGAAATTATAGTATAAGTACTGTAATAGAATTCGATTTCAAATTTAAGTAATATTGCAACATCTGTTTAGCTAAATGCTCTTTGGGTAATATAGAAGATCAATAAAGCGAATTTTCGTGAATATTAATATATGTTAATGTCTATTTAGTTGAATAACAATTTGTTAATAACATATTACATATGATAGTTGCATGCTGGTCACAGGTATTTACATATTAATGAGATAAAAAATATAAATTGTTCACAATTTATATGAAAGTTTGTGCTATAATCAAAAAAGTTCTCTAGTAATGCCACATGTTCTTTTAGGTTATAAACATCGTCAGTACTGCAGGAATCTTTAACGAAATAGATTCTTTATGGAGAAAGCAGGTAAATGGAAAATCATGGACAACCGGGAAAGAAGAGCACAATTGTATAAAATGCTGGAACAAGGAGAGGAACCCTTAAGCGGGACATATCTTTCCAAAGTCTTGAATGTTACTAGGCAGATCATTGTGGGAGACGTGGCCATTCTCCGGAGCGGAGGTAAAAAAATTCTTTCGACAGCGCGAGGCTATAAGTTGGAAGACCCAGAAAAAGGGAAGGAATTTTGGCAAGATCTGAACTGCCAGAGCCAGAACATGGATGCAGCAGAGCTGGAAGATGAACTGAATGTAGTAGTAGACAACGGAGGAATTATCCATGGGATGACTCTGTCCCATGCTGTATATGGGATAATTCGGATAGCCATGGACCTGTATAGTCGTAGGGATGTGCGTCAGTATATGGACCGACTCCGGAAGGAAAAAGGGCTCCTAATCACAGCCCTGACACAGGGAAAACACACTCTCAGTGTCGAAACAAGAAATAAGGAGGATATGAATGCCTTGAAAGAAGGGCTAAAAGGCATGGGACTGTTGGTCCCATGTGAAAGTGAAAAAACAACACTTTAAAACAAAGAAGGGGCTGTGAAAAACGAGAAATCATTTTCAAGCCTCTTTCTTTATTGCCGCACTAAAGCCACCAGTAGAACCGTTCCAATCCCATAAGCCAGGTTCCGTTGTACCTTCAGGCGTTTCTGTATTCTATTGTTTTCTTTCTCGTACGCGGCTAAGGATTCGTTGGCAATCCTCAAGGATTCTTCCTGCCGTATCGAGGTCGTCTTCAGTTCGGTCAATCGACTCCCTTGCTGATTGGACAGTTCCCTGGCTTTCTGCAATTCGGTCCGTGCTTCGGTCAATTGCGTCTCCAATTCCTGCATTCGTTTCTTCTGCAGACTGGATTCCTTCTGTAATCCGTTGTTGATTCTCTGCAGTTCGCTGATATTCTCCTCCAGCCGGGTTAGTTCCTCTTCCGTGATGGTATACGAAGAAGCCAAGGACACCTGCGGACAGCAGAAGAGCAAGCATAGCAGCAAGAGCCATACGTTTTTTCTCAATCATCCCCACCCTCTTTCCATCAAAATTGCCGAAAGGCCGGTATCCCGTCATATCCTTACTCTGGCGGGATTTTTCTTTTTCAGGACTCCATGGGCTGCCATCCCTTCTAAAAGACGGCTCCTGGGTCAATCTGGCAAGTCATTTTCTTTAGAGGAGTAAAGTAAAGAAAAGAATGCCAGCCAGTATGCCCAGGAGGAAGCCCAAAAGGAAATCATCGTTCATTTTCCACGGGTTCATAGTGTCTCAACCTTTCCTGGCAACATAATCCGTCACCCCGCGGGCGATGGCACGGGCAAATTCGTCCTTCCGATTCATCAGAAGCTGCACATCGTCCTCGTTGGTGATGAAAGCGGTCTCCACAAGGACGGCCGGCATATCCGTTTCCCGAAGCACGGCCAGACCGGGACGTTCCTTCACACCTCGGTCCAGGGTCCCCAGGCTCTGGACGATCTGGTTCTGGATGCATTCGGCCAGGCCATAGGCTTCCTCACTGTCCTCGCTGTACACCAGGGTTTCCGTCCCTTGAGCTTCTTCTGCGGCTGCCGCATTGCAATGGATGGAGATAAAGAGGTCTGCCTTCCAGTCGTTGGCGCTGGCACAGATGTTGGTATAGTTGGGGGATTCCCCGCAGAGGTTGTCGGACTGGACCAGCATGCAGTCATAGCCCACCCGGTTCAGGTACTGCTGAACTCCGGCTCCGATTTCCTTTACGATACCCGCTTCAGTGACCCCGTGTTCTTCGTTGACAGCCCCGCTGTCCACACCGGGCATATGGCCCGGATTGATGTAAATCTTCATGGTTTATCCTTCTCCTTTTCAAAATGATCTGGGATCCCGTTCCCGTCAAGATCCACAAAGCAACCTGCAATGAAGGTGATGAACCCCACCATGGCAGGCCCTACCAGTTCCCGTATCATAGCCAGAAGGTCCGGAAGCTGGATTTTCCCCGTCACTGCCAGATAGACCCAGAAGCCATAATAGGAAACCACAAAAAGAAAGACCGTCACCATATACCCGATGACGATCCATTTAATGGGCTGCTGGAACTGATTGAGCCGCTTCTTCACAGCTCCAAGACCCTTATTGAGCCAGCCCCTTACTTTTTCAAACATGGCGGACTCCCCAGATTTCGGTTGTGCTCATGGAGCTTATCGACTTCCCCCTTCAGGTCTTTGTACCGGTGCCACAGGTTGTCGATGTTGGTCTCGATGCCGGCCTGGGCCACCCGCATTTCGTTGATGAGTCCAGTCAGATCTTCCAGGGCCTTGGTATTGTTATCGATGCTCTTGTGGAGCGCCAGGTTCTCGATCTTCTGGGGACGCAGGATCAGCCAGCACCCGAATACGGCCAGGGCACTGATCACTGCGTTCACAAAGGTGTAGCTGATGAAATTCATGGCGCACCCCCTCCTTTCTTTGCTTAACGGCCAGGCGTCACATGAAGAGCCCGGCCTTTGTACCGTCCGCATTTCGGTCCGCAGTACACGTCTTCCGTAGGGCTCCAGGAAAAGGAGAAATCGTTCTCCCCTTCCGTCAGCTCCTTTGTCTGGCCGGCATGGCTCACATACACCGGCTCCTTCCAGAACCCGGAGCGCTCCAGCACCAGGGACCCCTCGATCCGGCCATAATGGATCTGGGCCTTCACCTTCCTGACCGTCCAACTGAAATCCCGGTCCAGCTTATGGAGGTCAGCCAAGGGCACATGGGGAAAGCGGGAAAAATCATGGGTGCGGCTGTTGAGTTCCTTCTGCCCCTTGGGCAGGAACACCTTGATGAACGTATTCTTCCCGGACTTGTCGATTTGCACATAGGCGTTAATCCGCAAGGTCCGGAGCATCTCCTGGGGACCCAGATCCATCACCTGGAGGATTTCCCGGAAATTGAACAAGGGATAGACGGTTCCGGCAATGGGGTTCTTCAGGATCACCGTAGAGGACCCGGAACGTAGAGTCTCAAGATTTATGAACACACATTCGTTATTACAAGAGAAAGTCATCCGGTTCCCATCCAGGTCCAGGGCAATGGTATCTTTCGTCTGGATGGCTTCTGGGAAGATAAAGAGAGAATTCATGGCCGACTCACTTCCCTTTTGAACCAGGTGTAGAGAGCCTTGTAAAATCGGCACTCCAGTTCATGCTCCTTGCTCACGATGCAGGCCCCGCCGCACATGTCGTAGACGGAACAAGTCTTACAGTGGGGATTCACCCGGTGAATCAGATTCTGCTGCTCCCTCAGCCAGTCCGTCCCCAGCTTCTCTTTCCGGATATACAGACAGGGATAGGACTGCCCCTTGGCATCCACCTTTCGCAGCTTCCGATTGCTGCAGTAGGTTTCCCCATAGGTGTAGTGTGCTTTCCTCCGCCGTTCCAGAGTCTGGTAGAGTCCTTCATACCGCTTGTCCCGGATGCCGAATCTCCGGAACCGGGACAAGTACAGCCCCACGTACTTTTTGTACTGTTCCAGGAGGGAGTCATATTCCTCTTCCGTCAAGGCGTATTTCCTGTTGGCTTCGTTGGTCACATGAAGGAGATGCGGGAAAAAGGAAAGGGACCGTCCGACGACTTTCTCCTTCTCCCGGAACCGCTCCATGATGGCCCCCAGGTCTGTGTTGCCATGGTACAGGGTAGTGGATACGGCCACATTCGGATAATCCAGAAGGTCTGTAAAAGGGTCATAGCCCCGCAGGTCTTTCTCCGCCCCGTCATAGCTGATGCAGATCTGGAAGCCGTGCTGCCGGAAATAATCCAGGTGCTTTCCGATGCCGATGCCGTTGGTGCTGAGGGAAAACTTGGCCTCGGACACCGCACGAACCACCTTCCGGATTTCCTCCATATAGAGCAGCGGCTCCCCGCCCATAAACTTGATGGCCCCGGGAGGATTGCGTTTTAGTTCTTCCAGGAATTCATCGGAGATGCCTTGTTCATCACTGGAGGCTTCCCGGTGACAGTAGAGACAGTGGAGATTGCACTGGCTCCCCAGGTAGATGGTCAGTTTCCGCGGTTCAGCCATTCTTCTCCCCCTTTCCGATAAAGACAAAATAGTCGTTCCATACCTCATACCATTTCCGGCCCAGCTTAATCTTCACCGGTCCTTCCACCCCAAAGGGATACAGCCGGAAACTACCCGTCCCGTGATCCAGTTTGATCCGCCGGTTGTTCACAAGACCTGCGGAAGAATCCACGAAGACTTCCTCGTCATCGATATCCCGGGTGAGCTTTTCTTTGGTGGAAAAGTCCCCTTTGTATTTCTGGATGGTGAAGTCGATGTACTCTTTACCTTCTTCGGGGACAAACGGTTCCTCCGGATCCCCATCAATGAGATATCCTTTCCGGTTGGCCATCAGCTCCCGGCCACCAGCAGAAAGGCTGTAGCTGTCCCACAGTTTCATTCTGGGATGGTCTCCCAGAATCAGGTCGCTGGTGCTAAAGGGCAGCAGCTCATATTCCTGGTCGGATTCAATGGTGAAATTTTCCTTTCTCCCGCTAAAGAGCCGGACCACAATGTCCCGCTCGCTATCTGCCAGGATGCCCGTGTCCACGCTGAGGATGGTGTGATTCCCGTACAGCTGGGTCAGGATGGCAAAGTCCACACGGATGGATACACCCAGCCGGTTCAGGTCCAGGAAGCGGTAATCGGACTGCATGGGCTGCCGGAAGATCTTCACCGTCCCGTTGCTTTCCGTCAGGGCATAGGAGCTGTAAGGTCGCAGATTCTCGATGACGTCAGATCCGGCCCGGCCATCAACGGCACTGCTGCACTCTACTTTGCAGAAGTCCCCGCTCAAGATTAAATGGACCACATGATCCGCGTTGGATTCTTCGTTGTAATAAATCTTCAGCATCATTCCACCTCCCGGTCCGCCACATCATATCCGTTCACCAGCACGTCCCGGCCCCCTTCGATGGTCAGCCGGTAGCCAGTCACTTCTTCCTTCTTCACTTTCATCACATCATCCTGGACCCGGGACGTCTGGAAGAGCATCTGGATCCGCCCATTCATGGCCTTCCGCACATTCTTTAGGGTAATGGCGCTCCGCAGCCCGGTAAGGGTGAAAAGGACACTGTTCCCGGCCAGGACCAGCTCCGGGTTCTTTTCAAAGTGGAGGGTCTGATGGAGCTGGACCTGTTCCACTTTGAGGAGCTTCCTGGCCCGATGCCCTCGGTCCACCACCAGCATCCCCGTTTCCAGTTTCTCTACGGGAACCGGTCCTTCTGCTGTGTGCACGTTTCCTTTGGCAATGATCATCTTTTCCGTTCCTCCTTAGCTATCGTCACTGCAGTTACAGTTGCAGTTGAACGTCATGTAATATTGGCACTTCTGACAGGTCTGGCACCCCTGGCAGTTTTGGCAAGACTGGCATCCCTCCTGACAGGTTTGGCACCCCTGGCAGCCCTGGCAACTCTGGCAGGTCTGACAGCAGTTGGCCTGGCAGCAGTTCCCGGAAAAACTTTCTTCCAGCTTGTTGATGGCCGCATCCAGTACCTTAATGTTGACCTTCTTCACCCGGGCATAATCAAGGGAAGATAGATCGATGGTGACCTTCTTGTTGGTAGATAAAGTCTCAAGGCCCGTCTGCACATCCGTCAGATGTTTCTTTAAAACGCTTTCTCCTTGTTCCGCCATGTTCTCACCACCTTAGGAGTCGTCCGAACAATTGCAGTCGCTGCTTCCGCTGCAGTTGCAGTTACAGTCGCACTGGCCCCGGGTCTGACAGGTACAGTCTCTCTGGCTGCACTGGGAGATGCTCTGGCAGGATTGGCAGGAGGTGGACTGGCAGCTGCTGCTTTGGCATTTCTGGCAGGTTTGGCATCCTTGGCAAGTCTGGCAGTACACGCAGTTCCCGCAGTTGTCCACATTAGCCGCGTAGGTATTGAGCTGTTCCAGGGCCGTCTGCAGTTCCGTCACATGGATGGCTTTCACCTTCAGTTCGCTGGTGCCGGTCACAGCAGCAGAATCTGTAAAGGTGGTTTTATTGATGGTACCGTTCTTTGCCATGATCTTTCTCCAAAATCTTCTGCCCGTACTGCTGGATGGTCATAAGGACCGGAGTGAACACCGCTCGCTTCAGCCTGCAGTAGGACTCCTTCCGGGCCTTATCCCCTACCAGCTTGCAGCCTCCCTGGCAGAAAGCAAGGGCCGTGCAGGAAAGGCACTCTTTCCTATGTTCGTGGGTATGATCCCCCGCCAGGATGTGCTGCTGGTAAGTGAAGTACCCGTCATGGATGGTACCTACCTTCCGGGAGGTGTTGTGGCAGGGATACAGGTTCCCCTCAAGGTCCAGGTTCAGCACCGTGAGCCCGTTCCCGCAGGCCGCCGTATACCGGTCCCATTTCCCTTTCCCCGTAAGGTAGAAGTCTTTCAAAGAGTGGAACAGCTGCCGGATATAGGCTTCTTTCGTGTACCGCTCCGGCGGGACCCGTTTCCCGAAGCCTTCCAGGAACTGGAGGGTCAGCTCTTCCATCTCCCGCTCCACCCGGCCGTAGTTGATTTCCAGTAGATCCTTTTGGGGCAGCCCCGTATCCATGATTTCGTCCAGGTTCACCGCAATCTGGTAGCCATGGATGGCACTGTACTCTTCGGAAATCTGCTGGAATGCCTGGAGGATTTCCTGGGGATAGGCCCTGGCAGAAAGCACCCCGGACAGGCAGAGATGCTCCAGGGCCAGGATCCGCTCCCGGGTTTCCGGTACGGAAAACACATCATAGCCTCTTGTCTTCAAGACGTGAGGCCCATCCCAAGAGATGGTCACGGAGAAGTGATGGGCATGAAAAAAGCGGACCATTTCGTCCGTTAGTGCCCGGCCATTGGTGATGATGCCAAAGGTCATGGGAATTTTTCTTCTTTTGATTTCTTCCACCACTTCTCGGATGGTTCTAAAGTACAAAAGAGGCTCCCCGCCGTAGAACTGCAGGTGGAGAGTCCGGGTATTCTCTTGGGCCACTTCTCCCAGGAAGTCGTAGATTTCCGGATTCACTTCCCGGCTCAACGGTTTATGCACCAGTGGATGCTGGAGGCAGTAGGCACAGTTCATATTGCAGGAATTCCCCAGCATGAGGAATACCGTGTTGATGTTTCTTCTTAAATATTTCATCTTCCACTCCTTACCAGGATCTTGACCAGCCGCACATTTTCTGCGGTATCGTCCTTCACGATCTGTCCCACCGCCTGGGTGATGCTTTCCCCTTCCAGGGCCATCCGGCCCACACCCGGCATCTCCGAAGGAATGACCCAGCCGCCCTTCCTGGCTTTCCCATACATCCGGACCGGGACACGGCCGGCCAGGGCTACCGGGATATAGGTGGGCAGGTTCGTCTTCAGGATGTCATCTCCCGGAGAAAGGGTACGGCCACCAATGATGGAGGCAAAATCCTCTGTGTGGACCCCCACCACACACCGGCTGCTGAAAGTTGCCTTGCTGTATTGCTCTTTATTCGAAGTTTCGTCCAGGGCAATGATGTCTCCCCGCTGGGTGTCCCCGCCTCGGGGAAAGAATTCAGCGTAGTCGTTATAGACCGCGTTGTAGACTTTCGTTGCGGTGAGCGCCCCGGTGAGAGTCACATTCCCGTTGGCATCCGTGGCTACAAACCGGCTGTCGTTGGTCAGCTGACTGGTTTTATCTGGAATCACCGGTCTGTCCAGGAGATCCGTGTAGCTGCCGCTTTTCGCCACTGCAGCAAGGGTTCCTGTCTCCCCGGTGAGTTCTGCCTTTGTGGCATAGGTTTCTGCAATGTTGTTGCCCTTCCCATCGGCCACAGCTGCCTGGGCGGTTGCTGTGGCATCCAGCTTTTTCCCGATGGCTGCCATGATGGTGGTGGCAAAATTCGGGTCATTCCCCAAGGCATCCGCCAGTTCTTTCAGGGTATCGAGAGAAGCCTCCGAGCCACTCACCAGTTCGGCAATCTTCTCTTTTACATAGGCCACATTGACAATCTGTGTACTTTGCGCATCTTCTGCCGGAGTAGGAACTGCTGGGGTTCCCGTAAGAATGGGGCTGTCCACATTCGCTTTCACTTTCAGGTCGATCTGCATCTGGGCCAGTTTTTCTGCCGCACTGTCGGCACTTTGTTTCGCCAGGGTAGCCTGGGTTGCCGCTTCCTGTTGAGAGGTCTTCGCTTCAGCCGCACTGCCACTAGAAGCCTTAGCACTGGTATCTGCCGCTTCGGCACTGGCTGCGGCTTCTGTCGCTTTTTGGGAAGAAACCGTGGCCCAGCTCTTGGCAGACTTGGCTCCGGAAACTCCGTCCGGTTCCCCCTCACTTTCTGCCCAGGCTCGGGCCGTTTCAGACCAGGTCTTGGCGGAACGGGCTCCGGTGACGCCATCCGGATTGGTGGTGCTTTCCGCCCACTCCTGGGATACCTCACTCCAGGTCTTACTGGAGCGGGTCCCGGTGCCGGCCGGGGCACTGTCGCTTTCCGCCCAGGCTTCTGCCATGTTCTTGCTGTTTAAGGCATCCGCCGCATATTCCCCGGCCTTGTCCCGGTAGGCCCGTGCCTGATCGGCGGCGTACCCGTCAGTCACATCTCCCAGTTCCACTTCCGTGTTGTTCTGGACCGTTAGGGTCACTTCCACATTGGCCGCATCAGACATTGTGAGCCACCCCCTTGATGATGAAAGACTTGGTAAAGAAGCAGGTGAGGATCCGTTCCGTTTCGCTGTTGATAATGGCCAGATCGTAAATGTATGCCCCAGGTTCCAGAGAATCCAACGCTCCTTTGGGCACCACTACATCTACAAAATTGTTGTCCGGATTGTAGAAATTATCCGAATAGACCACTTCGGAAGAATTGGTGGTTTTCTTGATGGCAAAGACCACCTTGTCTGCATGAGTCAGCTTGTAGTTGGTGAAGCGAAACCGGATGGAAAAGGTATCGTACTGGGACACCTGGATGTTCTTATTTTCGTCAATGACCAGCATCTTATCCTCCTCCCGAATCATCGGTACAGTCGCAGTTGCAGTTGGAATAGATGATTTCCCGGGTATATTCCTGGGTATGGGACCGGTTCACCAGTTCCTGCAGGATTCGCCGCAGGGAGTAGGTTCCGGCCGGAATCCCCCGGTGAGTCTTAATCCGTCCCCGAGCAGTTTCAAAAGCGTGCCGTTCTGGACCGGAGGTGATGGTGTTGTCCCAGGAATTGACCCCGGACACTACGGCCTCCCTCTCCGGCTGGGTGCTGGATGTGACGGCGATCTCCACCTGGTCGATGAGCCGGTCATCCGTCAGGGTCCCCATCCCGTTATAGGTGACAAGGACGGTTTTTCCCGCGTCAGCTGCCGAAAACTTCAGAGTCCCGGTGTTCCAGCCTTCGATGCCATGCTCTGTAGGGAGGTAATCCGGCCAGTACTGCCCCTGGGCCGGTTCTTCCGATACTTCCGTAAAGAGCGCCCCGTTCTGGAACTTCACCTGCAGGGTAGTGGGAGAAGTCTTCTGGGGCACTTCCGTCAGCCGGATGGTGTACGGGCTGTTGCTGGGGATCACGTGGGTTTCGTCATAGATTTTTTTGATGTTAAAGGTATTCTCAAAGGGATCGAACCGATAATCATGAATGGCCATCAGCTTCCTCCTTTCCATTGTTTCAGGGCCGAAGACTGGGACTGCTCGATATCCTTGGACCGGCGTTCGATGTCCGACAGGTACCGGTCCACGGAAAACTGAGGCTCGCCCAGCTCCATCTCTGTCTTGATGCCGTATTCCCCGGACAGAGTATACTTGATTTTCTTGATGGGATACGTATCCGCGTTCCCGTCCAGTCTCCGGATTTCCGCAAGGCCCTCCGTGGACATGTGGCGGACGTTGAAAGTTCCATCCGGGTAAGGGTATTCCAGCCGGACGCCGCTGATTTTGGCGGATTTCACCGGGGCCTTGTACTGGCTGATCTGGTTTTCTCCCCACCTTTGGGCATCGGCTGCATCATAGGCTTCCGGCAGGTTCCAGACCGCCTGGTGGACCCCGTAGCGGTTCTGGCTGTCTTTGTCTTCCACAATGCAGAGCCACTGTTCTCCTTGGTCGTCCACACTGCCGCCCTTGATCCGGGCCCAGTTCACCAGTTTGGACACATCCCAGGAAGGGGTATAGGAGGTGATGTGTTTTCCCACGGTCAGCCGGGCTTGTTCGTTGACAGAAGTCTCTCTACGGCGAAAATACAGGCACCGGTATTCGTCCACCCCGTACACGTAGTCCACCGCAAAGTCGGCCAAGGTATTCAGGGCTTCTTTCACCGTCACCCCGTCAAAGACCAGTTTCGTAGGACTGTACCCCACGCTCTGGATTTTGCTGTCGTTGTAGACCACCTGGAGGGTCTGCCGCTCCACCTGCCTGGCGATGTCCCGGACGATGTCTCCCACATCTGTGTTCTCATAGGTCTTCCAGAGCATCACATTCTCCAGACGGTTGTAGAAGCCGTAGCCTTTGTATACGAACTTGGTGTCCGTTGTCCCCTCAATGGGCCGGCTGATAATGTATCCGCTGTACCAGGGCTTCCGGTCTCCATACAGGTGGATGTCGATGCGCTGCATGTAGTCCAGCTGAGCATTGTCGGGCTGCCGGTAAAAGGTCAGCTGGCACTGGCCGCAGCCGGTGCTGGTGATTTCAAAGGTCACTTCGTTCAGGGCATTGGCCTCGCTTCCCCCTCCGAAAATCGCTGTCCGGGTCCCGTCCTTTTTGTACGCGTAGACCACGAACTGGCCGGGATAGTACTCATGGACCTTGCCTCGATCGCTGCTGCCTTCTCCTTCACCAGTAGGTCCAGCAAAGATCCACCGGCCGAAGAGGCCCCGTCCAAAAATGAAATTCGTCATACAAACCACCTGTTGGTATACGTGATTTCCACTGTCCCGGCTCCCCCTGTGTAGAGAAACAGATTGGCTCCCGGCTTGGCGTGGAGAAATGTCCCGGTAAAGGCGTTGATGCTGTTGTCCTTATCTCGCCAGACAGTTCCTTCCCTGCCATTTACGATGGAAGTCTTGGGGGCCACCAGAAGGGCATCGGTGAGGGTGAATTTTTCTTTGGCCTCCTGGTGCCAGACGGTGAGATTTGTCATCCGGTCCAGGGGGATAAAGCGAAAGGTAAGCGGCGTATCCACGCTCCCCAGGTTGTGGAGAACCATTTCCGCCTGCACCGTAGCCTGGGGAAAGGTGAACACCACCCGGGATTCCTGGGCTTCATACCGGAAAGGGTCGGCCAGGAGAAGAGACACGGTGATGTTGCTTCTTCTCTGCTTGAACCCGTTCTCAAACTTGTGCTTGATTTTCGACAGGCAGGCCACGTGGTAAACCCGGTCCGGCCGGCCTGCCATCAGGGAATAGTCCGTCTGGCCAAAGAAGGTATAGGCTTCGTTCAGCACTTCATCATGGTCTTCTTCCGTAGTGCCATCCATGGAAAACTCCACCTGGAGGGTCCGGCCGTCAATCTTCCCATCCCCTACGGCATCACTGCCATGGGCAAAGGCCCGGGACTGGAGCTTATTCCGGAAGGTGTAGCTGCCGCTGTCCATCAGACTCCAGTGGACCGGGATCTTGTATTCCACCCCATCTTTGGTGATGGTGAAATTCTGTTCATTTTCTTTCCGTTCCGGGAATTGCATGTTACGCACCTCTCAATCCAGCCAGGACAGCATCGGTAAACCCATCCATCAGATCATCCAGATCCGCAGCGTTGTTGATGTCCCCGTAGTTGTTGAAGGTTGTTGCAACTTCCCGGTTATCCGTAGATTCACTGGAATTCGTAATGCCTTCAGCAATGCTGTCGAACACGGCCCGGTTCAGAGGCAGGGCCACTTCATCCCCGGCATCCCCCAGAACGCCAACAAGGGGTCTTGTGAAATATCCGCCTTTGGCATAATGGGGTGTCTTGTTTCCTGCACCGGCTGTCCCTGCTGCACTGTTGGTAGCAGCTGCCACCATCCCGATGCCCACTGCTGCAGAAGTCCCTCCGGCCAAAAGGCCCGTAGCCACAGGCCCTGCAGACGGGTCGATGACCAGTTTCAGCCAGGCCGCGGGAGCCAGAGCTCCGGCGGCTGCCGTTCCCTGGGCGGCCGTCTTGGCGGCACTGGCCGCGTTGAGTTTATCCCCGAAGAGAGCCGTCACCAGCATCCCAGAGAGCATCTGGGAGAAATAGCTGGCGATGGTTTTCAGCATGGCCTTCCCCAAATCCAGGAAAGCCTCCTTAGCGTTCTTGGCCCCGGTAAGGATATCCGTGAAAGCGGTCTCCAGGCCGCTCAAGGTGGTGGAAGCCATGTCCGCAATGAGTTCCAGAGTTCCCATGTGGGCATTCATATAGGCTTCCTGGTAGGTATCCATCAGGGACTTTTCCGCATCGATGTTGCTCTGCCGAAGAGCCATTTCTGCGGTAAGGGTTTCCTGCAGCATGGCCAGGGAGTTCTGGTTGTAGGCTTCATCCAGGGCCGCCTGGATGTCTTTCCCCTGGGCAAAGTAGGCATTCCGCTCTTCCATGTAGCTTTTGTAGGCTGCTGCCTTTTCCAGGTTGGCCTGTTTTTCAAAGGCGATTTCGTTGGCACTGGTCTGTTCGTAGGCAATGCCTTTTTCCTTCAAAGCGTTCAGGAACACAGTCTTTTCACTGGCCGTCAGGGAAATGAAGTCTTGGGACAGCTTGGCGTACTTGTCATCAATGGAAGCCACCGCTTTTTCCATGTCGGACTGCATCTTCATGACTTCCTGTTCCTGTTTGGAACCATAGAGAGTAAGTTTCGCCGTCACCGCATCGAAGGACAGGTCCCGGGCCTTGTTCATCAGCTCTCGTGCCTTGGCCTGTTCCTCAGAAAGGGCATCCAGACGCTTCTGGGCATACAGCTCTGCCAGACGGGTCTTATCCCGTTCATAGTTTTCGTTGGCGGATCTGGATTTTTCCAGTTCGTCCGTTTCTTCCTTATACCACCGGTCCACCAGGGCGCTTTTGGTATGGAAGGTCCGGAACCATTCTTCTTCGATGCTCTTGCTGGTCTGGGCCGCGGTACTGGCCAGCTGGTCCGTACCTCCGGAGCTTCTGCCTCCGCCACCGCCAGAACCACCACCGCCTCCGCCTCCTCCGGAAAGAACAGGGATATCTCCTCCTCCGCCCCGAAGGTTGCTGAAGTCCGGCAGCTTGAATTCCCGTTTGGCGGTTGCACTGCCGCCCCCGCCGCCATCTCCGCCGCCTTCCCCGCCCATGGAACCCAGGGCATTATTGGTTTCCAGGATTTTCTGGATTAAGCTGGAGAGCCAGCTGATGGCTTCGCTGACAAAGTTGGCAAGGGTGGAAAGACCGCTGGAAGCCCAGGAGGGAAGGATGCTGTCAGCCATGTCGGACAGGATGCTTCCCACTTCATCGATGCAGGACCCGATGCCCTCCACCAGATACGTGAAAGCGTTCAGGATCCAGGTGACACATTCGCTGAGGACACTGATGAAGTTCAGCACTCCGTTCACCACGGCCCCGATAATCTGCAGAGAGGCATAGAAGGCGGCTCCCATCACCGCAGCCACCAGGGTGAACACCGGTTCCAGGGCCTGAAGATTGGCGATAATGGACTGGGCCGCCGCGCTCATCATTGCCTGAATGGCATCCACAGCCCGGGTGACCGTTTCCATCCGAATCCCCATGGCCCCCAGCACATCTTCCACGGTCATCCCGCTTTTCCAGATGGCATAGAGAGCCGTGGCCACCGCTGCTGCCGCCGCAATAAAAGGAGCTGCAGCAGCAACTGCCGCCACAAATGGAGCGGCCATTAGGATCACTTTCGTAACAAAGAGTCCGATGGCCGGAATGGCAAGGCCGGTGAGGGTGGAAACAATCAGCAGGATACCCGCCTGGAACTCAGGGGGAATGGCCGTCAGGAGAGCTTCCGTAAGTCCAGAAGACTGGACTGTGGCCGCAAAGTTCGTCAGCATATCCCCCAGCGTCTGGAAGATTCCCGTAAGGTTCAGGGCTTCTGCAATCTGGAGGCCTACCTGGGCGGCAGACTGTTCTAAGCCGTCCATGAGGGTGGACCAGGTGCCGCTGATGGTCTCACTCTGCTGATCCATCATGCCCCCGAAGGACTGTTCCATTCCGCTCACAAGAGCCGTGATGCCGGTTGCCGCATCAATAGCTCCCTTGGAGACCATGCTCATGGCTTCCGGCACGGACACCCCGATCTGGTCTGCCAGCATCTTCCAGGCCGGGATCCCTGTTTCGGTAAGCTGCATCATTTCACCAGCCTGGACCTTGGACTTGGCCGCCATCTGGCCCAGGGCCAGGGTGATCCGGTTGATGCCTTCCGCCCCGAGACCAACGCCAGCTGCCGCATCCCCTACCGCTGTCAAGGTGGGGATGACCTGTTCCGCAGAAAAGCCGAAAGCGATGAACTTCTGGGCGGCTTGGGATACCTGACTGAATTCAAAAGGGGTCTTAGCCGCAAAGTCCTGCATCTTCCCCAGGAAGTCCTGTGCTTTTTCCGCACTGCCCAGCATATTGGTGAAAGCGGTCTTGGTGCTCTGGAAACTGGCCCCGGCTTTCACCGATGCCATCCCCAGAGCAGCCAGGCCAGCCCCGATGCCTCCTAAGACAGCCAGGGATTTCTTGGACACGTCAAGAGCTTCGCTCCCAAAAGCAGACTTGATCTGCCGTTTTGTGGCATTGAGTTCTTTCCGGAGGTCGGAGGTATCCGCCCCGATCTTTACCAGAAGGTCAGCGATGGTCGCCATGTCCCTCATCTCCTTTCCGTCTGAATTCCTCGAAGAAGGCATCCCGCTCGGCTGCGATTTGGCTGCTGGTTTTCTTCGGCAGGAAGGGCTTCATCAGCTTCTCCGTCCTTACCGGTTTCCGGGTGTGGACGCTCATGAGGCAGGCCACCCAATAGGCGGTCTCCCATTTCTTCCGTTCCTCTGCCCTGAACCGGTACTCGGCCATCCGGTCCAGTTCCAGGGGAGTCAGAGCATAGAACTGGGCGGGCAGAAGGTGCAGCAGCCCATAGGCCACTTCTTCTGCCCATCGCAGCCAGTCATTGAAAGACGGGACTTCTTCCTGTCCCGCTGTCAGTTTTTTGGCTTAGTTTTCCCTTTCCCCGATTCTTTCCCAGGATCTTCTTCCGGGAAAATAGCATAATACACATCTTTCCCCAGGATGCCGGACCCGGCAATGGCCTTCACCACCGGCTGGACAAATTCTTCCATCTCGTGACCTTCGTCGATCAGTTCCTGCATTTTGGTAGCGTACCACTGAGGGTTCTTGATGCCGTGCTGCCGGAGGCCGATGGAAAGAAGGGCCGTCAGGATCCCCAGGTTCAGTTCCTGGTTCCGGATAATGTCCCCGGCGCTTTTGCCAGTGATGTTTTCCACCTGGATCAGCCGGCCGATATCGAAATACAGATACTGGCCGGGACCGAATACTTCAAAGTCGATTTTCTTCATGGAATGTTATTCCTCCTCTCAGCCGCCAGTGATGGAAGTACCATCCGCACTTTTCAGATCGCTTAAGGGGCCGTCCCCAGAAATAGTCCCAGACAGGGTGGCCACGTCATCATGTGGAGTGGACAGGCTGCATTCCGTTACGGAGCCCCAGCCGGTCACATAGCTTTTGTCCGGGTACTCGAATTTGATGTGGACCTGCTTCCCTGCAAGGAAAGAGGCTTCCAGGAATTTGGCTCCTTTGTCTCCGGCCAGATACACAGATTCCAGATCCAGGGACCAGTTCCGCAGGCCGGGGATGGTGGATTTCCACCCGTTGGATGTTTTGCTACTGGTGTCGATTTCATCTGCCTGCCGGCTCAGATCCCCACTCCTCTGGCCCCCAAGAAGCAGCCAGGTGGGATTGGTGTCGGATTCTCCCGCGTTCAGATAAATAAGGTAATCCTTGCCGGCAGTGGCCGTGTTAGAGGCTTCGCTCCGGCTGGGAAAAGTGGTAGTTGCCATATTATTCCTCCTTATGGATGTTTTGGATGAGGACTTCCAGGGTGATCACCCCGCTGTAGCCGGTCTCATCCTCCGGGTAGGTTTCGTAGAAATCCACCCCCTGGGCGGAGACATAGAACTCTTCAGCAGCGAGATCCAGTTGTTCTATGCCAAACAGGTTGATCAGTTTTTCCGCCAGGGTGTTGATTTCGTACCGGCCCTTGTAGCTGCTGTAAATGTGGATGTGGACCGAAAGATGGGTCATGTCCTCGGTCTTGGTGGATTTGTCCTGGACCGTCATGGTCCCCAGGGTAATAAACGGCAGCACCGCTTCCTGGGGCACATAGTCATAGACGGCCAGTCCCGTATGGTTTTTGAGAAAGGCCACCAGGGCCTTGTGTACGGCGTTATTGGGTAATCTCTTCATGGCTCCTGTACCGCTTTCTTCACATCACGGAGCAGCTGGGGTTCCACATAGTCGTAGGAAGGCTTGAAGAAGGGCTTCCCTGCCTGGGCCGGAATCCGGGACCGTTTCGTAAACACAGGGCCTCCCTTAAAGAACCGGAGGGTCTTTTTCTTCTTGGTCCTTACCGTATGGGCCCTACTTCCGAATTCCACCAAATGGGCATAGGGCACATTGCTGTACACCTGGCCTTCCAGCTTCACCGTGGAAAACCGGGTCTTGATGGATTTCTTCAGTTTCCCCGACCGCACCGATACCCGCTGCCGAGCTTCCCGGGCTACCGCATTTGTGCCGTTTTTCAGAGCGGCTTCCACCCGGAGGCGGGCTTTCCCGTCCCAGGCAGCAATCTGCCGGACAGCCTTGCTCAGTTCCCCTTCCGGGACTTTTACCGTAAAGAAAGGCACTTCCTACACCCCCTGTTCATACCGGTGGATGATCAGCGTGGTGCTGTCCCGGTAGGTATTGTCCACCGTTTCGATTTCATAGAGTTCTTCCAAAAGCCGAAGCCGCCAACCTTTCCGGATATCCTTTCTTGGCCGAATCTTCAGCCGCAGCTGCTCCCGGTTCATGGGCGTCCCCTGGGCCTCCTGCTCGGCGTAGTTGGTCTGGATCACCTGGGCCCAGATCTGTCCCATTTCTTCGTAGTCTGTATGAAAACCTCCGTATCCATCTTCGGAAGGGATAGGTCTAAGAAGGGTGATCCGTTTGTCCATCTTTCCGATTTTCATCAGAAGGCTTCCTTTCTTTCTCCAAACAAAAGGGAGCGCAGGGTGAGAAGCAGATTGTGGTAATCCGCATCTTCCCTGTGCTCGTAGAGATAGGACACGGAAAAAAGGACAGCCATTTTGAAGGCCGCTGTTTCTTCTGGTTCTTCCTTTCGAAGGGTATCCAGGCAGAGCCGCTCAGAAGAGGCGATGAGACGGGTAATCAGCTCGTCTTCTTCACTTCCGTCTACCCTTAGATAGGCTTTGACTTCTTCCAGTGTCACCAATCCCATCACCTCCTTTTATTCACCGATCAGCCGGCCTGGATTTCCAGGACCTTCACGGTTTCCGGCAGGATCAGGCGGCCATCCACTCGTTCGCTGGCCAGGAACCCGATCTGTCCGTTGGCGGCATAGAGTTCGCTGAGCCGCTTGAACTTACGGCCCTGACGGTCGGCAATCCAGTAATAGGAATAGTCCCCCAGGGCAATGACCTTGTTCCCCGCAGCCAGTTCCGGCACAAAAGAAGACGTGCGATACGGCAGGCTAAGGATCCGGTCCGGCTGGCCCACCTGGACAGAAGGCTGCCAGATGTAGTTGCCGTTGTTGTCCTTCAGTTTCCGGATGGCCTTCACCGTGGAATCGTTGAGGATCCAGGAGGCATTTCTCCGGTAGGGAGTCCGGAGGCTGTGGTACAGGTCCATCATGTCATCGAAGGTGATGGCGGTCTTTCCGGCGGTCACCCCTACCTCTGCTCCCTGGAATACACCCAGGGGCTTATGCTTCCCATCGCCCACCAGGAAGGCTTCTTCTTCCTTGGTCCCGATGCGTCTAGCAAATTCCTGGGTAATGTAGCTTTCCAGGTCGAAAACGCTGTCGTTCATCAGTTCTTCGGACACCCGGATGGCGGTTCCCAGCTTATGGGCTCCCAGGTTCACCTGGCTGAAGGTGTCATCGCTTTCCGGATAGGCGCTGCCTTCTTCCATCCAGGCCGCTTCCCCGTGGCTTGCCACTACAGGGATGGTATGGTCCCCGGAAGAAGTGCGGATGGTGTGGGCCAGGCTGCGGAAGAAGTTTTCTTCCTGGAGGGCCGCCACCAGGGTGCGTTCGTATTCATCCGGGACCAGGTACCCGCCTTCGGGATCGGAGCCGATGGTCAGGGTATCTTTGATTTCCTGAATGTTGCCTTTACCCCGGAAGGCTTGCCAGAAGGCTTTGGTATAGGCATCACTAGCCCGGCCGGTTTTGGGGTCCATTTTCCGGTTGCCGGCACCGGGGTTACCTTTCAGAGCCGTATCAATGGTCTTGTTCAATTCATCATCGATATTCCTCTGGCGCTCCAGCCGTTCGATTTCTTTCCCCAGGGCCACCACTTTTTCTTCCATCCGGTCATAGACGGCACTGTCTTCCGCAGAGACCATGCCGTCCTTGTCCCGGTGGGATTCCAGGAAAGCCTTGGCCATTTCCCAGGTGTTGGCTCGTTCTTCTCTCAGTTTCAGGATCTGATTCATGGATATTCCTCCTTAATGCACAAGAAGGCCCAGCCGCTTCATGAGTTTGTCCGCGGGGACCTTGTTGGTTACAGGTTCTTTTGTTTTCTTTATAGACAGCTTAGTCAGCAGGGAATTGGTCACTGCTGCCCGACTGAACAGCATGGCACCTACATCCGGATTTTTCTCCACATCCTCCTGGGTATAGAGAATGGAATCTGCAAATCCCAGTTCTACCGCTTTCTTAGCGTTGAACCAGGTTTCCGCATCCATCAGCTTGGAAATCTTGTTCCGGGAAAGGCTGGTCTTGATTTCATAGGCGTTCACGATGCTTTCTTTCACTTCCGCCAGCATATCGATGGCTTTCTGCATTTCCTTACTGTCTCCGATGGCCACCGTAATTGGATTGTGGATCATCATCATGGCCACGGGAGACATTTCTACCTGGCTCCCGGCCATGGCAATGACACTGGCTGCAGAGGCTGCCAGCCCGTCAATCTTTACAGTAACCCGTCCTGGATAGTCCATCAGCATGTTGTAGATCTGGGCCGCCGCAAACACATCGCCTCCAGGAGAATTGATCCACAGGGTAATGTCCCCGCTGCCGGCCATCAGTTCGTCTTTGAACATTCTGGGCGTCACTTCGTCTCCAAACCAGGTTTCATCGGAGATTTCCCCGGTAAGGTACAGAGTACGGGTTGCTTCTCCTTCGTTTTTCACCCAATTCCAAAATTTACGTTTCATGGGATTCCTCCTTATTGCCAGAGCCTGCAAACAGGCCGGCATCCTTTAATTTCGTCATATTTCCGTTGATCAGGTACAGGTCCCCGCCTTCTTCTTCCGGAATCCGGTTCATATTCTCCAGTTCCCGGATATCGTTGGCGGATAGCCAGCCATTCTGGCGGCCTACGGCATAGCCGTTCATCCGGCTTTCGTAGTCCCCCCGGAGGAGCCCGTCCACATTGAAGTGGATTTCATACCGGGTTCTCTCTTCCGGTGTCAGGAGCGCTTGGCTCATGGCCTGCTCCCACCGGGCCACCCAGGGCCCCAGGGTGTATTTCACAAATTCCAGGGACTGCTGTTCGATATTGGAGAAGGTGGATTTTTCCAGGTCCCCGATCATATGAGGGGGCACCCGGAAGATCCGGGCGATCTCATCAATCTGGAATTTCCTCGTCTCCAGGAACTGTGCCTGGTCCGGAGAGATTCCGATGGGAGAATACTTCATGCCTTCTTCCAAGACGGCCACCTTACCAGCGTTACTGCTTCCCCCGAACTGGGACTGCCAGGCTTCCCGGACTCTCTGGGGGTCCTTGATGGTCCCCGGATGCTCCAGGACGCCGCTGGGAGAAGCCCCGTTGGCGAAAAACTTCGCCCCGAACTCCTCGCAGGCGATGGCCATGCCGATGGCGTTCTTGGCCATGGCGATGGGAGAATAACCCACCAGACCGTCAAACCCCAGACCGGGAATGTGCATCACATTCTC
Organism: uncultured bacterium; assembly: GCA_905215645.1. Taxonomy (GTDB): domain Bacteria; phylum Bacillota; class Negativicutes; order Acidaminococcales; family Acidaminococcaceae; genus Acidaminococcus. Next base: position 25,438 of record CAJMQS010000004.1, read on the forward strand.
CTTCCGGAGCCGGACCGTACCATATTCTTTAATTTTGGGATTTTCGTCGGTGGCTTTGGAGTATAGATAGTAAATCTCCCCATCCCCGTCCCGGCACACTTCCATCCGGTCCGGCATCAGGGGATACAGGGCTACCACCTGCCCCCGGCCATTCCGGATGATCTGGGCGAAGGCATTGCCCCATAGGAGAAGGTGGGTCATAAGGGTTTCCCGGAACACAAAACTGGTCATTTCCGGATTAGGAGCATCATGAAGAAGTCCAGCAAGGGGATGTTCGAAGTCCCGGGTTTTCCCATTTCCCTCCCGATTGTACCGGAAAAGATGAAGAGGCAAGCCGGCAATGGATTCCGAAAGGACCCGGACGCAGGCATAGACCGCCGTCATCTGCATGGCGGACCGCTCATTGACGGCCTTCCCGGAAGAAGAGCCTCCAAAGAAAAACCAGTGCCCGCCGCCCAGCAGACTGTTCCTGGGTTTGTCCCTGGATTTGAAGAGTTTGGAAAATAGATTCATAGGAATTCCTTTCTATACAAAAAGCAGTCCTCGGGAATCGTAGACACTTTCGTGGGCGTTGTTCCCACACCGGATGGCCCGGTCCAGGCCCATGATGGTGGCAATGGCCCCGTCGATTTTCTCCGTGGACTTTTCCTTGTCCGCCTTGATGTTTCCGGCAGGATCTCTCCGGATGTAGATGTTATCCATCATCCATCGAAGGACTGGATGCCCTCCATGAGCAATTCGCTGCTCCAGCGTGAGCTTCATAAGCTCCTTGGTAGGAGGGCTCATGTCCTTGAATCCCTGTCCGAAGGGAACCACCGTAAAGCCCATCCCTTCCAGGTTCTGGACCATCTGTACGGCACCCCATCGGTCAAAGGCGATTTCCTGGATATTGAACCGTTCCCCCAGTTTCTCGATGAACTTTTCAATATACCCGTAGTGGATGACATTTCCTTCAGTGGTTTGGATGAATCCCTGTTGGGCCCAGATGTCATACATCACATGGTCCCGCTTTACCCGCAGGGGCAGGGTCTCTTCCGGCAGCCAGAAGTAGGGCAGGATGCAGTACTTGTCCTGGTCGTCCAAAGGAGGGAACACCAGCACGAAGGCGGTAATGTCTGTGGTGCTGGAAAGGTCCAGGCCGCCGTAGCAGATCCGCCCTTCCAGATCCTCCTCCCGTACCGGGAAAGCACAGGCATCCCATTTGTCCATAGGCATCCACCGAACAGACTGCTTCACCCATTGGTTTAGCCGAAGCTGACGGAACACATTCTCTTCGCTGGGTGTCTCTTTGGCCGATTCACAGGCTGCTTTCACTTTGTCGATTCCCACGGTAATCCCAAGAGAAGGATTGGCCTTCTTCCACACTTTCGGGTCGGTCCAGTCATCCTGTTCCGCCGCCCCATAGATGACAGGGTAAAATGTGGGGTCATGTTTCCGCCCTTCCAGGATGTCCATGGCCTTCTGGTGGACTTCGTAGCAGATGCTGTGGGTATCCGTCCCGGCTGTGGTAATAAGAAAGTACAGAGGCTGCATCCGGGCATCCCCGGAGCCTTTGGTCATCACATCGAACAGTTCCCGGTTGGGCTGGGTGTGGAGCTCATCAAAGACCACTCCGTGGATATTGAAGCCATGCTTGGAGTAGGCTTCTGCCGAAAGGACCTGATAGAAACTGTTGGTGGGCCGGAATACCATCCGTTTCTGGGAGGCCAGGATCTTGACCCGCTTGTTGAGGGCCGGACACATCCGGACCATATCCGCCGCCACTTCAAAGACGATGGAAGCCTGCTGCCGGTCTGCCGCACAGCCATAGACTTCCGCCCCTTCTTCCCCGTCCCCGCAGCAAAGCAGGAGCGCCACCGCAGCCGCCAGCTCACTTTTTCCTTGCTTCTTAGGGATCTCGATGTAGGCCGTATTGAACTGTCGGTACCCGTTGGGTTTTACCGTCCCGAACAGGTCCCGAATGATCTGTTCTTGCCAGTCGATCAGTTCAAAGGGATGGCCCGCCCAAGTTCCCTTGGTGTGACACAGGCTCTCGATAAAGGCCACTGCATAATCTGCCAGATCCTTATTGTAGGTGGACGTTTTAGCTTTGAACTTGGTGGGCTTGTACTTTTTGAGTTTTCGCATATGTCTGATTTCCCACTTCCTTTACAATTAGATTCAGTCATACACGACTTGTGGTCCGCATAGCTGCATAAATTACTGATTTACAAACGCTCTTTTTCCTTGGTAAAATATAGGTATACTAGCTAATCTCAAAAAAAGGATGTGAGTGTGTATGGGAAAAATACATATTAATAAAAATACGGTGCAAGAAACATTAATTATCCCCCTCTATGCCAGAAAATTAGGCAATGAGTTCTTTCCTCACATCCTCCAAGACCCTTATGTCGATAAAATAACCTCTCAACTGGATTATGATTTTTCCATACTTGATAAAAAGAAATATTCTTTTGCTTGGAAGTTTGGCTCCTTGGAAGGTATTCTCCGTAGCAAAGATATTCTTTGCGAAATGCAGGAATATTTATCTTGCCATCCAGATGCGTCTATCGTAAATATGGGATGCGGGCTTGATCAAACACCACTCCTTAAAGATAATGGGAAGATGAAGTTGTACAATATTGATAGAGATGATGTTATTGCCATACGAAACGGCATCCTTCCGCGTAATGATAGAGAAGTCAATATTGCCGCCGATTTAAACAGTGATAATTGGATTGAACGTCTTGATGCATCCCGTGGAATTTTTCTATTTGCTATCGGAGTGTTTATGTACTTCAAAGAAGAAGATGTTCGTCGCATTATCTTAAAAGTAAAGGATGCCTTTCCTCATGGTTGCTTGGTTTTTGACACCGTTGGCAAACTTGCCATAAAAATATTGATGAAGAAGACACTTAAACAAATGGGAATATACGGAATAAATGGTATGTTCTACTGCAACAACCCACTCAAGGATTTAACATGGGATAAGGATAGCAATGTATCCGTCCGAAAATATCTGACAGGCTATGTTGATCTGAAGCAAGAGGGCGTTCCGCCACATTTAAGAGGTATGGCCTACCTTTTCGACTGGTTATTCAGAATGAATATCTGCAAAATGGTCTGGTAACCAATTTTTTCAAGACAAAATAACGCCTCGTTCATCATAGACGCATATCGGCCCATTGCTTTCGCGGTGTTCCATCGTAATGATGGTTAGCCGGGTTCCGTCTTTTTGAGAATTTCTACTTTTGGTTCTTAAATCTTTTAAACTTGTATTTTTTTGAAATTCCTCATTGGCGTTCCCCATCTTTTTCATAAATTAGGCAGAAGAGAAGGAGCCCACGGGGCTCCTTCTCTTGATTTTCCCTGCTCTTCAAAGGCTGAAGAGGAAGGCGGGAATTCTTTCGTATTCGTTGCTCATGAATTTCTGGCCGGATCCGTAGATTTCGGTCATCCCTTTCAGGCCGCAGCCCAGCTGGGTGAATTCCCAGGCAACCTGGATGGCGCTGGACCAGGTGGAGGAAAAGGTGAATTCTTTCACCCCGAATTCCCGGAACACCTGAAGGATCTTTTTCGGTTCCCGATAGGCTCCGGAAAGGTCCAGGAGGCTGTTGCCGTGCTTTTTCATGTCGCTGTAAAGCCGCATCATGTTCCCGAAGTCTTCCCCTTCTGCCTGGACTTCCTTCACCAGTTCTTGGTAGGCATCCCGGCAGGCCTGCATGGTCTGGGCATCCCCGGCCTTTTCTGCTGCATCGAACTTCTTTTCCAGTTCCTCGCTGCGCCCGTAGAATCTTTCGATCATGTCCATCTTTGTCATTTTGTTTTCCTCCTTATGGTTGTGTGCTTTGCCTTTTGGCATGTACATATATCACTCTAAAGGCAGATAAAAGCAAGCAAATTCTGTGTATTTATGCATTTTTCTGGAATAGGGGCCTTTGATTGGCCCCTGTTCTTCCCCTGTTTTACCGGAACTCGACGGTCAGCATTCCGTTTCCCATCCACCAGGTGTTTTCTTCATTCGGGTCTTCCAAAAAGGCTTCCTTGGCCTCCCGGATCATTTTGTTCACATCGGCCTCGCCGTACATTTCACAGACTGCTTTCTTACTGATTTTCTTGGAGTCCAGAGTAATGATTGTTCTCATCATGATTTCCTCGCTTTCATGTGCTTTTTCCTTTTAGGGGCTGTCCCCTTTGGCATGTCTATTAATCACTCTAAAGGCACATAATAGCAAGCAAAATCTGTGTATTTATGCAAGTATACAAGAGAGAGAAACAGGGCCTTCGGGGCCCCGTTCCCTACCTATAGCTACCTTCTTCAAGCGGCGTTTTTCCAGGCAGCGTTTCCAGTAAGATGTTTCAGCAGGTGCAGCCGGCAGGTCTTGAATTCGTCTCCAATGAGTCCAAGCCGGAGCATCCAGCACCGGAAGGCATATTTTTCGTTGTCCGTCTCCGTCTTTTTGGCCGAGGCTTTCTTTTGGGTCAGGGCCTGATGGGCTAACGCTAGGCAAAATTGGATGTATGCCTTGATTTCCCCAGCGTGGAGGGTACCGTTGAAAAGCCGGAACTCTACTGTCCCTTTGGTGAAAGTGGCGTGGAGATTAAGTCCGTGGTACCGGCTGCAATTGTAATGTTCATTCCGTCCGAAGGGAGCCTGGATGTACCAGATATCGGCAAATTCTGCCATAGTCTGAGGCTGCTTTTTGTTCAGTTTGGCAAGAAAAGTACCATCTGTCTTCTGGCAATATCTGCCTTCCCGGATCGGATCGATCTGGAGAGCATGGTAAATCATGTCTTCCTTACTGGCCATCAGATTCACCAGGTTCCGCAGGGTTTTCGGAGTGAACTGCTCGGCTCCCACATGGATGTGGATCCCGCAGGAGCTATTTACCAGGGCTCCTGCTTTTCTCAGAGTCCGTACCAGTTCCTGCAGCTTCGGGATGTCATCGTAGGAAAGGATGGGGCTAACCACTTCTGTGCGATACTCATTGGTGGCTCCTTCGATCTGGCCGTCCACCTTTCTCTGCGCCCAAATGCTGGAATCGCTCATGGCTTTCCAGGTTCTACCCTTGGCATCGCTGGCAGTGTAGGTGTCGTAGGCACCGCCTTTATGGGTACCTCGTCCCATCCCGAAAAAGGCGCCCATAAGATTGGCGGCTTGTGCTCTCGTAATCCCCGTCATTTCCATTTCAATCCCGAAGTGCAGTGTTTTCATAATTCTCGTCATCCTTTCGCTAGGTTTGTGTGTTCTTTGGCATGTGTATTAATCACTCTAAACGCACATAATAGCAAGGGATTTCGAGAATAATTATTAATTATTTCGTGTCTTTATTCAGTTTTTGCACTTCATCCACCCCGTGGATCACATTGAGGTGGGATCCGTTGTCCCAATCCACCAGGAGGGACCCCATATCATCCACCCCGGTTACCGTCCCTTTTGTCCCCAAAGGCGGAGCTTGGGAATCATCCATCCGCACAAGGATAACCCTAGTCCCGGAAGGATATTCTCTTCGTAGAAATTCCAGCATTTCTTTATTGGGAAACCGCATCTTTTTTCCCTCCATCCCGATAGGCCGCGGAACCGCTGAGTTTTTCCAGCAGGATCTTCCGGCAGTCTTTGTACTTCGCTCCTATAAAGCCCAGCCGCAGGAGAAAACACCGGAAGGCGTATTTCTCATTGGGGACTTCATGTTCATTGGCGGTGATCCGTTTGGACTTCTTGGCCATTTGGCAAAGAGCTGCCACCAACTTGGAATAAGCCTGGGCCTTAGTGCTGTCAGCTTCATGGAACCAGGGGAAGGAAATCTTGCCATCTTCCCTTTGGATGGTCAGATCATCCGTACCCAAGGCCTTCTTGAAAAGTCCGGCCTTGGAGGCCACCAGGTTCTGGAGCTTAGCAAAGTCTTCTTCCATCAAATCATCTGGAAGGGAAATGGTGAGGGTATCGACACCCTCCGTTTTAGGAGTTTCTTCCGGTTGCACCCCTTCTTCCAGGATGGGGACTCTGTTTTCCGGGCGGAATCCTTTGGCTGCCAGGTCCTGAACAACCTGTTGGAAAAGTGCTGCGTCTTCACATTCCACCGTACCCGTCTCCCCAACCATAATGCTGCCGATTTGATAGGCCTTGGTGGGAAGAAACAGGTATTTCGCACTTTCTCCTGTAATTTGGCTGATAGCATCCGCCAATTCCTTCCGTGCTGCACCTTGTTTGTTATATTCTGCCTTCATTATATGTACCTCCTTAAGGTATTTTGGTACTGTTATTCATCACTCTAAAGGCGAATAATAGCAAGCAAAATGTAGCCTTTCGAGCTTTTATTTTTCTGTTCCCGCCACTTCCTGGTAGGTATATTGTTTCCCGTCCCGGAGGACCGTTACCGTCTCGTTCTCGTGGGAAGTCAGGTATCTTTTCACAGCCACATCTACAAACTTGGGCTCTAGTTCCACCCCGTAGCAAATCCGACCCAGCTGGTCGCAAGCCATGAGCGTAGAAGCAGACCCTAGGAACCCATCCAATACCACCCCATTGATCTGGCTGCTCAGCTTGATCAGATAGGCCAGCATAGGCACGGGTTTACTGGAAGGGTGGCCAAAGCCATCCTCTTTACTATTCTTGATTCCATCAAACTCGAATACCGCTTTCTGTTTCTGATCTCCATACCAGTTGTGTTTCCCGTCTTTCCGCCACCCGAAGATGATAGGTTCCATATTGAACTTCCAATCGGTACGCATGAACGGGGCTTTGGGCTTCTTCCAAATCAGCCCTGCCCCCACTTTAAATCCAGAATCTTCAAAGGCATCGTAAAAGACCCGAGCCTTCATGGTGGCATAGAAAACATAGATGGAGGCATCGGGAGCCATGACATCATGAAAACAGGAGAAGGCTTTCTTCAGGAATTCATATCCTTCCTGTTCGTTCAGGTCATCGTTTTTGATTTTCCCGGAGGTGCTCCGAAGATTCACTAGGTACGGGGGATCCGTCAGGACCAGGTTCGGTTTGGTATCTCCCAGCAATTTCTGGTAGGTCTCGGGCTTGGTGGAATCTCCACACAGGATCCGGTGCTTTCCCAACTGCCAAATGTCTCCCGCTTTCGAGAATACCGGCTTCTGAAGTTCTTCTTCCACGTTGAAGTCGTCTTCTTTGGCTTCTGTTTCTTCATCAAAGATGTGAGCAATTTCATTTTCATCGAAGCCGGTGAGACTGACATCGAAATCCACTCCCTGGAGGGATTCGATTTCCACCCGTAGCATCTCTTCGTCCCATCCCGCATCTAGGGCCATCCGGTTATCGGCCAGGATGTAGGCTTTCTTCTGGGCCTCAGTGAGATAATCCACCAGGACGCAGGGGACTTCTTTGATTCCTTCTTCCCGGGCTGCCATCACCCGACCGTGGCCGGCAATGATGTTTTTGTCCCTGTCGATGATGACAGGATTTATGAACCCGAATTCCCGCAGGCTGGCCCGGAGCTTGTTGATCTGTTCCGGGGAATGGGTCCGGGCATTGTTTACATAGGGGATCAGCTCATCGATGGGAATGAGCTTCATCTCCTTGGTCGTTTTTTCCATACTTTCCTCCCTGTCATACCTTCCGCGACCGCAGCAGCCGCTCCATCACGTCATCCTGGGGCGTGTTGCCGGCAAACTCCACGGAGCAGTTTTCCTTCACCACCTGGTAGATCTGATACCAGATCTGGTTCACCTGCTTCATGTAGTTCTGGCCCATGGTCACGTATGGAGAAGCAATGGCCGCATTGGTGGTGGGGTGCTTGGCCAGAAAGCCATATTCCGAAATGGCATGTTCGCACTGGATCCACCGGGACACCGCCATGGCGTACTGGCTGATGAGCTGAGGGCTTACCAGTTTCTCGCAGTGCCGGGCTTTGAGCCACAGCCAGGTTTCCCGATAGATTTCTTCCGCCTCCAGCTTCCCGCCGTTCCGCTGCTTTTCCTTCATGTAGGCTTTGGGTTCCGGCATATCTTCTCCAGATAGATCCGCCCCTTCCGGCAGGTCCATCACCTTAAGCGGCCGCTTCCCCGGATTGTCCGGCAGTTTGTCCATCAGGGCCCTGGGTTTCCGCCCCTGGCCCACCCGCAATCCCCCTCGCATAGTTCCGTCTTTTGCTATTTTTCACACCCCCTTTTCACCGGGTCAATACCCTTTTTGAAAACGCGTTTTTTTTCGCGCGTGACCCCTCGCCCGTTCTGGCTTTCCTGGCTTCCAGAGATTCATACACCCCCTGGGTATGTCACTTTGTTTCAGATTTATCATTCTGAGAGTCCACTTTTTCTTGTGACTTTCTGGTGCCACCGATCTCCTCTTTGGGCATGGATCCGGGCATGACAGACTTTGCACAGGGCGATCAGGTTGTTCCAGTCATGGTTCCCGCCTTCTGCCAAGGGCTTCTTGTGGTGGACTTCTCCCGCCACCACGTACCGGCCATTCTTCAGACACAGTTCACAGAGAGGATGGCTGGCCACGTAAGCATCTCGGATCTTCTTCCAAGTCCTGCCGTACCGTTTCTTTGTACCAGAACTTCGCTCATACTTTTCGTACCGCTTGGTGATGATCTTCTGGTGCTTCTCACAGTACCGGCCGTCCGTCAGGTTCGGGCAGCCTGGGAAGGAACAGGGTCGTTTCGGTTTTCTAGGCACAGCTGCCACCTCCTTTCGGGCATGAAAAAAGCCTTGTAGGATTTTTACATCCCGCAAGGCTTGTCTTTATTCCCTTTTCTCGTGATTCTATCATACCACGAAGGGGCTGTTGAATTCTAGTGTTCTGTTACTGTATTTTCCTGCATTTTACTGCGCTCCTCCAAAATTTTTTCAACGGCTGCCACCCCATCACTGTGGACGGCGTAGATCCACCGGATCCCTTTGCCCATGCTCCGGGCAATGTCCTCCCAGGCATCGAAGTGGATGTACCGGTCCCGGAGGACCAACCGCTGGGCTTCGTCTTCCACCTGGTCGATGACCTGGCCGATCTCATACTTCAGGTCCACCAGCCGATCCACTTCCCGGTTGATCTCCTGCTCCCTCTCCCAGATCTTCTCGATGGTCCGGACGAAGGGAGCTTCCGTGGGCCGGTTGGGGTTGTGGCTTTCTTCCAGCCCGGCTGCGGAGATGCCAAGGCAAAGATGCCGGAGCTCAGCCACTTCCCGCAGGTTGCTCTCTATTTTCTTATCCAGGTAGAATCCCTGTTGCAAGTACTCTTTTGCGTTCATGCTTTTCCCTCCAAATCCGCTTTGACGGCTTCGATGAGAGCCGCCTGGGAACTGTCTTTCTTTTCCAGGGCCTTCAGGATCCGTTCGTCCATGGTGCCCTTTGTCACAATGTGCTGGACGATCACCGTCCGGCTGGTTTGCCCCTGTCTCCAGAGCCGGGCCACCGTCTGCTGGTAGAGTTCCAAACTCCAGGTGAGTCCGAACCAGATCAGGATGGACCCGCCCTGCTGCAGGTTGAGGCCGTGACCGGCAGAAGCCGGATGGATCAGGGCCACCGGGATCTTCCCGGCATTCCAGTCGGCAAAGTCCCTGCTCTCCTTCAGTTCCCTGGCTTCCATCCTCTGACAGATCCGTTCCCGGTCGTGCCGGAACCAGTAGGCCACAAGGACCGGCCGGCCATTGGCGCTTTCCACCAGGTCTTCCAGGGCATCAAGCTTTCGGTCATGGAGATGGATGGTCTTTCCGTCATCGGTGTAGATGGCTCCGTTGGCCATCTGGGTCAACTTCAGCGTAAGGGAGGCCGCATTGGCTGCCGTCACCTCGCCTCCCGGCAGTTCCAGCACGAGAGACTTTTTGAAGTCATTATACCGCTTCCGCTCCGAGTCCGAAAGATTAACCTCGGTTTTCACACGCACCAGGTCCGGCATCTGCAAATAGTCTGTGGCCTTCATGGACACGGTGATGTCCGCGATCTTTTTGTAGATGGCGTCCTCTGCTCCCGGCAGGGGCTTGTAGGAAAACACCACCATCCCGTTCCGTTTGTCCGGCTGGAAGTAGGTATTCCGGTACTGGCTGATGTATCTCCCCAGACGCTCTCCCATGTCCAGGAGCCGGAACTCCGCCCACAGGTCCATGAGCCCGTTACTGCTGGGTGTCCCCGTAAGGCCCACGATCCGTTTTACCTTGGGCCGCAGGGCCTTCATGGCCTTGAACCGCTGGGCCTGCTGGTTCTTGAAAGAAGACAGTTCGTCCAGGACCACCATATCAAAATCCAGCCGGCAGTTCCGAGAGAGCCACACCAGGTTCTCCCGGTTTACGATGTAGATGTCCGCAGGCTTCTGGAGGGCCCGCCTCCTTTCCGTCACTGTGCCCACCACCACGCTGCAGGTGAGATCTTTCAGGTGGTCCCATTTCCGGATTTCTTTCGGCCATGTGTCCCTGGCTACCCGAAGAGGGCCCACCACAAGTACCCTTTGGACTTCGAAGCTGTCCTGCATCAGGTCCCGGATGGCAGTGAGGGTGGTCACCGTCTTGCCAAGACCCATGTCCAAAAGAAGCGCCGTCACCGGATGGGTCTTGATGTATTCGATGGCATAGCGCTGATACGCATGAGGTACGAATTTCATGAGGTCTCACCTCCTTCCGCAATTTTCTTCAGCATCCCGGGAATGGCGCTGGCATCATCCAGGACAAACACCTGAAAGCCAAGGGCCCGCAGCATCCTGTGCCGTTTCTCTTGCAGCACCCGTGGTTTCTTCCCCGGTGCCTTCACTTCTACAAAGGCCATCTTCCCTTCAGGCAGAAGGACCAGCCGGTCCGGCATGCCGGCAAAGGATGGGGATACGAACTTCAGGGCCAGACCGCCCTGTTTCCGAACTGCCGTCACCAGGCTGTGTTCAATCTGTTTCTCTCTTAAAAAGTTCATCCGTTTTTTCCTTCGCCAGGGCCCTGATTTCTTCATCAACGGCATTTCTCGGTTTTTCGATGAAATTCCCGTAAAACACATCAAGGTACTCATTGCTGATTTCCGGATGGTCATGGAACATATTATCTTCTGCCCGGGAACGCACTTCATCAATCTTTTGAATAGCCCGTAAAAACTTATCCGTATCCGGAGCCAAAAGAACCTGAGAAATGTGGAGTACAAGTATATCAGCTAGAGCCATGAACAGTCTCATTTCTGCTCCAGCTTCCTTGTAAAGGTCAAGCGTCCGTTCTTTTTTATAAATCATAATCTTATCCTCCCTTACTTCTTGGAGGTGTGACACTCATGTTTATCCCACTCTTAACTTCTTATATAGGTATATTTATTTTTATCCCTATAGGAACTTAGTAGTGAGAGTATCATGAGCGTCACACCTTTCCAGATTTAGTCCAGGAAATCCTGTCCTTCCTTCAGTTTCAAACCACGGACAAAACTTCCATCCCGTGTGCGATGACGGAAGAATCCCGCCTTTTCCAGGTTTCCATAGAAATCCGTGGTACTTCTGATGTATTCACCGCTCTGCAGACAGATGACCCGGTACTGCTGATACAGTTTCCCTGATCTCTCTGTGAATGATGGGTCAATTTCACAGTGATCCTCCAGAAACTGCCCCAGCCAGTCATTGTCCTCCCGATATTTTTCCACCGCATTCCGCACTGCTTTCGGTTCCTCGATTTTAAATCCTTTTCGGATAGCAGTTTCCGCCCCCTCGATGACCCACTTCAGAATGGCAGGACCTGCATGTTCGAACAGATAGTCCGAGTAGTTCTTGATGTCACTCTTACCGGTAATCTTGGCGTTGAAGGGAATGACGATCAGTCTCCGCCAGGTACCATCATCATTAGCCGTCACCTTGGGCAGGTAGTTGGTATAAAGAACCAGGGTGTGGGAGGGTACGAAATGGAATGGATCCTTGTACTTCTTTTCTGCCTCAATGGGATCAATCGAACAAATCTGTTTGACCATTCCTGTATTGAGACGCTGCCCTTCTTCCAGTTCTGATGCAATGATGAGCCGTTTGCCCTTGAGTTCTGCCATCTCTGGTTTCACGTTCCGCTTACAGCTCATGGTCAGGGCATCTGCGGAAATTTTTCCAGAATAGGTGCCAAGGACCCTGGCGATGGTGTTCCAGAAAGTGGACTTCCCATTTGCTCCGCCGCCATAGGCGATGATCATCTGTTCAGCATAGACTCTTCCGACCGCTGCCATCCCCACAATCTGCTGGACGTACCGAATCAGTTCCCGGTCCTGACAGAAAAACAGATTCAGACTCTCCATCCAAAGTTCCATTCCCTTATCCCCGGGAGAGCAGGCTGTGATTTTCGTGATCAGGTCATCCGAATCGTGGGGATGACCACCATCGATTCCTCGGGTAAGGTCATACGTGGCTTCCGGTGTATTGAGAAGTTCCGGATCGTAGTCCAGCTCACTAACATCCAGAGCCAGCATCGGTTTGGCTGCATTTTGGGTATTGACGATATACCGATAGTTGCGGTATCTCATGACAAACTTCTTATAAGCATCCGCTCCTTGCAGGGCAAAAAAGAGCCCCAGCTTTTTCTCGGGGATCTGGTTCACAAGGTTCTTGCTTCTGGACTTTACCTCGGCCTCTGAGACTCCGATGGCAACCAAGGCTTCTTCCGCCAAGCGAATCTTCTCTCCTGCATCTTTCAACTGGTCATCCATGAAATCTTCAATGACCCCGAGGGCCTTCGCCCGGTCTTCATACCAGTGGTCACCAACGAATGCGATATAGTCCGTGGCACTCGTATACCGAAGTTTCCCCATACAAGCCATGGCTAGAACTTTCGCTTCCCCCATATCGGAGTAATCTTCCGGCTTCAAAATACCTTTGTTGAACCCATTGTCATATTCCTCCGGAGTAACATAGCCTTCGCTGTTTTCAATCTTGTTCCTGTAAAATTTCAGGGCACTCTTCCAGATGGTTCCCAGTTCCTTCCCCGGCAGAGGCGGTTTACATTTCGAGGCTCTTTCCAGGTAGGCTTCATAAGCCTTGTCCGTATCCCCGAAACGCTTCAGTACCCGACTGGCAAAGTGGGACATAGTGTTGTTGCGGCTGCCTTCGGGAATGGAATTCCCTGTATACAGGGGAGGTTCCATCTGCTCATGTTTCGCAGGCTCCCGCCCTGTCAGGAATTCAGTTATGGTCTTCTCTCCTTCCTGCCAGAGGATATCTTCCGGTTCGACTTCCGTGCCATAAAGGAACCGGGCTGCATCCAGGGCCTTTCCGTCAAAGAAAGGAAACTGCTCCCGGATGGCCTGTTTCAGGGCCGTGTAGGCTTTTTCGTCCGGCATTTCCGGAATGGGGAAATAGGCATGGAACCGGGGCCGGGCTTTCCGGCCGTCTTTGGCTTTTCCGTTATTCCGGGAAGGGACAAGGGCCACGGCCACCCCTGGCAGCATGGCAAGGAGCTTCTCTCCCGTTACCCACTCTCCAGGATTTTCTGTGTGATCATTGTCACAATCCATGACGGCCACATCGGACCAAAGGAAGTTATCCCGGCTCCGGTAGCTGTTCTTATAAGCAGCGCAGACATGGTCGAAAGCAGCCGCTTCTTTCAGGTCCCGAGCATTCTGGATTTCCCGTTTCTGGGGATACCGGCAGTTGGATTCCACGCCGGAGCAGGATGCCGTAAAAAGAGTAAATTTCACTTAGATCACCTCGCTGATGTATTTGATGGGCTTTCCCTTTTTCTGCGCATACCGGATCTCCAGTTCCATCCCCTGGGAGATGATTTCTCCGAAGATCCAGAGTTCGGCACACTTGGACAGGAGGGCGATTCCCATGAAAAGGGCCAAGTCCCGTTCCGTTCTTTCGTCCAGGAACTGAGGCAGGAAGAGATGGGGTGCCAGGGGGATGCACCCATGATCTGCGGCATACCGGCAGTACCGTCTTGCCTTCCTCACATTAACTTCAATGTCCCCGGAATACGGCGAACAGACATACACTACCGGCCGGAACGGAAATTTGGGTGGCACCGCCTTCCGGATGGCTTTATAGGCGGTGGGATCCGGATAATGCTCCCCGTTACGCTTCAGATCCATTTCCATCCTGCACCTCCATCAGTTCCTGAGAACAGGCTTCGCAAAGGACGGCTGTCCCCAACAGGTCCCCTTTCTCTTCTCCCAGGACCATTTCCAGATCTACCTGCACTTCTTTCCCGCACACCGGACAGTGGCAGAACACACTCTTGTCATTAATTTCCACATGGACTTCCAAGCTCTCCGTAAGAGGTTCTTTCACATAAAACATGATTCATCTCTCCATTTCTGTTTTGTAATAGGCCATGAGCAGTTGTTTACGCTTTTGGAAATCCGGGCAGGAATACAGTAGTCCGTAATCTAAGTGTTGCAGTCGCTCCAGGGCATGGATCTGCTGTGCCGTGAGATAAGGCCGGATGCTCTGCCCTTTTTCGATACCATTGGCCAGCCGAAACTGCTTGGCAGACATCCCGAGGACGATGCGGTTCAACATATCGCATTCGTTGCTGAAATGGTAAGGTTTTGGGCTTTCATGCAAGCGACAGATCATTTCCGTCAGCATCGGAAAATCCTGACGAGCAGCCAGGAGAGACTGAATGCACTGCTCCATTTCATTGAAGCGCCGGATATAGAGTTCCTTGAAATGCATCGCCTTAGGCCCGGTATACCCCATAACCAGCATCGTAAAACCATCGCGGGTCAGCAAATAGCACGGTAGCTTTCTTCCTCTGGCATCTTTGTAAGTGCTGAGCGTAAAATTGGCACAGATGAAATTTTCACTGAGCCCAGATTTGGGCTCAATGATTCTGGCAATATCCCGCAGCACATGACGATGCCCTTTCTCAAAAGCTGCAGCGACAAACAGGCTGTCGACTCTGACTACTCCTTTTGAGTCAGCAAACACACCGAATTCGTCTTCCGGAATTAAATTTTTCATAGCGGCTTTCCACCTTTCGTTAATAGTGTCGAGGTATTTTTCCTCTCACCAGTAACAGGACGGAATCCGCCAGGTTAAGTACCAGAGAGTGAAATTTTTTTTAGTCTTTCTGGTAAAACTCACATTCATATCCATCCGCCCGCAAGATCAGCCCCTCCGCCCAGGGCGGAGTCCGACCCATCTGCTCACAGATGGCATCAACGCTGGTGGCCTTATCGCATTCGATGATTAATTCATCATGGACATGACCCACAATGGAACAGCACCGGAGGGTCTGCATGGCATAGCAGAGGATGTCCCTGGCTGTCCCCTGGACGATGTTTTCCACGAACTTTGGTCCGTAGCTTTCCAGGCGTTCCCACTTCTTGGTGGCCCCGATGCCTTCGTAGGTCACGGATTCCCCTCCGAACTTGTTCTCCCCGATTCGGGGCTTCACATAAGAAAGCCGACGGCCGCTGGGAAGTTCGATGAACAGCAGGCCGCTCTGACAAAAGAACTGGATGTTGTTCACCCAAACCGGGATCCGCTGCTTGATGGCCGCCTTTACCGCTCCATCCACCTGCCACCAGAAATCTACGATGTGGGGATTGGCGGAGCGCCAGGACTGGACCAGAGAAGCCAGCTCCTCTTCTGGGATTCCCATGTCCAGGGCTCCCATGGCCTTCAGTGCCCCAACGGACCCCCCATAGCCACAGGCCAGTTCTGCGATTTTCCCCTTTTGGCGGAGTTCCCCGTTAACCCCATGTTTCACCACGGGCACTCCAAACATCTGGCTGGCTGTTGAGCAGTAGATGTCCTTCCCGCCTGCAAAAGCTGCGGATTTCCATTTTTCTCCGGCAAGCCACGAAATGACCCGTGCCTCGATGGCCGAGAAATCCGAGACCACAAACTTCATCCCCCGCCGGGGCACAAAGGCCGTCCGGATCAGCTGGGAGAGCACATCCGGGATGGAATCGTAGAGAAGATCCAGGGCTTCGTAGTTTCCCTGCCGCACCAGTTCCCGGGCTTCCGAAAGGTCTGGCATATGGTTCTGGGGAAGATTCTGCAGTTGGATGTGCCTTCCTGCAAACCGCCCGGTCCGGTTGGCCCCGTAGAACTGGAACATGCCTCTGGCCCGTCCGTCCTGACAGGCCGTCATTTCCATGGCCTGGTACTTCTTCACCGAGGACTTGGCCAGCTTCTGCCGGAGAAGCAATACGCTGCGAAGAGGCTCCTGGGCCGTTTTCAACAGTTTCTGCACATTCTTCTTTCCCAAAGAATCCGTCTTCAGGCCGTGCTGTTCCAGCCAGTCCAGCATCTGGATGACGGAATTGGGGTTCTCCAGGCCCGTTTTTTCCTTCAGGGCCGCCATGAGACTTTCCCGGCTCCGGGCATCCATGGCCACCGCCTGTCTGGCCAGTTCCAGGTCGATGCCAATGCCCCGGTCATTGATTTCCTGATCCAGGTGATATTCCTCCCACACCTGCTCCGGCACCGGAAAGTGCTTCAGCCGCTGCTGGATGGCCACTTCCACTTCCACATCCCGCTTGTTGTATGATTTGAACAAGGCCCATTTGTCCAGGGCATGCCGGGGAAGGTTCCTTGTCCGGCCCCCGTTGGTCTTGGTTTCCTTACAGGGAACACAGAAGTAGCGGATCAGTTCCCGTCCTTCCTTCAGCTTCTGGTTGTCCAGCTTCAGCACGGCCCCTACTCCTTCCAGGGAAAGGGGCAGCCCCATATAGGCGGACCAGACCATGGAGCACTTCCATCCTGCGGGGTTCAGAAACCGGGCGCAATTCTGGGACAGAGGATGCCGATCGTGGAACGGATCCAGGCTCCTCCCCAAGTCTGTAAGATACCGGGACAGACACACCCGTTCGAAGTTGGCATTGAAGGCCCATTTGGTGACGGTGTCATCAGTGAGGGCATCTAGGATTTCTTCCGAGATGGTTTCCCCCTGGGCCAGATCGATGACCTGTACCTTTCCCCCGTCCACCGCATACCCGAAAAGGAGGATTTCAAAGGCGGGAGATTCGGCGTACTTATAGACGCCGCACTTGGCCAGGTTCACATCGCTGTAGGTTTCGATATCGATACTGATTGTTTTCATAAACTTCACCTCGAGAAAAGCGGCGAGGCACAAAGCCCCGCCGCCACCATTTTCCGGTCTTTATTTCAGGAAAGATTCCATTTGTTTACGGTGATACTCTTCTTCCCGTTCTTCTCGATGCCGGGCGATTTCTTCATCACGCTGGTCTTTCTTGATGTCGGTGTAAATCAGTGCCAGAATGAATCCAAAAATACCCAGTGCAACAAGGCAATACAGAGCTTCCAGAATCAGTTTCAGTGTCGTTTCCATAATTTATCCTCCCTTAGGCCAGGAAATCATCATCGTCTGCGGACGCAAAGTCGTCCTCTGCCCGGGGCTTACCTCCCAAAGGTTCCCCGTCCCGGATCTTCTGCAGGTTGTTCAGGCCGCAGGCAATCCCTTTGTTTCCGTTGCTGTTAAAGGCATAGAAGTTGATGGAGGCCCGACCATACACCCCGGAATACACTTCGGAGCGTTCCAGGATCTGCTGGCAGTCGGCGTCCACAATGCCGGGCTTAGTGGCAGAGTTGGCGTTGATGAAGAAGCTGTCTTTGTAAGCATCATCTCCCGGCCGTTCCAAGTCCCCGTCCCGCAGCGGGGTCTTGATAGCTTCCAGGGCCGGCACTACCCGGCCGTTCCCCTTCAGCTTCCCTTCCCCTTCCTGGTAGGCGGCCTTGATAGCAGCCCGGACCTTTTCCACGGTCTTGGTGTCAGACTTGGGGATGATCAGGCTGACGCTGTACTTGGGAGTACCCCCGTTGATGGATTTGGGTTCCCACACATTGGCATAACTCCAGCGGGTGCTTGCCCCGGTAATCACTTTGCACGGATTCACATAATTCTTAGACATTCTCGTTTCCTCCTTCATTTTCCTTAGAAAAATCATCAGCCGCCGTATGCATGGCCGGCCGTTTGTCTGTTTCCGGTACCAGGACCGGTTTGCCCTGGGGCTTTTCGATAAGGTCTGTCAGCAGTTCATCGAACCGGCGTTTCCCCAGCAGTTTGGTAAGGGCCGTAATCCCCAGGAGCTTCTTCTCATAGGGAGAATATCCGGCTTCTTCCACCCTGGCGGCTACGGCTTCTTCGCTCACGTACCGCCGGTTGGACCTTCCTTCCACCACTTTCCATCCGGCCCAGTTCTTGCCGGAAAGGGCCTGCTGCAGGGCATATTCCTTTACGTCCCCGACCCAGCTTACCAGTTCATCGGCTTTGGCCAAGATGGCTTCCACTTCTGGATCTTCCAGGGTGGACGGCATGGCAAAGTCGTACTTGGCCAGTTCCAGGTTGTACTCGGCCCGTTTCCGGCAGGTGGCTCTGATCTTGCAGAACCGGCAGTGGTCACCGGCCTTGTACTTTCCTTCTCCCTTGGAGGCCAGCTCCGCAGTAGGCTTCAGCACCGTTTCGGCCCATTGGAGCAGCTCCTCCTTGGACAGGGTACATGTGCTGACGTTCTCCCGTCTCGGCTGGAAGATGGTCATGGAGACTTTCTGGATATCGTAGATTCCATCAAAAAGTTCCAGGGCACCCAGGGCGTAACACATCATCTGGGGATTTTTCTTTGCGTCCACCAGGACCCCCAGCCCATGCTTGTAGTCGATGACGGAGAGAGTATCGTCCGCCACAATGAGACAGTCCACGGTGCCGAACCCTTCCGGCACCCACCGGGAAAAGTCCAGGCGCTGTTCTACCAGGACCAGGGGATCCTTACAGGTCGTTTTAGCTGCGGCCAGGGTCTCCAGTACAAACTGGGCGTAGGCATCGGTGCATTCGGCCATTTCCTCATCGAAATACGTCAGAGACTTTGTGGGATCTTTCCCTTTCTGGCCCAGGGCCTTCTTCACCTTGTATTCACAAAGGGCATGGGCTTCCGTCCCCTGTTTGGCAAAGTCGCTCTCTACATCCGGAAGCCTGGCACATTCCAGAGCCGAGGGCGGGCAGGCCAGCCAGCGGTAGCTGGACGAAGCGGAAAGGACCGCATGGTTACCCGGCATGACCCATCACCTCCAGGTCTTTCAGGAAGGCTTCATACTGTGCCGTATCCAGGCTGGACAGCTTGTCAGCCCCATAGTGGTGGATCAGGTTCCGGACTTCTTCCGTGAACCCCTGCCGGGACTTGTCCGCCGCCACCTTTCTTACTTCTTCTAGGGTGAGCGTTCTGGGAGCGGGTTCTTTCTTCGGGGATTCTGGAGCCGGTGCTTTTTCTTCGGACCGCAGAGCTTCCGCAATCTTCAGAAGGGCCTTTCCACAGGTTTCCAGCTCAGCGGATAATTTGACCAACGTTTCCTTTGTCATACAATTTGACTCCTTTCGCTTTTCTCTCTTGTCTCAGGATCATGATGTGCCGGGCCGCACGTTCTGCCGTGTCACTGATTTTCATCAGCACTCCGGCCAGTTCCCGGTCCAAAGCCTGACTCCGCTCTTGAAGCGCTTGTGCATTCTCCATGGCTTGTCCTCCTTTCTGAAGGTTTCTTGTTTTTCCCCCCCCTTCACTATTAACAGGACAAGTTCACCTGGTTTAAGTACCAATTTGGGAAAAGTCCGGCCAGAAATTTTCCGACCGGATTTTCCATGCCCGTTACCGATAGTCCTCTAGCTGATTCCGGAGCTGTTCCAGGATCCGGTGCTTCCGTTTATTGACCCCTTTTTGGGAAAGACCCACTTCCCGGCCGATGGCCGCTTCACTGACCCCCTGGATGGCCATCTGCAGGATGGTCAGGTCCAGCTCTTCCAGCTTGGCCAGTTCCCGCCGCAGGGCTTCCAGCAGCTCCTCTTTCTCCAGGATTTCCTCCGGGCTGTCCTGCCGGTTTTCCCTCGGGAAGCCGTATTCCGTTTCGCACAGCTGCTCAAAGGAAACGGGCGTATCCCAGCCTTTGATGGAGAAATCGTCCCGGTGTTCTACCTGGGCCTTTTCCCGTTTCTTCCGTTTGTCGGCCAGCCGCTGCTGCCGCTTGTCTTCCTTCCACTCCGACTGCATATAGGCCTTATACTGTTCTTCGGTAGCCGGGACGAGAATGGTACGGACCTTCCGGTTCCCGATTTTCGACCACGTCCTTGGTGTGTCTTCATATTCCTTCGTGATGATGGTTCCCTCCTTCACTTCCATGGGAATGTAGTACTGCTGTTTGACTCTGGTTTTCTCTTGGTTGCCCATGTGCGGTCTCCTTCGCAAAATGCGAAGCGAAGACGCACATAGGCTGCCTGTCTGTATTGACCATGAGATGCATCCTCGCTTCCATGGCCAACCACCCCAGTAGGCTGACGGTATGTTGTTGGACCCGGCTCTCCGCTCTGGGCACTCCCGCGTCCGGGAATGAACCTTGAGCCGGGAATCTGGCTGTACTTTCTTGTTTCAACAAGTTCGTTTCTGAACTTGCTGGAACAAAAAAACGGAGCCATCCACATGACCTTTCGGTCGACGTAGATAGCTCCGTTTGACAGCTCCGTATAAATAAGGGCTGTATGGGTAACTTCTATTTTATCGTACTATTTTCTTTTTTTTGGCTGCATCCACCTGGGTTACAACATCATCCCATGGGATACGGACAAGCTGTTTCTTACTGTTTTTTAATTCCAGAGTCACTTCTTCTCCTCTTACAATGGCATCAAAGACTCTTTCACCATTTTCAGTCCCATCGTGTAAATTCCTAATGTGCTTTCTGAATTCTTCCATAGCTTCTTCCCCCTTTTTTAAAACGGAAGCTCCTCATCAATTTCAGGAGTCGGATCATCTTCATTGTCATTTTTCATGAAAGAGTCAATGATATACCGGACGTCCGGTTTCACTTTTGGATGCTTAGCACTTTCAGAAACAGCAGCATAAAGGTTATCAATAAAACCCTTTAATTTTGAATTCCCATAATCACTGCACAGATATTGTGCTTCCTGGCCATCAATCTGCATCCATACTTCTATTGCATGCTCTTCAAAAAAGTTGGGCTGATTATCAGATATGTTCATGAGATACAGGCGGGCACCATTCTTCATTCTTAAATTAAAACAGTCCCCTTTAATCGTCGTATTAACATCATACGCTCTTGAAACAAATACCGCTCTTGAAACTTCCTGGCTAATTTGTTCACCACGGTCTTCGTGAAACTGATGAACACTAAATAATGGGTGGTCGACATATTCATTTCTATCGAAATCCAAATCGCTCAAGGTCTCTTTAGATTCCCGATTCCATGCTAACAAATCGCGAGTAGTATCCTTTTCCAGTTTTTCCAAAAAAGCAACCAGATATCTTTCAGTAGATGTCATGGCGGCTATATCTACTGTCAAAAGGGTATCTATGCTCACATGAAGGCTCTTTGCAATATTCATGATAAAATCAATGCCCGGTTTACTTCCCCCATCTTTACTGGTCCTGGAAATATATCCAGCACTGACACCTGCCTCGTTTTCCACTTCCCCAATTTTTCTGTTTTCATTTTTTATAAGGAATTCGATATTGTCAAAAAGAATTTTAGAGTTGAATTGTTCCATTGTCTTTGTCCTCCTTTTCTCTTTTATGTCATTATGATATAGCATATCTTCCTATTCGTCAATATTTAAATTTTATATACCTTTTGGTATATTGAAAAAGGTTCTTGATTTTTGTGCCCAATTCGATTTAAGTATTATAAATTGAAAGAGCCTCCATTGCCTTACCCTATAAGATCAAAAGAAAACGTATGCCTCTCGAATCAGCTTCTTTCTTACCAAATTTCCTTACGCAATGGTATCAAACATTTTTTTAGTCGCTCGCTGTCCCATCATCCAGATTTCGAATAGGTTCTCTTTCTTTTTTCAGTTGTATGTTTTTCTTTGGCTCGTAATATATTTTCGAACATTTGTTCGTTAGTAATTTTATTATAGCACAAGACGCTCATTTTAAAAGGACAAATTTTAGGATAGATTTTGGGCAGTAGTTTTTATACGGCTGATAAAAAAACACCGGTACAAGATAAATCCTGTACCGGAGAAGAGAACCTTCCGTCCCCCCCCTTCTGGTTGGAGAGGGATATCTGCATCATGATTTCTATTTCCTTTTCAAATGTTTTTTTAGGGCATCTACCTTTTCCTGCCTGGGCCGGAAGTACTTTTCTTCGGCCTTCTACCGGGTCGCGATGGCATCCTCCAATTCGGAAGCCCCGTCCGGCGCAACACCAGTAATCCATGGCAATCGAAGAATGGCATTATCAATAAGAAGCTATCGTTATCACCGTATTCATTTTACTACCCTTCAGTTTTTTTCTCTCTGTAAAATCCCATTCGATTTTAGGGTAAAAAAAAGTCGGCGTCCTGCCGACACACATTAAAGCCTTGCTATATACGGTTTTTTCGGCTATGCATACACTTCGAAATTTGTATCAATCTCAAGCATCTTTGCTCGCAGAGCAGCACGATGTCCGGCAGATTCTCCTGCCGGGTCAGGGTAAAGCACCCTTTGATATTCTTTTTTCGTTCCTCCGGAGCCAGGCCATACTGGGGCCGGGTGGGCCGGTTCCGCACCAACAGGGTTTCCCACCGGTACCCCTCCTGCCGGCACCAAGGCTGGAAGATTTCTTCCGGCAGATCATACCCCCTCTTTTTCCTCCGGCCTGGATCCGTAGGGATGCCGGCAGCCGCCAGCCGGACTTCCGGTCCCAGCTGCCAGTGGAATTTCTTTTCCCGGAGGGTCCCCTGCTTCCATTCTTCCGCCAGCCGGGGGAGCAAGTCTTCCCTCCCCTGGAACTTGGCCATCTGCAGGGCTTTTTGGATGCCTCCGGCGTAATCCATCAAGAAGAACAGTCCATCCAGATGAAGACAGTCCAGGCTGAGGGGCTGGAGAGCCCGGGGGTGCCAGATTCCCCTCCGGCAGGAGTCGCAGAGGACCCCCTTTCCCCGTACTTCCGTTCCGCAGCCCGGGCAGTAATGGGGATAGAAAAGAGACTGGAGCAGAGATAAGATGGATGACAGCATAGAGCACCTCCCGGGATCAGCAGACATCAGACGTCTCAAGGCCCTTTAGACCGTGTCTGCCTTCTTTATTCACTGTACCTTTTCAGCCGTTCCGCCAGCAGGCTGTACCGTTTCCGGGTCTTATCGTTTTCCACAGCCATGCGCAGGGCCCTTTTGCTGCCAGCCAGATACACCTGTTTCCGGGCCCGGGTCACCGCCGTGTAGAACAGGTTCCGCTGGAGCAGGATATAGTGGCTCAGCACCAAGGGCATGATGACTGCCCCGTATTCGCTCCCCTGTGACTTGTGGACACTCATGGCATAGGCCAGCCGCAGATCAGAGACTTCTGCTCCCTCATAGGTCACCGCTTCCCCTTCTGCCCGGTCCGGAAAGTCCACCGTCACATAAGCCCCCTGGATGGACTGGATCCGGCCGATATCTCCGTTGAATACATTTTTCTCATAGTTGTTCCGGATCTGCATCACCTTGTCCCCTTCCCGGAGCGCCAGGAAACTAGCACGGTATTCCGCCTTGTCCGGATCCGGCGGATTCACCCGGGCCTGGATCAGGGTATTGAGGTTTTCCACCCCGCACAGATTCTTGTGCATAGGAGTCAGCACCTGGACATTGGCCAGGGGATCCTGCCCGGCCAGACTAGCGTACAGATCCACCACATAGTGCATAGTCTCTTCTTCCGTGGCAAATTCCCGGAAACTGAAATCCCTTTCTCCCTCCCATTGGGGCATTAGCCCTTGGTTGATCCGATGGGCGTTCCGGACAATGGGGCTCAGTTCCGCCTGCCGGAAGACGTTTTCCAGCCGGACAATGGGCATGGTCCCGCTGCGGATGATATCCTGGAGCACGGAACCGGGGCCTACGCTGGGCAACTGGTCCACGTCTCCTACCAGGATCAGCCGGCAGCCCAGGGGCAGGGCGCGCAGCAGATTGTACATGAGTACGATGTCCATCATGGAGGCTTCGTCTACGATCACCGCATCTGCTTCCAGAGGATTGTCTTCATCCCGTCCCCAGAAGGAATCCCCTTCTCCGTTGGGGGTATATTCCAACAGACGATGGACCGTGAGGGCCGGTTTCCCGGCACTTTCTGCCAGCCTTTTGGCCGCTCGCCCCGTAGGGGCCGCCAAAAGGATCTTGCACCCAGCCTGTTCCATCACCGATAGGATCCCCTTGATCACCGTGGTCTTCCCAGTGCCAGGGCCCCCGGTGAGCACAAAGACCCCATGATCCACCGAAGCCTTCACTGCTTCTGCCTGTTCCGGGGCCAGCTGGATTCGCTCGTCCCGTTCCCATTCCCGGATGATTTTCTGGTAATCCACCTTCCACAGGGCATTCACATTATCCCGGAGGGCCAGCAGCCGATAGGCCACCCCTTCTTCCGCCCGGTAGAGATATTCTGGATATACGCACACATGGTCCCCCACATCTTCTGTCCGGAGCATATTGTCCTTCAGGAGCTGCTGGAACACCTGCTCCACTTCCAAGGGATCTACCTGAAGGACTTTAGCTGCCATATCCACCAGCCATCGGTCCGGCACACACGTATGGCCCTGGTTGGCTCCTTGGAGCAGCGTATAGTGGATCCCCGCCCGGATCCGGTCCTCGGCATGTTCGTCCACACCCAGGTTCCGGGCCAGGGCGTCTGCCGTCCGGAAGCCGATGCCATCCACATCTTCCGCCAAGCAGTAGGGATTGTTGCTGATCCGGGTCACCGCTGTATTTCCGTACAGTGCCTGGATCCTGGGCGCAAAGCTGCCGCTGATTCCATGGCTTTCCAGGAAAAACACCAGTTCCCGGTTTTCTCGGAGTTCCCCATAGGAGGCGACGATGGCTTCGGCCTTCTTTTTCCCGATCCCGCTGACTTCCCGCAGCCGTTCCGGGGATTTTTCCAGGATTTCCAAGGTTTCTTCCCCGAACTTGTCCACGATCCGCTGGGCCATGGCCGGCCCCACCCCTTTCAGGACTCCGCTGCCCAGCATCTTCACCAGACCTTCCGTTCCCTTGGGCTGGACAGCTTCCCAGCTCCGAGCCTGGAACTGACGGCCGAACCGGGGATGGTCCCCCCAGCTTCCGGAAAGACGCACCTGTTCTCCGGCAAAAGGAGCCTGTCCCTTGTAGACCACAGAAACCGTCCCCACTTCCGGATTTTCTCCCCGGAATACACTGAACGTCCCTTCCGCAGCCTGGAAAACGATATTTTTGATGGTAAGTTCAATAGATACTGGTCCGGACATGCCCCACTGCTCCTCCTGAACATATGTTTTACTTATTATAGCACAGTTTTCCGTTTTTTTTGACAGTCTCTATGGATGTACGGTATAATAAGGAAACTGAAATCGAAGGAAAAACGAGAGAACCAAAGGATGTGAACGCCACGTGATTGGAAAAGGTACCCAGGCCGCACTGGACATGTACCGCTGTGCGGAAGATGTCGTATTCGATAAAGAAAAGATCAGAGATATATTGGAAGAAGCAGCGGATCGCTTCAGTTTGAAGGAATTGGCCCTATATGCCACAGAAAATGATGAAGGAGACGATTTCTGTTTTGTTATGCTGTGCACCAATGGCCATATTTTCCTCCATGTATTCCCCACCTATGGGTATGTAGAAGCCGACGTCTTCACCCTGGAAAGTGCAGCCAGCCCGGAACAGGTAGCTGTTTTCCTACGTCAGGAATTCGGTCCAGACCAGACCAAGCTCACCACCTTGAAACGGGGAGACTATGGTTCCATCAAAGATATGAAGCCACAGCGGAAAAAAATGGTCAAGACCATGCGGCGTGCCAAAAATGCCGGTGCCAAGCTGAAGAAATTCATGACCTGGAAGAAGAACCGGGAATAATAAAACAAGCTGTGAAACCCCGCCGCCTTCTGCCGGTCCTTGTTTCACAGCTTCTTTTACAGTCAAAGGAAGAATGACACCATGAGATACATCTGTTGGGATATCGACGGGACCCTGCTACTCACCAATTATGCCGGGGTCGCTGCCATGAAGGCCACCATCAACGAGCTGTACGGCCTGGACAATTTTGAATTTACCTACGGCATGGCTGGGCGGACGGATACCTTCATCGCCCGGAAAGCCATCGAGGGGATCCAGGGCCATTGCAGTCCGGAAGAAGTGGCCCATATGCTGGCGGCCTATGGCCATAAGCTGCCCGCCTCCCTGGTGGAGAAACACGGCCATCTGCTCCCCCATGTAAAGGAGACCCTGGAATGGATCCGGAAAGATCCCGGGACCACTTCCCTCCTGCTCACCGGGAACTGTGAAGTGGCAGCCCATGCTAAGCTTCAATATTTCGGCATCGAAAAAGAATTCGACTATAGCCGCAGCGCTTTTGGGGAAATCAGCGAACTCCGGGATGACCTTTCCCAGGCCCTGTGGGAGAAAATCCGGAAAACGGATCCTGGGGTGACTCCGGAGCAGCTCATCGTCATCGGAGATACCCCCCACGACATCACCTGTGCCCAGGCCATCGGCGTCCGGAGCCTGATTGTCCTAAAGGGTTCTTCCTATACAGTGGACCGGCTGGAAGCCTATCATCCCTGGAAAATCATCCCGGAACTGCCGGAAGATCCCCGGGACCTTTCTGCTATCCTGGAGGAGGCTTGACCATGTTTGGAAAGAAATCTTTTCTCACAGCCCTGCTGGTGCTGTCCGCAGCCCTTCCAGCCCTTGCTTATCGGCAAAGCGATGTAGACCAGCTCCTGGCCACCCGTTCTTGCCCGGGAGGAGATCTGCGAGGCGCCTATCTGCGGGATGCGGACCTGACCGGAGCCGATCTCCAGGGAGCAGACCTGAGCTACGCCAACCTGACCAACTCCATCCTGGAAAATGCCAATCTGAAGGAAGCCAACCTCCAGAAGGCCAACTTCCGCAATGCGTATATGGCCGGATCCGATTTGGAAGGAGCGGACCTGTCCAACGCCAATTTTTCCCATACGGTGCTGAACCGCAGCTCCCTAGTGGGAGCCACTGCTTATCGGACCAGTTTCTCCCATGCCCTCCTGACCTTCGCCAATCTGTATACGGCGGACCTGCGGGAAAGCAATTTTGACTATGCCAACGGAGCCATGGCCAATTTCTTTTCCGCTAACCTGGCCCGGAGCTGGTTTTTCGGCACCCAGCTCCGGGGAGCCAACTTCACTTCCGCCAACCTGTACAATGCCCGTCTTCGCCGTGCCAGCTTGCCGGAAGCTGTTTTCAAGAATGCCAACCTCATGAGTTCCACCCTGGAGGGCAGTAATCTGAGCAAGGCCGTTTTGACCAATGCCAATCTGGACGATGCCGACCTGAGCCACGCCAACCTAGAAGGGACCCAATTCACCAGTGCCGATTTGGAATTGGCGTATAGGAAATGAAAAGCAAAAGGCTGCTGCCCATGTGAAAACTGAGCTGCCCCTCAATTGTTAGACAAAAAATCTAACGATTGGGGGGCATTTTTTACATTACCTTCTCCAAAATCTGTTCTGGCCGATCGATGAGGGCCGCAGGCTCCAGGGCTGCCAGTTCATCCCGGTCCCGAAAGCCCCAGGTGACCAAAAAGCAGTCCATCCCAGCATTGTCCGCCGTTTTTTTGTCCACCTCCGAATCCCCCACATACACCGCCTGCTCTTTGGGGATTCCCAGTTCTTCCAGGGCTTTGAACACCGTATCCGGTGCCGGTTTCCGCCGGACCTCCACACTTTCCCCGATGGCCACCTTCATGGTTTCTGGGAAATATCGATCCCGGAGTTCCAGGACTGCTGGATGTGCCTTATTAGAAACGATGGCCAGACGGATGCCCTGCAGCTGCAGCTGCCGGAGCAGTTCCAGGATTCCTTCATAGGGCCGCGTCTTTTCATTGCAATGTTTCAAATAATACCCACGGAAAAACTGGAAAGCCGCTTGGAAGCGGTTCTCTTCCACATCCCCGGGCAGAGAGAGCCACAGCAGCCGTTCCAGGCCATTGCCCAAGGCCCGCCGTACCTGCAGCCGGGTCCGAGGCGGATAGCCATATTTCTTGCAGACTGCATTCACTGCGTTCCACAGATCCGTCAGGGTATCCAGCAGAGTCCCATCCAGATCGAAGATCACCGCTTGATATTTCATAGATGGATGCACACTCCTTCTGTAGCATTCAGTGTGAGCCGTCCCTCATCCAGGGTGACGGGATACACGCCCACAAGGAAGATGATACCACATCCTGCTAAATTATGGTACAATAAAAGAATCAAACAGAAGGAGAGTGCGTCCATGAAAATCGTACGTTCTTTATTTTTATCCGCCATCCTGGTGCTGACGGCAGCTATGACGGCCTTCGCTTCCCCGGAAGCTCCTACAGATCAGGAAGTGGCCCAGGCTTTCCAAGAAGCCAATACCGTTTACGAATGGTTCGAACACCATCCTCTGGAAACCGACGGCAAAGAGAAAAAAGACACCGGATACATGATTTATTACACGGTGGCCGACAAGGACTATCCTACCATGCTGGCCCTGAAGACCAAGGTCAACGAATGCTTCACTGAAGCTCTGGCCGGATTCATCATCAGCGACAGCCGGATGTACCGGGAATTTGACGGACGGCTGTATGTGGCCCCCAGTGCCAAGGCCCTGGATCCCCGGAAAGGGACATCCACCATCAATATCGTCCGGGAATCTCCCACCCGCATCAACCTGGAAATTTCCACGCCCATCATGGAAGATCCGGTCCATGGCAAGACCAATGTGGTAGAAACCAAAAAGACCATCTTCCCCTATGTGAAGACCCTGAAAGGCTGGCGGTTCTCCTATTTTGAATCGCTGGAATAGAAAAAAGAAGAGGCTGTTGCTCCTGCAGCAGCCCCTTCTTTTTGTATACGATAATTACTTTCCTTCAGCAGCAATGGCGTCGCTGGCGCAGACAGCCACTACGTCCACCACATCCTGGGTAGAGCAGCCGCGGCTCAAGTCCAGGACAGGTTTTGCCAGGCCCTGTACCAGAGGCCCAAGGCAGGTAGCACCGCTGAACCGTTCAACCAGCTTGTAGCCGATGTTGGCAGCACACAGGTTCGGGAAAATCAATACGTTGGCATGACCAGCCACTTTGGAACCAGGAGCCTTCCGTTCGCCTACTTCGGGAACCAGGGCAGCATCAGCCTGGAGTTCGCCGTCGAATGCGAAGTCCACGTTCCGGGATTTCAGGATTTCAACAGCTTCCTTCACTTTGTCCACTTCTTCGCCGGAGCCGGATCCTTTGGTGGAATAGCACAGCATAGCCACTTTCGGTTCTGCGATTTCCAGGGTGGTCTTGGCCCGTTCAGCACAGCTTACAGCGATATCGGCCAGCTGTTCAGCGGTCGGTTCGATGATGACGCCGCAGTCCCCGAAGACCAGCTTGCCATGATCGCCCAGGTTTTCCTTGTCGCTGAGCACGATGAAGCCGCTGCATACGGTCTTGTTGCCGGGTTTTACGCCCACAACCTGCAGGCCGGCTTTGATGGTATCAGCAGAAGTCCGGGTGGAACCGGAAACAACGCCGTCAGCATCGCCCATGGCCAGCAGCCCGGCGCCAAAGAAGGTGGTATCTTTCAGCATGATTTCCCGTGCTTTTTCCACGGTCATGCCCTTTTTCTTTCTCCGTTCTGCGAAGTAAGCACACAGTTCGTCCATTTTTTCATAGGTTGCAGGGTTGACGATCTTTACACCGTCAAAGCTGATGCCCAGACGTTCTGCATCCTTCTGCAGTTTAGCAGGATCCCCTACCAGCACGATTTTAGCAAAACCTTCCTTCGTAACGATAGCAGCAGCCTTCAGTGCTCTGTCACTGTCGTTTTCCGGCAGCACAATCACCTTTTGTGCAGGTTTAACACGAGCCTTCAGTTCGTCCATAAATGCCATTCCATATCACTCCTACCCAAGTATTAAAAGGCTGGCGCACGGCGCCCCTTTTCACAGCCTATATTATATCACTTTTTACACCAATGCCAAATCAGAACTTATCCCAATTTAAAACAGGTAATATTCTGATAATACTGGGGAATAGAACGGGACTTCTGCCCCTGAAACAGCTAAGGGGCGCTGCACAAAATTGTGCAGCACCCCTTTTTCCTCGACAGATCCGGCTCAGCCGATCCCGCCCAGGGCCGCCCCGATGGCCAAGGCAGCGATGGCAATGATACAGAAGACATATTTCCCCAAAGGATAGAACCAGGAGCCAATGGGCTTTTCACGGCCCGTATTGACGGCCTTCAGGACAAAATCCTTCCCGCCGACCCAGTAGAACATCACACCGGCCAGGACCGCACCCAAAGGACAGATGTAAATGGAGACCACGTCCATCCATTCGGAGACGATGCCTTGGATGAGGAGAGCCGATACACAGCCCAGCACACCGATGGTTGCTACAGCCGGCATCCGTTTGAAGCCGAACTGTTCCTGGAGTGTGGCTACGGGAGCCTCATACAGGTTCACCAGGGAGCTGACCCCAGCAAAGAGCACACAGATGAAGAAGATGATGACCACCAGACGGCCTGCCGGCATGCCGTTGAACACAGGGATCAGATGGATGAACATCAGGCCGGGGCCGCCGGAAGAGAGCTTTTCCCCGGTGATGGCCATGGCCGGGATGATGACGCAGGCGGCCAGCATAGCAGACAGCAGGTTGAAAAAAGCTACATATTTGGCAGCTCCCACCACGTCTTCCTTATCGCTGAGATAGGATCCGTAGATGACCGTGCCGCTGCCGGCGATGGACAGGGTGAAGAAAGCCTGGCCGAACGCATAGACCCACACAAAAGGATTCTTCAAGCCTTCCGGGTCGAAGGTAAAGATATAGCGATATCCACCTTCTGCTCCATCCAGTACGAATACATAGCAGAGCAGGAACAGGAACATGGTGAAGAGGGCCGGCATCATGATCTTGTTGGCTTTTTCGATCCCGCTGGCAACCCCCATCCCCATGATTAGGAAGGAACCTACGCAGGCCACGATCAGCCAGAAATTGTTGCCGAAGGAAGTGGCCGTGGTTTCAAACAAACTGGCAATCTTGGGCAGATCCTGTCCCATGGCCGAAAGGCTTCCCGTAAAGGCCAGATAGGTGTATTTCACCACCCAGCCCACCACACAGGTATAGCCGATGGCCAGTGCCAGGGAGCCCAGCACGGGGATCATGCCGATCCATTCCCCTTTCTTCCGGTCATGCCAGCGCAGTTCCGTGGCTGTGCCGAAAGCTCCGATGGGGCCGGCTTTGGCAATCCGTCCAAAAGACATTTCTTCGATGACGCCGGTGGCGGCGATTAAGATGACAAAGAAGAAAAAGGGAATCAGGAAAGTCATCCCGCCGTATTTCGATACCATGACGGGAAAGCGCCAGATGTTCCCCATCCCTACAGCAGAGCCGATGCAGGCTAAGATAAATCCCCACTTGGACTGAAATCCGTCCCGTTGTTCTTCGGCAGCGATTTGTCCGTTCATAGCAGTAGTTTCTTCGTTCATTTTTTCTCCTCCTGGAGGACAATAAAAGTATTATAGCAGTTTGCAAAATAATTTGAAATGAAAGAAAACGAAAACAATTAAGAAAGGAGCGATTCCTTAGGGGGTAAGGAATCGCTCCTGAGCCAGTGGATAAAGAAGCGTGTAAGGCGTTCCTTCTCTTTGGAGTTGCCTATTTCTTATTTTTGGTCTTCAGAAGGAGCATAGGGTTCCAGGAAGGCATGGAAGTGACGCATGGGCAGTTTGTGGCCCCAGACGATGCGCATGTTGGGGATGGTGGCACGATCTTCGTACAGTGCCTTCACAGCAGCGATGACATAGTCCAGGTGTTCCTGGGTCAGACGGCTACGGTCGATGGCGAACCGTACTACGTTGGCCAGTTCTGCCTGCTGTTCCGGAGTCTTCAGGTCATATTCCATGGAATAGTCGCCCAGTTCGGAAACCCGGATGCCGTAGCGGCGGATCAGTTCCAGGGAGAAGCCTTCACCGGCGAAAGTGGTATGATCCCGTTTGCCGTCGAAGAACTCATCCATGTTGATGTACACAGCGTGGCCGCCGGCCGGCAGCACAACCCCTTTGACACCGGCTTTGTAGAAGCCCTGGGCCAGGTATTCGCACTGCTGTACACGTTCGTGCATGTAGTTGAAATCGCAGGATTCATACAGGCCTACTGCCAGAGCCATGATATCACGGCCGCTCATGCCGCCGTAGGAATCGTTCCCATAGCAGGAGATCTGTTTCACTTTCAGCAGAACACCCACGTCGGTCTTGACAGAGCCGTCTTCGTTGAAGTCAGAGAAGTTCTTCCAGAACAGCCCTTTATCGCGGAAGGCCAGCATACCGCCCATGTTGGCATGGCCGTCTTTCTTAGCGGACATGGTGAAGGCATCGCAGTAGGAGAACATTTCGGAAGCGATTTCTGCAATGGATTTATCCCGATAGCCTTCTTCGTTCATCTTGATGAAGTAGCAGTTTTCTGCCCATCTAGCTACGTCGAATACCAGAGGAATATTGTATTTGTGGGCTACCCGGTTGATTTCCTTGATGTTGCCCATGGAAACAGGCTGTCCACAGATGGGGTTGTTGGTGATGCAGGTAAAGATCAGAGGGATGTTTTCAGAGCCCACAGTCTGGATCAGCTGTTCCAGTTTTTCGATGTCCATGTTCCCTTTGAACGGGTTCTTTGCGTATTTGCCGCCTTCGGGGACTTCGTACAGGATTTCCTTATGATACAGGTTCCGGGGGATGGAGCCCATTTGTTTGATGTTCCCTTCAGTGGTGTCGAAGTGGCCGTTGGAAGGAATGGTGAACACTTTGCCCGGATGGCGTTTGGCCAGGATCTTCCGGACGATTTCCATCAGGACGGATTCTGCAGCACGGCCCTGTTGGATGATGAAGCTGTTGGGCCGTTCCATCTGTGCAGCGCCACCGTTGAACAGGCCGCCTTCATATTCGCACAGATAGACTTCGTCCATCATTTTTTCCACGTCCCGGCAGTCGGTGCGGACCAGGTCGATGATCTTCTTCCAGTTCTTTTCGCCGCCCCGTTCGAAGATGTCCCGGAACGTATCCAGCAATACATAGTAACCGGTGTTCCGTCCATATGCTTCATCGCCCAGGAACAGGCTGGCCCACTGTTGGTTGGTCATAGCGGTGGTGCCGGAGTCGGACAGCATATCTACCGTCAGCATGCCGGCAGGGAAAGCGAATTCATTGTAGTGGGTGGCTTTCAGGGCACGTTCCCGCTGTTCAACAGTGACATCAGGGATATCACGGACAGCGAAGGTGTAATGATGAGGAGCAGGGACGTTCAGTGGATACGTTTTCATAAAATTTACCTCCTAGTTTGGGTGCCTGGCACCCAGTAAATTATACGAGACACCCCGGTTATCGCAGCTTCTCCACAGAGCATCAAATAACGATGAGCGGTCAGTATCTGTTTGGCACAATCAGGGTGTGAGAATTATTTATTATTTATGAGTTTATTTTCTTGTTCATTTCCTGATTGCATGTTTATGATACCTTTTTATCAGAAATTTGTCAACACTTTTCTCGCAAAATTTTTATTTTTTTATTATTTCTTATTCTATGAGAGTATTTTATTATTTTATTTTTGATTATGATATTTTTTTATTAATTCATTGTAATTTCGCTGGATCCATAGTAAAATAGAGAAAAACAGAGTTTGAAGCAGAAGAATAAGAAAGGAGCCCATGATGTCACCCTTCCAGCTCAGGAAATTCACCCAGCTTGTAGAATTCTTAAGTCTGACCCTGGGGCCAGATTATGAAATCGTCCTTTATGATATGAAGCAGGATACGCCCTGTGTAGTGGCTATTGCCAATGGCCACATCACCGGCCGGACCGTAGGCGCCCAGATGACGAAGGCCGCCCGGGAGATGCTGGCCCAAAAAAGTTATGAAAAGGAAAACTGGAAGCTGAACTATCAGGGGGTTTCCGCCAATGGCCATCTGCTCCGCTGCTCCAGTATGTTCCTCAAAGACCGGGACGGGAGCCTGATCGGCCTTCTGTGCATCAATTTCGACGATTCCCGATACCGTGCCCTTTCTTCCAAGGTCTACAGCCTGTGCCATCCCGACCAGTACATCAATGCAGAACCCAGCTTCTTTTCCTATACTGATCTCCATGCCATGGATCTGGAAGACAGAGGGGAACCGCCCGTCCTCAAGAGCCCGGAACCGGCTTCCTCTCTGACAGCAGCCGTGGAACCGGTTCCCTCCCAGGAATCGGAAGCTCCCAGCGAAAGTGGCAATTCCTTGGACACCATCTTGGAAGGGGTGCTCCAGCAGGACCTGGCTGCTTCCCCGGCACAGGGCAAAATGACCCAGAAGAAAAAGCTGGAATTGACCCGGATCCTGGAACAAAAAGGATTCTTCCTGCTGAAAGGAGCCGTCCCCAAGGCAGCAGAAGCCCTCAACTGTTCCCAAGCTACCATGTACCGGTATCTGACCCAGATCAAAAAGGAAAAGGAATAAAAAAAGCTGTGAAAAAATGATTTCTCATTTTTTCACAGCTTTTTTTATTCTCCCAACTTCAAGCTGGGATCTGCATTCAGATCCAGGCTGGCAAAATCCTGGTTCAGATACTGGTAATACCCTCTCACCCCGATCATCACCGCATTGTCCGTGCAGAGGATGGGTGTGGGATGGACCAGTTCTGCCCCAGCCGCTCTGGCTCCTTCAGCCAGTGCTTCCTGGAGATGCCGGTTGGCTGAAACGCCTCCGGCCAGGACGATCTTTTTAAGGCCTGTGGCTCGGATCGCCTCCTGGCTCCTTTTGACCAGCACATCCACGATGGCCTGCTGGAAGGAAGCCGCCACATCTTCCCGACGGAAACCGCTTTTCCGCTGTTCTTCCGTGTGGATATAGTTGATGACGGCACTTTTCAGGCCGCTGAAGCTGAAATCAAAGCAGCCGGATAAAAGAGGCCTGGGAAAATCCACAGCCGCCGGATCCCCATTCTTGGCCAGCCGTTCGATTTCCGGTCCACCCGGGTAAGGCAGGCCCATGAACCGGGCAATTTTGTCGAAAGCCTCTCCAGCCGCATCGTCCCGAGTCTGACCCAGGAGCCGGAAAGTATTATAATCTTCCACTACCAGAAGGGAGGTATGTCCCCCGCTGACCACCAGAGCCAAGAAGGGAGGCTGCAGCTCGGGGTCCGCTAGGAAGTTGGCGAACACATGGCCTTCCAGGTGATTCACCCCGATCAAAGGCTTCCCACTTCCCAGCGCCAGCCCCTTGGCAGCACTGAGGCCCACTAGGAGCGCCCCCACCAGTCCCGGTCCATAGGTCACTGCAATAGCATCCACGTCCTGCAGAGTCAGGCCTGCATCCGTCAGAGCCTTGTGGATGACCGGCATCACATGTTCGATATGTTTCCGAGAAGCGATTTCCGGCACCACGCCTCCGAATTTCCGATGGACCAGGATCTGGGTGGATACCACGTTGGACAGCACTTCCCGCCCGTTTCGGACCACCGCCGCAGCGGTCTCGTCACAGCTGCTTTCGATTCCCAAAATATTGATTGTCTTTTCCGTCATAATCTCCTCAATTCACAGGTCCCGGCGCATCAGGATGGCCGCTTCTCCGCTGTCTCCATAATACCCCTCACGCCGGCCGCATTCCTGGAAACCCATATGATCATAGGTCCGGCGGGCAGGAAGATTCCCTTCCCGGACTTCCAGAGTCATTTCCGCCGCGTCCAGCCGGATGGCTTCCGCCAGCATGGCTTCTAAGAGGGCCAACCCCAGTTTTTCTCCTCGGCGCTGAGGATCCACTGCCAGCCGCATGACCTGGGCTTCTCCAGCCACCAGCCAGAACCCTCCGAAAGCCACCGGCTCTCCGTCATCCAAAAGAGCGATATAATGACTCAGCCGGCCTTCCAGTTCGTCCTCCCAGGTTCCCTGGGACCAGGGTTCCGCAAAAGATCCTGCATCCAGAGGCAGCAGCCACTCCAAGTCTTTCCGAAGAAGGGGTCTTACTGTCCTTCCGGATGTCTTTTTTCCCATAATTTCTCCGCTTCCGACCGCCGGATGTAGAAAGGATCCATGCCGAAATAAGCATGGATGTCTCCCCTTGGCACATACTGAGAGGCTCCCAAGATGGCCACTGAGGAGCCTCTGGGCAGAC
The DNA here is from genome assembly GCA_905215645.1 of uncultured bacterium. GTDB lineage: Bacteria > Bacillota > Negativicutes > Acidaminococcales > Acidaminococcaceae > Acidaminococcus. Next base: position 61,388 of record CAJMQS010000004.1, read on the forward strand.
GGGCGCTTTCCGGAGCCAGGGTCACCTGGTCACAGTTTTCCGTTCCCGGCACCCGATGGCATTCTCCCATCAGGATGGCCGGCTCTTCTCCTGCCTGGAGCTGGGCGGCCAAATCCCGAGCAGCTGCGATCCGCACCGGTTCTATTTCCGTCAGATGGTCCTTTTCCCACCGGTAGCTGCCCACATACAAGTTGCCTTTCTGGGCATCCAGCACAGGGACCAGCCGTACCCCTGCCACCGGCAGGTTGTAAGCGATAGCCTCCAGGGTATCCACCGCTGCCAGAGGCAGCTCCAGGGCATAGGCCATGGCTTCTGCGGTAGCCATGCCGATCCGCAGCCCGGTAAAGGAACCGGGTCCCCGGCTCACCGCAATGAGTTCCAGCTGCTTTTTTTCCACCCGTGCCAATTTCAGCAGGGTTTCCAGCTGGGGGACCAGCCCTTCCGAATGGGTCAGCCCTACATTCACTTCCAGGCTCCCCAGGATCTTATTGTTGTTACAGACAGCCACGGAACAAACCCGGGTCGCTGTATCGATTCCCAATGTCAGCACGTTTTCAACCTTCCCGGCCCTGCTGGGCTATGAGACCCCGGGCCAATTCCTCATACCGCTCACCCTGGGGGCACAGTTCGATCTGCCGCCCCTCTCCTTGGCGGGTAAATTTCAGTTCCAAATATTTTTCCGGCATGTATTCCGGGAACAGTTCCGCCCACTCGATGAAAGTCACTCCGTCACCGCCAGCGTATTCAGAAAATCCGATATCTTCCAGTTCTTCCGGCCAGTTGATCCGATACAGATCGAAATGCTTGATGCTCAGTCTGCTGCCGTGGTAGACATTCATCAGAGAAAATGTGGGAGAAGTCACTTCTTGGGGATCCACTCCCAGCGCCGCCGCCGCGGCCGTCACCAGACAGGTCTTCCCCGTCCCCAGATCTCCTTCCAGGAGGAACACATCTCCATCTTGGCACAGGCTTCCCAGCCGGCGTCCCAATGCCTCCGTAGCCTCGGGATCCGGACAATAGACAGCTGTCATACCTTCACCGCCCTTCCCATTGATTGCAATTAATAATTATAGCATAAAAAAGGGTGTGTGAAAAATGGCTTTCACACACCCTTGTCAACGGTCAACCGCCAAAAGAGGCCAGCAAAGCTGGCTTTGAATTTGAATTGGGTACAACCACAGGAGCAGGCAAACCGGGCCTGCGCCGGTCTTGGTTCGCTCCTACGTTTCTGGTTTACACATTCAAAAAATATGCCTGCAAATTTTCTCATTCGGCCGCTGACAGCTGACCATTGACCGCTGACAGAAAAAGAGCACTGTTACAGATTCAGTGCTCTTTTTCTCTTTATTCCGCCACCGGGCCGGCAGAAGCGATATCTTCCGTCACTTCGCCCTGGAACTTCTTGAAATTTTCCTGGAACAGACGGGCCAGTTTCCGAGCCGTTTCATCATACGCAGCCTTGTCTTCCCAGGTGCTCCGGGGATTCAGCACGCTGCTGGGCACATTGGGGCAGGATTTGGGGATGGAAACTCCAAACAGAGGCATGGTGGTCCAGCCTTCCTTGCCCAGTTCTCCATCCAGTGCTGCATGGATCATAGCACGGGTATAGGCCAGTTTCATCCGTTTGCCCACTCCGTACGGGCCGCCGCTCCAACCGGTGTTCACCAGGTACACATTGGTATCATGCTTGGCGATCCGTTCGCCCAGGAGCTTGGCATAGGTCAGCGGAGGCAGAGGCAGAAAAGGCGCTCCGAAAGCCGTAGAGAAGGTGGCCTGGGGTTCAGTGATTCCCCGTTCCGTCCCGGCCACTTTGCTGGTATAGCCGGTTAGATAATGGTACATGGCCTGTTCCTTGGTCAGTTTGGAGATGGGAGGCAGCACCCCGAAAGCATCTGCCGTCAGGAAAATGATGTTTTTGGGATGGCCGGCCATGCTGGGCAGCTTGGCGTTGGGGATATAATCCAGGGGATAAGCCACCCGGGTGTTTTCCGTAATGCTGCTGTCGGAGAAATCAGGCACCCCGTTCTTGGGATCCACTACTACGTTCTCCATGACGGCGCCGAACCGGACCGCCCGGTAGATTTCCGGCTGACTGTCTTCCGTCAAGTCGATGCATTTGGCATAGCAGCCCCCCTCGATATTGAATACGCCGTTGTCCCCCCAGCCGTGTTCGTCATCCCCGATCAGGGCACGCTGAGGATCTGCAGACAGGGTGGTCTTGCCGGTGCCGGAAAGGCCAAAGAACAGGGCCACATCCCCCTTCTTCCCTTCGTTGCAGGAGCAGTGCATGGTCAGGATATCCTGGAGAGGCAGCAGGTAGTTCATCACGGAGAAGATGGATTTCTTCAGTTCTCCGGCATACATGCCGCCGCCGATCAGGACCACTTTCTTATCGAAATTCAGGATGATGAAAGTTTCCGAATGGGTGTGGTCCACTGCCGGGTCCGCTTCCACGCTGGGCAGGGAAATCACCGTAAAGTCTTCCTGGACGGTGCTGGGTTCATCGGTCTTGATGAACAGCTGGCTGACGAAAACTGTCTGCCAGGCCATTTCATTAATGAATTTCACCCGGATCTGGTATTTGGGATCAGCTCCGGCCTTCACATTCTTCACATAGACACGGTGGGTCTTGATGTACTGTTCGCATTTGGCGTACAGCCGGTCAAAGGTTTCCTGGCTGCAGGGCTGATTGTTGTTCCAGTTCACCACATCATGGGTCAGCGGAGTATCCACAATGAATTTATCCTTGGGAGAACGGCCCGTATGGGTCCCGGTGGTCACCCGCAGAGCGCCCCGGTCGGAAAAAGTCCCTTCCCCGTTGCGGATGGCTGCTTCGATCAATTCTCGAACGCTCAAATCCCTTACAGTTTCTTTCGCTTCGGCTAACAATCCAGCACTGATCATTTGTTTTTTCTCTCCTATATCCCTCTATTGGACTCCAAAGACGGAGGAGCCGCGTTTTTGTATACATAGAACATTATATGATATTTTCCCGGCCTTGACAACCGCTGTATTCAGAAAATTACAGCAGAAAAAGGGGATGTGAATAAATTCACACCCCCGGTCACAGGCCACGACTAAAGGGGCTGCTGCCCACGCAGCAACCCCTTATTCTCAGTACAGAATCTTGTTTGCAATGACCATCCGCTGGATTTGGTTGGTGCCTTCGTAAATCTGGAGGATCTTGGCATCCCGCATTTTCTTTTCCATAGGATAATCTTTCATGTAGCCGTAGCCACCCATGATCTGCACCGCATCAGTAGCCACTTCCATGGCCACATCGGAAGCGAAGCATTTGCTCATGGCAGCTTCTTTGCCGAATTCCATGCCCTGGTCCCGCATCCAGCAGGCCTTGTGGACCATCAGCCGGGCAGTTTCTACTTTCATGGCCATATCGGCAATCATGGCCTGGACCATCTGGAAGGAAGCGATGGGCTGGCCGAACTGTCTTCTTTCCCGGGCATAATGAGCAGCGATATCCAGGCAGGACTGGGCCAGACCTACGGCCACAGCTGCCACGAAAGGACGGGCGCTGTCCAGGGTATTCATGGCGATGCGGAAACCCTGGCCTTCCCGGCCCACCCGCATGGATTCCGGGACCACCACATCTTCCAAGATCAGTTCACAGGTATTGGAAGGACGGATGCCCATCTTATCTTCTTTCCGGCCCACGCTGAAGCCAGGCGTCCCTTTTGGCACGATGAAGGCCGTCAGTCCGCGGATCCCGCCGGTTTTCCGGGTATTGGCGAACACGAGGAAGCTGTCAGCGATGCCCCCGTTGGTGATGAATACTTTATTCCCGTTCAGGACGTAATGATCTCCGTCCTTTACGGCTTTGGTGGAAACAGCCCCTGCATCGGAGCCGGCCCCTGGTTCCGTCAGGGCAAAAGCAGCCAGTTTGCCAGCATTTAGCAGGTCGCACTGGTATTTTTTCTGTTCCTCATTACCAGCCAGCAGAATGGGGTAGGAAGCCAGGGCGTTGGCGGCAATGGAGGTAGCGATACCGGCACAGCCTTTGCCCAGTTCTTCATAGATGGTCGCAATGGTAATGCTGTCCAGTCCGGGGCCGCCATATTCTTCAGGAACAACCAAATTCAGCAGGCCCATATCCCCCGCTTTTTGGAAAATTTCCGGTCTTGCATGGTTTTCCCGGTCCATTTCTTCCGTGTAGGGAACGATTTCCTTGTCAACGAAATCTTTCACCATCGCCTGCAAATCCAACTGCTCATCGGTTAATGCGAAATCCATAAGGTTCCTCCTGTTTTATGGTTTTTTTCTCGATGTAAAGCCTAAAATGTAGGAATATTTTACCACTTTTTAGGTATTTCGTCAAAATGGCCGATGACAAACATGGTCCCTGTCACGTCAGCCATTTCTTTCCCGGTATGGTCGTAGATCATGACTCGGGTCACCACCGTGGAACGCCCTGCATGGATCAGGGAAGCCTTGGCCCATACTTTTTCTTTTGCACTGGTATTGCTGAGGAAATTGATGGAACTGGAAAGGGTGACCACCTTGCAGCCGATGCTGTAGCCTACTGCCCCCATGGCTGTATCCGCCAAGGTAAAGAGCGCTCCTCCGTGGATCACGCCGTACCGGTTTCCATGCTTGTGTTCTGGGTCAGCGTCCATACTCAGTTCGCAATACCCGCATTCCACCTTCTCCAGTTTCACGTCTGCCAGTTTCATGAATGTATTCTCTTCAAATTTCCGGGCCATCCAGCCGGGGATTTCCTTTGCTGTCAGCAAGACCTTCACTCCTTTTTCTGCCATGATTCCTGCATTTTACAGTATATACACACGTACCCGCCGACGGCCCCATTCCAGCGCCTGTCCGCGGTTATCAAATGCCAGGTCGATTTTATTGCCTTTGATGGCTGAACCAATATCACAGGCAATCCCTTCGCCATAGCCCATTATGTACATCCTTGTGCCCAGAGGGATGATCACCGGATCCACTGCCACCACACCTCGGCGCATCATGGCGCCTGTATAGGTGACACCTGTGACTCCCGGATCCGACGGGCTGTATCCCGTAGTCTCCATGATCCAAGTTTTCCGGAAATGACCAAAGCTCAAGCCACTCTGTTTGCTCATTAAATTATAAATCGACCAGGTCACATCCCCTGTCTGAGGTTTCCTGTTCTTCTGTTGGAATTTTTTTACAGCGATCTGTGTCCCTTTCCCGAACTCTCCATCTATATCGCCAGTGTAGTAGTGCAATTTGGACAACATAGCTTGTACTTCTTCCACCTTCTGTCCCTTTGACCCTAAGACTGCCACCGGTTTCACGGCGGCAGCCTTTCCAGTCAAGGGCATCAGGAAAAGAAGCAGGAGCGCCAGCAGGAGACCAAAGGTCTTGCGTTGCACAGCGCGGCAGCCTCCTTCTCGTGTTTCTTACAGGATATTGTTCTTATAGTCCGTATACAGGCCTTCCAGTTCTTCCATCTTGGCATCCAGGGTCTTCTGCAGGTAGGAAGCCTTGTCAAAGTCTCCGTCTGCAAAGGCCTTGCCGATCTGGGTGAACAGGCTGGTGCTGGTATCCGTATCTTTGGCGATCAGGACCCGGAGTTCCTGGACTCTCTGCCACATCCCATCATCCCAGGCGGTACTGCTTTCGCTGGCTACCGGTTTCATAGCGACCACCTTGGTCCGATAGTCAGGGATGATGTGTTTCAGCAGTTCAGTCTGCCACCGGATCAAAGCCCCAGTTTCAAAAGATTTCAGATATACCGGTTTGATGATGTCGCCGGCCGTCAGCACAGCAACTTTGTCCGGATACTTGTCAAAGGCTTTGCAGTTTTCCCAAACCGTTGCAGGAGGAGCTCCGAAGTATTTGTTCCGTTCATCGTCAGTATAGTCTTCGAACACATCGTTTTCAGAACGGTACTGTCTGTCTTTTTCCAGATAGAAGCCTTCTTCTCCGGCGTTCTTGGACAGTTCCGCACACAGTTCATCGGTGCTCTTCCCAGAACCCAGGGCTGCTTTGATGCCGTCCAGGGCAGCCAGATAGAAGCCGGCCAGAGCCATATAGGTATTGGTGAAGGGGTTGGGAGCACGCATTTCGAACCGGGTAGCCTTGGGGTTATCCAGATCGCGGATCAGGCCGGCCAGGATGGTACGGTTCCGGGAAGGGACATCCGGAGATTTGCCCAGGGAGGTCACGATGCAGATAGGAGCTTCGAACCCAGGTTTCAGCCGTTTGAAAGCGTCGGTGGTGCAGGATACGATGGGGTTCAGGACTTCATAGTTCTTCAGGATCCCCATCAGAGCGCCATACCCTACGGCGGACAGGAAATCTTTCGTCATATCAGCCGGGCTCATCAGGTTATAGAACTTGCCGTCCTTGGTAATGCAGCCCAGGCCCACATGGGTATGTTCCCCGCTGCCGGCCACACCCACGATGGGTTTTGCCAAGAAGGAGACTTCCAGGCCGTTGGCACGGAATACTTCCTTCACCAGGGTACGGACCAGGATTTCGTTATCAGCAGCCTGGAGGCCGTTGGAATATTTCCAGTCGATTTCCAGCTGTTCATTGACGTGGGTCATATTCCCGTTGGCATCCAGCTGGCCCCGGACACCGCCCACTTCTTTGTGGCCCATTTCCGGTTCCAGTCCATAATAGCCCAGCAGTTCAACCGCTTGTTCCAGAGCGGTCCGGACATTGCCCCGGGTCCGTGCCCAGTACTGTTCCTGCATGATCTGGGAAGAAGACAGAGCTTCGGTGGAAACGTCTTCCGTCGGAGTTTTCACCCAGAATTCCAGTTCCGTAGCACTGGTGGAAGTGACTTTTTCCACATCGGCGGGATCGAAAGCCAGACCGGGAACTTTACCTTCTGCCTTCATGGCTTTCAGGATTTCATCTCCCACATATTCCAGGGTGCTCTTCAGCAGATACCGGGAATCCACGAATTCCCCATTGTGCTTCAGGAAGCAGGGTACACGCAGGGTCCCTACCAATTTGCCGGTTTCCGGATCGATGTGTTCCAGGTTGTAGTCTACGAACCATTTCACGGACAGGTCAGCCACCATATCCACCCGGGCATCGTTCAGAGAAGCAACCCCCGGCAGCACCACGGAAGAACCATCGGTCTGTGCCGTATGGCTGTACAGCATGGTTTCCATATCGTCCAGCAGTGCGCTGATGGGAACTTTTTCATCCGTATCATTACCTGCAAAGTCAATGCCCATGAAGGACACAAATTTAATCTCAGGATGTTGGTTCAGTAAAACTCGTAAGGTTTCCGGTGTTAATTCGCTGGGTTGAATCACGTAAAGCAAATCTTTTTCGTACATAATCATGTACCCCTTTCCCCTCGATAGCTCTTTTTGAATACCTGGCTTTGACTGGAGCTCCGGCAGATCCTGCCGCAGTTTCCTTTGTTCTTGCCTTTACAAAACCTGTATCCTTTTCTTTTGGATTACGTGGTTTATTATAGCACAAAACTTTTCCATCGCCTAGAGGAAAATGGACTTTTTTCGAATATTTTTATATTCAATTTTTTCATCGTTCGATTTTAAGTCTTTTGAATGGTGTTTTTTCCGTTCTCTACTGATAAAAAGGTTACACAAAAGAGTTTTCCCGAACTTTAGTACAGTAAAATGAGGGCTATTGCACGTTCCATGCAACGCCCTCATTATCATTTCCCCACGATCTGCCGGTAATGCTGCCGGGCATCCCGGTAAGCGGCCAGGATGGCTTTTCCGGAAGATCCGAAATACCGCTGGGTCACTTCCTGTTCTAAGAACAGGGATTCCTCCAGGATGGAATGGTGGAGGAACAGCTTCCGTATGAAGTTCCGGGTCAGCTTCAGGGTGGCATTGCAGTCCACATCCATGATTTCCCCGGTCTCTTCCACCACTTCAAAAGCCATGTAGAACACTCCATAGATTTTTGTAATGGCATTGTCCATATTGGTCCGTGCTTCTCCGGTGATATACAGTGTGCGTTTTTCCATGTCCCTGCGCTCCTTTGGTGTGATTTTGAGGATGTTGCTCGTTCTGTGCAATATTCCTGTCTCGAGTCTCGAGACCTCAAAAAAGGGGCTGTTACTCATGCAACAGTCCCTCTCATTATACCAATTACGCCATCATTTTCAAAACGTACCCGCAGAGCAGCCCGGCAAAATTCCCGATGGCCGCCCCCAAGACCCCCATCAGGACCCCGATGCCCGCATAAGATTCATTGTAGGCCGAAGCCACGATGGGTGCCGAAGCCGCCCCGCCGATATTGGCCAGGGAAGCAGTGGACACCATGCACAGATCCCAGTGGAAAAATTTGGAAAGTACATACATCCCGATCACATGGACTACCAGGATGAAGAATCCGTATACCACCCACATGGGAGCACTCAGGAGATCCGTCACCGACGCGGTGGAAGCCAAGAGGGAAACCACTGCATACAGGTAGACGCTGGACAGTTCTTCCACGGCAGGGACTTTGCCCAGAGGGCTCATGGCACAAACAAGGCCCAGGACGGTGACGAATACGGTGGTCATAGTGCCTTTGTCGAACATGGCCAGGCCTACCCCCTTCAGCAGGGTATTGAGAGAAGCCCCCACACTCTGGGAAAAAGCGGACACGATCAGGGAAATGCCGATCAGGAAGATCCAATCCGCCGCTGTTGCCTTTTTCTTTTCCTTGGCCACTTCTGCAGCCGCCGCATCAGCTACCGCCTGGAGCTTGGAGGTATCGGCCTGCACCGAGTTATTCCATTTGTCCGCATGCTTCACCATAAGGAGCAGCAGGGCAATCCAGACGGAGTAGCACACCGTATCCAGAGCCAGGGCACAGCTGTAGGCACCGGCATCCACCGGAAGAGCCGCCTGCATAGCCGCCATATTGGCGGAACCGCCTACCCAGGAAGCATAGAGAGCCGCCACAGCTCCCCAAGTATCATGGCCTAAGTATCCCTTAAAGATCGGATAACCGATGACAAAGCCGGCGAACAGGGTCACCGAGCAGCCCAGGAAGATGGCAACCATCCGGCCTCCCAGCTTGGCCAGTTTCCGGAAGTCACAGCGCAGCAGCATCACAAAGATCATGGCATACAGCAGATTGTTCTTCAGAGCCTTGTAAGCTGCAGAAACTTCCTTGGAATGGTACAGACCTAGGGTGCAGAAGATCATATTCAATACATAGATCCATACCAAAGGCGGCACCAGGTTGAAAATCTTCCACTTGGTGTATTTTTCCAAAGCCAGCAGGACCCCTGCCAGGCACATAAGAAATGCAATGTAGGTAAAGCCATTGGTGATGACCATAGAAATCTCCCCTTTCTATGCCCCTTAAAGAGGCTAGTCTTCCAGATATCGGATGCCCTGGACCCCGGTGACACCCAGTCCTGGTGCATCGCTGACGGTGATTTCCTTTTCGTTGAAGACGGCCCCGCCTTCCACTGGATCTTCGGAACAAAGCACCGGCCCGTCCAGATCCACCCGGGTGATGATCTTCCGGGCACAGGCCAGATGGACCGCTGCATTGACGCTGACCTTGGCTTCCAGCATGCAGCCGATCATACACTCCACCCCGCACACCTCCGCCAAGGTGGCGATTTTCAGGGCATTGGTCAGGCCGCCGCATTTCATCAGCTTGATGTTGATCAGGTCCGCTGCCTGCATCTGGACGATCTTCAGGGCATCTTCCACAGAAAACACCGCTTCATCAGCCAGTACAGGCACATAGGACCGTTCGGTCACATATTTCAGTCCTTCCACATCATGGGCCTTCACTGGCTGTTCCACCAGTTCGATGTCCAGGCCCTTATCCTGCATCTGGTTCAACAGGCGTACAGCCTGTTTGGGGCTCCAAGCCTGATTGGCATCGATGCGGATCCGTACATCCGATCCCACGGCCTTCCGGACGGCAGCCAGCCGGGCCACATCCAGGGAAGGATCGATCCCCACCTTCACTTTCAGGGTATCATACCCCCGCTGGATGGCATTCACTGCATCCCTGGCCATTTCTTCCGGTGGGTTCACGCTGATGGTGATATCGGTGACGATTTTGTTCCGGGCGCCTCCCAGCATCTTGTACACCGGGATCCCATATTTCTTGCCGTAGAGATCCCACAGCGCGATATCCGCTGCGGCTTTGGCGCTGGTGTTCTTCACGATGCAGTCCTGGACCGCCCGGGTGATGTCTTCGAAGTCATCTACATCCCGGCCCACCAGTGTCTTGCTGATATGGTCCTGGAACGCACCAATGATGGCTCCAGTGGTATCCCCGGTGATAGCCCCGGTGGGAGGCGCTTCTCCGAACCCCACTTCCCCAGTATCCGTATGGATTTCCACGATCACATCCTCCACACTGTTCACCTGCCGCAGAGCCGTCTTGAACGGCACCCGCAGGGGAACAGAGATTCTTCCCAGACGCACTTTGGTAATTTTCATCGGCTTTCCCTCCTTATTTGTTGCAACGACCTGTTTTCCCTCATCTAGAGCCGGCGCCGCCGGCTTCCTCCGGCCATTGATCGCTGACAGCTGACAGCCTTTTACTTCGCCAACCGATACAGAGCTTCCGCATAGATTTTGGCATTCAGCACCAGTTTGTCGATTTCCCAGTATTCATTGGGCAGATGTTCCCGGACCGTATCCCCCGGGAAAATAGGCCCGAAGGCTACGATATTTGGGATACTCTTGGCATAGGTGCCTCCCCCGATGCAGATGGTCTTGGGTTCGAAATCCGTCAGTTCCCCATATACCTGGAGCAGGGTCTGGATGTAATCGGTCTTGGGATCCACATACAGGGCTTTCTTGTGGGCCTCGCTGACCTTGCGGAAGCCGGCTGCCGCGAACTGAGCATCCAGTTTGGGAGCACAGTCCTCATAGGATTTGGTCACCGGATACCGGTAGTTGATCTTCAGTGTCAATTTCCCGGCATCTCCTTGGATGACCCCCATATTGAAAGAAAGTTTTCCTGAATCCGGATCTTCTAGGCAGATGCCAAGGGATTCCCCATGGACTTCCAGGCCGATCTTGTGCCCCAGGAAGGCAAGAACCTGTTGGAGATCATCCGCAAAAGGCAGCTCTGCCAGTGCAGCAAGCAGCCGTCCAATGGCGTTTTCCCCTTTTTCTGGAGAAGCCGCATGGGCCTGGATACCCTGAGCCATTACTTTCAATCCTTCCGGGATTACTTCCCAGCGGATCTTGGGATCTTTTTCTCCATATCTTTCCAGGATCCGGGCAGCTTCCGCAGGGGCACACCGGAGGACAGCGGAGGCCAGGGCCGGCACTACATTGAAGGCAGAACCCCCTTTGATTTCCTGCAGGACCAGATCCCCGGACTGACTATATTCCCGTTCAAAGGTCACGTTGATGATGCCTTTTTCTCCGTTGATCACCGGGTATTCCCCATCGGGCGTGAAGCCGCACACAGGGATTTCTCCCCCTTTTTCCAGATAGTGGGCCATATCCTTACTGCCCGTCTCTTCATTGGTCCCGAAAAGGATCCGGATCCGGCGCTTCAGAGGCACGCCGCTGTCTTTCAAGGCCTTCAGGGCATAGAGAGCCGCCGTAGTAGGTCCTTTGTCATCCATTGTACCCCGGCCGTAGACATTGGTTCCATCAGTCTCTCCTCCATAGGGATCCCGAGTCCAGCCATCCCCTTCCGGCACTACATCCAGGTGCCCCAGGACAGCCACCATTTCAGGCCCTTTCCCGTATTCGCACCAGCCCATGTAATTATCCATATTACAGGTGCGGACCCCCATTTTCTCCGCTTCTTCCAGCATATAGGCCAGGCACCGAGCCGGTCCTTGGCCAAAAGGCTTTCCTAGAAGGGCCTCTTCCTGTACACTTTTGATCCGGATGGCCCCCTGCAGGGTCCGGACCATTGCCTCACGATTTTGTTCCACCAGTTTTGCCAATTCCATGGCACAACCTCCCTTGCTGCATCTCTTCCAGGAATGCCAGGACACGAAAAGGCCCAGCAAGGCGCAGTCTTTTCTTTGCACCTTTGCTGGGTCTCATGATGCTTGCTGGACTATTGGGATAGCCCACACAAAATGAAACAGCATCCCTTCTTAGTTTGTCAATTTAAGTCTAGCGCATCGTCCTTTGCTTGTCAATCAATTTGTCGGAAATTTTAACAATATATAGTATCCTGTATACATATTGACCCAAATTTTGTTCACAGGTATAATGGATTGTGAAAGAGACTGGGCCAGGCAGCCACGGATCCCCAGAGGCCGCCTTTCCCTGCCGTCATCTGATGCCAAAAAGGAGGTCGTTCGCTGTATGGATTTGAAACACTGTCTCATGGGGGCTGCCGCAGTGGGCCTTTGCACTGCCGTCCTGCTGCCCCAGGGTGCCCTGGCAAAAAAAGCCATGGATCCTCGGTCCGCCAAAGCCCTCACGGCACGTCTGGATGCCATGGTGGGTCACGAAGGCACCCGTGTGCCCGGGCTGGGGGCAGAAGTGTATAAGAACGGGAAAAAAGTCTACGCCCATTTCGCCGGCCACCGGTATTTTGCGGAAAAGCCCGGCCAGAAAGACCTGCCCATAACCCCTGATACCCGCTTCCGGGCCGCCTCCGTTTCCAAGATGTTCACCGGCTTTACCATCATGCAGCTGGTAGATGAGGGGAAGATCCGGCTGGACCAAGATGTCAGTGAAATCCTTGGCTTTCCTCTCCGGAATCCCAACTATCCGGATACCCCCATTACTGTCCGGATGCTTTTGAGCCACACTTCCAGCTTACGGGACGGAAAACTTTATGCCATTCCTCCCGCATACTCCGTCCGGGAATTTTTCGTGAAGGACGGGAAATTCTATGAAAATGGGGACCATTTCGCCCCTGCCGGCCAGCCACCTCGGGAATACTTCAAGTATTCCAATATCAACTATGGGCTTTTGGGCACCATCATCGAAAAAATCACTGGAGAGCGGTTCGACCTGTACCAGAAGAAGCACATCCTGAAGGACTTGGACATCAAGGCGGACTACACAGTGGGCAATCTGTCCAAAGGATCTTTCAAAGACCTAGGAGTCATCTACCAGAAGAACAACAACGGAAAATGGGATGAACTGGGTCCCTGGGTGCCCCAGATCGATGATTACCAGGGAAAACAGCCTCCCAAAGATCAAGTGAAAGTCCAGAACCCAGACCACCGGGACCTGGATGCCTTTTACAGCCTGGCGGACTATCAGCCCGGCACCAACGCCACTTTTTTCTCGCCCCAGGGAGGTTTGCGGATTTCTTACGATGAACTGAGCCACGCCCTCCAGATGATCCTGAATATGGGGAAATATAAGGGAAAACAGGTGCTCCGGCCCGGTGCCCTGCGGGAGATGATGACCACCCAGTGGACCTATGATCCAGCCAAACAGAACGGGGATACCAACGGGGGAGCCATCGAAGCCTATGGGCTGGCCCTATATCCCATCAAAGGGAACGGCACCTCCCGGGCGGTGAAGGATCATGAACTGGACCTGTGGGGCCACACGGGAGAAGCCTATGGCCTGCTGTCCGGCCTCTTTGTGATCCCCGGCACCAAGAACGGGTTCCTCTACATGATGAACGGAGAAGCGGTGGCCGAGGACGAGGATCCCCGGAGCGAAGGAAAATTCAGTGGCCACTACGTGTGGGAAGAAAATATCATAGACGCCATCTGCAGCGAGGCGTTTTTCTGAAAAAAGGGACTGTGAAGAAATGGATTTCTCATTTCTTCACAGTCCCTTTTCCAATTCCCCCTCATACTCCTCCAACACCTGCTCAAAAGCTTCTCTGGTCAGGCACTGGTTGATGGCATTCCGGCAGCGGGCACTGTGAGGGAGACCGGTGAAATAACAGGCTCCATGATGGCGCATTTCCCGGATGGCCACCTTCTCTCCCTTGAAAGCGATGAGGTCCCGGAGATGGCGCCGAACCATAGAAAACCGTTCTTCCAGGGTCACCGGAGGGATGGGGAGTCCTGCCAAGGCCGCTTTTACCTCCCGAAAAATCCAAGGATTCCCCTGGGCGCCACGGGCGATCATGATCCCATCACAGTGGGCAGTTTCCAAAAGGGACAGGGCATCCCGGGCACTGAACACATCCCCATTCCCCAGGACAGGAATGGACACCGCCTCCTTCACCTGACGGATGATGTCCCAGTCCGCCTTTCCGCTGTAGAACTGGCCACGGGTACGGCCATGGACTGCCACAGCGGCCACTCCGGCCTTTTCAGCCAGCTGGGCGATTTCCACTGCATTCCGGTGTTCCTCATCCCAACCGGACCGGAATTTCACCGTCACCGGCAGCTCCACCGCATCCACCAGGGCGGCCATACAGGCATAAGCCCGTTCCGGGTCTTTCATCAAGGCAGACCCTTCTCCGTTGGCCACGATTTTATGCACCGGGCAGCCCATATTGAAATCAATGATGTCCGCTCCGTGCTCTGCCACGATTTTCGCTCCCCGGGCCAGTTCTTCCGGCACAGAGCCGAACAGCTGGATGGCCACCGGATGTTCCCGGGGATCCACTTCCAGCATGGCAAAAGTCTTGGGATTCCGGAACAGCAGCGCTTTGGCACTGACCATCTCCGAAACCGTATAATCCGCCCCCAACTCCCGGCAGATCACCCGAAAAGGAAGATCCGTAACCCCGGCCATAGGGGCAAGGGCGATGGGAGTTGTCTGGGGCAGGCGGAGGGTTTGCAGCGTTTGTTGGGTTTGAGTTGTCATTTTCTTTTCTCCGTTTGAAGGTCATACGTCATAGGTCATAGGTCATACGTCATACGCTTAAGGAAGCCAGGAATCTGATTGGATTCCTGGCTTTTAATTGATTCATTCTTATTTGCACGAATGGTTCATTTTAGGCTTTAATGCTTGTTATAAGTCTAGAAAGTTTTCGATTGATTTCATCACAAAGTTCACTTGCTTTTTCACTGGTATCTTCAGTAAGATATCCCAGGCGATTACTTAACAGGATCTGAGTTTCCAACTCCGTACAGGAACCTCTGGACACATATAAGAAATGAACAAATTCAGCATCCGTACCTCTGGAACGTCCCTCTGCGATATTCGAAGCAATGGAAACAGCTGCTCTTCTCATCTGGTCCACCAAATTGAACATTTCGCTTTTGGGAAAGTTCTGAGTAAGTTGATAGACTAATACTGCTAAGTTCATTGCACTTTGCCATACACTTAGTTTTTTATAGGAATACATCATCTTCATCTCTCCTTGCATTATTCAAACCGTGCAAACAAGAAGAAATTAATGCCTGTATATCCAAAGCCCAAAATACCTGCATTCCTTTTTACTCTCTTATTGGGAACTCCTATCTTGATGCCAGCAAAGCTGGCTTCCATCGGCGTCTGACGTATGACGTCTGACGTATGACGAAATTATTTGTTCATCTCATGCAAGATCCGCAGGCCTTCCAGGGTCAGGAAGGGTTCCACTACGTCTACCAATTCGGATTCGCTGGCCATGAGCTTGCCGAAGCCGCCGGTAGCGATGACGAAAGCTTGTCCGCCCAATTCCTTCTTCATCCGGGTGATCAGGCCGTCCATCTGTCCTACGAAACCGAAGATGACACCGGAGCGCATGGCATGGATGGTATCCCGGCAGATGGCCTTAGGAGGTTTGATCAGTTCGATCCGGGGCAGCTTGGCTGCTTTCTGGAACAGAGCTTCCGTAGAAATGCCGATGCCCGGGGCAATGGCTCCCCCCAGATATTCCCCGGCCGGCGTCAAGGCACAGAATGTGGTAGCCGTCCCGAAGTCGATGATGATCAAGTTGCCCTTATCCCCATAGAGATTGTGAGCCGCCACCGCATTCACAATCCGGTCTGCCCCGATCTGGGAAGGATCATCATAGTCCAGCTTCAGTCCCGTATTGATTTCACTAGTGACTACAAAAGGAGTGATGCTGAAAAAGCGTTTGCACATGTTGCACAGGGGAACCAGCAGCGGAGGAACTACCGTGGAAATGATGATATCCTCGATGTCCTTCATGTCCATTCCGCTGTAGGCAAACATGCTCCCCAGGATGATGCCGAATTCATCCGAAGTCCGAGAGCGGCTGCTGGAAATCCTCCAGTGGGCCTGCCAAGTCTTGCCATCATGAACTCCAACCACGATGTTGGTGTTTCCAACATCCATTACCATTAACATGGTGAACCCTCCAAATCGGTTTTTAGAATGACCGGTCTGGGAATCCCGCAGGAGCACCCTGCTGCAGGCCTCCAGGTTTCCTCTCCGTCCAAGTCCGGTCCATAAACGACTTTATTATAGGGGCAATGGGGGGAGTTGTCAAGGAAAAGAGGGGTTGTCCCCTGGGCAACACCCCTTTCTCATTTCTCGGGTCTCGAGTCGTGAGTCCTCGAGCCGCTATGCGCCTCATGAGACCGGGAGTGTTGCATAGAACATGCCCCTTACTCCCACATCCCCCCGGCCTTCAGGGCCCGGCGGATCCGGATGCCCAGGAAGGCGGTGATGAAGGCCTTTACGATGTCAAGAGGCAGGAAAGGCGCCACGGCAAGGACCATAGTCTTTTCCCAGGTCATGGGCTTGTGGAGGAAAAAGGCGAAGCTCAGCCGAAAGCCCAGGGCACCGATGAGATAACACACCACCGTCACCCCGGCCAGGGCCAGGAAGTTCTTCCCCAGGCTGTCCCCGGCCCAGGAACCACGGCTGACTTTCCCCGCCAGCCAGGCCACTACCGGGAAGCTGAGGATGAAGCCTCCGGTGGGCCCTGCCAGCATCACGATTCCTGCCTGACCCTGATTGAACACTGGCAAGCCCACACAGCCCAGGAGCATCCAGACCAGCACGCTGGCCGGTCCCCAGACCGGTCCCAGCAAGAATCCGGCCAGGAGCACCATCAGGGTCTGGAGGGTCACCGGCACCGGCCCTACGGGAATGGTCACATAGGAACTTAGTATGAGGAGTGCCGTAAAGAGAGCTGCCCCCATCATATTCCGTGTACGGTTCATGCGTATTTCCCCTTTCCTTGGGCCGGCCGGATGGAAACGTCCCCAGCCAAGACAGTTTCCACCGTGCCGTCTTCTTTCTTCACCTGGAGGGCTCCGGTGGAATCGATATCCAGGGCCGTCCCGATATAGGTCTTGTCCGGAGCGATGACCTTTACCTGTTTGCCCAAGGTGATGGAATATTTCCGCCACTGGTCAAAGATCGGGCCGAACCCTTCCCGGCAGGCAATCTCATAATAGGCTTCCATATAGTCCAAGACTTTGGCCAAAAGGGCCACCCGGTCCACGCTCTTTCCTGTCACATCCGCAATGGAAATGGCCGCCGGCCGCAGTTCTTCCGGCACCATCTCCCGAGGGACGCACACATTGATGCCGATGCCCACCACCAGGTAATTGATATGGCCGAATTCCGCGCTCATTTCCGTCAGGATCCCTACCAATTTTTTCCCATTCAGCAGCACATCATTGGGCCATTTGATCTGGGCATCCACCTGGCAGACTTCCCGGATGGCCCGGACCACCGCCACGGCACTCAATAGGGTCATCTTAGGTGCTTCCTGGGGCAGGAAAGTGGGTTTCAGCAGCAGTGAGAACCACAGGCCCTTGCCCTTGGGGCTGAACCAGCCCCGGGACAGCCTTCCTTTGCCTCCCGTCTGTTCCTCGGCCACGCAGAGGGTCCCATCCGCCGCATCCTTGTCCGCCAGTTTCTTCAATACTTCATTGGAACTGGTGACGCTTTCCTGATAGCAGATGGCATGGCCCAGGAACCGGGTATGGAGCCGGGCAGTAATTTCTGTAGGCAGCAGTTTATCCGGAACGGAAGTCAGCACATAGCCTTTTTTCGTGTAGGCTTCGATGCCATAGCCCTCCTTCTTCAGGGTCTGGATATGCTTCCAGATGGCCGTCCGGGTGATACCCAAAGTACGGGCCAGTTCTTCTCCGGAAACCGGTTCCGGAGCTTTTTCACGCAGGATTTTCAGGATTTCAGTACGCATGACAGTCTTCCTTTCGTTCCCTTTGGGGGAAAAGATGTTAACCTAATTGCTTGGAAAAAGGGGTGCTGCAGAAGCAGCACCCCAGGTCGCAAGTCGCGGGTCGCGGGTCGCGAGCCTGACCCCGATGGAATTTCTCCCCGTTTCCTGTCCATTCGTCAGAGGAGGATCCATTGTCCGATTATAAAGCAGCAGCTTTCGCAATGCGCCGAACAAGTCCGCGAACCGTGACTCATGGCCCTTGACCCTGTCTGCCGCCGGGCGGCAGACACCTACGCCTGCGGCACTTCTTTGGGTACCGGTGCCACCACAGGGGCTTCCGCTGGTTCTTCCACAGGGACCGGACCAATGGGGGCCGGAGTCCCATCCGCAGGTTTCTTCGGTTCCTCCTGAGGCGGCACTTCACCTTTTTCCAGGATATGGCCGTATTTCAGCAGTTCCTGGATTTCATGGCCTTCCAGGGTTTCCCGTTCCATCAGGTTCTGGGCGATCAAGTGCAGCTTATCGATGTTGTCATTGAGAAGTTTCACCGTTCCTTCATAGGCTTCATCGATGAACCGGCGGATTTCCCCGTCGATCTGGGCTGCCACTTTTTCACTGTAATCATTCTGCCGGCCGATATCCCGTCCCAGGAACACCTGTTCCTGCCGGTGGCCGAAGGTCACTGCCCCCAGCACTTCACTCATGCCGTATTCACAGGTCATCCGCCGAGCCAATTCCGTAGCCCGCTGGAGGTCGCTGCTGGCGCCGCTGGAAATTTCATGGAGCACCAGAGCTTCCGCCACACGGCCCCCCAGGAGCACCTTCAACTGATCCAACATCTCACTGCGGGTAGCGTAATACCGATCTTCCGTAGGCAGGCTCAAGGTATAGCCCCCAGCCCGACCTCTGGGGATGATGGTGACTTTGTGCACCGGATCCGTATGATCCAGGAGCATCCCCACCAGGGTATGGCCCCCTTCATGGTAGGCGGTCAGTTTCTTTTCCTCATCGGTGATGACCTGGCTCTTCCGTTCCGGTCCCATCATCACCCGTTCCGCCGCTTCTTCCAGGTCGCTCATGGTGATGGTCACCTGGTTATGCCGGGCAGCCAGCAAGGCCCCTTCATTCACTAGGTTGGCCAAATCAGCCCCCGTAAAGCCCGGAGTCTGCCGAGCAATGACACCCAGATCCACAGACGGATCGATGGGCTTTCCTTTGGTATGGACCCGGAGGATGGCCCGGCGTCCCCGGATATCCGGTTTGTCCACCACGATCTGCCGATCAAAACGGCCCGGACGCAGCAGGGCCGGATCCAGGATATCCGGACGGTTGGTGGCCGCAATCATGATGATCCCTTCATTGGCTCCGAAGCCGTCCATTTCCACCAGCAGCTGGTTCAGGGTCTGTTCCCGTTCATCATGGCCGCCGCCCAATCCGGCACCTCTCTGACGGCCTACTGCATCGATTTCATCGATGAAAACGATACAAGGTGCATTCTTCTTGGCCTGATCGAATAAGTCACGGACACGGGATGCCCCTACGCCTACGAACATTTCCACAAAGTCGGAACCGGAGATGCTGAAGAAAGGCACCCCGGCTTCCCCGGCTACAGCCTTGGCCAGGAGGGTCTTCCCAGTGCCGGGAGGCCCGTAGAGCAGCACCCCTTTTGGGATCTTGGCCCCCAGCTGGTTGTACTTCTGGGGAGCCTTCAGGAATTCTACCACTTCTTCCAGTTCCTGCTTGGCTTCATCAGCCCCGGCCACATCCTTGAAAGTGACCCGGCTCTTGCCGTCCCCGTAGAGCTTGGCTTTGCTCTTGCCGAAACTCATGACCCGGCTGCCGCCGCCCTGGGCGTTGTTCATCATGAAGAACCAGAGGATCACGATGACCACCATAGGCAGGATGGAAGTGAGCAGATTGCTCAGCATGGAGGGCTGGGGAGGCAGTTCTGCCTTGATTTCTACATCCCGAGCCCGGAGGGTATCCACCAGTTTCTCATCCCGGGGCGCAATGGTGGTGAATTCTGCCCCATTCTTCAGTTTGCCCCGGATCACAGAATTGTCCACGATGGTGACATTCTTTACTTCATCCTGCTGGACTTCCTTCATGAAGTTGCTGTAGCTCATCTCATTCTTGGGGGTGCTGGATGCATTGTAGTAGTCATAGATCCAGACCCCTACGATGACAATGAGCAGGTAAAACACAAGATTGCGGATAAACTTACTCACACTTGAGCTCCTTTCCTGTCTGGAGTCCCTCCCGGAGAGAAGGCAGACATGGAGAATTATTTTTCATAGACGGAACGTTTCAGGATGCCGATGTAGGGCAGGTTCCGGTATTCTTCATCATAATCCAAGCCAAAGCCCACCACGAATTCATCCGGGATGGCAAACCCGGCGTAATCCGGCAGCACTTTCACCAGCCGGCGTTCCTTTTTATCCAGCATGGCGGCCACTTTCAGAGTCTTGGGATTCCGGTTGTGGAACAATTCACCTACAGCCTTCAGGGTCAATCCCGTATCGATTACATCGTCCACCAGGAGGATGTTCTTGCCGGCAATGTTCCGAGAAGTATCATAATCGATATCCACCTTGCCGGAAGATTTTGTGCCGGAACCATAAGAAGAAGCCTTGATGAAATCGATCCGTACCGGCACGGTGATATGCTGGGTCAGTTCCGTCAGGAAATAAGCAGCCCCCTTCAGCAATCCGATGACCACCAATTCTTCCCCGGCATAATCCCGGCTGATTTCAGCCCCCATCTCAGCGATCCGGGCTTTCAGGGTTTTCTCATCGATCAGTACTCTCTCAATTTTTTCGTTCATTTCTCTGACGCTCCTTTTTTGCTAGCTTGTCGGCCCGTTCAGCTTCCCGGGACCGTTGATTCTTTCCAGCCATCAGCCGGCCGTTCAAATAGATCAGCCGGACATTGCCAGGGACATCCAGGGCTTTGTTCCCCACACCCCGGGCAATCATTTCCAAGATTTTTTCCACATGATCATACCCCAGCTCAGCGCCGCCAGCCTTCCGGACCAGGATCCGGATCACCCGGCTCCGGAGAGCCAGGGGCAGTTCTCCGAATTCTTTTTCCACCTTCACATCAAAGGTGCCGAAGACTTCCCGGCCATAAGCCCGGAGATACCGGCCGGCCAGTTCCTCCAGATACGACTCATCGCTGGCGGCCAGACGGGCGGCCTGGGCCAGCTGTTTCCGGATCCGGGGATTCTGGGTTTCCAAGAGGGGAAGGAGTTTCTTCCTCACCCAGTTCCGTTTCAGAGCCAGGTCTTCATTGGTACTGTCCATACAGTAGGCCAGTCCCTGTTCCCTGCAGTAGGCTTCCGTATCCTGCCGAGTGATTTCCAGGAAAGGACGTGCCAGATGACCGCTCACCGGCAGCATCCCCCGCATTCCTCGGGTCCCAGTGCCCCGGAGCAGGTTCAGGAGCACGGTTTCAGCCTGATCATCCTGGTGATGGGCCAGGAAAATCCCGCTGGCTCCTGCCTCTTTCCGGCATCTTTCAAGAGCTTCGTACCGCAGCTTCCGAGCCGCTTCTTCCAGAGAAAGGCCCTCTTCTCGGGCCAGGGCTTCCGGTTCTACATCCATCCGCCGAAAGTCCAGGCCATGCTCCCGGCAGTAGACTTCCACCAACGCCGCATCCCGTTCCGCTTCTTCGCCCCGGAGATGATGCTGGACATGGACCACCAGGATCCTGACCCCATCTTCTTCGCCCTGCCGGGCCATGGCATCAGTGAGAGCCAGGGAATCCGCTCCTCCGCTGCAGGCGGCTACAGCCGGAGCAGGAGGCTGCCACAGAGGAGAAGCCGCCACCAGATGCCGCAGGCTGTCTTCTAAAATACTCACGCTTTCACCTTCTAATTAAAAAAGGTACTTCCGAGGAAGTACCTTTTGTGTTCATCAATCTCCTCTGCGAGCACCACGGCCGCCCCGTTTGGATTCCGTATTCCGTTTCAAATCCAGCAGACGATCATCACTTTCTTTCAGGAACTTGGAAAGTTTGTCTTCAAAGCTCATAGGACCCTGTGCCCGGGGAGCTCCATGGAAGGGCTTGTTCTCAAACCGCTTCTTTCCGTCGAACCGTTTGTTGTCCAGATGCTTGTTTTCGAAATGCCGGTTTTCCCCGGCCGGTCTCCGTTCCGGTGCCGGTGCAGGGGGCATCAGGGCTTTCAGGGACAGACCGATTTTTCCCTTTTCATCAATGGAAACCACCTTGACGGTAACTTTGTCCTTAACTTTGAGGAAATCATGTACATCTTTGACGAAGACATTGGAAACCTCAGAAATGTGAATCAGACCAACCTTATTTTCGGGCAATGACACAAATGCACCAAAATTCGTAATCCCGGTGACAATACCATCTACAACTGCGCCTTTTTCCAAAGCCATAAGTCAAAGACATCCTCCTTTTTCAGTGGGTATTACGTTAACCATTATACCGTTGTTAACGAATTTTCGTCAAGAGGGAAAAGGGGCTGCCGCCGAAGCGGCAGCCCCTTTGGTCAACGGCCGTTGACAGCTGAACGCTGACAATCCTATGCCTCCATCCCCTCATACTCATACCCCTCCTTCAGGATGGCGCTCTTGAAATCATTTTCTGGGACATTCCGAGTCTCGGTGACTTCCACGGTGCCAGTACTGTGGTCCGCTTTGGCGCTGGCGACTCCGTCCAACCCTTCCAAGGCTTTCTTCACACGGCCTTCGCAGTGGGCGCACATCATGCCCTTCACTTTCAGGGTCACCGTATTCCCGTCTGCTGCCTCGGCTGCCGGCTGGATTGCTCCGGTCACTTCATAGCCGGCTTTGGCCACCGCTTGCTGTACCTGGGCATAGTCCAGAGGCTTGGTCACCGTAGCTACCACGGTCCCGGCGGTATGGTCCGCTTTGGCACTGACCACTCCGTCCAACCCTTCCAAGGCCTTCTTTACCCGGCCTTCGCAGTGGGCGCACATCATGCCCTTTACCTGATAGGTCACCTGAGTTCCTGCAGCCGCCGGTACCGGACAGGCAGCGGGCTGAGGCGCCAAGTCCGCTTTTTCCACCACAGCTGCAGCCGGGTTCTTCCGTTTCTTGTCATGGCTGGCATCATGGAGCTTGAACAGGTTCAGCCGCAGGGCATTCATGCACACAGTGAAGCTGGAAAGGCTCATGGCCGCCGCCCCCACCATGGGGTTCATCTTGTAGCTGAACAGTCCAGCTGCCAGAGGGATGCAGATCATGTTGTAGAAGAAGGCCCAGAACAGGTTCTCGTGGATGTTGGTCACGGTGCCCCGGCTCAGCCGCACCGCTGCGGATACGTCCGTGAGCCGGCTGTTCATCAGGACGATGTCCGCAGAATCGATGGCCACATCCGCCCCGGCACCGATGGCGATGCCGATGTCTGCCCGAGTCAGGGCGGGTGCATCGTTGATGCCGTCCCCGACCATAGCTACCAGCCCCCCCGCTTTCTGGAGTTCTCGGATCACTGTTTCCTTGCCTTCCGGCAGGACGCCAGCCACCACTTTATCCACCCCAGCCTGCCGGCCGATGGCTTCAGCTGTCCGCTGGTTGTCCCCAGTGACCATGACCACTTCGATCCCCATGTTCTGGAGTTCTTTGATAGCCTTGGCAGAATCTTCCTTGATGACGTCAGCAACGGCGATCATCCCAGCCAGTTTCCCATCTTTGGCAAAGACCAGGGGTGTCTTGCCCTGGCCGGCCAGTTCCGTGCCTTTTTCCTCCATGGCGCGGTCCAAAGCCCCCAGGCTCTTCAGGAAGCTCAGGCTGCCGCCGATGAGTTTCTTCCCTTTCTGGACCACCTGGAGCCCGTTCCCCGGCAGGGCCTGGAAATCATCCACAGTTTCCGCCTGGAGGCCTTTGGCTTCCGCTTCTTCCACCACGGCCCTAGCCAGGGGATGTTCGGATTTCTGTTCCAGATCATAGGCCAGCTGGAGCAGGCTTTCCTGGGTATAGCCTTCCGCCGGCACCACATCCGTTACCTTGGGCTGCCCTTTGGTAATGGTCCCGGTCTTGTCCAGGGCAACTACGGCTACTTTCCCGGCATTTTCTAAAGAAGAGGAAGTCTTGAACAGGATGCCGTTCTTGGCCCCTACGCCGCTGCCCACCATGATGGCTACAGGAGTTGCCAGCCCTAAGGCGCAAGGGCAGGCAATAACCAAAACGGCGATGCCCCGAGCGATGGCAGAACCCAGAGTGGCCCCGGCAATCAGCCAGCCGATGGTGGTGATCACGGCGATACTGATGATGGCCGGTACGAATACGGCGGAAACTTTATCTGCGATCCGTGCGATGGGAGCCTTAGTAGCCGCTGCATCACTGACCAGTTTGATGATCTGGCTCAAAGTGGTGTCTTCCCCGACCCGAGTGGCTTCACATTCCAGGTAGCCGGACTGGTTGATGGTAGCCGTGGAGACTTTGTCCCCCGGTTTCTTGTCCACCGGCAGGCTTTCCCCGGTAAGAGCGCTTTCGTTGACGGCGGAATTGCCTTTCACCACCACCCCGTCCACCGGGATATTTTCCCCGGGACGGACAGCAAAGATGTCCCCCTTCTGTACATCATCGATGGAAACGGTGACTTCCTTCCCGTCCCGGATCAGCACGGCAGTTTTGGGAGCCAATTTCATGAGCCCTTTCAGAGCATCAGTGGTCCGGCCCTTGCTCATGGCTTCCAGCATCTTTCCCAGGGTGATCAGGGAAGGGATCATGGCCGCGGTCTCAAAATACAGGTCGTGCATATACATATGGTGCAATTCGGCAAAAGGCGTCCCATGGGCCGTCAGGAAGGTGATGTCATAGAACACCGCCAGACTCCAGAAAAAAGATACGGAAGAACCCAGGGCCACCAGGGTATCCATATTGGGAGCCCCATGGAACAGGGTCTTGAACCCGCTGGTGTAGAAATCCTTGTTGATGTACATGACGATGATGGCCAGCAGCATCTGGGTCAGCATCAGCCCCAAATGGTTCCCGTCCAAAAGGGCCGGCACCGGCCACCCCAGCATATTGTGGCCCATGGTGATGTACATGAGCACGAACAGGAACCCCAGGGAGGTAAACAGCCGCCGGCGGAGCCGGGGAGTCTCATGGTCCTTCAGGGCCTCTTCATCGGCGGCCAGCTTTTCCGCCAGACCCTGTTTGGCCTGGGCGGCTCCCTTGACGGATGCCCCATAGCCTGCATCTTCCACGGCCTTGATGATCTCTGCATCCGAGGCCGTCCCTTCCACCCCCATGCTGTTGGTCAGGAGGGATACGGAAACATTCTTGACACCGGGCACGCCTGCTACGGCTTTTTCCACATGCGCCTGACAGGATGCACAGGTCATGCCCGTTACGATATATTGTTTCATGATGGACCTCTCTTTCTAATACCCTACCAGGGTATCCTTCTTTCATGGTCATATCATACTCTGTTAGGGGAAATTTGTCAAGCAGAAAAGGGATTGCTGCACGTGTGAAAATCGAACACATGCAGCAATCCCTTTAAAACAGCTCGATCTGGTCCGTCTTGGGCATCCCTTCCAGGATTCCCAGTTCATCCAGGATCTCCACATTGGACGTGCTGATCTTGGCCCGGTTCCGCAGATCTTCCTGGGAAATGAAAGGTCCCTTTTTCCGGGCTTCCACGATTCCTTCTGCGGCCACGCCGCCGATGCCTCCAATGGCCCCCAGCGGGGGCAGCAGACCCTTTTCCGTCACCAGGAATTTATGGGCATCGGATTTATACAGGTCCACCTTATCGAACATGAACCCCCGTTCCAGCATTTCCACACACAGTTCCATATAGGTAGCCGTATCCTTGTCATTGACAGAGGCTTTGGTTCCCTGGGCATTCACATTTTTGATGAACTGCTTCATGTAATCCAAGCCCTTATGGACCAGGGTATAGTCGAAATGCGGAGCCCGGACCGTGAAGTAGGCCGCGTAGAATTCCTTGGGATGGTGCACCTTGCAGTAGGCGATCCGGTAGGCCGACAATACATAAGCCACCGCATGGGCTTTGGGGAACAGATACTGCAGGGTGGTACAGGCCTTGATGTAGAAATCCGGGATATGGGCCTTCTCAAAGGCCTCCAGCTGGTCGGGTTTGAATCCCTTCTTGTGGGCTTTCCCCTTCCGGCTCCACTCCATGATACCGAAAGCCATGCTGGGTTCCATGCCCTTGTTGATCAGCCAGTTCATGATGTCATCCCGGGTAGAAATGGTATCTTCCGTGGGAGTCCCTGCCTTGATCAAATCCTGGGCATTGTTCAGCCACACATCGGTACCGTGGGAATACCCGGAAATACGCAGCAGGTCAGAAAAATTCTTGGGCTTTACGTCGGAAATCATCTGCCGGACGAACCGGGTGCCGCATTCCGGCACCCCGTAGGTGGCCACATCCGTCCCGATCTGCTCCGGGGTCACTCCCAGGGATTTGGTGGAAAGGAACAGTTCCATGGTATCTTTGTCCCCGATGGGGATATTCCGGCAGTAATCTTCCCCCAGCATCCGGTCCAGCATCTTGATCACCGTAGGATCATCGTGGCCCAGGATATCCAGCTTGACGATCCGTTCGTCAATGGAGTGGAAGTCGTAATGGGTGGTGATGGTTCCGCAGCTGGGATCATCTGCTGGGTAGGATACAGGAGTGATGTAGTGGACATCCAGGTTCCGGGGAATGACCACGATGCCCCCAGGATGCTGGCCGGTGGTCCGTTTCACCCCGGCCAATTTGGGGATCAGCCCTTCGATGAAGGCGGTCCGCTTGGGTTCGCCCCGGGTTTCGTAGTACTTCTTGATATACCCGTAAGCGGTCTTGTCCTTGATGGTCCCCAAGGTGCCCGCCCGGAACACATTGTCCCGGCCGAACAGTTCTTCCGTGTATTTGTGGGCCCGGGGCTGGTATTCCCCGGAGAAGTTCAGGTCGATATCCGGTACCTTGTCCCCGTGGAACCCCAAGAATACGGCAAACGGGATGTTGTGCCCGTCCCGGATCATAGGAGTCCCGCATTCGGGACAGTCTTTTTCCGGCAGGTCGAACCCGGATCCCACAGAACCGTCGGTGAAGAATTCCGTATGGAAGCAGTGAGGACACCGGTAATGGGGCACCAAAGGGTTCACTTCCGTGATGTTCAGCATGGTGGCCACAAAGGAGGATCCTACGGACCCTCGGGATCCCACCATGTACCCATCGTCGTTGGATTTTTTCACCAGCAGATGGGCAATGTAGTAGAGCACCGAGAATCCGTTGCCGATGATAGAGGACAGTTCCTGTTTCAACCGGTCTTCCACGATTTTCGGCAGCTTGGGTCCGTACCATTCGTGGGCTTTGGCATAGCTGAGGGATTCCACTTTTTCCTTGGCCCCTGGAATGGTAGGCGAATACAGCTGATCCCGGTCGGGCACCGGCTTGAAATGCTCCACCTGGTCGCTGATCTTGTTGGAGTTCTCCACCACCACTTCATAGGCCCGGTCTCCCAGGTAGGAGAATTCCTCCAGCATCTCTTCCGTGGTCCGCAGGTACAGAGGCGGCTGTTCCTCGTCAGGATAGCCCATCCCTGCCTGGAGGATTTTCCGGGCCAGGGCGTCTTCCGGATTCAGGAAGTGGACGTCGCAAGTGGCTACGGTGAGTTTCCCCAGTTCATCCCCCAGGGCCAGGATCTTTTTGTTGATGGCCTGGAGGTCTTCCACCGTTTTGATTTCCGGGAACCGGGGATCCCGGATCAGGTAGTTGTTGTTGCCGGTGGGCTGGATTTCCAGATAATCGTAATAAGAGGCGATTTCCCGGAGTTCCTCGTCCGGTACCCCGGCCAGGATGGCCCGGTACACTTCCCCGGCGGCACAGGCAGATCCGATGATCAGCCCAGCCCGGTACTGGTCCAGGAGCCCTTTGGTGAGCCGGGGCCGTTTGGGTTTGCCTCCGAAATACTGCAAATGGGACAGGGACACCAGCCGGTACAGGTTCCGGAGGCCTTCCACGTTTTTCGCCAGGAGGATGATGTGGTAGTTCTTCTTGTCCTCCCGGCTGTGGCAGAGATAGCCTTCCGTCCCATAGATCAGCTTCAGTTCCCAGCCGTTTTTGTCTTTCAGTGCCTTGGCTTCGTCATAGGCGAAGGGGAAAGCCTGGACCACCCCGTGGTCCGTAAGGGCCAGAGCTTTGTGGCCCCAGCGCACCGCCGTATCCACCAGTTCTTTGATGGGGGTGAGGCCGTCCATCTTGCTCATCTTGGTGTGGCAGTGGAGTTCCACCCGCTTGGTTTCAGACCGGTCCTCCCGGCGAGTCACTGGTTCTTTCATGATTCCTTTGACATTCACCATCACCAGTTCCGAATTGGCATACTTGTCCACCGTGATGTTGCCCTGGACTTTGACCAAGGAACCTTCCGGGATCTTGGCCTGGAGGTCGGCCGCTTCCTTCTGGTTCTTCTTCAGGTCATTGCCTTCATTCCGTTCCCCGAAGCGGATCTTCACAAAGAGCCCTTCCGTGGCATCCGTGAGTTTGATGGTGAGCATCACGGCCCCCGTCCGCAGTTCCCGCTGATCGAAGCCCACCACGGTGCCTTCCACCACCACATTGTTCTCTTCTTCCACCACTTCTGCCATGGTCCGGGCCTTTTTGGCGATCTTCCGGCCGT
This sequence comes from uncultured bacterium, assembly GCA_905215645.1. Taxonomy (GTDB): domain Bacteria; phylum Bacillota; class Negativicutes; order Acidaminococcales; family Acidaminococcaceae; genus Acidaminococcus. The sequence continues at coordinate 89,904 of CAJMQS010000004.1, forward strand.
AGACCACCCCGTCCTTGCTCTTCCCGGCGTCTGTGTTTCCTTGGACCGCTTCCAAGGCCTTCAGATACTCCTCACTCTGGAAGAAATCATCTTCCGGAGCCATTTCTTCTTCCGGCTCTTCCGGTTCTTCCGGCAGGGGGATCTCCTCGTCCTCCAGGCAGGGAGCGGCCACTTGGTCTGCATGCACGTTCACGAAGGTCACCTGAGCGACAGAACAGGCAGCGGCCAGCTTTTGGGCTACCGCTGCCAGTTCCTGTTGCTCCAGAGGCGTTGCTGCTGCATCATATGAAATTTTCCAGGTATTCCTGGCCTCATCCACTTCCACATACCGGATGGGAAAGGTTTCCACACAGTGGCGCTGTTCCGGACTCAGGTCCAGGGTCACCATGAAATCCAGGAAAACATGCCTGTTGGGTACGATTTTATAGCATGAATTCATTCCAACCTCATCATTCATCCTGCAAGACGACTCTCTGCACCGCCTTGGTATTCTTCAGCCCGCTGATGATTTCATTGGCATTGTAATACTTGCCGATTTTCACCGCCAGGTCCACTTCCAGCACATTCCGCTGGGGGTCGTTCCGCATGCCCAGGATCCGGGTCTTGATGTTCCGTTCCTGGAGATAGCCCATGACTTCAATCATGCTGTCCGGATTCTTGTTGACGGTCACATGGAGGTTGCAGCGGGTGGCCTTCCCTGCTGGGAGCACCTTCTTTTCCAGCCCCCGGATCAGGATCAAGGTCACCAGGGTGATCCCCGTAGCGAAAATCCCCAAGGCCAGCATACCGCAGCCTACGGTGAGGCCGATGGCCGATACGATCCACAGGCTGGCGGCGGTGGTCAGCCCTTTCACCGTCAGCCCTTCGTGGAGGATGGTCCCAGCCCCCAGGAACCCGATGCCGCTGACCACCTGGGAAGCGATCCGGGACGGATCCCGGGCCTGAGGATGGCCGTCGATGCCATAAATGGAAACCACCATCAGGAGGGCGGATCCGGTGGCCACCAGAACATGGGTCCTGAGCCCTGCCGGCCGGTCCCCGCTGCTCCGCTCCAGCCCGATGAGGCCTCCTAGGAACGCAGCCATGAGGATCCGCAGCGTCAGCTGGGCCAACATTCCGTTATCCATGCCTTTGCCTCCCTTCCTGGTTTGTTAACGGTCAGCTGATAACTGTCAACGGTCAGCGGTCAGCGGCCTGTGGAGGCCTGCTTGCGCAGGCTGTGAATTGTTTCTGACTGGGCTTGACAGACAGTTATTTTGTTTTAGTTCAGGACTTTGCTGTGCAAAGTTTCCTTCGGCAGCTGACCGTTGACCATTGACCGTTGACAACATCAGTGATTACAGCGCCTTGTCCAAAATCTCCCGGATGGCTTGGATCCAGTCTCCTTCGAAGGAGACGTCGGCCATTTCTCCATTGCACCGGAGCTTGGTTTCCATAGCTCCTCGCTTCATGGTCTTGGGTCCGATGACGATCCGCAGCGGGCAGCCGATCAGGTCCGCATCCTTGAACTTCACCCCAGCCCGTTCGTCCCGGTCGTCCAACAGGGTGTCGATGCCGGCGGCGTTCAGGGCATCGTGGACTTCCACAGCCTTCTGCCAGCTTTCTTCATCCTTCACGTTCATGGCCAGCACCATCACCTGGTAGGGGGCGATGTTCTTGGGCATGATGATCCCGTCCTTGTCGTGGTGCTGTTCGATGGCGGCAGCCAGGGTCCGGCCCACGCCGATGCCGTAGCTGCCCATGACCAGGGGATGTTCCTTCCCGTCCACGTCCAGATAGGTGGCATGGAGGGCTTCACTATATTTGGTGTTCAGTTTGAACACCTGGCCCACTTCGATGCCCCGGGCTTCCTTCAGGTGTCCTTCACAGTGGGGGCATTTGTCCCCGGCCACGGCGGTGCTGATATCCACCACCTGGGTGTACACGAAATCCCGGGAGGGTTCCGCATTCACATAGTGGACGTCCTTTTCGTTGGCCCCACAGCACACATTGTGCATGTGCATTACAGAATGGTCGATGAGGATGATGGCCTTGTCTTTGTCCAAACCGATGGGTCCCATGAACCCGGGCACGGTGCCGGCTTCCCGGATCAGGTCGTCAGGCGCCATGTCCACTTCGTTGCAGCCCACGGCGTTCACCACTTTGGTGTCGTTGACTTCCTTGTCCCCCCGGACAAAGCACAGTACCAGTTTCCCTTCATCGGTGACAAAGGCCACAGCCTTCACGCTCTTTTCCACCGGAGCGTTCAGGAAATGGCACACCGCTTCGATGGTATTGCAGCCAGGGGTCTCCTTTTTTTCCAGAGGCAGGGCTTCTTCGGCAGGGGCTTCGATGGGAGCGCATTCCGCCTTTTCCACATCGGCGGCATAGTCACAGGTGTCGCAGTATACGATCCCGGCTTCCCCGCTGTCTGCCAAGGCCATGAATTCATGGCTGCCTTTGCCGCCGATGGCGCCGCTGTCCGCTTCCACCGGCCGGTAATCCAGGCCGCACCGGGTGAAGATCCGGCTGTAGGCATCGTATTCGTCCTGGTAGGATTTGTCCAGGCCTTCCGTATCTTTGTCAAAGGAATAGGCATCTTTCATGATGAATTCCCGGCTGCGCATGAGCCCGAACCGGGGGCGCTTTTCGTCCCGGAACTTGCTCTGGATCTGGTACAGGGTCACAGGCAGCTGCCGGTAGGACCGGAGATCATCCCGGACCAGGGTGGTCACCAGTTCTTCATGGGTGGGCCCCAGGCAGAAGTCCCGGCCGTGCCGGTCCTTCAGTTTGAACATTTCTGCACCGTAAGCCGGCCACCGGCCGCTTTCCTGCCAGATTTCCGCCGGCTGCACAATGGGCATCATGATTTCCTGGGCGCCGGTAGGGACCATTTCCTCCCGGATGATCTCTTCGATCTTCCGCAGGCTCCGCCAGGCCAGGGGCAGGTAAGAGTAGAGGCCGCCGGCTACTTTCCGGATGTATCCGGCCCGGAGCATCAATTTGTGGCTTTCGATGACGGCTTCTGCCGGTACCTCTCTGAGAGTGGGTGCATACAATTGAGAAACGCGCATGTTTACAACTTCCTTTCGTCTAATATCTTATGGATTTCTTCAAATAATTCTTTCACCAGCCGGTCTTCCGGCACTTTCCGGAGGATTTCCCCTTTCCGGAACAGCAGGCCTTCGCCTTTGCCGCCGGCAATGCCCACATCGGCTTCCCGGGCTTCTCCCGGCCCGTTCACCACGCAACCCATCACCGCCACGGTAATGGGATCCGGGATCTCTGCCAGACGGGCTTCCACCTCCCGGGCCATGTTTTCCAGGCTCACGCTGGTCCGGCCGCAGGTGGGGCAGGAGACCAGAGTAGGGCCGTGCTGGCGCAGACCCAGGGATTTCAAGATCTCGAACCCGGCATCGATTTCCGCCAAGGGATTCCCGGTGAGGGAGACCCGGATGGTGTCCCCGATTCCCTCCGCCAGGAGGGTGCCGATACCCACGGCGCTTTTGATGAGGCCGCTGTGGATGGTGCCGGCTTCGGTGATCCCCACATGGAGAGGATAGTCACATTCCCGGGCCATCAGCCGGTAGGCCCCCAGGGTCAGAGGGACATCATGGGCCTTCAGGGAAATAACGATATTATTATAATCCATCTCTTCCAAAATATGAATATGGCGCCAGGCAGCTTCCACCAGGGCTTCTGCCGTAGGGTGCCCGTATTTCTCCAGCAGGTCTTTGGGCAGGGATCCGGCATTCACTCCGATCCGGATGGGCACCTGCCGCTGCCGGGCGGCAGCCACCACTTTTTCCACCCGGTCCCTTCCCCCGATGTTCCCCGGATTCAGCCGCAGGGCATCTACCCCGCTTTCCAAGGCCGCCAAGGCCAGCCGGTAATCGAAATGGATATCCGCCACCAGAGGGATGGTGATCTGTTCCCGGATTGTCTTCAGGGCCTGGGCCGCTTCCAGGGTGGGGACAGCACAGCGGATGATTTCACAGCCTCGTTCTGTCAGCCGATGGATCTGGTCCACCGTAGCCGGGATATTTTCCGTTTTGGTATTGGTCATGGACTGGACGGTCACCGGATTCTCGCCTCCGATAGACACTGACCCGATGGTCACAGTCCGGCTTCTTCTTCTTTCCATACTTGTGGTTCCCCTCCTACTGCAGCAGATCATGCATGGTGGCAAAGACCGTCAGGGCGATGATGCACGCCACCCCGATCATCTGGATGATTTCCTTGGCACGAGGAGCCAGGGCATGGCCCAAAAGTGTTTCCACCACCAACACCAGGAACTGGCCCCCGTCCAAGGCCGGGATGGGCACCAGGTTCAGCACCGCCAAGTTCAGGCTCAGGAAGGCCATAAATTCCAAATAAGGAACGGCACCTTGGGCCGCTACATCCCCGGCCATATGGGCCACCCCGATGGGTCCGGCGATTTCTGCACTGGCTTTCCCCGTCACCATCATCCGCAGTCCGTCCACCATGGCACCGGTGATCCGGATTACAGAAAGGGCTGCCGTCTTCATGCTTTCTCCCACCGAAAGGGAGCGGTGCTCAATCCGAGGCCGGACCCCGATGAGGAACCGTTTGGATTCCCCATCATACCGGGGTTTTAGGGTCACTTCCTGCCGCTTTCCCTGCCTCTGGATCACCAATTTGCCGTCCGCCGGTCCGTTTTCCTGGACCAGGCTGTTGATTTCATTCCAGTGTTCCAAAGGCTGGCCATTGATGCTCATCAGCCGGTCTCCCACCTGGAGCCCAGCCTCCGCCCCTGGATAGCCTTCCATCAGGGACCCCACCACCGGTTCATCCACCGGCAGAGCCAGTCCTTTGACAGCAAATACCCCGAAGAAAATCAAGAAGGGCAGCAGGAAATTCATGCAGGGGCCTGCCAGGATCACCAGCATCCGAGCCCACATAGGCCGGCCGTTGAACCCTCGGGGAGTCACTGCTTCCCCCGGCTCCATCCCGGTGATCCGGTTGTAGCCCCCCAGAGGGACCAGTCGCAGGGAATACAGGGTCTCCCCCGCCTGCTTCTGGAAGACCTTAGGTCCGAAGCCGATGGAAAATTCCGTAACCTGCATCCCGGTACCTTTGGCTGCCAAGAAATGGCCCAGTTCATGGACCGTGATCAGTACGCCAAACAAGACAATGGCCGCTAAGATGGTCAACAATGCAAATCCTCCTATTGTCCCTGCTGTACGAACGCTTCCGCCCGTTCCCGGGCTTTCCGGTCCGCTTCTACGATGGTTTCATAGGAATCCACCGGGACCGGTACCGTAGCAGACAGGACTTTCTCGATCAGTTCGGCAATCCCCAGGAAGGAGATCTTTCCCTGGAGAAAAGCCGCCACGGCCACTTCGTTGGCCGCATTGAACGAACAGGGCAGAGTGCCCCCTTCTTTTCCCGCCTGGATGGCCAGGGGCAGGGCCCGGAACACGTCGGTGTCCGGTTCGTAAAAAGTCAGCGGCCCCGCCTTCACCAGATCCAGCTGATCAAAAGCCACCGGCCAGCGCTCCGGCCAGCTGAGCGCATATTGGATGGGCAGCTTCATGTCCGCCACCCCCAATTGAGCCATCACCGCTCCGTCACTGTATTCCACCAAACTGTGGACGATGCTCTGGGGATGGATCACCGGCACGATCTTTTCATAAGGGGCAGCAAAGAGCCAGTGGGCTTCAATCACTTCCAGCCCCTTATTGGCCAGGGTGGAAGAATCAATGGTCACCTTGGTGCCCATGGTCCAAGTAGGATGGTGGAGACACTGCTCCACGGTCACCCCTTGGAGCTCTTCCCGTTTCTTTCCCCGGAAAGGTCCTCCGGAGGCCGTCAGGAGGATCCGCTTCAGATCCTTGTGGGCATTGCCCTGGAGGGACTGAAAAATGGCACTGTGTTCACTGTCCACTGGAGTCAGCTGGACCCCCGCCTGTTTCACTGCGTCCATCACCAGACTGCCGGCCGCCACCAGGGTCTCCTTGTTGGCCAGTGCAATGTCCTTCCCTGCCCGGATGGCCGCCAGGGTAGGTTTCAGACCTGCATAGCCCACCATGGCTCCCAGCACCGTATCCGCCTCGCCGCAGGTAGCTGCGGCCATGACGCCTTCAGGACCGCTGAGGATCTCCGTGGGGCCCTGATACCGGCTGCGCAGCCGCTGGGCAGCCTCCGGATCGGAGAGAGCTGCCACCGAAGGATGGAATTTCCGGATCTGGGCTTCCAGCAGCACATCATTCTTGTGAGCAGCCAACGCCGCCACCTGGAGCCGTTCCGGATTGGCCTCTACCACATCCAAGGTCTGGGTGCCGATGGATCCTGTAGATCCCAGGATTGCGATTTTTTTCATACGAACCTCCTTCAGCCCAAGAGGACCAGGGTAATGAAATAGTAGGCAAAGGGTACAGAAAAGATCAGGCTGTCACACCGGTCCAGCACGCCTCCGTGGCCAGGGAAGAAATTGCCGGAATCTTTGATGTCACAGGACCGTTTCAGGATGCTTTCCACCAGGTCCCCCAAGGGGGCAAAGATCCCGATGCCAACCCCCAGGAAGAGGATGGGGATCAGGGGATACTGGAGCCAGAGGCCGCCCAGGGCCCACACCGTGGCCACACAGCCGATAAAGCCGCACAGGGCTCCTTCCCGAGTCTTTTTGGGGCTGACTTTGGGAAGCAGCTTGGTCTTCCCGAAGGCCCGTCCGCCGAAATAGGCAAAGGTGTCACTAGCCCAGGTGGCGAACATCACCGTCCACAAAAGGGCTTCTCCCAGGCTCACCTCCCCCCACAGGGGCACCGGGTACATCCCGCCGGTCAGTTCCCGGAGCAGGATGAAATGGGCAAAGGGCAGTCCCAGGTATACCAGGGACATACAGGTGAGGCCGGTATTTTCCGGGAAATGGCCTTCCGCATAGAAATACAGTCCTTCCAGCATCACCAGGAGAGAAAACAAGGTGACGAGGGGCAGTAGCCATTCCGGTTTTCCCAGGCCCGCCGCTGCAATCAAAAGCCCTGTGCCCAAGAGCCCAGTGGCCTGATACACCCGAATCCCGTCCCGGGTCAGCATATTCCGGTATTCCCGGAATCCCACCAGTCCCAGGATCAGGACCCCTAGGGCAAACAGCAGACCGCCCATTTTGATCAAAAACAATGCAATAGGGATGGCCACAATGGCCGTCCGGATTCTCTGTCCCATGTTCCGCGCCTCTTATTTCTGATTCAGGCCGCCGAACCGGCGGTCCCGTTTTTCATAGCTGTACACCGCTTCCGTCAGCAGTTCCTCGGAAAAATCCGGCCAATACACGGGGGTGGTCCAGAATTCCGCGTAAGCGATCTGCCAGAGCATGAAGTTGCTCACCCGCAGGTCTCCTCCGGTGCGGATCAAGAGATCCGGTGCCGGCAGTCCCCGGGTATACAGGTGTCCTTCGATGGTCTTTTCATTTATGGCATCCGGGGCCAGTTTTCCCAAGCGGACGACTTCTGCGATTTCCCGCACTGCCTCCACCATCTCTTTCTGGCCGCCGTAATTGATTGCAATGTTGAGGATGATGCCCGTATTGTCACGGGTGACTTCCAGGGCATGGTCCATTTTTTCCTGGACAATGGCCGGCAGCCCTTCACGGGATCCCATGAAGCGGATGCGCACATTGTACTGATTGAATTCCTCCAGTTCACTGGTGAGATACTGGCACAGCAGGTCCATGATGAACCGGACTTCCGTCACCGGCCGTTTCCAGTTTTCCGTAGAAAAGGCATAGACGCTGAGGACTTTGATGCCCAGATGGTCGGCAAACTTCACGATCCGCCGCAGGGTACGGGCACCGGCTGCATGGCCGAAGGTCCGGGGCTTTCCCTGGGCTCTGGCCCACCGGCCGTTCCCATCCATGATGATGGCTACATGGCGGGGAATCAAATCAGGCTGAAGCATGGAGGTATCCACCCCGTCGATCTCAGGGATGGGCTCCGGTTTGGAAGTGAGGCCTAAGAGTTTTTTCAGCATTGGCATACCCCTATAAAAAAATTTGCGCAGCCTGCTTACGCGGGCTGCGCAACACACTATAAAGCTTATTCAGCTTTGATAGCGCCAACCGGGCAAGCGCCGGAGCAAGCATCGCAATCGATGCAGCTGGCTTCGTCAACCTTGTACTTGCCGTTGTCTTCAGCGATTGCACCTACCGGGCAGGTCCCAGCGCAGGAACCGCAGCCGATGCATTCGTCTTGGTTAATTTTGTGTGCCATTGTCAGTACACCTCCCTTCGAATTTGCAACCAACAATTATTTGTAATGTATGGTCAGACACGACGGTCTGCTTCAGAACGTAAGCAGATTCATCATGCCAGACTTGCGCAGGATGGTGGAAATAAGGCTCCGCCCGGACGATTTCCGCCTGCCAGCCGGCTGCCTCCAGTTTTTCCAGAGCCAGGGCCAGGGGCCGTGCCAGAACGTCGGGGGCCTTGGGAGAAACCGTCATCACACCGACATGACTTCCTTCTCTTTTTGGGCCAGCACATCATCGATTTTCTTGGTGTACTTGTCCGTCAGCTTTTGGGAAAAATCCGTTGCGTCTTTGGCATCATCTTCGGTGATTTCCTTGGCCTTTACCTGTTTTTTCACAGCGTCATTGAAATCCCGGCGGATGTTCCGGATTTCCACCCGGCTGGCTTCGCCTTTTTTATTGACCACCTTGACCAGTTCCTTCCGGCGCTCTTCCGTAAGGAGAGGCAAGTTCAGCCGGATCACGGTGCCATCGTTATTGGGGTTCAGGCCCAGATCAGAAGTCATGATGGCCTTTTCGATGGTCTTCAGAAGGCTTCTGTCCCAGGGCTGGATCACAATCATGCGAGGTTCCGGAACAGACACATTGGCCACCTGGGTCACCGGCGTAGGAGCCCCATAGTAGTCCACCTTGACCTGATCCAGCAGGGAAGGAGTAGCCCGCCCAGTGCGGATGTTGGTCAGTTCATTCCGGAGCGCCTGGAGCGCTTTGTCCATTTTTTCTTGGGTCTTGGTTTGCATTTCTTCCAATGTTGCCATTTAGAATCCTCCTACCAGGGTTCCGATTTCTTCACCGGCAGCCGCCTTCAGGATATTCCCCTCTTCATCGATGTTGAACACCACAATGGGGATGTGATTATCCATGCACAGGCTGATTGCGGTAGAATCCATGACACCCAGATTTCTTTGAATGACTTCGATATATTCCAGATGATCGAATTTCACAGCCGTAGGATTGACGGCAGGATCACTGTCATAAACGCCGTCCACGCCTTTCTTGGCCATGAGGATGGCATCGGCTTCGATTTCAGCCGCCCGCAGGGCAGCGGTGGTATCTGTGGAAAAATAAGGGTTCCCGGTACCTGCTGCGAAGATCACCACCCGACCTTTTTCCAGGTGGCGGACCGCTCTGCGACGGATATAAGGTTCTGCGATGGCCCTCATTTCGATAGCCGTCTGTACCCGGGTGGGCACCCCACGGTTTTCCAGGGCATCCTGCAGTGCCAGGGAGTTGATGACCGTCGCCAGCATCCCCATATAATCTGCCGTTGCCCGGTCCATCCCTTTGGATGCGCCGGCCAGCCCTCTCCAGATATTGCCGCCGCCGTTGACCACAGCCACGTCCAGTCCGCTTTCCCGGACTGCCTGGATCTGTGCCGCGATGGCATCCACCGTCTTGGGATCGATTCCGTAGCCTTTTTCACCGGCCAGGGCTTCCCCACTGAGTTTCAGAATTACGCGCTTGAACTTTCTTTTACCCGACACTGACAGTACCTCCCACAGAGTTCCGCAGATCTTGAACAAGAAGCCATCCACCCGCTCTGATCATTCTCTCCGGGTCCGGTTGCCCGGCATCCGTTCGTTCCATATCATTATAGGTGAATTTTATCTTTCCTGCAAGACTGAATCTAAAATGTCTCATAAAACAAGGGGCTGCCGCACAAGCGAGAGCCCCTTGCAAGAGTGTTATTTTACGAAGCTGGCGACTTCTGCAGCGAAGTCTTCCTGTTTCTTTTCAATGCCTTCGCCCAGCTGGAAGCGGACGAATCTCTTAGCCTTGGCATTGTGTTCCTTCAGCAGGGTGCTGATGGATTTGTCCGGATCTTTGATGAATTCCTGATCCACCAGGCAGATTTCCTTATAGAATTTCTGGATACGGCCTTGCACCATCTTTTCGATGATCTTTTCAGGTTTTCCTTCGTTCTTGGCCTGTTCTGCCAGGACTTCCTTTTCATGGTCCAGTTCGCTGGCAGGAACCAGGGTCCGGTCCAGATAGGACGGATTGGCAGCTGCGATGTGCATAGCTACATCCTTAGCCACTTCTGCGTCTCCGCCTTCCAGTTCCACCAGGACGCCGATCTTGCCGGCCCCATGGATGTAATGGCCCAGGGTATCATTGCCGTATTCATACACGGCAAAGCGCCGGATATCGATCTTTTCGCCGATTTTGGCGATGGCTTCGGTGATCACTTCGCTGACTTTCTTGTCAGTGCCTTCGAAAATCTGATCGTTCAGTTCAGCTACATCAGCCGGCTTATGAGCTGCGATGTGTTTGGCAACGCTCAGTACCAGGTTCTTGTATTCATCGGTGTTGGCTACGAAGTCGGTTTCGCAATTGACTTCTACCAGCACAGCCACTTTATTGGCTTCATCCACGTAATCAGCCACCAGGCCTTCAGCAGCCACACGGCTGGCCTTCTTGGCAGCTTTGGACAGGCCTTTTTCTCTCAGGAAGTCGATTGCCTGGTCCATATCGCCGTTGGTCGCAGTCAGGGCTTTTTTGCAGTCCATCATGCCGGCACCTGTACGTTCACGCAGTTCTTTTACCATGCTAGCAGTAATTGCCATCAGTATTCCTCCTGTACTTTATGGAATGATATGCTTATTCAGCGTCCTTGGCTTCTTCCACAGCGGCTTCTTCCGCAGCGGCAGCAGCTTCTTCATCCACAGCGCTGGCCTTGCCTTCCAGGACAGCATCAGCCATCTTGCTGGTCAAGAGACGTACGGCACGGATGGCGTCATCGTTGGCAGGCATCAGGTAATCCACTTCGTCAGGATCGCAGTTGGTATCCACAGTAGCCACGATGGGGATGTGCAGTTTCCGAGCTTCCATGATGGCGTTGTGTTCTTTCCGAGGATCGATGACGAACAGGGCGCTCGGCAGTTTCTTCATGTCTTTGATGCCGCCCAGGTATTTTTCCAGTTTGGCCATTTCATGGCGCAGGACGATGACTTCCTTCTTGGGCAGTACATCGAAGGTGCCTTCTTCTTCCATTTTTTCCAGATCATGGAGTCTCTTGATCCGGGTCTGGATGGTCTTGAAGTTGGTCAGCATGCCGCCCAGCCATCTTTCGTTCACATAGAACATGCCGCAGCGTTCAGCTTCTTCCTTGATGGCAGCCTGAGCCTGCTTCTTGGTGCCGACGAACAGCACGGTGCCGCCCTGAGCAGCCAGTTCACGCAGGAAATTGTAGCATTCTTCTACCTTCTTCACGGTCTTCTGCAGGTCGATGATGTAGATGCCGTTCCGTTCGGTGAAGATGTAAGGAGCCATCTTGGGGTTCCAGCGGCGGGTCTGATGACCGAAATGTACGCCAGCTTCCAAAAGTTGTTTCATAGAGACAATTGCCATTTTTGTTTCCTCCTGTTTTACCCTCCGCAGATCATTTTTCGCTTAACTTCCCAAAGAGAAGACAGCCGCGTCCTGACTCTGCGTGTGTTTTTTGACAGCTGTGTCTTCACAGCCGTTAGAAATTATATCATATCTGTTACAAAAGTTGCAAGAGGGTATTGCACGGAACGTGCCATACCCTCTTGCTGTTGAGCCGCAGAGCGGTTCAGTCTTGAGTCTGGAGTCTGAAGCCGGATGATAAATTTGCAGGCAAATTTTTGAATGTGTAGGACCTTTGAATCAAAGGCTGATTTAGATTGATTTCGATTCTGGTTTTACACAATCACCAGAATCCGTCCAGTCTTGGCGGATTCTATCCGAAGGCTCCCGACTTCAGACTTCCGACTTCTGACTGAATGTATCCACCAAAGCCCGGACTTTTTCCTCCCAGTCTGCTCCGGCGGTGCCGCCGCCCTGGGCGCTCTGGGGCCGGCCGCCGCCTCTGCCTGCGAACAGTTCATTGGCTTTGGCGCAGCAGGCTTTGCAGTCTCCTTCCGCTCCATCTCCCAGGGCGAACTGGTACAGCAGCCGGTCACCGTCTTTGGTGAATACTGCTGCCAATACCCCGGGCTGGGCACTGGCCAGCTTCATGGCACTCTTCCCCTCCGCTGCCGATCCTTCCAGGGTGAGCACCAGGAGCTTGGTGCCATTTTTCAGGGTGGGAGCCTGGGCCAGCTGTTCCGGCAGCTGGAGACGGATCAGCTCTTGGGTCTTTTCCCGCACCTGTGCTCGGAGCTCCAGGATCTCCTGATGGAGTTTCTCCACCGCCGGCAGCACTTCTTCCGCCTTCACCGACAGGAGATCACTGGTGTCTTCCAAGATCCGGTTCCGTTTGTGCATCTCCCGAAGGGCCCGGTTCCCACAAAGGAATTCCACCCGGCTGCCTCCCTTGTGCCGGACAAACCGAATGATCTGGATGGAACCTACCATACCCGTATAGGGCGGGTGAGTTCCGCAGCAGGTGCAAATGTCCCCGTTATGGATATCCACCAGGCGCACAGTGCCCCGGAGTTTTTCATTCTTTTTCCGCAGAGGGAATTTCCCCAGTTCCGTGGAGTCTACATAATGGAGGGTGATGGGTTCGTTGGCCCAAATACATCCATTGGCCATCCATTCCGCCTTCTGAGCCGTTTCTTCATCGATTTCCCGGTCCAAATCGATGAACACGCTGTCTTCATTCATATGGAAGCCCACATTGTTGGCTCCGCAGGTTTTCCAGAAGGCATAAGAAAGGATATGTTCCCCGCAGTGCTGCTGCATCCGGTCCAAGCGGACCGGCCAGTCCAATTTCACAGCCACGGTCTTCCCCGTTTCCACAGGGGTCCGGGTCCAGTGGCAGACTTCCGCTCCATCTTCTGAAGCATGGTAGACCGGCACATCATCCAGCCAGCCCCGGTCAGAAAGCTGGCCGCCCCCCTCTGGGAAGATCACCGTCCGATCCAGGATCACTTCATAATGATCCTCTTTTTTTTCACAGCTCCGGACCGTCGCCTGGCAGTCCCGGAGGAGGGAATCGTTTTCATAAAGTTTTTCTGTCATGGAACATCACCTCAAAGGTTTCTCCCGTCTGGAAAAAGACCCGGACTTTCCCCGTCTGTTCCCACAGGCGGACATTGCTCCGGTGCTGGCCCCGCACCAAGGAGGCCATCTTGTCCGGACAGGTGATAACCATATTATAATTCCCAGAGGGCTGCTCTGCAATCTTTTGGAGCACCTGCTGCCCGATGCCCCAGCTCTTCACTCGTTCCCCGAAGGCCGGATGGAAGGGGCCTGCCAGGATGTGGCCCGGAGCGCACAGTTCCCGGTCCGGTTGGAGCCCCATGCGGATCACCCGGATCCCCGCCTGGGTAAAGGAATGGTACAGGGGCCAGCAGGCAGCTACCGCTTCATTCACCGTCATAGCCCGATAGCTTCCCCGGCGCCACAGTTCTGCCAGGGGCGTCCCAGCGATCACCAGCACCGGATAGATGCGCACCAGATCCGGATGGATCTCCACCACCTGCCGGCAGGTAGCAGCCAAGCTTTCCTTTCCCTGTCCCGGCAGTCCCACCATCAGCTGGAGCCCCAGTCGGAAACCTGCCTGGCAGATCAGTTGGCAAGCTTCCCAGACCTGGACTCCTGTATGGCCCCGCTGGGCTGCAGCCAGTACTTTGTCATCCAGTGACTGAGCGCCCAGCTCGATGGTTTCTACCTGGTGCTCCCGGAGCAGCGCCAAGATTTCCGGCGTGATGGCATCGGGGCGGGTGGACAGCCGGAGCGGCCCGAACAGTCCCCGGGACCGCCAGATTTCTGCCAATTCCAAGAGCGCCCGCTGCCGCTCCATGGGCAGAGCCGTAAAAGAACCTCCATAGAAAGCCAATTCATTAGAAGGATCCGGACGGACCCAGGTCAGGAGAGCTTCGATCTGCCGGTGGGCTCCTTCCAGGCTGCCGTCCTGTTCTCCGCTGATGGTCCGCTGGTTGCAGAAAATGCACTGGTGGGGGCACCCGGCATGGGGGATGAATACGGGAAGGATCATAGGCTTCAAGCTCCTTTCATGCAATGACAATTTATTATACCCTTTCTGTACCAAATGGTTCAACTTCTGAGGGCACCCCAACGGAAATTCTAATATTCCATTGACAAAAGCATTGCAGATGATTAATATTATTAGGTATACAAAATTCATTTTGTAACATGAGCTAGAAGAAGAAACGAGGGGTTTGTATGTCAAGTGTAAACATTAATTGGTCCAAACTGGGTTTCAATTATCAGCCGATCGCTCAGCGGTATGTGGCCAACTACAAAGACGGCAAATGGGGCAAAGGCGGTCTCACCGATGATCCCAACGTTGTCCTGAATGAATGTGCCGGTATCCTGCAATACTGCCAGGAAGTGTTCGAAGGCCTGAAAGCCTACAAGACCAAAGATGGCCGTACGGTCACCTTCCGTCCTGACCAGAATGCAAAACGGATGATCGATTCCGCCAAACGTCTGGAAATGCCTCCTGTCTCTGAAGAGATGTTCATGGAAGCCGTGGACGAAGTGGTCCGGGCCAACAAAGATTACATCCCTCCTTTTGAAACCGGCGGTGCCCTGTACCTGCGTCCGTACCTGTTCGCTACCGGCCCGGTCATCGGGGTAAAGCCTTCTGACGAATATCAGTTCCGCCTGTTCGGGACCCCTGTCGGTTCCTATTTCAAAAACGGCGTAAAACCCATCACCATCTGCGTGTCTGATTTCGACCGTGCGGCTCCCCATGGCACCGGCCACATCAAAGCCGGCCTGAACTATGCCATGAGCCTCCATGCTTACATCACCGCTCACAAGAACGGCTTTGATGAAAACATGTACCTGGATCCTGCAAGCCGTACCTTTGTAGAAGAAACCGGCGGCGCCAACTTCCTGTTCGTCAAGAAAGACGGCACCCTGGTCACCCCGAAATCCGATTCCATCCTGCCCTCCATCACCCGCCGTTCCCTGATTTCCATCGCAACGGATATGCTGGGCATGAAAGTGGAACATCGTCCGGTGAAATTCTCCGAGGTCAGCGAATTTGCAGAAGCCGGCCTGTGCGGCACCGCAGCCGTCATCTGCCCGGTGGGCAAGGTCGTGGACCACGGCAAAGAAATCTGCATCCCCAGCGGGATGGACGAAATGGGCCCTGTACTCACCAAACTGTACAAGACCCTGAGAGGTATCCAGATGGGCGAAATCGAAGGCCCGGAAGGCTGGATCCACGAAGTGAAATAAAATGCATAAAAAAACTGCTGCCAACGCAGCAGTTTTTTTATGCATTTTTTCCTTTCAGCGCTTCCCTTGCGGCACGCTGTTCAGCTTCTTTTTTGGTCCTGCCCCTGCCTCTGCCCCGCTCTTCCTGATTCACCAGGACGCGCATCACAAAAGTCCGGTTGTGGCTGGGGCCGTCTGCAGAAACCTGTTCGTACACAATCTCCGCCGGACCATCTTTCTGGACCACTTCCTGGAGCCGGGTCTTATAATCCCGGTCGATGCCGTCGGCGGTCAGTTCCGGGATCCGGCGGATCAGCAGCCGGTCCAGCAGACCTGTCACCTTGGCAAACCCCTGGTCCAGATAATAGGCTCCCAGGACACTTTCAAAGGCATCGGCCAGGATGGAAGGATTCTCCTCTCCGTCCAGGTTGATTTCCCCTTTGCCCAGGAGCAGATGGTCGCCCAGATGGATTTCCGTAGCCAATTGGGCCAAGGTCTCCTCACAGACCAGGAAAGCCCGGAACTTGGATAGTTCCCCTTCGTCCATCTGGGGATAGTGCCGGTAAATATGGGTGCTGACCACCAGGCTCAGCACCGAATCTCCCAGGAACTCCAGCCGCTGATTGTGCTGGGGCCGGGGATTCTTCTTGGATTCATAGGCATAGGAAGTATGGGTCAGTGCCATATCCAGCAGATGCAGGTCTTCCATCACCATGCCCAGCTGGCGGCAGAGCCCTTCCAGCTCTTTCTGACGCTGTTCCTCCATCACGGAAGCCCCTTAGTCTTCGTACTTTTTGAAGCACAGGATGGCGTTGTGACCGCCGAAACCGAAGTTGTTGGACAGAGCCACCTTCACATCAGCCTTCCGGGCTACGTTGGGCACGTAGTCCAGATCCAGGCCTTCTTCCGTATCCACATCTTCATAGTTGATGGTGGGAGGGATCATGCCGTTCTTGATGGTCAGGATGGTAGCAACGGCTTCCACACCGCCGGCACCGCCCAAAAGATGCCCCGTCATAGATTTGATGGAGCTGATGGGCACTTCTTTGGCTCGTTCCCCGAATACCCGCTTGCAGCAGTTGGTTTCATTCAGGTCGTTCCGATGGGTGCTGGTACCATGGGCATTCACATAGTCGATATCCGCAGGAGTCAGGCCTGCATCTTTGATGGCCATTTCCATGCATTTCACCTGCATATCCCCTTCCGGATCCGGAGCGGTGATATGGTAAGCGTCACTGTTGTGGCCGTAGCCCACCAGTTCTGCATAGATCTGTGCCCCACGGGCTTTGGCGTGTTCCAATTCTTCCAGGACCAAGATCCCGGCCCCTTCCCCCATGACAAAGCCGCTGCGCTTCTTATCGAAAGGACAGGAAGCTTTTTCCGGTGCATCATTCTCCCGGGACAGGGCCTTCATGTTGTCGAACCCCGCCACCGCAATGGGAGAAATAGCGGCTTCCGTCCCGCCAGCCAGCATCACATCTGCATCACCGTACTGGATGGTCCGGAAAGCATCCCCGATGCAGTCAGAACCAGTGGAGCAGGCGGTGACGATGGCCGTATTGGGGCCCTTCACTTTCAGGTCGATGGCAATCTGGGCCGCCGGCATATTGGGGATTTCCATGGGGATGAAGAAAGGACTGATCCGGCTGGGTCCTTTTTCCACCAATTTCGTAGCCGCATCCAGGAAAGTATGGATCCCACCGATGCCGGTGCCTACACACACACCGATCCGGTCCGCATCTTCCTTTTCCAGATCCAGGCTGGAGTCTTCTACCGCCATTTTGGCACAGGCCACGGCGAACTGGGTCACCCGGTCCATCCGTTTGCCTTCTTTCCGGTCGCCGTAATCGGCAAAATCGAAGTCTTTGACTTCCCCGGCGATTTTGCAGTTAAAATCAGTGGTATCGAACTGGGTAATCAGCCCAATACCGGATTTGCCTTCCATCAGGCTGTTCCAGAATGCTTCTTTGCCGATACCAATGGGCGTAATCGCACTGAGGCCGGTCACTACCACTCTTCGTTTCAACAGGATCACCTCTACTTAATATTGTCCAAATCTTCCTTGATTCGTCTAAAGATTTCATGAACCGGAAGGATTTCTTTGATTTTCCACATATTGGCCCCGGTAAAGACCAGCCCCGTTTCCAAATCCCCCTGCTGGGCCCGGGTCAGTGCCCGGATGATACAGAAGCTGCGGGAACAGTGTTTCAGGCAGCTGTCACAGGTGGTGGGCTTCAGAGGATGTCCCTCCAGCACCGCCTTAGAAAAAGGAGTCAGTACGGCACGGCCCTTGAAACCGACCGGGCTATCTATCTGAACCACATCATCTTGGGTCATTTTCAAATAAAATTGTTTTAAGAAAGGAGATCCATTGGATTCCTCACTGGCAGCGAACCGGCTGCCCATCTGGACGCCACTGGCACCCATCTTCAGCAATTCCGCCGCATCCTTGCCAGTAACAGCGCCACCAGCAGCAATGACGGGGATCTTCACCACCGAAAGGATTTCCGGCAGGATATCTTTAATGGAACGCTGGGTCCCCAAATGGCCCCCTGCTTCAGTCCCTTCCACCACAACGGCAGAAGCACCGAGCCGTTCCGCGATTTTTGCCAACTTGGCATAGGACACTATCGGCACGATGGGAACATTGTATTCCTTACCGACAGAAAACATATCTCTGGAAAAGCCAGCCCCGGCCACGATCAAATCGACTTTCTCCTGGGCCGCAGTCGTAATGAGGCCCTTGAATTCCCGGGCGGCTACCATGGCATTGATTCCAATCATTCCCTTGCCATTGGACAATTTCCGGGCAAGGCGAATTTCTTTACGCAGCTCATCGAAGGGCAGACCAGAAGCAGCGATCAGACCCACACCGCCTTCATTGGCCACTGAAGCTGCCAAACGCGCCGTGGACAAGCGTATAGCCATACCGCCTTGGACGATAGGTATAGTTGCTACTTTTTCACCAATCTTCAGCACTGGCACTTTCAAAAAAATCCCCCATTTCAGATCAAAAGATCAGGATAAAGTTCGGAAAGCCCCTGGAACAGGGACCTTCCGAAAATAATGGGATGCTATTATTTGCCTTCTTTATCCAACAGTTCGACTGCGTCTCTGACAGTATGGATCTTTTCAGCAACATCGTCGGGGATTTCAGTGTTGAATTCCTCTTCGAAAGCCATGATCAGTTCCACAATGTCCAGAGAATCAGCTCCCAAGTCATCGATAAAAGTAGAGTCCATCTTTACGTCTTCCGGAGCAACGCTCAGCTGGTCAACGGTGATAGCCTTTACTTTTTCAAAAGTATCTTTTTCGCTCATTCCGTTTCACCTCCTTCCAATCCTCTAACATATAATGATACTACATTACCATGCCCCCGTCCACATTTAAAACCTGGCCGGTTATATAAGCAGCCTCCTCGGACACAAGGAATAAGACTGCATTGGCAACATCCTGAGGCTGACCCGCCCGTCCCAGAGGGATGGTCCGCGCCATTTCAGCCTTCTGTTCGTCCGTGAGGACACTGGTCATATCCGTAGCGATGAAACCAGGAGCCACCGCATTGACGGTGATGCCCCGGGAGGCCACTTCCTTGGCCAGGCTCTTGGTGAAGCCGATGACACCGGCTTTGGCGGCCGCATAATTGGCCTGCCCGGCGTTGCCCATTTCGCCCACCACGGACGCCATATTCACGATCCGGCCGCTTTTCTGCTTCATCATGGTCCGCATCACGGCCTTAGAACAATTGTACACACCTTTCAGATTGGTTTCCAGGACAGCATCCCAATCCGCTTCTTTCATGCGCATCAAGAGCCCGTCCCGGGTGATCCCTGCATTATTGATCAGGATATCCAGACGGCCCAGTTCCTTAACCACTTGGTTCACAATGGCCTGGACACCGTCGGTATCAGCCACGCTGCCCTGGACCAAGATGGCTCTCCGGCCCATGCCTTCGATGGCTGTCTTGACTTCTTCGGCAGCAGCCGTATTCCCAGCATAGTTGATGGCTACATCCGCCCCGTGTTCCGCAAGGGTCAGAGCAATGGCCCGGCCGATGCCGCGGGAACCGCCCGTCACCAGCGCTACTTTTCCGGCTAAAGTCATTTTATCTGACCTCCTTTAAATAAGCAAGGGTTTTTTCCAAACTAGCCAGGTCTTCAACATTCTGGCCGGTAAAGGACCGGTCGATCTTCTTCACGAACCCAGTGAGGACTTTCCCCGGGCCCACTTCGATGAAGGTTTCCACACCGTTTTCCATCATGTACCGGACACTGTCTTCCCAAAGGACCGGGCTGGCAGCCTGCTTCACCAGGACCTGACGGATTTCGTCCCCCTTCTGTTCCGGACGGGCGGTGACGTTGGCGATCACCGGGATCTTGGCATCCGCCACTTCGATGGCATCCAGCACTTCCTTCAGACGGTCTGCCGCCGGCTGCATCAAGGTGCTGTGGAAAGGAGCACTCACCGGCAGCAGGATGGCCCGCTTGGCGCCAGCAGCCTTCAGGGCATCACAGGCTTCCTTCACCGCTTCCGTGGCCCCAGCGATGACCACCTGGCCCGGGCAGTTGAAGTTCACCGGCTGTACCGCTTCGTTCCGTTTATCCTGGATCTGGGCACAGATTTCCCGGATCTTGTCCGCATCCAGGGCGATGATGGCCGCCATAGCTCCTTGGCCCACGGGGACCGCTTCCTGCATGAACTGGCCCCGTTTCCGTACGGTGCGTACTGCATCGGCGAATTTCAGGGAACCGGCGCAGACCAGGGCAGAATATTCACCCAGGCTGTGACCGGCAGCCACATCCGGGAACACCCCATTCTCGTTCAGCACCTTCATGGCTGCAATGCTGCAGGTCAGGATGGCAGGCTGGGTATTGTAGGTGAGCCGCAGCTGTTCTTCCGGCCCTTTGAAGCACAGATCCGTCATGGAAAAGCCCAGTGCTTCATCGGCTTCCTTGAATACTTCACGGACGCAGGCATAATTGTCATACAGTTCCTTCATCATGCCCACGCTCTGGGACCCTTGTCCCGGGAACACAAAAGCAATTTTACTCATGCTCTGGCCTCCTCATCTTTTTGCCATTTCACTACCAGAGAACCATAGGTCAGGCCGGCACCGAAACCTACCATCACCACGTTCTCTCCTTTATGCAGCCGGCCGGCATCCCGTGCCTGGCACAGGGCGATGGGCACCGAAGCCGCTGACGTATTGGCATATTTTTCCAGGTTCACGAAAATCTTATCTGTAGAGAGTTTCAGCCGTTTGGCAGCAGAATCGATGATCCGCTGGTTGGCCTGGTGAGGGATCAAAAGATCGATGTCTTCTTTGCCCATCCCGGCCTTTTCTAAGGCAGCAAGGGCACTGTGGCCCATGACCTTCACGGCGAACTTGAACACTTCCTTCCCCACCATGTGGATGCAGTGTTCATGGTTGGCTACGGTTTCTTCGCTGGCCGGTTTCCTGGATCCCCCGGCCGGCATGGTCAGATACTGGCCCCCGGCTCCATTGGCCCCCAGGTCGATGGACAGGATGCCGTAGCCTTCTTCCACGGGTCCCAGTACAGCGGCACCGGCTCCATCCCCGAAGAGGATGCAGGTGTTCCGGTCCTTCCAGTTGAGGATCCGGGACAGGGTTTCCGCCCCCACCACCAGTACATGCTTGTACAGCCCGCTGAAGATGGTCTGGCTGGCAATGCCGCAGGCATAGACGAAACCGGAGCACCCGGCTGCCAGATCAAAGGCTGCTGCATGGGTGGCCCCCAGCTTATCCTGGAGGATACAGGCCACGGAAGGGAATTTCATATCCGGAGATTCCGTCCCCACTACGATCAAGTCCAGTTCCTCCGCCGAGATCCCGGCATCTTCCAGCGCCCGCTGGGCTGCAATGTAAGCCAGATCGGACGTAGCCTGCTCCGGTGCGGCGATATGCCGTTCCCGGATCCCGGTCCGTTCTACGATCCATTCATCGCTGGTGTCTACCATTTTTTCCAAATCAGAATTGGTCAGCACTTTTTCCGGTACATAATACCCCATGCCCAGAAAGCCTACTGCTGGTTTACTCATTTATAACTCACCACTTTCTTCGTCGTGCATGATTTCTTTGCGGATCCGCCCTACTACATCTTTTTGGGTCAGCTCAATGGCCACCCGCACCGCATTCTTGATGGCCTTGGCTTTAGAACTGCCGTGGCAGATGATGAACGGCGCCCGGACCCCCATCAATAGAGCTCCGCCGTATTCCGAAGCATCCATCTGTTTTTTCATCCGCAGGAGAGCCGGCTTCATGAGGAGAGCCCCCAGTTTGGCCAAGATCCCGCTTTCCATTAACGTTTTCTTCAGGATCTCCATGACGGCGGCAGCCAGGCCTTCCATGGTCTTTAAGACCACATTGCCCACAAAGCCGTCACAGACCACCACATCCACCGTTCCCTTATTGATGTCCCGGCCTTCTACATTGCCGATGAAATGGATGTGGGGATCGGCCTTCAGGAGAGGATACGTAGCCAGGCACTGCTCGTTGCCCTTAGTCTCCTCTTCCCCGATGTTCAGGAGCCCCACCCTTGGCTGGGGGATCCCCAGCTGGAGTTCCGCGTAAATAGAACCCATGATGGCGTTCTGGACCAGCTGTTCCGGCTTGGCATCCACCTTGGCACCGGAATCCACCAGCACCGTGGCTCCCGTCACGTTGGGGATCACCGTAGCAATAGCCGGCCGCTCGATACCCCGGATCCGGCCTAGGCCGAACAGGGCCGAAGCCACGGCCGCTCCTGTGCTGCCGGAAGAAACCAGAGCGTCACATTCTTTTTCGTGGAGCAGCTGGGTAGCCACCACAATGGAGGCGTCCCGTTTTTTCTTGACGCTGATCCCCGGATGATCCTGCATTTCGATGACCTGGCTGGCATGATGGATGGTTACATGGGGATTCTCCGCCTGGTTCTCTTTAGCCAGTTCCTGACGGATCACATCCTGATCCCCTACCAGTACCACGTCGCAGCCATATTCGTCCACGGCCTGAAGTACCCCTTTGATGATCTCAGCAGGGCCATAGTCCGTTCCCATTACGTCAACTGCGATTTTCATCTTCTTGGCTCCTTTGTTCCGGAATGGCAACGATCAGGAATTTGGCACGGAACACTTCTTTGTGATTGTTCCTGATCTTTACCCAAATGGTATATTTATCTTCCTGTTTCCGGACCACTTCGGCTCTTGCTACCAAAATGGCTCCCACAGTCACAGGGATTTTGTACTTTACATTGGCTACACCGGTAAGAGCAGCCGGGGCATCGATCACCGCCAGGGCCAGAGAATTGGCCTGGGCGAACATGTACTGCCCCCGGCAGACGCCGGTCTTCTGCAGCACCATTTCCCGGTCCACCGTCATCATGGAGATGCCGCTGACGCCGATTTCCAGGTCGATCAGTTCCCCGACAATCTCCTCACTGGTGATGGCTTTCAGCTTTTCCTGGGCATCCTCTGCCATGTGGCGGGTCCGTTCCCGCAGTTCTGGGATCCCCAATGCCAGACGGTCCAGCCGTACAGTCTGGATGCTCACCTGAAAGGTTTCGGCCAGATGCTCGTCGGTTAAAAACGGATTCCTGGCCAGCAGCTGCTGCAGACGCTGCTGTCTTGCCTTTTTCTGTCCCACAGAACCCATCCTACCACCTACTTTTAGTACCTAGTCTTAACACTAGAATCCATTATACCAGAGTACGGATAAAATACAAGACTTGCAGGGATATCTGTTACAGATTTTACAGCAAGTTCATACTTCAGCGGCCGAACACCGCTTCAAAATCCTGGCAGAATTTCTCGATTCCTGTCAAGGTCAAAGGATGCTGGACCATCTGCATCAGGACTTTATACGGCACCGTAGCGATATCCGCCCCCACTTTGGCGCATTCTACCACATGCATGGGATGACGGATGGACGCGCAGATCACCTTGGTGGTGATGTCCGGATACAGCCGGAAGATCTCCATCACTTCCTTGATCAGCCGGGTTCCGTCAGTAGAGATATCATCCAACCGTCCCAGGAAAGGCGATACATAGGTGGCTCCCGCACGGGCGGCCAGGATGGCCTGGGTGGCAGAGAACACCAGGGTCACATTGGTCTTGATCCCTTCGGAAGAAAGGATCTTCACCGCTTTCAGCCCTTCTTGGGTCATGGGGATCTTCACCACCATATTGGGATGGATCTGGGCGATGACCCGGCCTTCCATCACCATATCCCGGGCCAGGGTGGTGCTGGCCTTGACTTCACCGGAAATGGGCCCGTCCACGATCTGAGCGATTTCCCGCAGCGTCTCTTCGTAATCCCGGCCTTCCTTAGCAATCAGCGAAGGGTTGGTGGTCACCCCGCTGATGATGCCCATGGCTTCGGTTTCCCGAATCTCGTCCAGGTTCGCTGTATCAATGAAAAATTTCATGCTGGCTGCTCCCCTCACAATTATTTAATCGTTGCTATTCTATCATTATAAGCCAGTTTCCTGGTTTTAGGAAGAGTCATAAAAAAAGAACGCCATCCCCGCAGGGACAGCGTTCTTTTTAAGGTTCCCGGTTGCCCGTTTCCCTTATTCTTCGTCTTCTTTCACGACTTCCTTACCATCGTAATAACCGCATTCAGGGCATACATGGTGAGGGCGCTTCAGCTCGTGGCATTGAGGGCATTCAACCAAGCCAGGAGCAGCCAGTTTCCAATTGGCGCGGCGGGAATCCCGACGGGCCTTAGACATTTTTCTCTTTGGTACTGCCATTGTATTACACCTCCTAAACTCAACCTATTTCTCTAACAACGCCTTAAGAGCCTCCAGCCTGGGGTCTATGGAATGGGTATCGCAGTGGCATTCCGTCACATTGCGATCCGCTCCGCAGACAGGACAGATCCCCTTGCAGTCCGGCTTGCACAGGACTCTGGCCGGGATGGCCAGCAGCAGGGACTCCCTCAAAGCATCCGTAACATCAACCATGTCGAACTGATAGGTAAAGGCATCCTCTTCCAGTCCTTCTGTGCCTTCCGGATAGTACCGTTCTTCCACCCGGGCCGTCAGCTCCAGCCGCACATCTTTCAGGCAACGGGCGCAGGTGCCATGGCAGACGAACTGTTCCGTGGCCGTGAGAAGGATCACATCTCCCCCGTTGGAAAGTTCCCCTTCCACCAGGATATGCCCTTCCAGGTCCGCATCCTCCGGCGACAGGTTCAGCTGGGCCGGGGCAAGATCGTACTGGAAAGATTCTGACCCTACAAGTCTTTTTTTGATTTCTGCTACATTGATTTTGATCATATTATCAACCGTTACATTATATCGATGAAAGCGGTCTTTGTCAAGCAAAAGCCTAAATCATCTTATTTGCACAGTCTCAGGGTATCCTGGGCAATGGCCAGCTCTTCGTTGGTGGGGATCAGGAACACCTTCACCTTGGAATCAGCAGCGCTGATCTCGGTAGCCTTGCCGCGGACATTGTTCCGGTCCGCATCCAGTTTTACGCCCAGGAATTCCAGTCCGGAGCAGACCTGCTGACGGGTATGGATGTCGTTTTCGCCTACACCGGCGGTGAATACGATGGCATCTACGCCGCCCATGGCAGCTGCATAAGCACCGATGTAGCGTTTCACCTGATAGCAGAACATATCCAGGGCCAGCTTGGCTCTTTCGTTGCCTTTGGCGGCTGCATCTTCCAAATCCCGGAAGTCGCTGGAAACACCGGAAACGCCCAGGACACCGCATTCCTTGTTCATGTACTTGTCAACGCCGGCAGCATCCAAGCCCTTCTTCTGCATCAGCACGGGGACCACAGCCGGATCGATGGAACCGGTACGGGTACCCATCAGCACGCCGTCCAGCGGAGTGAAGCCCATGGAAGTATCCACGGATTTGCCTCCGTCGATGGCAGTGATGCTGGAACCGTTGCCCAGGTGGCAGGTGATGATCTTGGTATCTTTGATGTCTTTGCCCAGCATTTTGGCAGCCACACCGGATACATATTTGTGAGAAGTCCCATGGAAGCCGTATTTCCGGATACCATAGTCCTTGTATTCTTCATATTTCACGCCGAACATATATGCCACAGGAGGCATGGTCTGATGGAAAGCAGTATCGAATACGGCAACCTGCGGGGTGTTAGGCATCAGCTTCTGGCAGGCACGGATCCCGGCTACGTTGGCAGGCTGATGGAGAGGAGCCATGTCGCTGAGATCTTCGATCTGTTTCAGCACTTCATCCGTAATCACAACGGATTTGTTGAAGATTTCGCCGCCATGCACCACCCGGTGGCCCACAGCATCGATTTCATCCATGGATTTGATGACCCCATGGTTGGGATCAACCAGAGCAGCCAGGACCTTCTTGATGCCGTCAACATGGTCGGGGATGGCGCTTTCCAGTCTTACTTTGTCCTTCCCAGCCGGAGTATGAGTCAGAACGGACCCTTCGATGCCGATACGTTCTACCAGACCTTTTGCGATGACAGATTCATCCTTCATATCAATCAGCTGATATTTGATGGAAGAGCTGCCGCAGTTTACAACAAAAATCTTCATTACATTGCCTCCTGATCGACTACTGATTTTAAACCAGTATTATGCTTATGCTATAATACTAATATATGGTAGCAAAGTTTTACGGATTTGTAAAATAAAAATTTGGAGTGAGCCCATGGAATTTTCTGCTGTCATCGGCCTGGTGGCCGAATACAATCCCTTCCACCGAGGCCATGCCCGCCAGTTGGCTGAAGCCCGGAAACAGCTGGGCCCGGTGCCCGTCATGGCCGTCATGAGTGGCAGTCTGACCCAGCGGGGGCAGCTGCCTTTATGGGACAAATGGCAAAGGACCCATCTGGCCCTGCTGGGAGGCGTGGACCTAGTACTGGAACTGCCCGTCACCGGCAGCCTCCAAAGCGCTCAAGGCTTTGCCTCTTTCGGGGTGGAAGCATTGGCCGCTGCCGGCCTTGTGACCCATCTGTCCTTCGGCTGTGAAGCCAAGGACCCATCCCTGCTCCTGTCTCTATCCCAGGAAACCTTCTCTCCGGACGACTGGCAAAACGCCCTTGCCGGCGGCAGCTCTTATACCAATGCGGCGGCTAGCCTGGCCGCCGCTCGAAACCAGGCCTACCGGGAACTGTTCACCGGTTCCAACAATCTCCTGGCCCTGGAATACCTGAAAGCTCTTCGGGCCCATCCGGAGATCCAGCCCCTTCCCATCCATCGGGAAGGCCAAGCCTACGGGGAAAGCCAGCTGCAAAGAGACCCGTTTCCCAGTGCTTCCGCCCTTCGGCAGGAAATCCGCACCCGGGGCTGTACAGCCAGTTTCCTGGAAGGCATCCCCGCTGCTCTCCGTCCCCTGTGCCAGGCCTGGTATGAGGAAACAGGCCTGCCAAGACGGGAAGCATCTTTGGACCTGCTCCTTTCCGCTGCCCTGGAAAAAGCGTCCCCCGGCCTCCTGGCCCGCTGGACCCAGGTATCCGAAGGGTTGGAAGACCGGATCTGGAAACACCGCCGGTCCGGCTCCTTTGCCGCCTTAGTGGAAGCCTGCAGCACCCGGCGCTATCCGCCCTCCCGGCTCCGGCGGATCCTTTGGCAGCTGCTTCTTTCCAGCCCAGGCCTTTCCTTCCGGGAAGCTGCGGCCCAGCCCCCTTCCTATCTCCGGGTGCTGGGCTTTACGGAAACCGGCCGGCAGCTGCTCCGAGCCATGAAGGGAACCGCCCGGCTGCCCCTTCTCACCGCTCTCCGGAAGAACACCCTGGCACAGGCCCCCACCCCGGCCTTTCGCCAGCAGCTGGAGCTGGACCTCCGGGCCCAGAACCTGTATCAGCTCCTCACCGAAGGCCGGATCACCGACAAAGATTACCGGATGCAGCCGGTGAGGGAGAAATGAAAAAAGAGAGGCTGTTGCATGAGCAGCAGCCCCGTCATACGTCATAAGTCATACGTCATAGGCCGATGGATAAACCGTACCCCTTGTCAAGGACAGTTTTAA